>JBEBXK010000004.1:0-151341 GCA_040391605.1 Vulgatibacter incomptus
CAGCAGCGGCGGGCGCGGCGCCCTTCGAGCCCAGGCTGGTCAGCCCCGCGGGTGCAGCAGCGGCGGGCGCGGCGCCCTTCGAGCCCAGGCTGGTCAGCCCCGCGGGCACAGCCCTCTCCTCGTCCTGCTTGGCAGGCGCGGTCTGGGGCAGGCCAAGGCCCACGATCTTGCCGGCATCCTGAGTCGACATTCGCATCCGCTCCTTGGGAGGAGGCGCCCCCTTATTTCGCAACCGCGGCTGCGGGCTGCGGGGCCGCCTTGGGATCTTCCTTCTTCTGCTTGTAATCGGCGATCGCCGCCTTGATGGCGTCCTCGGCCAGCACCGAGCAGTGGATCTTCACGGGCGGAAGCGAGAGCTCCTCCGCGATCACCGAGTTGGTGATCTTCGCGGCCTCGTCTACCTTCTTGCCCTTCACCCACTCGGTGACGAGGGAGCTGGAGGCGATCGCGGATCCGCAGCCGAAGGTCTTGAACTTGGCCTCCTCGATCACGCCATCGTCGTTGATCCGGAGCTGGAGGCGCATCACGTCGCCACAGGCGGGAGCCCCCACGAGGCCGGTGCCCACGTTGGGATCGTCCTTGTCGAGGGTGCCCACGTTCCGAGGATTCTCGTAGTGGTCGATCAGCTTGTCGCTATAGGCCATCGTCTCTCTCCTTCTCGCTTCATCAATAGATTAGTGGCCGGTCCACTCGATCGACTTGAGGTCGATGCCTTCCTTGGCCATCTCGTAGAGCGGCGACATATCGCGCAGCCGCTGCACCTTCTCCACCACGAGCTTCGCTACGTGATCGACCTCTTCCTGCGTAGTGAACCGGCCCAGGCCGAAGCGGATCGAGGTATGCGCGAGCTCCTCCTCCACCCCACAGGCCCGCAGCACGTGAGAGGGCTCGAGGGAGGCCGAGGTGCAGGCCGATCCCGAGGAGACCGCCACGTCCTTGAGCGCCATCATCATCCCCTCCCCTTCCACGTAGGCGAAGGAGAGGTTCAGGTTGCCCGCGAGGCGATGCTCGGGGTGGCCGTTCAGGAAGACCATGTCGAGGTCCTTGGTGATGGCTGCCTGGAGGCGATCGCGGAGGCCTCGCACCCTGGCGTCCTCCTCGGCCATCTCCTTCATCGCCAGCTCGGCGGCGACGCCGAAGCCCACCACGCCGGGGACGTTGATCGTTCCAGAGCGCATGCCGCGCTCGTGCCCGCCGCCGTCGATGAGGCCGGTGAGCCGCACCCGGGGTCGACGACGCACCCACAGCGCGCCAACGCCCTTGGGCCCGTAGACCTTATGGGCGGAGAGGGAGGCGAGGTCGATGTGCATCTCGTTGACGTCGAGGGGGATCTTGCCGGCCGCCTGGGCCGCGTCCACGTGGAAGAAGACGCCCTTCTCCTTGGTGATGGCGCCGATCTCCTTGATCGGGTGGATGGTCCCGATCTCGTTGTTCGCCACCATCACCGAGACGAGGATGGTCTTGTCGGTGATGGCCGCGCGTACCGCCTCGGGATCCAGCCTGCCCGTCTGGTCGACGTCCAGGTAGGTGACCTCGCAGCCCGAGCGCTCCAGGCGCTTACAGGTGTCCAGCACGGCCTTGTGCTCGGTCTTGGCGGTGATGATGTGATTGCCCTTGTCCTTGTAGAACTCGGCGATCCCCTTGAGGGCGAGGTTGATCGACTCGGTGGCACCGGAGGTCCAGACGATCTCCTTGCCGCTGCCTCCAACGAGGGCCGCGACCCGATCCCGCGCCAGCTCCGAGGCCTCCTCCGCCGTCCAACCAAAGGAGTGGCTACGGGACGCCGCGTTGCCGAAGGCCTGGGTGAGGTACGGCATCATCGCCTCGAGGACCCTGGGGTCCAGCGGCGTCGTGGCGTGGTTGTCCATGTAGATCGGCGTCTTGACCATTGACCATCCTTGGCGCGCCATCGATAAAGGAGGCGGCCATCTCGGTTTTGCCGGCGTTATAAGAAGCCGCTCCGCGCAGCGTCAAGGGAGAGGAGGGAGGAGGCGGCCGGTGGCTCCCTCCCTCGCAATTCCCTGGACCTTCCGCTGCGGCGGCCAGGCTTGGGCTTCGACCTTCTCGCGTTGCCAGACCCTCGGTAGATACGTTCCGTAACGTCACCTTGTCAAGCGAAAGGCCAACCCGCGAGGCCGGCCTTTTCTTCACCCGCCCTGCGCGCTACGGTTCCTTCTGGCGTTTTCTCGCCTCCGGCTCGGGTCGGAGCCTGTGAAAAAGTCACCCTCCGGGGGGTGGGGTGATTTTTTCACGCGCGCTACGCGCTACGGCCCCTCCTGCTGGCGTTTTCTCGCCTCCGGCTCGGGTCGGAGCCTGTGAAAAAATCGCCCTCCGAGGGGTGGGGTGATTTTTTCACGCGCGCTACGCGCTACGGCTCCTCCTGGCGTTTGCGTTCGGCCACGGCTGGGAGGGCCTCTGCTCCTGGCGACGGAGCCTGCTCTCGGAGCCTCGCGGCGAGCTGGGCTTGGGCCGCTTCCGCCTGCCAGGCGAGGAAGAGCGCCTGGCCATCCGCCTGCAGCCCCGCCGGGACGTAGGCGAGGACATAGCCCGGCGGCGGCTCACCTGGGGCGAGGCCTGCCGCCGCCAGCGGGTCGGGCGAAGTGGGGGTCGGTGCCGCAGGCGCTGGGACGGGATCCTGGATCTCGGAGATCTGCCGCTGCTTCAGCTCATCCCCCCGCCCGCCGTAGAGCCTGGCGATCGCCCGCCGGACGCCGAACTCGGTGCAGACGATGGGCACCACCCTGGTCCCCAGGCGAAAGCGGATCAGATCGAGCTTCTCGAGATCGGAGGGCTCGGTCATCGCCACCAGGACCCTGCCCTCCTCCTCCGCCACCGGCAGGGCCAGGAGCCGCAACGCGAGTTGCTGGGGAAAGCGCCGGAGCAAACCATCGGAGGGCGCGGCCTCTAGGAGCCGCTCGTCGGCGACGAAGGAGACGCCGAGCTGCCTGGCCAACAACTCGAGCACCGAGCGGACCGGCGCGAAGTGGAGGTTGGCCGCCCACTCCCCCAACCTACCGCCGTCCTTCCGCTGCCTGGCGAGGAGGGTCTGGAGTTGGGACTCGGTGATCAGCTTGGCCTCCACCAACAGCTCCCCGATGCGCTTGCGAGAGCGGGGCGTCCGCGGGCCGTCGGCGGCGTGGGGCCCCGCTTCGTTGGCGCGCTCCGTCTCGGCGACTGCCGAGGGGTCCATTGGATCGGGCAGAGGGTCATCCAGGGAGACGCCCTCCCCCATCTCGCGATCGAGGGGGATCCTGCCGGGAAAGAGGCTGGCCATCCGCCTGGCGATGGACTCGCGCCCGACCCTCCAACCCTTCTTATGAAGGAGGCCGTGGAGGGCAGCCGCCAGCTCGCCGGCGTGGCGGTAGCGCTCCGCCGGATCCCGGGCGAGGGCCTTCCGCAGGATCGGCCCCAGCTCCGCGGGGGAGCCGGGGGGGAGGGCCAGCAGCGTCTCGTCATGGTGCGCGATCTGCGCCAGGGTGGCGCCCGCCTCGCCGCCCGGCGCGCCGAAGAGCTGCCGCCCGGCCAGCGCCTCGAAGAGCAGCACGCCGTTGAGGAAGATGTCGCTGGCGTGTCCCGCGGGCTCGCCGCGGAGGAGCTCCGGCGCCAGGTAGCCCACCTTCCCCTCGAGCCGCCTTCCCTGGGTGAGATCCCGGCCGTCGGCCGCCTTGGCCACTCCGAAGTCGGCGAGCTTCACGGCGCCGTCCATGGAGAGGAGCACGTTGGACGGGTTCACGTCGCGATGCACCAGCTGGAGGGCGAGGCCGTCGGAGCCCCTGGCGTCGTAGGCGTAGGCAAGCGCATCCGCCACCTGGGCGGCGATGTAGATCGCCTCGGCTGGGCCAAGGGGCATCGCGGCCCCCTCGGCCGCATTGAGCACCCGACGCAGATCCGCGCCGTCCACCAACTCCATCACGAGGAAGGGCTGGTCAGCGGCGGTGCCGAGATCCAGTACCTGCACCACGTTGGGGTGGACGAGGTTGACACAGATCCGCGCCTCGCGGAGGAAGGCCTCCGCGCTGGCGGGATCGGCCGCCAGCGCCGGCAGCATCTTCTTGATCGCGACCGGCTTCTCGAAGCCCCCGGCGCCAACCCTCTTGCCGAGGAAGACCTCGGCCATTCCACCGGAAGCGAGTCTGCGGATGATCCTATAGCTGCCCACCAACGAACCTCGAGTCGGGATTTCGTTGGATCATAGCAGCGGCGTGGGAGACCGCCAATCAGGAGATGGAAGGGAAACGCTTGGAACTGCAAGCACTTACCGCCCCCGGGCTCTCAAATTCCCGGGACCGCTCGACGGCGATCACCTACTCAGCCAGCGTCTTCCCGAAGACCTCCTTGATATTCGAGAGCTGAGGCGCGGTGAGCTTGGTGCTCATCTCGAGGATGTACGGCCCCTTGCGCTCATAGAGGTGGGCGAAGCGCGCGGCGCCCGGGAGCTTCAGGTAGTTCTCGAGGCAGACCTCCGCCTTCTTGGCGTCGGGATAGAGACCCAGCGTGGCGTAGCCGACCTCGGCCTCGAGCTTGGTGCGGTAGATCGCGTCGCATTCGTCGAGGCCACCGAGCAGATCGGGGAGCAGCACCAGGCGTCCCTGGACCTCGAAGCCCGACTTCTTCAGCAGCTCCTCGAAGAGATCCACCTTGGTGGGCTTCTCCTCCTCGGCGACGGCGCCGGCCGCGGCGGCATCCTCCGACGGAGCCGCAACGGCCTCGTTGGGGAGAGCACCAGCGGCCTTGGCTGCCTCCAGCGCAGCCTGCTGCTTCGCAGCGTCCTCCGCTGCAGGGGTCGAATGGCTCTTGGTGCAGGCGATGACGGACGCGAGGGCCGCGACGACGACGAATGGGGCGAGGATCGTGCGCATGTTGTCTCCTGATGACGACCCCTCTCTCGTGGGTCGAGGAAAATCAGTGCCCTACCACGGGTGAGAGAGCCGGCCAAGCGGCGACGCAGAGAAAGCACACGTGCGGAGCACCCGCTACAGATAGAAGCGATCAATGACACCCGATGTAAGACCCAGGATCGCGGTCCAGCCCACCACCTGGTCGACCTGACGCGCGATCTCGTCGGGGCGCCGGCCCAGGAGATTGGCCGAGGCGGAGCAGGCGTAGACCATGCACCTCCCCGAGTCGCGAGCCACCTGCAGCAGGGCGGCCGCCGTGGGAGCTCCCTTCTCGAAGGCGTCCTCCGCCGCAGCGGCCTCGGGCCTTGGGCCCAGATGGCTGAAGTCGGGCTCTGCGAAGCCCCCCTCGAGGAAGCGGTCGAGGGCCCACCAGAAGAGAAAGAGCTGAACGTCTCTGCCACCTGCCGTCGCCGAGGCGGCGATCGAGCATCCCTGGTGGAGCCGGTCGTAGTCGCCGCCGTGGAGGAAGATGGCGACTCGCTTGCGAGGATCGACTTCCATCAGGGCAATCTACGCCAGGGGGCGCCGCGAGGGGTGGAGTTCCCACGTCCACCGCGTCGTCAGGCTTCGACCCGCTGCAGGGACTTGGGAAACCACGCCTTGGCGAGGAGGGCCGCCACCACGGTGAGCAGGAGCACCGCCCCGCCACCGAGCCACCAGAGCAGCGGAGACGGCCGCACCACCGAGGCGCCGATCGCGGCCATCAGGAAGGTCCCCGGCAGGGTGCCGAGGGACGCCGCCAGCAGCACCTTCCGCGCCTTCATCCCGCTGACTGCCGCCACCGCCACCACCAGATCGGCCGGGACCACGAAGCCCAGGGTGGCGACGAAGACGAAAGCGAAGCCTCGCGTCCGCGCCATCCTCTCGAAGCCGACGTATCTGCCGCCGGCCAGTTCGCGCACCGCCCCGGTCCCCAGGTGGCGGGAGAGGGCGAAGACCAGGGCAGCCGACGAGAGAGTCCCCAGGAGCGCGATGATCAACCCGCCCCAGAGCCCCCAGACCAGGCCGGCGGCAATGGCGAAGAGCGAACCCGAGAGCACCACGAAGAGCGGTCGCGCCGCCGACGCGGCGAGGTAGCCCAGCAGGCCGAATGCCCCAAGGGAGAGGACGTCCTCCTGGATCCTGCCCGGCGTGATCGACCGCGAGCCGTCGAGGATCAGGACGATCGCGAGGCCGATGCTCAAGAGGCCGACGAGCGTCCCTATCCCCCTCCAGCTCCTGGCCGAGATTCCTCTGATGCGATGGCGCAATCCCACGGTGCAAGGCTGCCCATCCCGGCCCCCCAAAGCAGCCGCGAGACGACGCCCCTTATAGGTGGCGCCGCCGGGCGTTGAGATTCTCTCCGCAAGGATCGCGTCGGAGCTGAGCCCCTCAGGGCGAGGGATCGGGCTCGCTCTGGGGCGATGGCGGAGTCTCGGCGCCCACCGCGAGTCGGAGCGGCTCCGGCTCGTTGGGCGCCGCTGCCTCGTGCTCCTCAGCGGCGCCCGCCGGATGGAGCTCGCGTGGCGCTTCGGCGACCACGTCGCTCGTGCCGGCGACGGTCTCGGGGGTCTCGGCTGGCGCGGCAGCGCCTGGGTAGGCCTCGGTCCCGGCGCTCGCTGCCGGCTCCCCGCCGGAAGCTGCCGCTGGCCCGGAGGCCTCGGCGTCGACGTGGGTCCCAACGGGATCGGCCGGGCGATCGGCTCGGGGGCCACGGCCACGGCCGGCGGCGGCGCGATCGCGCCTGGGTCCGCGACGGCGGCCCTCGCCTGTGGCGGCGTCGGCCTTGGGGCCGAGATCGCGGGCGGTGCGGGGCTTCCAGCCGATCCCCTCGAGCTCGCGCCAGAGCTCGTTCCACCGCTGCTCGAGGCTGCCGAACTTGGCCTTCCAGATCTCGGCCTCGCCCTTGGTGACCAGGTAGACCCGGTTGTTGGCCTCGGCCTTTCCCCGGGCCCGCTTCATCTCGTCCTGGCTCTGCTCCGACAGGCGCCTCGCTTCGTGGGCGCGCCTCTCGGCCTCCCTCATCCGGTCTTCGGCCTCCCGGACCCGGGCCTGGGCCGCCTCGACCTCACGCCCCATGGACGCGAGGCGCGCGTCGATCTGCGCTTCGCTCAGCTCGACGGGGACGGGCGCCGGCGCCGGCGCCGCAGCGACGGGAGCCTGCGGCCGACGGGGGCGATCGCCCTCGCTCTCGCGACGACGCAGATCCTCCGAGAGCTGCGAGTTCTCCTCGCGGACCATGGCGAGCTGCTGCTCGACCTGACGCAGCTCCTCCGCCCGCGCCGAGGCCAGCTCCCGGGAGCGCTTCATCTCCTCGGAGGCGTCGTGGAGCCGCTTCTTGGCGTCGCGCAGCTTCTCCCGGGAGGAGGCCAGCTCCCCCGAGCGTCCCTTCTTCTCTTCACTGCTGCGCTCCGCGGTCTTGCGGGCCGCCGCCAGATCCTCCCGGATCCGGGCGACGTCCTGCCGCGCGGCGTCGAGCTGATCCGCCAACTTGTTGCGAGAGAGCCAACCGATGAGCGCGACGATCCCGAGGGCCGCCGCGATGATGAGTAGTGTCGCTTCCATCTCTTCCTTGGTTCGGGCAGACCTGCGCCTGGCTCCGACCGGGCCAGCCCCCGCCCAACGCGGTGGGCCGCCGCGGCGGGGCCTACTGACTCGGCGGGCTGGGCTGCACCACGTAGATCTCGGCCGTCTTGAGGGCCTGCTTGTTCCTGCCGATGCCACCCACCACGAGGACCCGCCCGTCGCCGAGGTCGGTGCAGCTCGCATAGGCGCGCCCCTCATCCCCGCGCATCGCCCCCGACCGTTCGGTGAGGCTCGATCGCAGCACGCGCTTCGACTTGTCGTCGGCGCCCTTCTCGGTCATCCAGCGCAGGATCTCGCCCTTGGTATGTGATCCGCCGGTGTCGGTGAAGCCTCCCACGATCAGCGCGGTCTCACCGTCGGGCGAGACCACACAGGGGTTGATGCGGGGCTGCACGACTTCGACCGCCGTCGGCAGGTTGCCCTTGTTCGCCTCGGGGCGATCGAACCATTGCGCCTGCTTGGACGCGCTGCTCGCCGAGCCGAAGCCGGCCTCAGCCCCTCCATCGACGGTCCACGTCCGGGCGCCGCCCACCACCGCGACGCTCTCGTTGAAGAGGGCGATCCCCGCGCCGGCCACGGCGGTGGGGAGGTCGGCGAGCTTCGAGAGTTCGTAGCGGCCCGTCGCTTGGACGAAGTTCACCGCCTCCACCGAGGCCTTCAATTCACCGGCAGCGTCGATGCCGCCGAGGATCCCCACCGCCTGGGAGTGGGTACCGAAGTTGACCGCCCCGTGGAAGGCCCTCGAGACCCGCAGATCCTGCTGGCTGAAGCTCTTCACGGTAGGATCGAAGACCTCGACCGGCGCCACGACCTTCCCCTCCGCGTCCACGCCGCCGATCACCATCACCTTGCCGTTCGCGCCGATCATCGTGGCGCTATGGCCCCGGCGCGCGTGTGCCATGGGCGAAGTGAAGGTCCAGCCGCCGCCGGGCTCATAGACGAGCGCGGTGTTCACGGCCTCGGGGAGCTGGCCAGGCGCCTCGGCGACGCCGCCAACCACCAGCGCGCCTCCGTCCCGCAGCGCTACCGCCTGGGCGAAGGCCCGGGGATGGCAGCCCGTCCCATCACACATGGCGTCGACCTTCGTGAAGGCCCCGGTCGCCGGATCGAAGATCTCGGCGGAGTCGATGAAGCCCGACTCGGCCCCGGTGGCCAGGCTCGAGAAGCCGCCAGCGATCAGCACCCTGCCGTCAGCGAGGAGGGTGGCGGTATGGCCGGCCCGCGCCACCGAGAGATCGGAGCACGCTCCCTGCTCGTCCATGGTGCGGGTGAAGCCGTTGGCGCGATTCATCACCAGGGTGATGGAGGGGGTGCCGGACTCCGTCACCTCGAACGGCCCCGAGCGCCCCCACGAGCGCAAGGTGCCGCTGCTCCCCGCCTCGAAGACCTCCACGGTGACCACGCGGTCCTTTCCGACCGGGACCTCCGGCACCTCGAGGCGACCCGATCCCACCTGGGTGTCGACCCGGAGCGGCGACATCCCGGGGCCGGTCACGGTGAGCTGTAGCGTGCCGCTCCCCGGCATGGTGTCGCCGACGGGCTCGTCGCAGTCGTTATGGATGAGGCGAAGCCCGAAGGAGGAGGCGTCCCCACCGCAGGCGAAGAGAAAGAGGGGCAGCGCGAAGACCGCGCCGCCGATGGAACGGGAGATAGACATGAATTCGAATCCCTGACTGGACTTGGGGGTATCCCTCATGCGCCTTGGCGCTACCAGCTGACCTGGCCCGTGGGGCCGGCGCCGCTATCACCGGAGGTCGCGGCGATGATCCCCACCGTCCCCCCGGCGACTACGCCGGCGGCGGTCCAGAACCACCACTTGCTGAGGAGGCCACCCTCGCTCTTGCGGACCTCGCTCTTCGGCTCGTCGAAGCTCATCTCGTCCGCGATGCTAACACCACCCGTGTACTTGTAGGTCGTCGCCGCAGGCTCTTCCACCTTGGCCGGAGCGCCGAAGTCCTCGCCGCGGCTGGGGAGGAGGAAGTCCTCGACCATCGGCGCGGGCTCTTCCACCACGGCCACCACCGGCGCCTCGGGGACGTGCTCGACGACGCTGGCCTCAGGGGCCTTGCCGCCACCCACCGGGACGCGGGAGCCGGGCTTCACCACCGGACGGCGGTTGCCGTCGCCCGCCGGCACCACGGCTCCACCCCTGCGACCCTCATCGGCCTTGGGGGGCGTCGCCGAGAGGCTCACGAAGAAGTCCACCTCGTGGATCTGCGCCGCGCCGGCCTTCGCGTCTGCGGCGAGGGGCCGCGGCAGCGACGTCGCCTCGCCCGGGGTCTGCAGCTTCGAGCCGAGCTCGCTGGCGACCTTGTTGATCTCGATGGTGGCGCCGAGCATGTCGCGATCGAGGGTGATGGTCTGCAGCTCCGAGAACGAGTCCTTCGCCACGTGATAGGCGAAGGAGACCAGGCCGAGGAAGGATCCCTTGGCGTAGGCGCCGCCGATCACCACCACGTCGGCGCCGGTCTGCCTCGCCAGCGCCTTCACCTGGGCGTGGGCGTCGGCGTCGATCTCATTCTTCGAGAGCGCGGTGACCAGCGCCGCCGTCATGCCCTGGCGGCTCTCTCCCTCGTCCGGTGAGATCCGGAAGGTCTGATCCTTCTCGATCACCACCTTCTGTACATAGGGGTCGGTGCTGGGCAGCTTGATCTTCACGTAGTGGGTGCCCGGCACCAGGCCGGTGACGAGGACGGGGCTGGTCATCGCGTCGCGGCCGTCGACCCAGACGCCGGCGCCCGGGGGCGTGGTGTCCACCCGCAGCGAGCCCACGCCGTCGTCGGCCATCTTCGTCCGGACCTTTTCGAAGAGGTCCACGAAGACCTGATCGTAGTCCTCGCTCGCCTGGAGGCGCAGCGACGGCTGGAGGCGGATCGCCTGGGGCAGCGGCCCCTCGGCGGCCAGCGACTCACGACCCATGCGGAACTGCGCCACGGCCTGCTTCAGATAGGCCTCCACCAGGGGATCGATCTCATCGAGGGCGATGGCCGTCGCCTCCATGCCGGCGATGGCCCGGGTGAAGGCGTCCAGCGCCGGCTTCATCCGGCGCCGCTCCAGATGGCCCTTGCCCTTCTCCAGCTCCGCGTGGGCGGCGGCGATGGCCTGGACCTGCTCCGGCGTGGCCAGGATCGCGCCTGCCGCGCCCTGCTCGGCGGACTGGGGCGGCGCCACCACCTGAATGGCACTGTTGGAGCGGATCCCCTCCTCCAGGGTCGAGGCGATGCGATCGCCGGTGGCCCGTGGGATGCTGTCGTAGAGCGGCGCATACGGAACCACCACGACCTTGGTCTGCTGCGCCTGCCCGATCGAGGGTGCGACCAGGACCGCCACCAGCAGGCCGAGGGGCGCGGAAACCTTCGCGAAGATGCGGCTCGAAATCACGTGTTACTCTCCAGTGCCGGTGCGAATGCCCGGTCCTTTCAAGGATTTGGGAAGGGGAGTCTATGGCCCCCTACTTTCGCAAGTCAAACACCGATCGCAGGCGGCAGCCAGGCGGCCGAGCCTCTTCGCATCTTTGCCGAACCGCCACGGCGGGTGCTAGACAACCCACGGTAGAGCACCACGCCTTCACAGCCCAGAGCCCCCGTGCGCCTGTCCATCGCCACCCGCATCTTCCTCGTCTTCGCCGCCGTGGTCACGGTCTTCGGCGCGGTGAGCTCGTTCGCGGTCTGGCGCATGCACGCGGTGGGCGCCGACATCCGCCTCGTGTCGGAGGGTTATCTCCCCCTGACCAAGGTCGCCGCCCAACTCGAGACCTTCCATAAGAACAAGCAGCGGGACACCGATCGCCTCCTGGAGGAGAAGGATCCCAGGGCCCAGCGGATCCTGATCAAGCTCGCCCGCCTCTACTACCCGCGGATCCTGCGGGAGAAGCTCACCCAGGGCGCGCTGCTGGTCACCGAGACCCGCCGCCTCAGCGGCCCCGCCGAGCGGCCCTTCCTCGACGAGATCGAAGGGCGCCTCGAAGAGCTCACCCGGGAGTACGATCTCTACGACGCCCAGGCGGACACCCTCTTCGCCGCGTTGGAGGCGATGGACGCGGATACGACCGAGGCCGCGGCGCCTGCCTCCGACGAGCGCGGCAAGGAGCTCAAGCGCACCGAGCGCCGCATCGATCGATCCCTGCGCCTCCTCAGCCACGCGTTGGAGGGGCGGATCCAGGAGCGGGTGCGGGAGGCCCAAGCCACCGAGCGGCGCTCGTCGTGGGCGATCATCGGCTTCTCCCTCGGCGCGATCGCCCTGGGGATCCTGGCCACCCTCCTCTCCCAGCGGCTGCTGGCGCCGATCCGCACCCTCACCGAGGCCGCGGTCCGCATCGGCAGGGGCGACTATTCGGCGGCGGTGCCGACCCGCGGCGCCAACGAGCTCGGCGTCCTCGCCCGGGAGTTCAACCAGATGGCCGCCTCCTTGGAGGCCCGGGAGGTGGAGCTCCAGGAGAAGCAGGAGGCGCTGCTCCGGGCCGAGAAGCTCGCCACCGTCGGCCGGATGGCCGCGCAGATCACCCATGAGATCCGCAACCCCCTCTCGTCCATCGGCCTGAACGCGGAGCTCCTCGCCGAGGAGTTGGAGAACCTGGGTGTCGAGATGGAGGCGAGCGAACGCGATCGGAGGCCTTCGCGCCCGGCGCGATGGAATGAATCGCTCGCGCCACACGCGGCGGCGATGCATCCACAGCCTCTGGTCGAGGCGGAGTCGGACGCATGCGAGAGAGCCGTCTCGGGCGGCGCGCGAGTTGGAGGCGTCGCGCTCGTGGCGGCGATCCCTCCAGACGTAGGCGCCGGGACCGCCGAGGCCCTGCGACTCTGCTCGGCGATCTCCCGTGAGGTCGATCGCCTCGCCGAGATCACCGAAGAATACCTGCGCTACGCCGGGCTGCCGAAGCCCGCGCTGGCGCAGGAGGACGTGGCCTCCCTGGTCCGGGATCTGGTGGCCTTCGTCACCCCGGAGCTCGAGGCCGCGGGGATCCGTGTGGAGCTGGAGTTCCCCGAGCGCCTCCCCGCCGAGGTGGACGAGAACCAGCTCCGCCAGGCCCTGCTCAACCTGGTGCGCAACTCGCGGGAGGCGATGCCGCATGGCGGCACCCTGTCCCTATCCGGGCGCGGGGCGACGGAGGGCGGGGTCGAGCTCACCATCCGCGACACCGGGGTGGGCATGGAGGCCCAGGCAATGGAGCATATCTTCGATCCTTTCTTCACCACCAAGCGAGGCGGGACCGGGCTCGGCCTCTCGCTGACCCAGCAGATCATCGCCCAGCATCGGGGCGCGATGCGCTGCGAGAGCACGCCCTCCCAGGGCACGACCTTCACCGTGCGGCTGCCCGGGGCCAGCGCTTGAGCCAGGCTGCCTCCCGCTCGCGCGATCCCCGCGGCTCGCCGCCCCACGCCCCCTCACGGAGCCTCGACTTGCATCTCCCGCCTCTGGTTCACTCCAAGGACACTCTCGCCAACGGCCTGCGGGTCGTCACCGTCGAGACCCCCCACCTCCACTCCGCGATCCTCGCGGTCTACGTCCGCTCCGGGAGCCGCCACGAGGAGCCCGCGATCATGGGCGTCTCGCACTTCCTCGAGCATATGTTCTTCCGGGGATCGGAGCGCTTCCGCGACACCGTGGAGATGAACGCCCGGGTGGAGGAGGCGGGCGGCAACCTGAACGGCGTCACCACGCGTGACCACGGCTACTACTACACCCCCCTCCACCCCAGGCAGCTCGAGGTGGGCTTCGAGGTGATCGGCGACATGCTCACCTCGCCCCGACTGGTGGAGATCGAGACCGAGCGCAAGATCATCCTCGAGGAGATGCTCGACGAGGTGGACGAGACCGGCCGCGACGTGGACCTGGACAATCTCTCCAAGGCGCTGCTCTTCCCGGGCAACGGGCTGGCTCATAAGATCGCGGGGACGCCGAAGACGGTGAAGCGGATCCGCCTCGAGGATCTGCAGGCCCACCACCGCCGGATGTACGTCGGCGCCAACATGGTGCTGGCCTGTGCGGGCCCCGTGGATCACGCCGCGGTGATGGAGCTGGCGGCGCGTCGCTTCGGCGGACTCCCCGGCGGCCCGCCGCCACCGCTGGAGGTGAGCCCCCGGCCACTCCCGCCCGGACCCACCATCCACCTGGTCGATCATGAGGACTCTCAGCAGACCGAGTTCCGCCTCAACTTCCCCGCGCCCCCCGAGCATCACGACGACTTTCCCGCGCTGCTGCTGGCCCGGCGGGTCCTCGACGACGGCCTCTCCTCCCGCCTCCCGTTCCAGGTGGTGGAGAAGCGCGGCCTCGCCTACGCACTCCACGCCGGCATCGACACCTTCTCGGATCTCTCCATCTTCGAGGTGGAGGTGGCCTGTGCCCATCCGAGCGTCCCCACCGTCCTCGCCACCATCGGCGAGGTGCTGGGCGACTTCGTGGACGGGGGCCCCACGGCGGACGAGCTCGAGCGCGCCAAGCGCCGCTACCGCATCGGCCTCGAGTTCGCCCTGGACAGCGCCTCCGATCTGGCCGGCTGGTTCGGCGGCTCGGAGCTGTGGCGGCCCGCCGAGACCTTCGCCGATCGGATCGCCAAGGTGGAGGCGGTGACGCTGGAGGACGTGAAGCGGGTCTGCGCCCGGATCTTCTCCCGGGCCAACCTCCACCTGATGCTGGTGGGTCGGGGGGGCCCCCGGGCGGAGCAGAAGCTACGCAGGCAGGCGGCCGAGCTCCCCCTCCCACGGTAGCGCGGGATGAGGCCCTCGCGTGGTAGACTCGCTCGTAGCATGCATGCCTTCGTCTATCGCCTGGTGGAGCGCCTGACGTCCGAGGGGCCCGGTCTCTCGCGCAATCGGCACTTCCACACCTTCACCAGCCCCGAGGGCCAGCAGGCCCTCCGACTCGCGCGCCAGCTCCGCTCCATCGCCAGAGACATCGCGGCCTCTTCCGAGGCTCCGCGCTATGCCGTGGACGACGAGACCGGTGGCAAGGTCCGCCTGGAGATCCCGATCGTCGCCGGGACGCGGACCGCGATCCTGGAGCCGCCGGCCTGGGAGCTCCTGCGCCGGATGCCCGCGGTGCGGAGCGCGCTCTCTCCCGCCTCGCACGAAGGCGGCGGCGCGCCTTGATCGAGCGAGCGATGAGGATGCGCGCCGATAGGGCAAGCCCACGGAGCTGGCTGCGCAACGCCCTCGACCGCTTCCTCCTGGACTCGGGCTGCCAGGCCGGCCTCCTCGTAGACCTGGACGCGCCCTTCATCGGGCCGGAGTCGGTGGCCGGACACGGCTTCCGCCAGGAGCCCTGGATCGAAGCCGTGCGCCACGCGGAGCTGGCGGCGGAGGCTCCGGCCCCAAGCGGGCGGGCCCGCAGCGTCTTCCTCACCGGGAGGACGGAGGCGGGGCAGGCCACCGTCGTCTCCCTCCACGGCGATCAGAGCCGATGGCGGATCCTGACCGTCTCCGTGACCGCGACCATGCCGTCGGCCTCCGTCCGCGCCGCGATCGCCGAGGCGTTGGAGCGTCCGAGCCAGCCGCTTCATCCGATGCTCGCCATGATCGAGTCCATCGGCGATCACACCGGCCTGCCCCTGGGCCTGCTGGAGCGGCGGCAGATCACCTGGGCCAACCTTCCCCTCTGGCGCTCCCTCGGTCTGGACGATGGCGTGCAGCTCGGCTTCTCCTTCGCCAACCCCAGGGTGCTCCTCGCGTCCTCCCGTCTGGAGGCCGCGGCTCGAGGCGAGCTCCCCCTGCGCGGCTTCGTCTTGACCGATCTCCCGTCGGATCAGCTCCTGGTGCAGGTGGCGAACCCCGAGGCCAGGCTGCGCACGACGAGGATCGACAGCCTGGTGCGGCGGCTGCGGCTCACGCCCAAGGAGCGCCACGAGCTGGGGCACCTCCTCCGCGGGCGCACGTCGAAGGAGGCCGCCGAGCTGGACGGGATCTCGACGGAGACCATCCGGGAGCGACGCCAGCAGATCTACCGCAAGGCCGGAGTCAAGGGCGCCGGCCCTTTGCGCGCGCTCCTGGACGGCGTCGAATAGCAGCAGGTCCGAGGGCCAGGAGGTCAGACCTGGCCTCCAGAAATCGTAGCGAGCGCCCCGAATGCGAGGCGGACCGAGCACTGGAACGCAGCGCACATCAGTGCGTGAGTACCAGAGCGCAGGTCCAACGAAGCAGGCGGGGTGCGCAGTAGATTTCCGGAGGTCAGACCTGGCCTCCAGAAATCGTAGCGAGCGCCCCGAATGCGAGGCGGACCGAGCACTGGAACGCAGCGCACATCAGTGCGTGAGTACCGGAGCGCAGGTCCAACGAAGCAGACGGGGTGCGCAGTAGATTTCCGGAGGTCAGACCTGGCCTGGCGAGCGCTCCATAGGGCTGACGAGGAGGCTCCGGAGCTGATCCACCGGATCCGCCGCCGCCCGGACCACGGGGAGCTGCGCCACCCTCTCCAGCCACGCCTCGAGGCCCGCGCCGGCCGGGCCTTCGTCCAGGATCAGCGCGCCCAAGGCGCCTGCGGCGAGGAGAGGCCAGAGCGGCCGGAACGAGTCGTCGCTGGGGAAGCTGATCAGATCGAGGACCACCTCCTCGCCCAACTCCAGGTGGGCGAAGGTCCCGATCTCCCTCGTCGCGTCGGCGCGGCGATGGCCCGGGAGCGAGGCCAGCCGCGGGGCGAGATCGTGGATCTCGGCGGCGCTCCCCGGCGCCAACAGGATCTTGCCGACGGCGGGACCGACAGCCGATCGCCTGGCGCGGAGGAGCCGCTGCCGCAGCAGGTGGAGGTCGGAAGGGTCGAGGAGCGGGCGATCGACCGGAAAGGTGACGCTGCCTGCGACCCGGGCCCAGCCCTGCTGCAGGACCTCCTCCAACGCCTGGGCCGCGTCCAGATCCGGGGCCACCACCCGTTCGATGATCCCCGCCACCGTGCCAGGGCCTGTACGAAGGAAATCCACCACCTGTGCCACGGGGGCCGAGAGCCCCGCCGGCTCCGGCGGCTCGGTCAGCAGCTCCACCCGTGCCATGGGGGCGGGGAGCCGCTCCATCAACCTGGAGAGTTCGTCGGCCTGGTAGGAGCCGTCGAGGAGCAGGCGATCCAGGCTCCTGCCCAGGCGATTGGGCACCTCTCCCGTCGACACGACCAGTTCGAAGCTCCCCTTCTTCTGCGCGAGGATCCGAAAGAGCGCCTTCTCGCCCACGACGCCGGCCCATCGGGCGTCGTGGACCTGGCCCTCGACCACGTCGATCTCGCCCACCAGCCCGCCGCTCCGGATCAGCAGCCGCCCTGTGCGACGGTTCATCGAGAGCACCTGGAGAAGATCCGGCATCGGGAGCTGGGTGAGCTGCCCGCGCAGCTCGCTCTCCTGCAACGGAAGGCTCGGCCGGCTGCGCCGAATCACCTGCTCGATCTTGGCGTAGAGCTCGTCCTCGACATAGGGCTTGCGCAAGGAGGCCTGGGCCGCAGCGGGCGGGCCCACCTCCTTCTCGCCCGTGATCACCACGGGGATCGCCTCGGTCCTGGGGTTGCTCCGCAGGATCCGCAGGAAGGCCTCCGCCTCGATCAGGCTGCAGCTGCGATCGAAGAGGATCAGGTCGGGGTGACGCAACAAGGTGGTCTGCAGCGCCTGGGAGCCGTCGCTGGCTGCGTGGACCTGAAAGCCGCGATCCCGCAGCCGTGGCCCGAGCCAGCGCACCGACACGTGATCCGGATCGGCGATGAGGATGGTCTTGCCCACGGATCTAATCGGTGTGGAGGTCATAGGCTTGTTGGAGGCGGGTCAGGAGGTGGTCGACCAGGGGGCCGTCGCTCGTATGGAAGGCGCTGCCGTCCTCCCGACGCAGCAGCGCGTAGGCGCTCTCCTCCGAGAGGAGGAGCAGCAGATCGTGCCGGCCGATCGGATCCTGGGCGTCGACATAGACCGGACTCACCACCGGATGCACCAGGGTGGAGGGCCCGCGCTTGCCCAGGAGGTAGATGCTCCAGGAGGTGCCGCCGGGGCTGAGGGCCTCCAGCATGGGGAGCGAGGCGTCGATGACGCCGGAGCCGGCGCTTGCGAAGAGGAGCCCCCTGCCACCCGCTTCCCTCGCGACCTCGCGCATCACCTCGGCACGGATGGCCTGGAGACCAAGGGGGGTGAGCCGCAGCCGCCGGCTGGCGGGGAGGGCTGACTCGCCATCGTCTGGCGCCAGCGCCTCGTCCTCCAGCAGCGCCGAGACGCTATCCCAGAAGCCGAGGCTCCCCAAGCTGCGGGCGATGGAGCGCCGCCCCTGTCGTGCCCGCTCCCGCGCCTTGGCGAGGAGCCCCTCCAGCTCTCTCCCATCCCGGGGGTGGGTGGCGGCGCCCACCTCCAGAGAGAAGGGCAGGCTTCGGGTGAGGGCGGCCAGGGTCGGATCGGCCGCCGCCACCGCCAGGATCCGGCGCTGAAAGGTCATCGCGCCGAAGCGATCGGTCTCGGGGAGCAGCACGGAGAACTCATTCGCCCCGGTCCGCGCGATCAGGTCGACGTCCCGCGCCACCCTGCCGACGGCGGCGCGGCTCGCCCGCAGCAGGTTGCCGATCGCCTCCCTCCCATGGATCCCCGCCATCTCGTTGGTGCCACCCACCTCCATGCGCACCAGGCCGACGGGCCGGCCATAGCGCTGGGCTCGCACCAGCTCCCTCTCGGCGTACTCCATGAAAAAAGGGAGATCGAAGGCCCCCGTCTCCGGATCGCGCAGGCCGCGGCTCTGCGGAAACTCCACGTATCGTCTCACGTGCCGAGTCTCGGCTCCTGCCCCCCGCCCGTCAACCGCCGCGTGGGCCGGCCAGGCTGTGAAACGATCGCGCTGTCCAAGTGGGCGCGGCTCCATCGGCCCCCGCCTGGCCAAGGGCGCTCTCGACCCTCTATCGGCTGCGGCCCACCATGTGAACACACCCCGGAACCATCAGTAGCGGAGCTCGGCGCGGACGACGACGACACGGAAGTCGGTGTCTCCCCGGCGCAGGCCGATGGTCACCGGCGTCCCCACGGGACCACGGATCCGCTGCACGGCCAACGAGAGCAGGCGCTCGCCCTCGAGGGCGAGGCCGTCGACCTCCAGGATCCTGTCGCCGCGGCGGATGCCGGCGGCGAAGGCGGGGCCGGCTCCGATCACCTCGGCGGCGATCACCGCGCCGTCGCTGGAGGAGCCCAGGGTGAGGCCGATGCCGCCGTAGGCCTCCTCGGCTGCGGCGTCTCTGCCGTCAGGGGAGAGGCGCACCTCGACCCAGGCCGGCTGATCCGGTCGCACCTCGACGGCGACGGGTCGGATGGGTCGATAGCCGGGCTTGAAGGCAAAGAGCGGCATCCGGCCGGAGGGCGCCCCGATCAATCGGAACGAACCATCGGCGGCGCTCAGACCCTGTGGAGCTCCCGGCGCGTCCTCCGCCTGGGCGAAGGCGAAGGTCCCGGAGCGGCGCAGCGAGACCCTGGCGCCCTCGAGTGGCGCCTCGGTCTCGGCGTCCAGGATCCGCCCCTCGATCACGCCCCCCGGGAGCAGCTCGAGGACCAGCTCCGTCGACTCCCCCCGCTCCGGTACCTTGGCCCTCGCGGCTGTGACCGGGGCGCCGGCGGCGCTGGCCCGGACCTCGTAGTCCCCGGGGGCCAGCGGGAGCCGGAAGCGCCCATCGGATGCCAGAAAGCCCTGGCTGCGTCCGCCTCCCTGCCCCGCCTCCAGCGGCGAGGCAGAGATCACGAAGTCCGCCGCGGGTCTGCCCTCGAGGAGCACCAGCCCCACGAGAGCGCCGCCCGAGAGGACGAGCTGGACCTCCCCCTCCCTGGCGAAGACCCCCCGGCGCTCCCCCAGGAGCGAGTCGAAGTGGGCCTCGATCCGCAGGGGCCCCCCCGGGAGGCCGCTCGCCTCGAAGGCGCCGCCGGCCCCCGTCACGACGACGGTGGCCAGGGAGCGGGGACCACCCTCGGGCCAGATCGCCACGGACGCTCCCTCGATCCCTCGACCGCCCGCCTCCAGCGCGTGGCCGCGCAGCGTCTCGCCGCCGAGTTGGATGGTCAGCTCCACCGCCTCCCCCTCCCGCACCTCCAGCGGCCCCACCCTCCCTCGCGCCTCTCCCTGGAGCGCCACCACCTGCACCCGGCCGGAGGGGATCCGCGGGATCGCGAAGCGCCCATCGGCGCCGGTCGTGCCGCTGCCGAGGAGGCGATCCCCTGCCGTGACCTGGACCGACGCTCCCACCACGAGCTCCCCGGCGGCGTCGATGACGTTGCCCTGAAAGGCGGCAGCCTCCTCGAGGCGGATCTCCACGCCGTCCCTCTCACCGCCTGCCGCCACGTCCAGCAGCTCGCTGCGGCCTGCATCACCCTGAGCGCTCTGGGCTTCCACCCAGAACATCCCTGCCGGACCGGTGATCGCGAAGCTGCCGTCGGCCCCGCTCGCCCCGGCAGGGCGCCGGACGCCAGCCTGGAGTCGGTAGGGCACGACGACCAACGCCGCCGCCAACGGACGCCCGGCGCCGTCGACCACCCGACCCCGGATCTGCGTCCCGCGGGAGAGGCGGATCTCCAGGCCCGTGACGAGCTCGGCACCCAAGGTGAGGGGCAGCTCGCGAACCTCGTAGCCCGGCGCCGAGACCCGTAGCCGGAGCGCCCCCGGCGTGAGGCCGTCGATGCGGAAGGCCCCCACCCTATCGCTCTTCGCGCCCAGGCCCGAGAGCTCCAACGCCGCCCCCTCGATCGCCTCGTCCGTCGCCGCGTCCCGGACCACGCCCGCCAGGGATCCCCCCGGCAAGAGGTGGAGGATCAGCCCGCCCAGATCCTCCCCGGGCGCCAGGGGGATGGGCCCAAGCCGCTCGGAGGCCAGCGCGCTCCGCCCCCGTGCCGAGGCGCCGCGCCCCGCGCTCGCCACGAGAGAGTATTCGCCGGGCTCCAGGGGCCCCAAGGTGAAGCCGCCGTCGGCGCCGCTGAAGGCAGAGGCCAGGCGCTGCTCTCCCGCAAGCACCCGCACCTCGCTCCCCTGCGCTGGCAGGCCGTCAGCGTCCAGCACCTGCCCCCGCAGAAATCCGGTGGAAACTCCGGGGCGCGGCGCCACGGCGCGATCGGACCTGGGCTTCATCGCCTCAGCGACCCGCTCTCCCCCGGTGGACGGCGCGGGGCTCGGCTCCCCGCGAGGCTGCCGCGCGACCCAGACGATCGCCATCAGCGCTGCGAGGGCAAAGAGGGCAGCGATGGAGAGTCGGTGGCGGCGCATAGTCGAGCGTGACCTGCTTCGTGTGACGGCTTGGAGCCTGGCGCGACTCGGGCTCGCTCAGCCGGCATTCCTCTCGGGCTTTGAGGCTCCCGACTCGCTCAGGCTCGCCGCGAAGCCTGCGGCGGAGCGCTGCGCAGCCTCGGCCTCGTGGCGATGACGACGGGCGGCCATCGAGGCCTCGGCCCTGGCGCTCTCTGCCGCCTCCGCCCGCCGCTCCGCCGCCCGCATCCGCTCCTCCGCCTCCCGTGCATGGCGCCTCGCGTCCTCCACCCGCTCCTCGGCATCGCGGAGCCTGCGACCCATCTCGTCCTCTCCCGCCTCAGCCCCGTCCGCCCCCGCCGCCTGCAGCTCGACGCGAAGGCCCTTGGCCAGGGCGTGGGCCCGCCTGGCTTCCACCCGACTCGCCTCCAGCTCCGCTCCGAGGGTCTCGATCGTCTCCTTGGCCTCGATGAGCTTCCCAGCGAGCCCGATGGCGTCCTGGTCCACGATCTCCAACTCTCCCTGGAGCCTGGCGGCCTCCTCTCTCGCCGACTCGAGCCCGGCGCGTAGCTGGGTCGACTCGATGCTCGACGCCTGCAGCACATCTCGCAGCCCGGACGCCTCCTCCCCGGAGCGCCGCAGCTCTTCCTCGAGCTCGGCGAGCTCGAGGAAGAGCCCGGCGGTGGCCTCGCCTTCGCTGACCTCGGCGGTCGCGCGTTCGAAGGCGGTCGCCGCCGGGAGCAGGCTGAGCGTCTGCCTGGCGATGCCGGAGGGACGATCGCCGCAGAGGAAGAGGAAGTGGCTGGCGGCGTCTCCCGCGGCGGCGTCCCCTACGATCAGGAGGGGATGATCGACTCCGTGACTCAGCGAAAGAGAGTATCCCACCACCGCGCGCTGCGTGACCACCTCCACTGAGGGGAATCGGGTGGAGAGGGAGCGGACCAGCTCGCGGTAGGCGCCGTCGGAATCGCCGGGGCGCGAGGCCGGATCGAAGCTGGCTCCCGCGCCCTCGATGGCGACGACCAGGTGCCCGCCGGGCGCGAGGACGCGGCGGATGGAGTCCAGCTCGCCGAGGAGGCCGGCGTCGTGGATCAGCGCCACGTCGAAGGAGGCCGGGGCGAGGGACTCGAAGGAGCCGGCGACGAAGCGCAGGCCCGCGTCTGCGAAGTCGCGCCCTGCGGCGGCGATGGCCTCCGGATCGGCGTCGACGGAGACCACCGAGGCCGCCCCCCTGTCGTGGAGGGCGACGGCGCTCTCGCCGCTCACCTTCGCTACCGCCCCCACTTCGAGGATCCTGGCCCCATGGACGAGGGGATCGAGGAAGGCGTGGCGCGGGAGCAGCTCGCTCATGCCTCGGCTCTGCGCTGGACGCTGCGTTGGGCTCAAGGCGTCGCCTCTCCCTCTCCAGCCAGCGCCGTCTCCCCGGCCTCCGGCGGATCGAGCTTCGGCGCGCCGCTCTCGTCGTTGGAGCCGTTCCCTGGGATCGGCTGCGCGTCGCCAGCCGTCTGCGACGACGGCGAGCCGGCGCCTCGCACGACGGACGCTCCAGCGCCCTTCCCGATCCCGTCCTCCCCACCTACATCGGTCCGCGATGCAGGCAGCTTCGTTCCGCTGCCGATCCGCTCGGTGGCGGGAGGCTTCGGCTCGTCCCGGTTCTGCGGCGCCGGATCCTCGGCGGGCCGAGGCGCCGCAGCAGCGCCGCCTCCCTCCTCCTCTGGCGATTCAGCCTCGGCACGCTCCTTCGCCTCGGCCTCCGCCACGATCCGACGCGCCTCCACCTCCCAGGGCTGCGGCGCCTCTGCCTCGCCATCCTTCCCCGGAGCCCAGGCGCCCTCGCCGCGCATCTGCTGCAGCGCCATCGAGAGGAGCTTCATCGCAGGCGAGACCCGATCCATCACCTGCAGCGCCTCACGCCCCTTGAGCGTCTGGCCGTCCGAGGCCAGCCGCAGCTTCTCATTCACCGCCGCCAGCTCCGCCAGCACCGCGCCGAGCTGGATCCGCCCCTCCGCGAAGGCCACCTCCGCCCGAAGCGAGCGCAGGCGCCCGGCCTGCTCGCTCGAGATCCCCTGGAGGAGCCCTGCGCGAGCCAGATAGGAGCCGCCGAGCTGCAGGGACTCGGGCTCGTCTGCCAGGATCCGCGGCTCCGCCCAGGACAGAAGGTAGTCGAAGAGGGCCTGATCCAGATCCTGCCTCTCGTTGAAGCGGGTCTCCGACACCACGATGCCAGCGGGGAGCGCCAGGGGCGCATAGGCCTCCGCGAGGATCGGGTCTTCCGGATGGAACTCCGACTTCCACGCCGGGAACCACGCGCCCCGCGAGACCACCAGGCGCTCGCCCTCCGTGGACAGGAAGTAGAAGCGGCTATTGCGCTCCGCCAGCAGGTAGAAGGTCGAGGCAGCCAGGGCCAGGATCACCGCGAAGAGGGCCCATCGCTTGGAGCGGGCCGCCAGCCCCTCGCCCGCCCCCTTCGGCGTGTCGCCGCTGCTCTCACCCTCGATCTCGTCTGTCACGTCGCCTCCGACTCACAGGCCGCGGGCGCCTGCCGCCCGATCAACCGACTTCGCTATACCACCACAAACCGCTCCGGCCCCCTGGCACATCCCGCAGACAAAAGTGGGCAGGCAAGACAGCGTCCTCTTCCACCACCGCGCTGCCGAGCCCGTCATTGGCGCGGAAGACGCGATCAGCCCCGCCCGCGGGCCAGCTGGCCGAGGACGCCGATGAACGGGAGGTTCCGATACTTCTGACCGTGATCGAGGCCATAGCCCACCACGAACTCGTCCGGGATCGTGAAGCCCTTGTAGGTGATCTCCACCGGCGCCTTGATCCGCGCCGGCTTCTCCAGGAGCGTGCAGATCGCCACGCTGGCTGGATGCCGCGTCTTCAGGTTGTCGAGGAGATACTCCATCGTCCAGCCGGTATCGACGATGTCCTCCACCAGGATCACGTGCTTGCCGGCCACGGGTTGGCTGAGGTCCGCGGTGAGCCGGACCACCCCCGAGCTCTCGGTGTCACCGTCGTAGGAAGACACCCCGAGGAAATCCACGGAGAGCGGGAGAGCGATCTGCCGCACCAGATCCGCGAAGAAGATGAAGGAGCCCCTGAGCACCCCCACCATCACCAGCTCCCGCCCCCGATAGTCGCGGCTGATCGCAGCCCCCAGCTCCGCCACCTTGGCGGCGAGCGCCTCTTCGTCCAGCAGGACCGTCACGTCGGCATCGAGCAAGGCATCTCCTCCAGGTCAGAGCCTGTGAAAAAACCACCCTCACGAAACTGGGGGCGGTACTTTCACGCGCGCTGCGCGCTACGGCTCCGTTGCAGCGTTCAACCATATGGGCCGCGGCGGTCCAGCGCGGCGTTGGCGCGCCGCCTCGAGCAGCGCCCTTGAGCCCCATTGTAGACGGCGTCGCCACTGGGTGCCGGCTTTGGTGCATCATGCACCCCGTGACCACCTACGACCTCCTCGCCCCAGCCAAGATCAACCTCAGCCTCCATGTCCTCGGCAGACGCGACGACGGCTTCCACGACATCGCCTCCTGGATGGTCCCCATCTCCCTGGCCGATCGCCTCCTCGTCACGGTGGGCGGCGAAGAGGTGCTGGTGCAGGTGCCTGGACGACCCGACCTCGAGGGCGACGAGAACCTCTGCGCAAAGGCGGCCCACGCCTTTCGCCAAGAGCTGGATCGCCCGGCCGGCGTGGCGGTGGTGCTGGAGAAACGGATCCCCGTCGCCGGCGGCCTGGGAGGCGGCTCCTCCGACGCCGCCGCGATCCTGCGCTGCCTCGCCCTGCACCACGGCGTGCCGCTGCAGGATCCCCGGCTGGCTGCCGCCGCCTTGCGGGTGGGCAGCGACGTCCCCTTCTTCCTGCAGGGCGAGGCCGCCATCGCCAGCGGCCGGGGCGAGCGCCTGGAGCCTGCGCCACTCCTGGAAGACGAGCTACACTTCCTGATCCTGCAGCCGTCCTTCGGCGTCTCCGCCAGGGAGGCCTACGACGCCCTGGCCGCGCTGCGAGCGAGCGCGCTCCAGCCCGAGGGATTCGAGCCGCCTCCGCCCCGCTCTCCCGCCGGCTACGCCGAGGTGATCGGAGCGATGCACAACGACCTCGAGCCCGCCGTCGCCACCTTTCGGCCCATCGAATCGTGCAAGGAGCGGCTCCGCGCTGCCGGCGCTCCCGCCGCCATGCTCTCCGGCAGCGGCTCCTGCGTCTTCGCCGTGGCCAGGCGGCCCGAGGAGGTCGAGGCCTGGGCACGCTCCATTCGGATGGCCCCCGATGAGGGGGTCCACCTCGCCCGGACGTTGCGGCGGGCCCCCGAACCGCGGGAAGCTGCTCGCTAGCCTGCCCGCCTTTCGAGACAACGCTGCAGCTTGCGATCGATCACGCGTCGGCACGGGGCAGGCCGGCCGGCAAGAGGCGTGAAGAATCGGGGTCAACGGGGATGGAGATCACCGAGGTTCGGATCTTTCCGGTCAACGAAGAGAAGCTCAAGGCCTACGTCACCATCACCATCGACCGATGCTTCGTGGTCCGCGACGTCAAGGTGATCCACGGGAACGCCGGGCTGTTCATCGCCATGCCGGCCAAGCGGCGGAGGGACGGCTCGTTCAAGGACATCGCCCACCCGCTGAACAACGCCACCCGCGAGATGATGGAGCAGGCGATCCTCGACGAATACGATCGGGAGGTGCGCCGCTTCGAGAACGGCGGTTCGCTCGGTCTGTCCCGAGCGGTCGGCGGGTCGGACTGACGGTCGGGTCCACGTCGGACCGCCGGGGAGCCGCCCCGGATCGTTCGTCGGAGCAGGGACGCCTTGGGGGCGGTGCGCCCCGGGTTGCGCCGCCACCTTGTGTCGCCTATAAGGCGCTCGAAGTGGCGACGTCGCGAAGACTCCCCTTCGCATCGCTCGCTGCACCCACGCGGAGCCCGCGCAGATGAGCCGAGACTTCAAGGTCTTTTCCGGAAACTCGAACCCCAAGCTCGCTCAGGACATCTGCGCATACCTTCAGCGCCCGCTCTCCCTGGCGGAGGTGAGCCGCTTCTCCGACGGCGAGATCAACGTCGAGATCGGCGAGAACGCCCGGGGTATCGACTGCTTCCTCGTCCAGTCGACCTGCCGGCCGACCAACGATCACTTGATGGAGCTCCTGGTGATGATCGACGCGCTCAAGCGGGCGTCGGCCACCTCGATCACTGCCGTGATCCCCTACTACGGCTACGCGCGTCAGGACCGCAAGGTCGCGCCCCGCACGCCGATCACCGCCAAGCTGGTCGCAGACCTCCTCACCTCGGCAGGAGCCGGCCGCGTCCTCTCCATGGATATGCACGCCGGGCAGATCCAGGGCTTCTTCAACATCCCCTTCGACCACCTCTACGCAGCGCCCGTGCTGGTCGAGCACCTGCGCCATGCCTCCGAAGGTGAGAGCGATCTGGTCGTCGTCTCCCCCGACGCCGGCGGCGTGGAGCGGGCGCGGGCCTACTCCAAGCGCCTGGGCGCCACCCTGGCCATCGTCGACAAGCGCCGCGCCAAGGCGAACGTCGCGGAGGTGATGAACCTCATCGGCGACGTCGAGGGCAAGCACGCCGTGCTCCTGGACGACATGATCGACACCGCCGGCACCCTCACCGGCGCGGCCGCCGCCCTGGTGGAGAAGGGCGCCACCCGCGTGTCGGCCTACGCGGTGCACCCGGTCTTCTCCGGTCCGGCCATCGAGCGCCTCACCGCCTCGGCCATCGACGAGGTGATCGTCACCGACACCATCCCGCTGAGCCCGGAAGCCGCGGCCTGCCCCAAGATCAAGGTGCTCTCGGTGGCCAAGCTCTTCGGCGAGGCGATCCGACGGATCCACTCCTCCGACTCGCTCTCCTCGCTCTTTCTCTAGGCGAGCCTCCGAGCGGATCGCCCCGTACGAGATGGGGAGGCGCGCTGCGCCCATCGCGTTCATTCGCCTCCCGGCACGCGGCGTCCGTACGTGGCCTTTCCGAACTCCCGGCTTGATTCCCCCTGGTGGCGCGTGCTAGATGGCGCGACTTTGTCGCCGGCGCCAGGATCTGAGTCGCCGTCGATCGCGTAGCTTTTATCGCGGCTCACACAAGCGGCCGCCTTCGAACCCAAGGACGTAGCCATGAACCAGACGACGCTGACCGCCCAGCTCCGGGAGAAGACCGGCAAGGGCGTGGCCCGCCGCCTCCGTGCGAGCAAGATGATCCCCGCGGTCGTATACGGCCCCCACGCCGAGAAGCCGCTCCCCATCGCGGTGGATCCCAAGGCCCTCCGCGAGGCGATCCACACCGGGCACCGCTTCAACACCATCCTCACCCTGAAGCTGGACCAGGGCGACGAGCGGGTCGCGTTGCTCAAGGACTACCAGCAGGACCCGGTGAGCCGCGACCTCCTCCACGCCGACTTCTACGAGGTCGCCCTGGACAAGCCCGTCACCGTGCCGGTCCCCATCGTCCTCAAGGGCCGCGCCGCCGGCGTGATCGAGGGTGGCGTGCTCTCCCAGAACCGCCGGGTGGTCGACGTGGTCTGCCTGCCCCGCGAGATCCCGGAGAGCATCGACGTCGACGTCACCGCGATGAAGGTCAACGAGGTGCTCCACATCTCGGACGTCAAGGCGCCCGAGGGCATCAAGCTGCGCTACCTCACCGACTTCACCGTCGCCGTGCTCTCCGCGCCGGAGGCCGAGGCCGAGACGCCTGCGGCCGAAGCGGCAGCCAAGAAGTAGGCGCCCTCTTCGTGAAGCTCCTCGCTGGCCTCGGAAACCCCGGCAGGGAATACGAGTCGACCCGACACAACATCGGCTTTCTCGTCCTCGACGAGATCGCCCGGGATGCGGGCGCGCGGATCGACAAGAAGAAGTTCGGGGCCGAGCTCACCGAGGCGGTGGTGGAGCGCACCAAGACCCTCCTCCTCAAGCCGCAGACCTATATGAACCTCTCCGGCGAAGCCGTCGGCTCCGCCGCGAGGTTCTACAAGATCGAGCCCACCGACGTCGTGGTGATCCACGACGACCTCGACCTCGACTTCGGGCGCGTCCAGATCAAGGTGGGCGGCGGCCATGGCGGGCATAACGGCCTCCGGAGCCTGATCGCCCACGTCGGCCCCGACTTCGTGCGGATCCGCGTGGGCATCGGCAAGCCCGGAGCGGGTCGCGAGGTGGTGGGCTATGTCCTCGGCGGCTTCGACAAGGCCGAGAGCCGGGAGCTGCCCTTCGTGATCGGACGGGCCGCCGACGCCAGCCGCTGCGTGCTGGCCAACGGGCCGCTGGCCTGTATGAACGAGTTCAACAAGAGGGAGCCCGTCGCAGGTTAGCTTGCGCAAGGACCTTCGACCGGGTAGAGAGTTCCGCCCCTCATCGAGGGGAGTTGCAACCAACGACGTTCCTCGCTGCGGGCATCGGTCCCGCGGCAATCCCAGGAGGAAGCATGGAAGAGCAGAGCGCCGCAGCACCGGCGGCCAAGGCAGTCGTAGTCAAGGTGCCCAAGGTCCACCCGAGCAAGAACACCCAGCGCGAGTACGAGACGATCTACCTGCTGCGCCAGGATCTGACGTCCGAGCAGACCGACAAGATCAAGGAGCGGATCCGCGGCGTCGTCAACGCCGAGGGGGGCCGCGTGATCAAGGTCACCACGTGGGGCAGGAAGAAGACCGCGTTCCTCGTCGGCGACAAGCAGGCGCGGGCGATCTACGTCCACGTGAACTACCTGGGCGGCGGCCGCACCGTCTCCGAGTTCGAGCGCAACCTCCGAAACATCGAGGAGGTCATCAAGTTCCAGACGATCAAGCTCGCCGACGCCGTTCTGCCGGAGAGCCGCCCCACCGAAGACGACGTGGTCCTCGAGGGCGATCGTGAAGAGGAGCGGCCGGTCCGCGAAGCGCGCGAGGGCGAAGCCGCCGACGGCCGCTCCGCTGCGGAAGCATCGAAGGCCGAGTCTGCCGACGAGTCGGACGACGAGTCGGAAGACAAGGACGAAGAGTAACCCCTTCGGGCGTGGCGAGAACCACGTCCTTTCGACGCGAACGCGTCGATATCCGAGAAGGAACAAACGATATGGCAATGCGAGAGAGTGCCGGAGGCGGACGCGCCGGCGGTTCCGAAGAGCGTGGTGGCCGAGGTGGTGGTGGCGGCGGCGGATTCGGTGGACGGCGCGGCTTCGGCCGTCGCAAGGTTTGCCGGTTCTGCGCCGACAAGACCGCGACCATCAACTACAAGGACGCGCCGATGCTGAAGCTCTTCCTCACCGAGCGCGGCAAGATCATCCCCCGGCGGATCAGCGGAAACTGCGCGATGCACCAGCGTCAGGTCGCCGCCGCCATCAAGCGCAGCCGTCAGGTCGCGCTCCTGCCCTTCACCATCGTCCAGGCCTAGCCCCCTAAGGAGAACGCGCCATGAAAGTCATTCTGCGTGAAACCGTCTCCAATCTGGGGACCACGGGAGACGTCGTGGAGGTCAAGCCGGGCTACGGCAGGAACTTCCTCATCCCGAAGAAGATGGCGGTCCTCGCCACCGAGGGCAATGTCCGCCGCATCGAGCACGAGAAGCGGGTCGCCCTCGCCCACCAGGCGAAGGTGAAGGCCGGCGCTACCGAGCTGGCCAAGCGGCTGGCAGCGGTGGAGATCGTCATCGCCCGCCGGGTCGGTGAGCAGGAGAAGCTCTTCGGCTCGGTGACCGCCATCGACATCGCCGAGAAGCTCGAGCCCATGAACCTCGGGATCGAGCGGCGGCAGATCCACCTCGAGGAGCCGATCAAGTCCATCGGCACCTTCGAGGTGGAGGTGAAGCTCCACCACGACGTGACCCAGACCATCAAGGTCAACGTCGTCGCCCAGGAGTAGCGCCGGCCTCGCGGCCCCTGCCCGCGGCTGGCTCCACGCGAAGGCCGGTTCCCGCAAGGGAGCCGGCCTTCGTCCGTCCGATGCAAGGGGATCGATGTCGCCCCCTTGCGGTAGAGTCCGAACCTATGCGGCAGCGAAGCGATTGGGAGCGGGGGGACACCTCGCCCCGCAAGACCACCACCCTCCACGATCTCGAAGCCGAGCGGGCCCTGCTGGGGGCGTTGCTCATCGATCCCCGCAAGGTCTCGGACGTCGAGGGACGGCTGGGGGCCGACGCGTTCTACGATCCGATCCACCGACAGATCTTCACCGCGATGTCGTCGATCGGTGAGCGCAGCGCCATCGATCCGATCACCATCAAGGGCAAGCTCTCCGAGGCCGGGGTCCTGGACGCCGCCACCGCCGAGAGGCTGCGGGTGATCGAGGAGTCCTCCCTCTCCGCCGCGAACGCCCTCCACTACGTGGACATCGTGGTGGACAAGGCGCTGCGACGCCGCCTGGCCACGGTAGCGGAGGAGATCAGCGGCCTCGCCATCGAGGCCGGGAGCGACTCTGCGGCCATCTGCGACACCGCCGAGAAGCTGATCTTCGAGGTCACCGATCAGGGCCGCAAGGGAGAGCCGCAGATCCTCCAGGGGGTCCTGCGCGAGACGATCGAGCTCGTGAAGAAGATGCGGACCTCGAAGTCCGCCGTCACCGGGATGCCCACCGGGATCTACCAGCTCGACAGGCGCACCACCGGCTTTCATCCGGGCGAGCTCTTCATCCTCGCCGCCCGCCCCGGCGTGGGGAAGACGGCGCTGGCCATGAACATCGCGGTCCATGTGGCGACCCGCGCCGATCCTGCCTGTGCGGTGGCGGTCTTCAACCTCGAGATGCCCGCCGTGCAGCTCGCCCTCCGCATGCTCTGCGCCGAGGCCCGGATCAGCCAGGGCAAGCTCAAGAGCGGCAAGCTCTCCGACTACGACATGGGGATCATCGTCCAGCACGCCGCCTCGCTGTGGGAGGCGCCGATCTACGTGGACGACTCCAGCTCCCTGACGATCATGGAGCTGCGCTCGAAGGCCCGCCGCCTCAAGCAGATGAACCCCAACCTCGGCTTCATCGTCATCGACTACCTCCAGCTCATGAGCTCCCGCGGCAAGTCGGAGAGCCGCCAGCTCGAGATCGCCGAGATCTCCCGAGGCCTCAAGAGCCTCTCCAAGGAGCTCGGCCTCCCCATCCTCGCCCTCTCCCAGCTCTCCCGCGACGTCGAGAAGAACAAGCGCAAGCCCCAGCTCTCCGATCTGCGCGAGTCAGGCTCCATCGAGCAGGACGCAGACTGTGTCATGTTCCTACATAGAGAACCCGACGCCGAGCCGAGCGGCGTCGGTGGACCGATCCCGATCGAGCTGGTGATCGCCAAGCAGCGGAACGGAGGGATCGGCAGCTTCGACATGGTCTTCATGTCCGAGTACACCCGCTTCGAGAACGCCAGCGAGGACGCCGACGCCCCGCACGACTAGCAGGCCGCCCCTTCCGCTTGGGCGAGGCCGTGCCCATCTTGCCGCGTCCCGGGGCTGCTGCCCCGGCAGGGAGCGCGAGCGATGAGAAGACTCGTTGTGGTGTTGGTTGGGATCTTGTCTGCGGCCGCCCTGGCGGTCGCCTGTGCGACGGCTTCGACGCCGCTCCAACAACAGGGCCCGTTGGGGGGCGCCGGCACGGGAGGCACGTCCTCCACCGGAGGCTCCGGTGGATCGGGGGGCATCGGCGGAAGCGGCGGAAGCGGCGGCACGGGCGGTACGAGCGGCAGCGGGATCTAGCCGCTCGAGCCATTGCCTGTAGATCGTCGGGACGCTCGCAGCCGCCTCTCTACGGCGGGGATCCCGGCGAACGGACGTCGACTACAGGAAGTCGGCAACAGGAGTTCGGCAGAACCTCCGCACGCTACGGGGCCTCGGCCAGGGAGCAGGCGGGGCCCGGAGGTGCGTCGGGATCGGAGCCACAGGCGTTCTCGACGCCGCGGATGGAGATCTCGACCTTCTCGGCCAGAGCCATCCGCTGGCAGAGGTCGGGCGAGAAGATGATCCGCCTCTCATCCAGGCCGCCGCCTTCCTTGGCCGCGAAGAACCAGCTGGACTCGCCCTCGTCCGGGGTGCAGCTCGTCTCGACGGTCTCGCCGTCGACGCGGAGGCCGACCTTCACCAGGCGGCCGTCGCAGACGGGGCCGTCCAGGATGTAATCGCAAGGAGCCGAGATCTGCTGGATGATCGCCTCCAGGGACCCCTGGAGCTGATCCGAGTTGCCCGCTGAGTAGAACTTCTGCGGGGCGCCCTCCTGTGGGACGCCTCCTGCCACGGCAAGCTCGTCGAGGACCTGGCTCGCGAGGACCTCCTCGCCGCTGAACGACTCGCCGAGGCCGATGACGAAGGTCTTGATCCCGGCGGCGGCCAGTCGGCGCACCTCGCTGACCGCGTCGTCGTCGTCCAGACATTGGATGGCCTCGGCAGGGGTGCCCTCCACGCCATACGGGAACATGCCATTCGGCCCGAAGCAGTCGCTCTCGGAGGCACAGATGCAGGGGACAGGATGGCTGGCGTTGCAGTTCATCAGGCCGTCGGTGACCAGCACCACGTAGCTCTGCCGCTGGGGGTCGCGTGGCTTCGATCCTGCGGGATCGCTGTCGTCGATCAGCAATTCGAACGCGCGGCGCAGCGCCTCGGTGGTCGGAGTGCCGCCGTTGGGCGCCAGGATGTAGGGGTTCGAGGCGTAGGCCTCGGCCACCTCCCGATAGGAGGTCGCCGAGGGCTCGGCGATGGTCAGGGGCGGCGCGCAATTCGCCTTCGGGCTGGCCTCGTTGACGCCGTAGAGCACGAGACCGAACTGCACGTCCTCCTTGCTCGACTCCACCACCTGCCCCATCACCTGCTGCGAGACCTCCATCCGCGAGCGCCGGTCGAGGACGCGATTCGCCTCCTCCATGCCACAGCCACGGGTCGGCCCCGGATAGGCGTCCTGGTCAAAGCAGATCTCCATCGAGAACGAGCGGTCTTGAATCACCAGGAGGGAAGGCGGCTTCGATCGCTCATAGGTGCCGTAGGTCTCCACGGCCACGACGGTCTGCGCGTCCACCTCCTCCATGTTGTAGGCCTGGCAGGCGACCACCAGGCCGAGGCACGCGGCCAGCATCGTGTGGAGCCCCAAGTGAAGCGAGCGCATCCGAACCTCCAGAATTTGGATCTTCGCCGCATATTAGAGGGAAGCGGCCCGCCTCGCAATGAAACGGCCGGCGCAAATTCCATCGGGACGCGCCCTCTCCCCCGCGAGCGGGAGCGATCCCTTTCGCTCGCGGCCCTCTCGAGGGCCGATCTTCCCCTCCCCCGCCTCTCCGAGGGCGAGCGCCGGGCCCCCTCAACCTTCTTCGAGGTAGGCGGCGACCCAGGCCTTGGCCCGCCCGGCGGCGGCGTCCAGCGGCTCCCCCGCCCCCAGACGCGCCGCCAGGAAGGATGCGAATCGGCAGCCGGTGCCTCGACGTCCGGCGCCCCTCCTGGCGCCCTCCAGGCGGTAGGCGCCGCTCCGGCTCACGACCCAATCCACCGGCGCGTCGGGGAGGTGCCCGCCGGTCGCGACCACCGCCTCCACCCCTGCCTCGAGGAGGGCCTCGGCGCAGCGGCGCAGCTCGTCGGCGTCGCGGGCCTCCGGACGGCCGACGAGCGCCGCCGCCTCCAGGACGTTGGGCGTCAAGATGACCCCACGCCGCAGCAGCGGAGCGTAGGCCGCAGCGCCTCCCTCGATCAGCGCCGCCCCCGAGGAGGAGCGCAGCACCGGATCGATCACCCAGGGCAACGACGCCAGGGCGGGATGCTCCAGCAGACGCGAAGCTACGGCAGCCGCCGCGGCGCTCCCGAGCATCCCCAACTTCACGGCAGCGATCCCCCCCTCCTCCTCCGCGAGGGCCAGGGCCTGCGCCTCGATCACCTCCGGCGGCAGCGGATGGAAGCCTCGCACCCGCGCCGTGGTCTGGATGGTGATGGCGGTGGCGCAGAGGAGGGCCCTCCCGCCCGCCGCCCGGATCGCCTCTCCATCCGCCACGAGACCCGCGCCGCCGGAAGGATCCAGACCGGCCAGGACCAGGATCCGGGGCGCTGAATCCGCGTCTCGACCGTGCCTCGATCGAGGCTGGTCCGCCGGTGCTCCGGCGCCTCGCCCCGACGTCGAGAGTGGAAGGCCGGAGACCGCCCCCGACTCCACGCCTCGCCACGGCGCCGAGACCGGCGCGTCCGCGTCCCTGCGCGATCTCAAGCGAGGACCGTGCGGGCGCGCCGCTTCGGCTCGGCGGCCTTCACCAACAGGCGGTAGATTGCGGCGTTCCAGGGCTGGGTCTCCATCATCAGCTCGGGATGCCATTGGACCCCCACCACGAAGGGCAGCTCCGGATCCTCGATCGCCTCGATCACCCCGTCCGGGGCCCGGGCGCTCACCGCGAGGCCGCGCCCCAGCCGATGCACCGCCTGATGGTGGGTGGAGTTCACCTCTGCACTCTGAGTAAAGGTCGCGGCGGCCCGCGCGATCCAGCTGGGCGTCTCGATCGAGAGGCCGTGGGACGGGAGCTCCTTGGGGCCCTCCTGCTCGTGGGCGAGGGCGTCGGGGACCTCGGAGCCCAGATCCTGGAAGAGCGTCCCACCCCGGACGACGTTGAGGAGCTGCATCCCGCCGCAGACCCCGAGGATCGGCATCCGCCTCTCCAGGGCGGCCTCGAGGAGCTCCCGCTCGAAGAGGGTGCGCCCGGGCTTGGCCGGGCCACAGCCTGCCCGCTGCGTCTCGCCATAGCTCTCCGGCGGGATGTCGAAGGCGCCTCCCGTAACGACCAGCGCGTCTGCCGCAGCGAGGAGCTCCTCCACCGACGCGCCGTAAGCGGGGATGAGCGGGAGCCCGCCGGCGGCGAGGATCGCGTCGGCGTAGCTGCGCTTGAGCACGTAGCGCGCCGGCGCCTCGGCTTCGAAATCCGGAGTCAGCAGGACGATGGGTCGCATGGAGCCATCTTGCCCGCGCCACCTCCGCCGCGCCAGCCTCACGCCAACTCAGCGGCGAATCCGCGCTCCGATGGCGAAGGCCTCGACCAGCGCGCGGCCCCGCGCCTCGATGGAGTCGGCGCGGAGCAGATCGGAGACCACGGCCGCTGCGGCGGCGCCCTGCACGGCCACCTCCGTGATGTTGTCCAGGCCGATCCCGGCGATGGCGACAACCGGGATCGGCGAGCCTGCGCAGACCGCATGGAGCCTCTCGAGGCCCCGGGGCTCGGCGTCGACCACCTTGGTGGAGGTCGCGAAGACCGGGCCGAAGCCGACGTGATCGGCCCCGGCCTCCGCCGCCGCGATCGCCCCCTCCAGATCCCGGACCGTGGCCCCGATGGCGAGGCGATCCCCCGCCAGCGCCCGCACCTCGGTCACCGGCAGATCGTCGGCGCCCACGTGGACCCCATCCGCCCCGGAGGCCAGCGCGAGATCCGCGCGATCGTTGATCACCAGCGCCGTGCCGGCGGCATGCACCTGGGGCAGCGCCGCCCGCGCCGCCTCGACGATCTCCCTGGCGCTCGCCCCCTTCCAACGGAGCTGCACCACCGAGGCACCGGCCCGGGCCAGGAGAACGCAGAGCTCGGCTGGCGGGATATCCCCCCGTACGGAAGGGTCAGCGATGGCGTAGAGGCCTCTGATGCGCATATCTCGCAAGTCGATGCTCCTCGTGGGCGGAGGTCGTTGAACCTCCGCCAGCAAGCTGCCCGCGGGTGAGACATCCGCAAGGATTCCCGGCCCTTGGCCGTTGACACCCACCGAGCCCTGGCTTATCTCTCGCCTCCTTGCCGAAAGGATGCAACCGAGATGAAGCAGGCCATCGACATCAAGACCCTGGATCGGCGCATCGCCGAGCGGATGATCCGCATCGGCGAGATCACCCAGGAGCAGTGGGACAAGCACCTCGAGAGCCTCCCGGACGACGCCGACAAGGCCGCGACCATCGAGACCGAGCTCGAGACCGGGGTGATCGAGACCGAGGGATAAGAGGGAGGTTTCTGGTGCCCGATCGCGAAGAAGAAAAAGAGTTCGTAGTCCACGACCGCCGGCGATTCACCGAGAGCGGCGAGCCCCGAACCGACGATGACGCCGCCGAGGAGCGCCCGCCCCCGGGCGCGGCGCGGATGACCGAGGACGCGATCCGCGGCGGCCCCCAGGGCCCCGATCCCGAGGCGGAGCCCACGCCCCTCGGGGCCGAGCCCCCTCAGGGCCCCATCGACTTCACCACCTTCGTCTTCTCCCTGGGCTCGTCGGCGATGATGGCCATGGGGGAGGCGCCCCACCCCGAGACCGGCGCACAGATGCGCAACCTGGATCTGGCGAAGGAGACCATCGATCTCCTGGCGATGCTCCAGACCAAGACCCGGGGGAACCTGACGCCGGAGGAAGATCGCTTCCTCGGCGCCTTGATCTACGACCTCCGCCTTCGCTTCGTCGAAGCGGCCAAGAAGCCGTAGCCGCGGGCAGGCCCGGGTTCGCCGGCGCGCCCCCTCTTCGTGCGAGGAATCGGACGCCTGATGCCACGCGCCCGTCTCAAGAAGGAGCTCTGAGACGCGCTCCTCTCCCAACGGACTCGCACGCCGTCCCCAGCGGACCCACTTCGACCCTCACCGAAGCGGGAACAAGGGGAACATCGGCGTGCTTCAGCGAGGCGCCGAAGTACGCCCTCCCGGAAACCCCGATCGCGGCGGTCTTCCAAGCATCGGCAGCGTTGTAGGCGCCCCCTCTCCGTCGCCACCGTCCCGCACCACGTCGACGGTCGCCGCAGGTCTCGACCGCATCCACACCGTCCACCGATCGCCACGACGATCCCAGGCGTGTTGGAACGGTCCACGGGGTTTGCGGGTGACCACGCGCTCGAAGTCTTTCTTCTCTTTGGACGGGAGCGAACCGCAGTCATTTTCGACGAAGACGAACGACGCCGCCTCCACGATCCCGCGCTTCTCCTGATCGGTCGACGCCGGGAGCCTGGGTGGGGGGAACTCCGCCTTCGTCGGCGTGTACACAGGGAGGGTCAAGTCCTCCAGGTGGTAGAGCCCTGTCTCGTATTTTTTGCCGCAGCCAAGCACCGCGATGTCGCGGGGGGCGGGACCATCCGGCCGGCCGGATGGCATCTCGGCGACGAAGTAACCGCCGACCTTCTTCGCCTGACCGGCATGCCGTCGCGCGAAATTCCAGAACGATGCCTCGCCGGCGAATGAATCCAGCCCGCGGCTGGCGCCATCGCTCCAGACGAGATGGGTGATGCCCATGCCGTGGAGAAGGTCGTAGATGGCCCCTGGTGTCTGCAGCCTCCCGTAGCTGATGCCCCCCTGCCACCCCTGCATGTCGGAGACGGACGGCGCGCCGATCCCGGTGTGGATGTGGATGTCGTGGACCAGCACCTTCGCCCCCTTGGGCAGGGCCTGGCGCAGCTCGTTGATGCCCTCGAAGCCACGCAGGCGCTCCTCGGGCTTCTTCGTGAACCCCGACGCGAGCAGGTCGGCGGAGGCGGCGATCGGCTTCTTCGCCATGTTGTGGGTGGGAAAGAACCAGACGTCGCCCCCCCAGATCACCTGGAGCGCGATCGCAGCGAGGAGCGCCGCCCGCGCCGCCCTGCCCTGCCTCCACACGAGGATCATCGCTGCGCCGGTGGCGGCCGCCATGAGCGGCATGAGCGTCTGGAGGTGGCGATCCTGGTGGTGGATCCAGAACCAGGAGAAGATCCCCAGGTGGATGCTCCCGAAGAGCGCGACCAGCCAGCGCCGCGGCCGTACGAAGGGGAGGCAGAGGAGCATCAAGGTCAGCAGCGATCCGAAGACCGGCAGCTTGCCGTGGAAGCCCCAGTTATGCGGGAGGATCGAGAAGGTGAAGAGCACCTTCACCGATTCCCAGAGGCCGGCCCAGGTAGGCGAGGGCCGCCAAGCTTGCTCCATGTAGCCGTAGCGGAAGATCGGCTCTGCATCGACGGTCCACGGGGCGAGGCCGAAGAGGCTGCTCCCCGATGGATAGAGAGGGCCGCCGTACCAGATCCAGTTCTTGAGCCAATGTGGCGACGTGAAGAGAAGGCCCCCGACGACGCAGACGAGCGGCCCCACCCACCACGAGTTCGAAGCCGCGCCGCTGGCGGTCCGGGCGCGCCTCGACAGCCCCAGCCACACGCTCCTCGCGACGATGGCCAACACGGGGAAGGCGAAGAGCGCCACCGCCGACGAGTACTTCGTGAGGAGGCCTCCGCTGATCATCAGCGCGAGGAGGGCGCTCTCCTTTGGGTCCAGCCTGCGCCAGGTGCGCATGGTCGCGAGGAAGATCGGGATCGCGAAGAGGGCGGCGATGTGATCGGTGCCGAGGCTGAGGTTCGAGTCGTAGAGGAGCACCCCGGGGAAGAGGAAGCGGACCACCCAGACGAGACGCCCGTCCGCGCCCGGGACCAGGCGGCGAGCGAGCGCGCCGATCCCGACCAGCGTGGAGAGGAAGAGGACGAACTCGATGTGCGTCGCGATCGCGAGCTGGCCGAAGAGGCCTCCGATCGGCTCGACCAGGAACGCCCAGGCGTAGAGGAAGCTCGGGAGATGAGGGGCCGTCCCGGGATACCAGCCTTCGAGGAAGGGACCCACGAAGCCCTGCGTCGCGTAATGCTCGGCGAGGGCGAGATGCTTCCACCTCGCGTCGTAGGAGATGTTCGCTGGTGACAGGATCAGGAAGTAGAGCATCCCGATCGCGAAGAGCCCGAAGCCCCAGGCGGCGAGCGTCCAGATCGACGAGGGCGCTACTCGGCGCCTCCAGGCGGCACGATGCCGGAGCCATCGCCTGCAATGGGTCCATAGCGGGCGGGCACCCACGGCGATCATCGCCGCAGGGAGGAGCACGAAGAGCGCCGGTCCCAGGAGTCCGAAGAGTCCGAGGATGAAGAACGCGGCGAAGAACGCGAACACGCCGGCGGCCATTGCCAGCGCGAAGAGCTCGGAGGAGGGGATGCGCTTCCCTCCGAGCCAGCGAACGATTCGGAATCCGGTAGAGAGGCAGGCGAGCGCGAAGTAGGTCGAGAGGAGCCACGCCTGCGCGTAGGTCCAGAAGAGCCAGTCTCGGATCCGATGGTGCTCGTCGACGAAGAGGCCGAAACCGACGATCGCGGCGGTGATGACCACCGGCACTCCGAGGGCGCGGACCACCGGGAGCGGCCCTTCTCCCTTGGGGAGCCTCAGCGTCCCCAGCGCAGCGCGAATCCAATCCGCCATCATCGGTTCTCCGCCCCTATCGTCGACGGTTGCAGGCGCGACTCTGCCCCGGGAAGGATCGCCCGCCGCTCCGCCGCTGGAATGAGGACCTTCGGACCCAGGCGATCGCTCCGCTCCAGGAGCTGGTAGGACCCATGCCGATCGACGGTCCGATACTTGCCCGCCTTCTCGAGGTCACGGAGCTTCTGCACGGACTTCCCCTTCAGCCGGTTCCTGTCCAGGAGCAGAAAGTCCGCGTCCCTGACGTTGGGCCAGAGATAGGCCTTCGAACGATTGGAGACGTGAGGTCCGAGCCTGCCGCTCGCCGAGACCGACGCGGTGGGCCCGATCCGTTCCACCACGTCGCGCACCCAGCCGTACCGCTCCTGCTGCGCGGCGGTGGGCTCTCGGACGAGCTTATGAAAGCCGGCGCGAAACGACGTGCTCGGTAAGAGCGCCCCGAACTTCGCGGAGAGCACGATGGTCGCGACCACCATCGCCGCCGCGAGCGCCGCCCTGGCACGGGACGGATCGAGGGAGCCGAGGACGCCGAGCCGGAGTCGGCCCGTCTCGGCGAGTGCGATCACCGCGACCCCGAGGGCGAGGGAGTCGAGGACGGTCGGGTACTGGAAGGCGATCGAGAACACCGGCTCCCGGCTCGCCAAGAACATGAACACGAGGCCGTAGGACAGGAGGAGCTTCCCTCTCGGCGCCACGAAGGGGAGGAAGAGGAGCGGAAGGAATAGCAGCGCGAACGAGCGCAGCTTCGCCTCGGTGATCAGGTGGTGAAGTACGAAGGCCGGATTGGCGAGGAGAGAAAAAAGGAGACCGACGGTGCCTTCCTTCGCGTCGGGGATCATATCCTTGTAGTAATAGGCGAAGCCGTACGACTCGGACGACCCGTCTCCCAACAACTTCGAATCCGGCATCACCGCGAGCTTCACGAAGGCCAGATAGGCGATGGCGATGGCGATGGTGGAGATGCCGAGTCGAACGTTGCCCTTGCCCACGATCGCATAGGCGCCGATCAGGCAGGCGACGAGCGCCATGTCCTCGCGGGTGAGCAGCAGGAGCGCCAGCGGCAGCCAGAACGCCCGCAGCCACTTCAATTCGAGACAAGCGAGGCACCACAGGAGGAGAGGGCCGGCGAGGGTCAGCGAGTGGAAGTGGTACAGCGTCCGCCCATGGAGCGAAGGGAGGAGGAGGTAGACGACTACGAGCGCCAACGCGTAGCCGGAGCCGAGGAGGCGCCTCGCGAGGAGCCAGACGGGGACGGCGCCTGCCGCCACCCAGACCACCTGCAGCACGAGGATGAGCTCGGCGCGGGGATAGATGAGGTAGAGCGGAGACAAGAGCACCAGGATCGGATCTACGTGACCCGAGACATGGTTGCCGCCTCGGACGAAGGCCGTCGCCAGCGGCTTCCCGTGGATCGAGTTCCAGAAGATGCTGTCGTAGATCCCCAGGTCGTAGACCTCGGTCTCCATGCCGTGGTGCTGGGCGATGGCGAGGAGGCTCATCTTCAGCACCCAGCCTGCCGCCAGAGCGAAGGCCACCGCGCCGGGTAGCCAGCGCGGAAGCGCAGGGAGACGCCAGGGGCGTCTGTAGACGGAGACGGCCACAAGGGCGGCGCCGGCAGCCGCGATCGCGATCACCGACCAGGGTCTCTTGCTCTCCACACCCGGCACGAGGAGCGAGGGGATCAGCGGCAGGAAGAGGATCGGGAGCAGGCGCTCGTTCCAGGCTCGCAACGCATCGGGCCAGGCTCCTCTCGCCCGCCGGGCGACGATCAGGTAGAACGCCCCCAGGACGAGAAGAGACGAGCCGACGCCGAGGATCGCGTTCATTCGATCCGATCGGGCGAGCTGGTTCTCGAGGAGGGGGGTCGAGTCAGCCGCCAGGAGAGGCCACGCCATCAATCCGGGAGCCCATCCGATCGCGATCGCCAGAGGGAGCCATCCCGTGCCGGCGATGCCCCAAGCCTGGCAGGCGGCCCACCAGGCGGAGAGGCGTTCGATCGCCTTCGTCCAGGGGCACATGACCGGCGTAGCAGCGGGCGAGGCAAGGATCTCTCGAGGAGGCGCGAACCCCGCCTCCTCTTCCAATTCGTCCATCGAACACTCCGGCCAGCAGCGGCCCTCGCCGTTCGCCGTCGCCCCCTATCGGGAAAAAGGACGCGAACGATTGCGACGGCAAAGAATATGCCGTAATCTCGCAGCCTTGTGAAGGGATTCCCTAACGATGTCGACCGTCTCCACCGCCCGATCCATCCTCCCCGATTCGGCCAAAGACGCCGGAATACGCCCGCGCACCGACGGTGAACTGCCGTACATCTCGGTCGTGGTCCCCATCTACAACGAAGAGGAGAACGTCCTCCCGCTCGTCCAGGAGCTCGAGAAGGGATTGGGTGGCTGCGGACGGCCCTGGGAAGTTCTCTTGGTGGACGACGGCAGCACCGACGGGAGCTTTGCCGCCTTGCGGGAGCTACAGCAAAAGGATCCGCGCCTGCGGGTGATACGTTTCCGCCGCAACTTCGGCCAGACCGCCGCCTTCGCTGCGGGCTTCGCGAACGCGCGGGGCGAGTGGGTGGTCACCATCGACGCGGATCTACAGAACGATCCGGCAGACATCCCGGCGCTCCTCGCCAGGGCGGAGGAGGGATGGGACATCGTCAGCGGCTGGAGAGCCAACCGGCAGGACGCGCTCTTGAGCCGCAAGATCCCGTCGCGGGTGGCGAACAAATTGATCGCCGCGGTGACGGGCGTGCGCTTGAACGACTACGGCTGCTCGCTCAAGGTCTACCATCGAGACGTGGTGAAGAACATCCGCCTCTACGGCGAGCTGCACCGCTTCGTCCCGGCAGTGGCGAACGTCTTTGGCGCCAGGGTCACCGAGATGCCGGTGAACCATCGCGCGCGAACGGCTGGTGTCTCGAAATACACCGGCTTTACCAAGACCGTGAAACGGGCGATGAAGGTCTTCCTCGACCTTCTCACCGTCCGCTTCCTCCTCAGCTACTCGACCCGACCGATCCACATCTTCGGAGGCGTCGGCCTCGCGAGCACGGCGGTGGGCTTCCTCCTCGGGGTCTACCTGACCGTCCTGAAACTCGGCTTCGGACGCACGATCGGCGATCGGCCGCTCCTCTTGCTCGCGGTGCTCCTGGTGATCGTCGGCGTCCACTTCGTCACCATCGGCCTGCTCGGAGAGCTCCTGGTGCGCACCTACCACGAATCACAAGGCAAGCAGATCTACGCGGTCCGCGAGATCCTCGAGGAGATCGGCTGATGGGCTTCATCGATCTCCTCAAGCGGATCCCCATCGATCTGGGGCAGGGCTCGGTGGCGGACTCCACCGAGGGAAAGCAGATCGCCATGCGCCTGGTGCCATCGGGGAGCGGCAAGGCCGCCCTCGACGTCGGCTGCCGAGAAGGGGTCCAGACCCGCTGGCTGCAGAGCCACGGATACGAGGTCACCTCGATCGACGTGGACAAGCGCTTCGAAGGCGCCCAAGTGGTAAACGCCAACGAGCCCCTCCCCTTCCCGGACGAGAGCTTCGATCTCGTCTGGTGTTCGGAGGTGATCGAGCATCTGGAAGATCCCGCCGTGTCGCTCGCGGAGCTACGGCGGGTGACGAAGCCCGGCGGCGAGTTGATCCTCACCACGCCGAATAGCTACGCGCTCCTCTTCCGCTTCATCGCGCTCTTCGGCCTCACGCCCCAGCGGATCCAGCGCAAGGACCACCTCCACTTCTTCGCGGAAGAAGACATCCGCCGGCTCTCTCCGGACGCGGAGATTCTCGGCTACTTCCCATACATGTGGATCAAGCGGACGATCCGTGGCGCCATCGGCCACCTCTCGCCCACCTTCGTCATGAGGATCCGCAAGCCCTCCGCGGACGCCGACAAGCGGGCCGCCTGAGTCCATGCCGGGCCCGGACGGAACGTTGGACGAGGAGATCGCCCCTGCCTCGGCGCCCTCGACGCGGCCCCGGACCTTTCGCCGCATGAAGGCGATCGAGGCGCGGTCGCATTGGATCGCTGCCTTCTCCCTAGGCTGCATGGCCGCCCTCCTCGTCCACGCCGCGCTCTCCGAATCGCCCACGATGGACGAGCCGAGCCACGTGACGCGGGGGATGTCCTTCCTCTCCACCGGCGATGCCAGGCTGAGCTTCGGCCACCCCCCGTTGGGGAACCTGCTCCAGGGGATCCCGGGCTGGCTCCTCGATCGCCCCATCGACTTTCGCTCGATGCCGGGCTGGAGAGACGGCTGGAGCGTCCCGCGGGTCGCCACCCACTACTTCACCAGCGACTACGAACGGGCGAGAGCCGCGCTCGTCGGTGGAAGGCTCGTGACCGCGGCGCTCACGCTCCTCCTTGGCGTCTACCTCTACCGCTTCTGCCTCCGCTGGGGACGGTTGCGCGCCGCCGCGACGGTCTTCCTCTACGCCTTATTCCCGATCTTCCTCGCTCACGGGCACCTTGCGACGACGGACATGCCGCTCACCGTCGCGACCACCGTCGCGGTGGGTGAGTTCGTCCGCTGGCTCGAGAGCCGATCGCCGTTCCGCTTCCTCTGGTTCTCGGCCGCGGTGGGAGTCGCGTTCGCGACAAAGTTCAGCGCCCTCTTCCTCATCCCGGCCCTGGTCCTGGCCGGCGTCGTCCACGCCGCCTCGGGGCGCGGTCCCCTCGGGCGTCGCCCGCTCCGCGAGCGGCTCTGGCTCATGGTCCGGGACATCGGGCTGGTCGCCGTCGTGGCGATCCTCGTCGTCAACGCCGCCTACGGCTTTCAGCGGACGGGCTGGACCGTGGCCCGGATCCTCGCGGAGCCGGAGCCCGAAAACTGGATCACCACACCGTACCGAGGCGAGCTGCTGGAAGAGCTCTCGATCCTCCCGTCGCTGCCGTCCGGACTGCGCATCCCCCTGCCCTATCCCTGGCTCTTCGGGTTGCACTCCATCGACGCCCAGGACGAGCGGGGCCACGGCGGCTGGTTCTGGGGAGAGCACGGCGCGTCGCCGCTGTACTTTCCCGTGCTGACGGCGATCAAGCAGCCAGCGGCGATCCTGCTTCTGCTCCTGGCTGGCGCTTGGATCTTCATCCGACGCAGGCGCTTCCCCGTGATCACGACCCTCGCCTTCTGGATCGCTCCCGCCCTTCTCTTGTTCGCATCGATCTTCTCCGACATCCAGATCGGCGTCCGGCACCTTCTCCCGATCTTTCCCTTCCTCGTGATCGGCGCCGGCTGGGCGGCCACCGCTCTCGTCCTCGTCGCCCGCACCCCAGCGGCGATCGTCCTCATGGCAGCGGCGGCCGAATCCATCGCGAGCGCGCCCTCCTACCTCGGGCACTTCAGCTGGGCGATCGGAGGACCAAGGTCGGGGCATCGGATCAGCATGATCGGCGAGGATTGGGGGCAGGACGTCCGCAGTCTGGCGACGTACGCGAAGGCGCACGGGCTCTCGCCGCTCTACTACCGACGATACGGCGTCACCACGCCATTGGAGATGAAGCGATTCGGCGCGCCGTTTCGCCCCTTCAGCTGCAAGACCCCGGTGAAAGGACCAGCGTGGATCGCGGTCCACGCCAACCAGGTCGTACGCTGGAAGAGGCGCTGTGGCCCCATCGAGCTGTACCGGGCGCCGGACGCGGTCGTAAACGAGCACATCTGGATCTACCGCGTCGAGCCTGCGCCGCCCAAGGCGCCTGTCGCGGATCGCCCGATGGTGGAAGGGCCGACCGAATGAGCCGTCCCCATCCAGCCCGGCGCGAACGGAAGGTGCTGCGGGTCGCGCTCGCCTGCGTCGCCTCGGCTGCCCTGCTCGCCCTCGTCTTCTCCCAACTGGACCTCGAAGAGGCGAGCGCGCGCTTCCGATCCGCCAACGCGGGCTGGCTCGCGGTCGCCGCCGCCGGCTCCTTCTTCGTCCTCATCATGCGAGGTACGCGCTTCGCCGTGCTGAACCGGCAGGCGCGGTGGCCGCTGACCACCGCGGCGACGGCGATCCAGGTCTTCCTCAATCGGGTGACGCCCCTGCGTATGGGCGAACTCAGCCTCCCATGGATCCTGCGTCGCCACGCTGGGGAGGATGCCGTGCGCTCGCTCCTCTCGGTGGTGCTGGTCCGCCTCATCGATCTGGGAATCGTCGCGGCGGCGGTGGTGGCCGGGCTCTCTCTACGGGGCCAGGGAGAAGGCGCGCCGCCGCTCGTCCCGAGCGTCGTGGTGCTCGTGCTTTTGGCATTGGGCCTCGCGGCCTTTCGACGGTGTCTACGGCTGTTACTCTCCGTCGCCAGGTGGGCCGCCGGTAGCGTGGGCGTCGCCGAGCGCCCGTGGGTGGAGAGATCGCTTCGGAAGCTGGGCGACGTGCTGGCGGACGGCGAGTCGATGGGCCGACGGGAAATGGCCGCGGTCGCGGTTACCTCCGTGGCGATCTTCGTCGGCCAGACCCTCCTCTTTGGCGCGCTCCTTCAGGCCTTCTCGGTGGAGCTGCGCCTGCTCGAGCTGATGCAGGGGGGCGCCGTGGCGCAGGCCGGCGCCGCGATCCCCATCGCCGCCGTGGGATCCTTCGGTCCCCAGGAGGCTTCGTGGGTGGCGGGATTCGTCTGGGTGGGCGTTCCCCTCCAGGACGCGCTGGTGACTGCCGTCGCCTGCCAGCTGTTCACCCTCGCCTTCGCCGCGATCTTCGCCCTCCCGGCGTGGATCTGGCTGCAGCGGAAGGCTGCGGCCGGGCGCGCGGCGGATTCGGCGCCTGTGGCGTAGGCCCGGTCGGACGGCCGTCGAGACGTCCGCCGTCCTCACTTGCCAAGTCGGACCCTGGTCTTAGCTTGGTGCCATGAAGCTCGACAAATTCACGATCAAGGCCCAGGAGGCGCTGCAGAGCGCCCAGGGGATCGCCCGCCGACGAGACAACCAGCAGGTGGACGTGGAACATCTGCTCCTCGCCCTCCTCGAGCAGACCGACGGCATCGTCCCTCCCGTTCTCCAGAAGATCGGCGCCAACCTCGACCTGCTCCGATCCCGGCTCGACGACGCCCTCGCCAAGTTCCCCAAGGTGGAGGGAGGCGAAGCCTACCTGGCCCAGCGCCTGGCCAAGGCCCTCGATCGCGCCGAGGATCTCGCTGGCAAGATGGGCGACGAATACCTCTCCACCGAGCATATGCTCGCGTCGATCGCCGAGGAGAAGAGCGGCGCCGGTGACGCCCTGCGCAGCGTCGGCGTCACCAAGGACAACGTCGTCCGGGTGATCGGGGAGCTGCGGGGCGGCAGTCGGATCACCAGCGAGAACCCCGAGGCCTCCTTCCGCGCCCTCGAGAAGTACGGCAGGGATCTCACCCAGCTCGCGCGAGACGGAAAGCTCGATCCCGTCATCGGCCGCGACGAGGAGATCCGCCGCACCATCCAGGTGCTCTCGCGTCGCACCAAGAACAACCCGGTGCTCATCGGCGATCCCGGGGTGGGCAAGACCGCCATCGTCGAGGGGCTGGCCCAGCGCATCGTCGACGGCGACGTCCCCGAGGGGATCAAGCGCAAGCGCCTCATCTCCCTCGACATGGGCGCGCTGATCGCCGGGGCCAAGTTCCGCGGCGAGTTCGAGGAGCGGCTCAAGGCCGTCCTCGAGGAGGTCGCAAAGTCCGACGGCGAGGTGATCCTCTTCATCGACGAGCTCCACACCCTGGTGGGGGCCGGCAAGGCGGAGGGCGCCATGGACGCGGGCAATATGCTGAAGCCCGCCCTGGCCCGCGGCGAGCTGCGCTGCATCGGCGCCACCACCGTCGACGAGTACCGCAAGCACATCGAGAAGGACGCCGCCCTGGAGCGCCGCTTCCAGCCGGTGATGGTCGGCGAGCCCTCGGTGGAAGATACGATCTCGATCCTGCGCGGCCTCAAGGAGCGCTACGAGACCCACCACGGCGTACGGATCACCGACGCCGCCCTGGTCTCCGCCGCCACCCTCTCCAACCGCTACATCACCGATCGCTTCCTCCCGGACAAGGCCATCGACCTCATCGACGAGGCCGCGTCGCGGCTGCGGATCGAGATCGACTCCATGCCCGCCGAGCTCGACTCGGTGCGCCGCCAGATCATGCAGCTCGAGATCGAGAGAGAGGGGCTGCGCCGGGAGAGCGATCCGATCTCCCGCGACCGGCTCCAGAAGATCGAGGAGGAGCTCGCCTCGCTCAACGAGGAGTTCGCCGGGCTCAAGAGCCATTGGGAGAACGAGAAGGAGGAGCTCCAGAAGATCCGCGAGGCCAAGGAGCAGCTCGAGCGCGCCCGCACAGACGAGGAGGACGCCATGCGCCGCGGCGATCTGAACCGCGCCGCGGAGCTGCGCTTCGGCACCATCCCCTCGTTGGAGAAGGAGGTGGACGCCGCCTCCCGACAGCTCGCCGCCCTGCAGAAGGAGCGGAAGATGCTCACCGAGGAGGTCGAGCCCGAAGACATCGCCTTCGTCGTCGCCAAGTGGACCGGCATCCCCGTCACCCGGATGCTGGAGAGCGAGTTGGCCAAGCTCGTCCACATGGAAGAGCGGATAGGGAAGCGGGTGGTGGAGCAGAGCCAGGCCATCCAGGCCGTGGCCAACGCCGTGCGGCGCTCGCGCTCCGGCCTCCAGGATCCCAACCGCCCCATCGGCTCCTTCCTCTTTCTGGGTCCCACCGGCGTGGGCAAGACCGAGCTCGCCCGCGCGCTGGCCGAGTTCCTCTTCGACGACGAGACCGCGATGATCCGCCTCGACATGTCCGAGTACATGGAGAAGCATACCGTCGCACGGCTCTTCGGTGCGCCACCTGGATACGTGGGGTACGAGGAGGGCGGGCAGCTCACCGAGGCCGTACGCCGCAAGCCCTACTCGGTGGTCCTCTTCGACGAGGTGGAGAAGGCCCACCCCGACGTCTTCAACGCCCTGCTTCAGGTGCTGGACGACGGCAGGCTCACCGACGGCCAGGGCCGCACCATCGACTTCCGCAACACGGTGATCATCATGACCTCGAACCTGGGCTCGCATCTGATCCAGGAGGCGCTCCTCGCCGTGACCGAGGGCGACGGGGGAGCGGCGGAGACCGCCATCCCCAAGGGGACCCGCGACGCCGTCATGGCCGAGCTGCGCGCCACCTTCCGGCCGGAGTTCCTCAATCGCGTCGACGAGGTGGTCCTCTTCCACCCCCTCACTCGGGTGCAGCTCCGCCGCATCGTGGACATCCAGCTCGAGCGCTTCCAGACCCTGCTGGACGCCAAGAACCTCTCGATCGAGATCTCGTCGGCGGCGAAGGATCTCATCGCCAGGGAGGGCTACGATCCGGCCTACGGCGCCAGGCCATTGAAGCGGGCGGTGCAGCGGCTGCTGCTGGACGAGCTGGCGATGCAGCTGCTCCAGGGCGCCTTCCATCCAGGCGATACCATCGTGGTGGACTCGGAGGGCGACGCCCTGAGCTTCCGCAGAAAGGGTGAGCCCCAGCCCACCCAACCCATCGCCCACGCCTGACGCGAGCCGGGGCGAAAGGCCCCCTTCGTCGGCGGAGACTCCTCCGCGACCTGCGGGGGCGCCTGCTCCCCTCCGCCCGTGGAAGGAGCACCCGGACAATCGTGGCTTGAGCTGGGGGTGGTCGATGCGCGATCATGGAGGCATCCATGGCCTCGACCCCTCCGCCCAAGAAGCAGCCCCGCAAGCCCACATCCAAGTCCCGGAGCGAGGAGCCGATCTCGCCATCCGAGAAGCCAGGCGCCGATCCCGATCCGGATCTCGCGCCAACCGTCGGCGCGAACCTCCGGCGGCTGCGGCTCCAGCGTGGGCTCTCCCTCGAGAAGCTCGCTCAAGCCTCTGGGGTCAGCCGCGCCATGCTCGGCCAGATCGAGCTCGGCAAGAGCGCCCCCACCATCAACGTCCTCTGGAAGATCGCCCGGGCCCTGGACGTCACCTTCTCCGCGCTGATCACCTCCCGCGTGGCCTCCGGCACCACCGTGCTCCGTGCCTCCGAGGCGCGACGCCTCACCAGCGCCGACGGCAGCTTCACCTCCCGGGCGCTCTTCCCCTTCGACGAGCCCCGGCGGGTGGAGTTCTACGAGCTGGAGCTGGCCGCTGGCGGGATCGAGCAGGCGCATCCCCACCCCGCGGGCACCGGTGAGAACCTGGTGGTGGTCGAGGGCTCCATCGAGATCGAGATCCACGGCGCCGTCACCCGCCTCGACCAAGGGGACGCGATCCTCTTCGAGGCCGACGCGCCTCACCTCTACCGCAATCCCGGCGAGGTCCCTGCCCGGATGTTCCTGGTCATGACCTACGCCGACTCGGTAGGCTGAACGCTCCCTTACTCTCCGTAAGAACGAGACTGGATGAGGCCTCGTGCAGATCGCGAAGCCCGAAGCCCGGCTGAGCGATCCGCGCGACCGGGTCGCAGGCCGTCCACGCTATGGGCGCAGGCGATCGGCGAGCCAGCGGGCGATCCGATCGATCTCTCGGACGTCGAGGGCGCCGCCGTCGACCACCAGGCTGCGGTCGGGGGCCTCGAGGTTCCCCGGCGGAGAGATCAGGGCCAGCGCGACGACCCGCCTGTCGAACTCGGCGACCTCCGTGACGGCGGCGGCGCTCCGGCCCACCCCCAGCAGCGCCAGGCGGAAAGGATCGAGCTCCGGCCGCGCCGAGACCACGTTCAGCGCCACCTCGACCACCGACTCCTCGGCGGCGCCTCCCTCGAGATCCAGGCGCAGGCTCGCCAGCCCCGCCTCGGAGAGCCGCACCGCCAGCGCCTCGCCAGCCCCCGTGCCCGGATGAACGCCCTTGCCCACCACCACCACCCCTGGCCAGGGCCCCACCCCCGAGGGCAGCCGCAGCACGGCCTTATGCGCCACCGCCCGGCTATCCACCAGGCGGATCGAGCGATCGCCCGAGGGCAGGATCTCCATCCCCTGGGGCTGGGAGAGGCCACCGCGGGCCAGCAGATCCGCCACCTCCTCAGCATTCACCTCAGGAAGATGCTCATAACACCTCGAGATCTCCTCCGGCCGCTCCACGCGGATCGGCGCGATCACCTCGACCCCCATCGCCTCGAGCTCATCCAACGAGGCGCTCACCCCACAGGGGACCACCACCACGATCCGCTCGGCCCCCCGCCGGCGCAGGAACTCGATCCCCGCCTTGGTGGTGAGACCCGTGAACACAGCGTCGTCGACGAGGACCGCCACGTGGCTCCGCACGAAGCGCGCGGGATCCGGCGCGCCGAAGCTATGTCGCCATCGCGCCAGGCGGATCGCGACGTCCTCGCCCATGCTCTCCACCTCGCCGGGGAGGAGGCCGCAGTCCTTGGCGTGCTCGGTGAAGACCATGGCGCCGTCGGCGTCGATGGCCCCCACCACGGCCCCCGGCTCCTCGGGCATCCCGACCTTGCGCACCAGCAGCGGGATCATCGAGACGTGAAGCGCCTCCGCGACCTGCGCGCCCACCTGCACGCCGCCGCGGGGAACCGCGAGCACCACCGCGGGCCCGTCGATCCTGGGAGCGACCAGCTTGCCAAGACGCCGGCCGGCATCAATCCTGTCGAGATATCGATTCATGGATCGACCATCGTACCCCCTCGTCCTCGATCGCGTCGAAGGAAGCGCAGACCCCAAGGTGTGGAGGCTCGCCCCCGTGCGGAGCGGGAGCGCCCCGCTCGATCGCGGGCATGGGTCGCGGCAGCGAATCGCCCCCTGGGGCGCGAGAGCGCTTCTCTCAAGCCCGCCCCTCGAAGAGCTATGGGTCCAGTCGATGCTCGGCGTCGTCCCGCGGGCCGTACAAGACCTCGTCGAGGACGAGGCCCTGGGGCGGCGCCGTCCGCCCGGCGAGGCGCCGATCGCGGCCCTCCAGCAGCGCCCCCATCGAGGCCGGATCGCGCTTGCCCATCCCCACCTCCACGAGGGTCCCCGCTAGGTTGCGGACCATATGCTTGAGGAAGGCGGTGGCCTCCGCGACGATCACCAGCTCCTCCGCCTCCCCGCGCTCCACCTCCAGTCGGCGCAGCCTCCGCACGGTGGTCTTCGCCCGGCAATCGGCTGCGCGAAATGCAGAGAAGTCGTGGAGGCCCACCAGCCTCCCCGCCGCCTCCCGCATCGGCGCCAGCTCCAGGGGATGAAAGACCTCCCAATGGCTGCGCCTGCGCAGCGGCGCCCGGGTGGGACGATTGGAGATCCGGTAGACGTATCGCTTGCCAGACGCGCTGCGCCTGGCGTCGAAGGAGGGATCCACCTCCTCGGCCCGCACCACCGAGACGTCCCGGGGCAGGATCGCGTTCAGCCCCTGAACGTAGGCGACCATCGGGAGGCCCCGCCCCGTCTGCAGCGAGGCCACCTGGCCCCTGGCGTGGACTCCGGAGTCGGTCCTCCCCGAGCCGACGATCCGGATCGGCTCGCCGAGCAGCCGGGCGAGGGCCGCCTCCATCGTCTCCTGCACCGAGCGCCCTTTCGGCTGGATCTGCCAGCCGACGAAGTCGGTGCCGTCGTACTCGATGGTCAGCTTGATCGTCGTCACTCAATGCCTGCGGGAAAAAGTGGCCGTTCCTCCGTCGCCAGCGTGGAATCTACCGGATCTTCGAAGAAGAGGTGGCCTCTCGCGTGTTGCAACTTCACGCGATCCACGTGCAGAGTGGATAGTTTGGGTCCGATGGAGTCTCCCTTGGTCGACGTAACCCTGGAGCGTCTTCGCGAGCTGGCGCGCGAGCGCTTCGGCATCAAGCGCTTTCGCCCTGGCCAGGCCGAGGTCATCGAAGGGATCCTGGCGGGCCGCGACGTCCTCGCGATCCTCCCCACCGGGGGCGGCAAGAGCCTCACCTACCAGCTCCCCGCCCTGGCGCTGCCGGGCACCACCATCGTGGTCTCGCCCCTGATCTCCCTCATGCAGGATCAAGTGGAGAAGCTGCGAGCCGTCGGCGTCGACGTCGCGATGGTGAACTCCACCCTCTCCGAGAGGGAGCAGCGCGCCGCCCTCCAGACCATCGGCGAGGGGCGCCATCGCCTGGCCTACGTGACCCCCGAGCGCCTCGCCGATCCGACCTTCCGCACCATCATCGCCAGGGCCGGCCCCCAGCTCTTCGTGGTGGACGAAGCCCATTGCGTCTCCCAATGGGGCCATGACTTTCGACCCGCCTACCTCGGCCTCGCCGCCGCGGTGGAGGAGTTCGGCCACCCTCCCGTCCTCGCCCTCACCGCCACCGCCACCGACTCCGTGATCAGCGACATCGTCCGCCAGCTCGGGATGCGCGATCCCCACGTGGTGATCGCCGGCTTCGATCGGGCCAACCTCTTCTTCGAGGTGATCCACACCACCACCGAGTCCGCGCGGCGCAAGCGGCTGGTGGACCATGTGAAGCGCTCCCGCGGATCGGGCATCGTCTACTGCGCCACCATCCAGCAGGTAGAGGACGTAGCCCAGCTCCTCACCGACAATGGAGTCGACACCGGCCGCTACCACGGGCAGATGCGCGCCAGGGATCGCGAGGCCGTCCAGCGGGCCTTCATGACCACCTCCTCCCCCCGGGTGATCGTCGCGACCAACGCCTTCGGCCTCGGGGTGGACAAGCCCGACATCCGCTTCGTGATCCACGCCCAGATGCCGGGATCCCTCGAGGCCTACTTCCAGGAGGCGGGCCGAGCCGGCAGGGACGGCCGCCCCTCGCGCTGCACGCTGCTCTACCACGTGGGCGACAGGCGGGTGCAGGCCTACTTCCTCGGCGGCAGATACCCCAGGCCCGACGACGTGATCCGGGTGAGCCGCGCGCTGGACACCCACGCCAGGGCCGAGGCCATCGGCATCGACGCCGTCGCCGCAGCCGCCGAGGTCCCGGCCCGCACCGCGCGGGTGGTGATCTCCCTGCTGGTGGAGCTCGGCCTCGCCGCCGAGGAGGATGGCGCCAAGGTCCGGGCCAGGGGCCAGCCCGCCTCGGAGGAGGCCCTGGCCACCGCGGCCCTCACCTACGAGCAAAGGCGGCGCGAGGATCGCGATCGCCTGGACGCGGTGGTGCGCTACGCCACCTCCAACCTCTGCCGCACCCGCATGCTCCTGGCCTACTTCGGCGAGGAGTCCGACTCCACCTGTGGCCACTGCGACTCCTGCGTCCGCCGGGTGCGCAGGGCCCAGGAGGAGGCTCGCAAGGAGGAGGCGCTGCGCCTCTCCGAAGAGGCCGAGGTCCGCGCCACCGCGGCGAGAGCCGCCGCCGCCGCTGCCGCCGCCGCTGCGAGCCCCTATCCCCGCCGCCCGATCCGTCCCTTTCGCCAGGCCAAGAAGCGCGAGGCTCCCAGAGGCCCCAAGGCCCTCGGCCCCGGCGCCAGGGTCCACCACCCCGCCTTCGGCGAGGGCGAGGTCCTCGACGTCCAGGACGATCGGGTCACCGCCTTCTTCCCGGGCCGCGGCGAGCGCACGGTGAAGCGAAGCTTCCTCGATCGCACCACCTGAGCACACGTCCCCCGATCGGCTGCGCGTCTCGCCTGCGTCGTTGGACCGGCGCTTCCTTGCTCTGAGCCATCGAAGGAATCGCCCTCGCACGGGAGCCGGCCCCTTCGTTTCGAGCTACGCGCGCGAGGCTCTCCTTGCGCGTGCTCCCGGGTCAACACGCCTCGCATCCGGAGCGCTCGCGACGATCTCTGAAGAGTCTGTGAAGCCCCCGGGCTATTCGATGGCGCCGTAGAAGGGGGCCTGGCCGAATTGGTTCCCGCCCCAGCAGAGCAGCCGCTGATCGACCGCACGGATCCCGCAGGTGAAGGACTTGCCCGCGCTCACGCTCTCGAAGGCGTCGCGGCTGGGCGTGGGCGGCGCCTCCCCCTGATCGTTCACGCCCCGGCAGATCACCCGCCCATCGGATCGCCTCACGGCGCATGCGTGCTCCACTCCCGCACTCAGGGAGAGATAGCCGTCGGCTTCGGGAGGATCCGGCACCAGGCGCGTGGCGTCCCCACCCCAGCAGATCAGGGCGTGATCCTCGCGCTCGAGCCCGCAGCTGAAGTTGCCGCCAGCGGCGACGCTCGCGAAGGCCACGCCTGCCGGCGGGCTCGCCTCGCCGAAGAAATTGGAGCCCCAGCAGCTCACCTGATGATCCTCGCGACGGACGCCGCAGCCATGGGAGAACCCGACATCCAGGGCCTCGAGGCTGGGTACCGGTGCCCAACCCATGGCGTAATTCCCCCAGCAATCGAGCCTTCCGTCCAACGCTCGAATCGCGCAGCCATAGTTCGCAGCGGCGCTCACGGCCGAGTAGCTGTCGGCGGGCGCCCCGGAGACCTGCCCCAGGTCGTCGCGACCCCAGCAGCTCAGGCTGCCATCGGCGCTGTGGATCCCGCAGCTATGCGCACCACCGGCGCTCACGCGCTGGAAGCTCTCCTCCGAGGGCCGCCTCGGCGCCTGCCCCGAAGAGTCGAGGCCCCCGCAGACCACCGCCCCATCATCCCGCCGCACGGCGCAGAAGTGATCGTCACCTGCGCTCACCTGGGCGTAGCGTTCGACAGACGGCAGGGCGTGGGTGGCGCCCCAACAGCGCAGCTTGGAGTCCACGCGCCTGCCACAGCCGTGGAGGTTGCCGGAGCTCACCTGGGTGAAGCGCTCCACGCTCGGTCCCGCAGGCGCGTCGCCCACGCCGTTGCGCCCCCAGCAGACCACCCTCTGATCCGCTGCCCGGACGCCGCAGCTCTGGTCCCGGCCGGTGCTCACGCTCTCGTAGGCGTCGGGGCCGACCACGCCAGGCGCCTGCCCGAAGTCGTTCAGCCCCCAGCAGCGGATCCGACCGTCCTCCAGCAAGCCACAGCTATGCGAGTAACCGGCGCTCACACTCAAATAGGTCTCGACGGTGGGCAGCCCAGGCGCCTCGCCTAGCATGTTGTCGCCCCAGCACACCACCCGCCCGTCGGTGCGGACGCCGCAGCTATGCCACCACCCGGCGCTCACGCTGCGAAAGCCCGTCCCCACCGGCGCCGTCGCCTGTCCGTATCGATTGTCCCCCCAGCAGACCGCCACGCCATCGGTGCGGACGCCACAGAAATGGCGGCTGCCGGCGCTCACGCTCTGAAACGTGCCGGGCGCCTCCACGACGGGCTCATCCCAATCGCCAGGGAGCATGCTCGATCCCCAGCAGAGCGCCGCCTGATCCGAGCGCCGCACCCCACAGACCCGATCCTGCCCCACGCTCATGGTCTCGTAGGCATCCGCCGAAGGGAGCTGCCCTCCCGTCTCGCTGTCGTTGCGCCAGCAGACCACCTTCCGATCGAGGCTGCGCAGACCACAGCCGAAGCCCCATCCCGCGCCCACCTCCAGGAAGCCGTGGACCAGGCTCCAACTCGGGGTCGAGTGCCCGACCAGCGTCCCCCCATCCAGCAGCTTGGCCCGGTAGTAGCGCCCCACGTCCACCTCCGCCTCCAGGTCGTAGGCGATGAGCCCGCTCACCATCGGGAGATCCACGAAGTCCATCGGCGAGTCGTCGAGCGATCGTTGCCAGCGGATCTCCAGATCCATCCCGCGGTACCCCGTGGTGGACGCCGCGGGTCCAGGGCCGTCCGCTGTCCGGGGCCGCACCCGATAGATCGGCGAGACCTCCGGCTCGAAGTCCCACTCTTCCGCCAGGCGCAGCTCCACGAAGCCCCGATAGCGATCGGAGATCGCGAGGGCCTCCATCTCCGACGGAGGGATCGCCGGCGGCGCCTCCCGATCCACGAAGACCGTCGCAGCACCGGCGTCTCGCCACGGCCCGTCGTCCCGCTGCACCTCGTAGGTGATGGCAGGTGCGCTGCGTCCGCCGCTCACCTGGGCAGCGGCGAGCTCGACGTCCGTCGCCATCGCCACGAGCTCGTAGCGATGCTCCGGAAACCGCAGGGTCGGCGTCCAGGAGAGGGCCACGCCATCGGCGCGCGTGCCTCGGGTGGCGTTGAGCTCCGCCGGCGCGTCGACCTCCACCGGAGCGGCCCCCGCATCCCGGAACGAGGAGGCCGACGAAGCGAGGCGCGCCACCTCGACGCCGTCCCGGGAGACGATCCATCCCTCGATCGCCGGCGGGGGCCTCGCCCCGCTCACAGCCTCCGAGACCGGACCCGCGCCCTTGGACCAGAGCGCCTCCACCTGGAATCCGTGGGAGAGACCTTCGATGGCCCTGGCGGTCCAGGCGAGATCCACCGCGTCCACGCCGGGCGAGGCCGAGAACATCGGCGGCAGCCACGAGCCGCCCGCGACGTCGCGCTCCTCGAGGCGGCGGCTCGACGCCGGCAAGGTCGCGACCCAGCCACCGTCGCGGAGCACCCGATAGCCCGTGACCACCGGCGCGCTGCGGCCGGCCTCCACTTCCGAAGATCGCGCCTCGTCCACGCCCTCCGCCACCACCACCAGGCGGTAGCGATGCGCCGGCCCGGCGAAGGCCTCCGGCTCGTCCCAGCTCAAGACCAGCGCGCCGTCCCGGACCTCCAGCCCTACGGCCGCTGCCGCGCCGAGGGTCCCGGCTTCCACGCCCTCATCCCGAAACGATCGCGCCGAGGCAGGCAGCGAGACCAGCGTCACCTCGTCCCGCACGATCCGGTAGCCCTGGACCGCCGGCGCCGCCCGGCCGCCTTCCGCCTCCACCGTCGTCGATTCCTTGCCGTAGGTCGCGACCAGCTCGTAGCGATGGACCGCCCCCGGCTCCCGCGCCGGCGGCTCCCAGCCCAGGTCGAGCCCCCCTTCGTCGGCCTGGACCAAGAGAGCAGGCTCCACCCGCCCAGCCGCCGCCCCCCGATCCGTGAAGACCCGAGCGTCGCCGCGCAAGGAGGCGATCGCCTCGCCGTCCCGGAGCACCCGGAACGTCTGGGGCGCCGCCCCGGAGGCCGTCCAAGTCAGCTCCACCCGATCCGCGAGGTCGACGGAGGCCACCAGCCCCGAAACCTTCCCGCTTCCGCCCCCGTCCCCGCCACAGGCTCCGAGCGTCGCGCAGACGATGGCGACGCCCCACGCAGCTGCCACCTTTCGCATCGTCCACCTCTTGCCTCTCTCGCCAACCGCGACCCCCAACTTATCGAGGAGCGAGCCACCAAGTCCATGTGTTGGCGCCTTGACCGCCCCGGGGCCCCTCCCCTATAGGTTGCGCGGCCCAACGCCCCCGCCGATCCGGACTTCGCGGCCTCCCTCGGGCGTTGAGAGATGTACCCATGAACGACAAGCTCCACGAGATCGAGCGCCGCTTCGAGCGCCTCACCACCGAGCTCTCGAACCCCGAGGTCCTCGGCAGCACCGAGAAGTTCCAGAAGGTGGCCCGGGAGCGCGCCTCCCTCGAGCCCGTCGTCAACGCCTTCCGCGAGTGGACCAGGGTCGGCAAGGAGATCGACGAGAACGAGGAGCTCCTCGAGGAGAAGGACGAGGAGATCCGCGCGCTGGCCAAGGAGGAGCTCCCCGCCCTCCGCGAGCGCCTCGATACATTGAACCAGGAGCTCAAGCTCCTCCTCCTCCCCAAGGATCCCGCCGACGAGAAGAACGTGATCCTCGAGATCCGCCAGGGCGTCGGCGGCGGCGGGGGGGGCCGCGTCGCCGCCGCCCGTCTGCGCATGTAACTGCGCGACGCCGGGCGCCCGGGCTGGAAGTACGAGATCCACACACGATCCGACTCCGGCGGCGGCGGCATCAAGGAGGTCCAGGTCCTGATCAACCAAGAGGGCGCCTACTCCTGGCTCAAGTTCGAGGGCGGCGTCCATCGGGTCCAGCGGGTCCCCGAGACCGAGGCCCAGGGGCGGGTCCACACCTCCACGGCCACCGTGGCCGTCCTCCCCGAGGCCGACGAGATCGACGTCCGCCTGGACGAGAAGGACTACCGCAAGGACGTGATGCGGGCCGGCGGCCCCGGCGGACAGAGCGTGAACACCACCGACTCCGCCGTGCGCCTCACCCACCTGGCCACCGGGATCACCGTGATCTGCCAGGACGAGAAATCGCAGATCAAGAACTACAGCAAGGCGCTGCGGATCCTACGGGCCCGCCTCTTCGAGCAGGAGGTCCTCAAGCAGCGCGCCGAGCGCGACGCCTCCCGCTCCGGCATGATCGGCTCCGGCGAGCGCTCCGAGAAGATCCGCACCTACAACTTCCCCCAGGATCGCCTCACCGACCATCGGATCGGCCTCACCCGCCACAACCTGGACGCCGTCCTCGACGGCGACATCCACGACCTCCTCGTCGCCTGCCGCAACCAGGCCATGGCCTCCCAGCTCGAGGACCAGGACGGCCGCGACGAGGCGAGGGGCTGAAGCGATCGTGAGGAAGCCACGAGCTCTCGCCGGACGCAGGCGATCCAGCGGGAGCGGGCCCAAGCCATGCCAGGCGCGATCTCGCGCGATGAAAGCTGAGGCGTCCCCTTGAGAGGCGCCGACGTGGATCGCCGCGCCGAGACGTGGACCGTCCGCCGCGCAGTGCTCTGGACCGCGGGCTTTCTGGAGGAGAAGGGCGCGGACTCCCCGCGCACCGACGCCGACCTCCTCCTCGCCGACTCCCTGGGCGTCGATCGGATCCGCCTCCTCATCGACTTCGACAAGCCCCTGAGCCCCGAGGAGCTCGCCGCCTACCGCCGGCGGATCGAGCGCCGCGCCGCCGGTGAACCCGTCGCCTACATCCTCGGCCGCAAGGAGTTCTTCGGCCGCGACTTCTCCGTCGATCCCAGGGTGCTCATCCCCCGACCCGAGACCGAAGATCTGATCCAGATCGCCCTGCGCGATCTCCCCGAGGGCGCGAGGGTGCTGGACCTCTGCGCCGGCTCCGGCTGCGTCGGCCTCACCCTCGCCGCCGAGCGCGCCGATCTCCGCGTCGATCTGGTCGAACTCGATGCAGGCGCCGCCGAAGTGGGCCGCGCCAACCTGGAGGCCCTCGGGCTCGCCGATCGCTGCCGGATCCTCGTAGGCGATCTCTTCACCCCCGTGGCGCGGGAGCCTCCCTACCAGCTCATCGTCGGCAACCCTCCCTACATCCCCAGCGGCGAGATCCCTGCCCTCTCCCGCGAGGTCCGCAACGAGCCCCACCTCGCCCTCGACGGCGGCAAAGACGGCCTCGATCTCGTGCGCCGGATCGCCGCGGCCGCAGGTGCCCATCTGCTCCCCGGCGGCCGGATCGCCCTGGAGCTCGCCCTCGGCCAGCCGGCGACGGCCGTCGAGCTCTTCGCCGCCACCGGCTCATTCGAGGCCCACGCCGAGGCCGACTTCACCCGACGCGATCGCTTCCTCGTCGCCACGCGCCAAACTCCGTAGGAGAGACAAGAGTTGGACTCCATCGTCATCAACGGCGGCCACCGCCTCATGGGCAAGGTCCAGGTCTCCGGCGCCAAGAACGCCGCCCTCCCCATCCTCGCCGCCAGCCTCCTCGCCGAGGGCACCTCCACCTTCCACAACGTCCCCGAGCTCGCCGACATCGCCACCATGGGCAAGCTCCTGCGCTCCATGGGTTGCGCCGTGGACCGGGGCATGGGCGAGGACGCCGATGAGGTCCGAGTCACCGTTCCCGCCGCCGAGGTCGAGCCCATCGCGCCCTACGAGCTGGTGAAGACCATGCGGGCGAGCGTCCTCGTCCTGGGCCCGCTCCTGGCGCGCTACGGCAAGGCTCGCGTCTCCCTCCCCGGCGGCTGCGCCATCGGCGCCCGGCCCATCGATCAGCACCTCAAGGGCCTCGAGCAGCTCGGCGCCACCATCAGCCTCGAGCACGGCTACGTCCAGGCCCGGGCGCCAGGCTTGCGGGGCGCCCGCTTCACCTTCGACGTCGTCTCCGTCACCGGCACCGAGAACCTGATGATGGCCGCCGCCCTCGCCCGAGGCACCACCGTCCTCGAGAACGCCGCGCGAGAGCCCGAGGTCGAGGATCTCGCCGAGGCCCTAAGCACCATGGGCGCCAAGATCCAAGGCGCCGGCACCGATCGGATCGAGATCGAGGGCGTCAGCGAGCTGCGGCCCGCCCGGCATCGCGTCATCCCCGATCGCATCGAGGCCGGCACCTTCCTGGTCGCCGCCGCCATCACCGGTGGCGACGTCGTCGTAGAAGGCTGCATCCCGGCCCACCTCGAGGTCGTGATCGAGAAGCTGCGGGAGGCCGGCGCCCAGATCGACGAGGTCCCCGGCGGCGTGCGGGTCCGGGCCCCCGAGCGGCTGCGCGCCGTCGACCTCCGCACCCAGCCCTTCCCCGGCTTCCCCACCGACATGCAGGCCCAGCTCATGGTCGCCATGGCCACCGCCCAGGGCTCGTCCGTGATCACCGAGAACGTCTTCGAGAACCGCTTCATGCACGTGCAGGAGCTCTCGCGCATGGGCGCCAGCATCGCCGTCGACGGCAAGACCGCCGTGGTCAAGGGCGTCGAGGCGCTCTCCGGCGCCCCCGTGATGGCCACCGATCTGCGGGCCTCCGCCTCCCTGATCCTCGCTGGCCTCCGCGCCACCGGCGTCACCACCGTCCAGCGGGTCTATCACCTCGATCGTGGCTACCAGCGCATCGAGCAGAAGCTCCGTGCCCTGGGCGCCGACATCCAGCGGGTCAAGAGCTGACGGGATCCGCGGCGCCGTCATCGATGAAGGCGGCCCCCCTCGCGCGGAGGCCATGGCGTCATAAGCGCTCGTCGTAGGCGCCGATCGACCTCGACCGGCGGCCGCCCTCGGTCGAATGGATGACGTGGGCCCGCATCCGGCGTTGCGAGGGAACAACTCGCTTTGCTAGGGTGTTTCTCACGGTTCGACCCCACATCACCCCACCCCGAACCGAAAAGGAGCTTCATTTCCATGGAATGCCCTCGCTGCAACGTCGAGATGGTCCTACTCGAAGGAGAGGCCACCTCGCTGCAGCGCTGCGCCGAATGCAGCGGTGTCTTCATCGTCGATCCCGGCGATCTCAATCGCATCCTCCTCCGCCACGGCCTCCCCGTCCTCGATCGGCTCGGCGGCAAGGCCAACCTGGAGGAGCTCTCCGTCACCTGCCCCGTCTGTGAGGGCGTCGACCTCACGGTGATCGAGGGGAACGACAAGCGCGGCCTCCACTTCGAGACCTGTGAGAGCTGCGGCGGCATCTGGCTCGACCTCGACACCGACGCCGAGGACGCCGACGCCATCGAGACCGCCATCGTCGACCACTTCCGCGAGATGAAGGGTTAAGGGCTCTCGATCCTCGGGCCGCCGAAGAGGGCGGCTCGGGCGATTGCATCGTGGGACGCCGCCCGATAGCATCCCGGCCCTTCTCGGACGCCCCCAAGGATCGCCCATGCCCGGCTCCCGCCTCTTCCTTCCGCTCCTGCTCACCGCGCTGGCGGCGCCGGCCTTCGCCGCGCCCCCCACGCCAGAGCAGCTCCGCGACATCCCCATCAGCCGACCGAGAGCGATCCCGGTCGCCGAGGTGATCCGCGGCATCGAGGAGACGCTCGCCGCCGAGGCCTCCCAGACTCGCAGGATCGTGTCCTCCCTCGACTCGGAGCCCGAGGTCGAGCTCCGGGGCGAGGTCGTCCTCCTCCACTCCACCCCCTGCGCCAACCGGGCCGAGGCCGCCGAGAACCGGAGCTGCCCCGTCACCTTCATCGACAGCAGCCGCAACTGGGATCGCTACGAGTACACCCGCCAAGGCGCGAGCCTCGTAAGCAAGCTCGCCGAGGCCGTCCCCAACGGCTTCGAGATCCCCATCGTCTTCAACGACTTCTACACCAGCGACTTCGGCGGCGCCTTCTACATGCCCCTCTTCAACGAGATCCAGGGCGCCGGCATGGACCTCGCCGACCTGCGTTTCTTCTTCGGCGTCGGCAACCAGAGCCCCATCCAGGGCTGGGTCTCCATGAACTATTGGTGGAGCTGCGAGGTCGGAAACTGGTTCCAGGATCGTTGCCGCGACGGCCGCCCCTTCACCACCACCCACCGCTCCCTCCACGGCGTCCTCGGCCAGGAGGTCGGCCACCGCTGGGGCGCCTTCCTCACCGCCATCCACCCCGTCGAACGCACGCGGACCCGCGAGCTCCTCGGCAGAGATCTCGCCCATTGGAGCTATTGGATGCATAGCGGCGGCTCTCCCATCGAGGGCAACCGCTGGATCGACGAGCGCGACGGCACCTTCCGCATCGATCCCGTCGCCTTCAGCAAGTACTCCGACTTCGACCTCTATGCCATGGGTGTCATGCACGAGGACGAGGTCCGGCCCTCCTTCTTCATCCGCCCCGCCGGCTGCCCCGGCGGCCGCAACTGCGATCCCGCCACCCCGCCCGAGAGCGGCGTCATGCGCGTCGAAGGCGAGCGCGTCGACATCGACATCATCGACGTCCAGAACGACCTCGGCCCCCGCTCCCCCGAATTCGGCGAGGCCCCCCGGCAGATCCGCAGCATCTTCGTCTTCAACCAGCTCACGGACGAAGAGGGCGCCATCCGCCCCGTCAACCCCGCCCACATCGCCAAGATCGAAGCCATCCGCAGCTATTGGAACGAGTACTTCTACGAGGCGACCTTCACCCGCATGCGCACCATCACCACCGTCTCCGGCCGCGACGACTACCCGCGCTGGGAGTTCACCATCGGCAAAGACGGCTGGGAGCCCATCAGCCTCCAGGGCGAACCCGTCGCCATGGGCGGCGTCCTCGCCATGACCGCCGCCATCGACGGCGACGTCGGCCTCTACAACGACAAGGTCCAGATCGACACCGCCGCCTACCGCAGCGCCTTCCTCAAGATGGTCCTCCCCGAGTCCGCCGCCGGCAGCACGATCGAGATCAACGTCGCCAGCCACGACGGCGATCTGAGCCAGGTCGCCTACCAGCTCCAGCCCATCGCCGACGGCAAGCTCCACAACTACGTCCTCGATCTCCCCACCAGCAAGCAATGGACCGGCACCGTCGGCCAGCTCCGCCTCGTCCTCGTCGGCGCCGCCAAGGGCACCACCTTCGGCATCGATCGCTTCGTCTTCTCCCCCCTGCCGGCCGCCGACGCCGACGGCGACCGCATCCCCGACGCCGACGACAACTGCCCCGACCACGCCAACCCCGATCAGCTCGACTCCGTCGGCGACGGCATCGGCGACGCCTGCCGCCCCCCACCCGCCGACCCCGGCGAAGACGGCGACGACACCCCGCCCGCCAAGAAGCGCGACGACGGTGGCGGCTGCAGCGCCGCCGGCCCCCTCCCCCTCGGCGGCCTCGGCCTAGTCGTCACCGCCCTCGCCCTCCGCCGCAGGAGCTGAAAAACCCAGCCCCCCTTACAAGCGGTCGCTGGCCCCGCGCTCCGATCCATGGCCAGCTCGAGCCATGATCGATCGCCCCACCCGCATCCTCTTCGTCTGCCTCGGCAACATCTGCCGCAGCCCCCTCGCCGAGGGCGTCTTCCACCGCGACGTCGAGGCGGCGGGGCTCGCTGCGCGCTTCGAGATCGCCTCCGCCGGCACCGGCGACTGGCACGTCGGCAAGCCCCCCGACCCCCGCATGTGCGCCACCGCCCGCGACCGCCACGTCGACATCAGCCGCCAGCGCGCCCGCCACCTCCGCCCCGCCGACCTGGCCCACTTCGATCTCATCCTCGCCATGGATCGCAGCAACCTCGCCAACATCCGCGCCCTGGCCCCCAAGAGCTCCGATCCCTCCCACGTCGTCCTCTTCCGCGCCTTCGACCCCGCCCCCGAGACCTACGAGGTCCCCGACCCCTACTACGGCGGGGCCAAGGGCTTCGCCCACGTCTTCGACATCGTCGAGCGCACCTCCCGCGCCCTCCTCGAGCACCTGCGCGCGAGCCCCGACACCCCTCCCCTCCCCATCCATTTACCCTCCTCTCGCGCTTGACTTGCTCCCTCCGGCCCTCTATTTCTCCCGGCGCTCCACATCTTCTGCGGGAATAGCTCAGTTGGTAGAGCACCAGCTTCCCAAGCTGGGGGTCGCGGGTTCGAATCCCGTTTCCCGCTCCAAATAGAGGCCCGGATTCGCTGAGGTTTTCAAGGCGGTCCGGGCCTTTTTATTTCCTCGACGAGCACGCTGCATCAAGGATGCACCGAGCGGTGTGGGCTCGTAGTCTTGCTCGAAGTGTCGGCGGTCTCGACCAGACGCTGCTTCAGCGCACCGCTTCGAGCGCGCGGCGAATCGCCTTCACTTGTGTTCGCTCGCCGATGGAAGCCGGGCTTCGGCGCGAGCACACCCTATTGCCGACCATCGGCTGGATGCCGCCGCCCGCAAGTGGTACGAAGAATTCTTACCCATAGCGCGTTTGCATTCGAAACGGGGGGGATCCATGCCCTTGCTTCCACACCGGAGCCGCGTCTCGCTCCAGATTGCCGCAGCTCGCCGCCCCGTACCGCCTTCCCGCAGCCTGCGCCGCGGAAGACCGTGCCGGCTGGGATGCCGCCTCCGGCTCCTGGCGCTGCGTCGCTGGCGCACGCGCCGGCCCGGGCCTCGTCATCGAAGCCGGGCTGATCGGCGTCGCAGCAGGGGCGCGTCTGCCCACCGATTGCCGTGAAGGGGCGCTTCCGATCTGGGATGGCGCGGCCTGGAATTGTGGCGTCCCGAGCAGCGACGGCGATCTCCTGGCTGCGCTGCGCTGCACGTCGGGCCAGGTGCCGAAGCGGGTGGCGGGCAGCTAGGCCTGCGCCACCGATGAGGATACGCGCGCAGAGGGTGGAGTCGGGGTCGTCATCGAAGGGGGCGCGGCAACCCTGCCGCCCGCCTGGCGATTGCCCAGGGGCTGCGCCTCAGGGCAGCTGCCGCGGTGGTTGGGCACAGACTGGGGCTGCGGCGACGATCGCGACCGTGATGCCAACACCGACACGCTCGCGACGCTCGTCTGCACGCTCGGCGACACGGTGGGATGGGATGGCGCGGCCTGGCGCTGTACACCCGACGCCGATCGTCTCCCGATCGCCGGCAACGGGCTGGTCGCTGCCGGCCGCACGCTCTCTCTCGCTCCTTCGTTCAGCCTCCCCACTGCCTGTGCCGCCGGCCAGGTCCCGAGTTGGGCAGGCGCCGGCTGGGTATGCGCCGACGACCCGGACGGTGACTCGAATCTACTCGCCACCCTCGCCTGCGCGACCGGCGCTGTACCTCGCTGGAATGGGGTCGCCTGGGCATGTGGAACGGCGCCCCTGACCGCCGGCGAGGGGCTGGAACTCGTCGGCGGCGTCCTCGGGCTGCAGGCGGGCGACGCGCTCCCCCAGCTTTGCGCCTCGGGCCAGATCGGGGTCTGGAACGCCGGGGTATGGAGCTGCGGCGATAACGGCACGATCACCGGCGTGGTGAGCGACGAGGGGCTTCGCGGCGGGGTTGCTACCGGCACCGCGACCGTCGAGCTCGATCTGGCGTTCACCGACGCTGCCTACGAGGCGCGGTACCGCCGCACCGTCGTCGTCTCGCCCGTGGGCACGCCCCTCGACAACGGGGCGGCGTTGGTGACGGCCGTGAGCGCGGTGGCAGCGGCGGCGCCGTCGGCGACGACGCCCTGGCTCATTCGCCTCGAGCCGGGGCTATTCGACGTGGGGGACGCGACCCTGGCCTTTCCCGGCTGGGTCGTCGTCGAGGGAGCGGGCACCCGGCAGACCGTGATCCGGGCCAGCGGGACGACCGCGGTCGCCTTCGCCGATCCCTCCGGCGCCCCTCGCGCTCGCAATGAGCTGCGCGCGCTGCGCCTCGAGCATCCGGTGAGCACCGCTGCCTCGCCCTGGGTGGAGACCGTGCACATCGCCGAGCGGGAGGTCAGGATCGCCGAGCTCGAGATCGAAACCAGGGGGATCGGAATCGCGACGACCGCGGTGGCGCTGCACAGCGGGAGCCTCGAGCTGGATCGGACCTTCATCGAGTGTAGGGGTGCCGGCGGGACCGGAACGGTCATCGGCCTGGACGCCATGGCGCCCGTGAGCGTCCGTGGAGGCTCGATCTCCGCCTGGGCGGGGCAGTCGGCGTACGCCGCGCGCCTTCGCCACGCTGCCACGATCGACGGAACGCGCCTGGATACCGTGAGCACCTGGCAGAGCGCGGGCCTGGTGGTGAACGACCTCGCCGGCGAGGTCGTTCACCTCCGCAACGCGCTGGTGCGCTCGACGGAGGCGCTGAAGGTGGATGCGGCGGCGACGGCGCGGGTGAGCGTGGAGCATGCGGAGCTGCTGGGCTCTTCGGCGTCGGTAGCGGCGGTGGGCGGCACGGTGGAGCTACGCTGGACGCAGACCGGCAGCCCGGTCGTCGCGACCGGGTCGGCCCAGGTGAGCTGCTTCGAGAGTCACTCCGCCCGCATCCCGCTGGACGTGGATTGCTCGTGGCTTTGAACCGGAAGCGAGCGGGCCGCTGCGACGCTCTTCCGCGCTGGGAAGCACCGCAGCGTGGCGCATTTCCAACGCACCGCTTCGAGCGCGCAGCGAATCGCCGATGAAGGCGGGTTCGACCACGCAGCTGCTCTCGATGCTCAGTGCGACGCGCATCCCGAACGCTTTAAATCAGGCCATCAGTTTGCGTTCTGGCTTCGCCGCAGCTTCAGGATGAGGGCGCCCGCGCGATGGACCTTTCGATCAACCGGAAGTCGTGGGTCACCTGCCAAGCGGCCGCATAGGAGCAGTGCGCCCGCCTTGCCGCGGCGGACGCGCTCAGCCACGGCTCCTTTTCGAGAACGGTCCACACATCCGCGCGGTATGTCGGGCCGATCCGAACGCGGTTTCGGTAGCCGGCGTGGCGTTGGACCATCATTTCAGGGGTGAGCACGTCGCTCGCGCGATCCCGAAGCGATCCACCGGGGACCCGGAGCGGCGATCCGATGAAGCGCTCGTCCTCGCCCCGGCGCTGGACCTGGAACTCGGTGCCGACCGGCAGCAAGTCCAGCCGAGGGCCGCGAAAGGCCTGAGACAACCGCGCGAACCTCCGGTCCTTCGATCGCCAACGCGCCATCGCCGACCAGTAGGCGCGGACTCGCTTCGAGTATGCCCCGAGTACCAGACGGATGAGCAGGTCTGCGTTGACCCGAGTGTGGTGTATGCCGAACCACGTCGTGAGGAGCGAGAGCACCCGGAGGTCGCCCTCCTCCATTCCATCGATCGACGCGTCGAGGAGCGTGCCTTCGATCTCGGCATCCCAAGCCGGCTCCGCGGCGATCCCCATTCCGATTCCCGCCATCCGACGACCGAGCGGCTCGGATGTGCTCCCGTCGCTTCCGGCAGCCGTGTGGCTAAGCCCCATGTCCGACGTCGAATGCTTTGATCGTTGCGAGGGGGAGCACCTTGGCCTCCTATCGGATTAACCGATAATATCCATTCGCTGGTCCGTCAATGCACCGAAGTCGCCCATGCATTCTTGGGGGCGTCCCGGGGCTCCAGACGCCCCTTGCCGCGACCGAACGATCGTGCTAATCCCCGTACCATGCGGAAAGGCGAAGTCACCCGGCAGGCGATCCTCGACCACGCGATGCGGAGCGCGTCGACGAAGGGACTCGATGGCCTCTCGATCGGCGTGCTCGCGACCGATCTCGGCATGTCGAAGAGCGGCCTCTTCGCGCACTTCTCGTCGAAGGAAGCGCTCAAGGTCGCCGTGATCGAGCGGGCGGCGGTGCTCTTCTACGAGGCGGTGATGCTGCCGTCGCTGCGGGCCGAGCGCGGTCTGCCCCGGATCCGGGCGATCGTCTCCCATTGGATCGGTTGGGCCGAGCGGATGGGCCTGCCCGGTGGCTGCTTCTTCATGGCGGCTGCAGTCGAGCTGGACGATCAGCCGGGAGCGCCCCGCGACGCGCTGGTCCGCTCCCAGGCGGACTGGCGGGACGCGCTGTCGAAGGCGGTCGAGATCGCGGTCTCCTCGGGAGACTTCGAAGCCCACGTCGACCCCAGCCAGTTCGCGCATGACCTCTGGGCCATCGTGCTCGGCTACTACTACGCCAGCCGCTTGATGCTCGACGAGCGGGCGCGCGAGCGGGCGCTCCACGCGTTCGACGCGCTGGTGGAGCGCGCCTCGAAATCCTGAAAGACCCACGGAGAGTGACCATGCAGGCACAGCCGCACCCCAATAAAAGAACGAACGTTCGGCTCTCTCATCGCGCGATCCAGATGGCCTTCCGTTCGCTCGCCCCGATGCCGTCGGTCGCGTCCCTGCTGGCGGCGCGGCTCTGGGGCACGCCGCCACGCGCCCCGATGCGTCCCGAGCAGCGGGAATGGCTGAAGGAAGCGGAACGACTAGAAGTGAACGTCGCCGGCACCATGGTCGCGGCCTACGCCTGGGGGCGCGGGCCCACCGTGCTCCTGGCGCACGGCTGGGGCGGCCACGCGGGCCAGCTCACCGGGTTCGTCGAGGGTCTGGTGGAAGCAGGAAGGCGGGTGGTCGCGTTCGACGGTCCCCGACACGGCGCGACACCCGGTGGAACCCCCTCCGTGCCCGGGTTCGCGGAGGTGGCGCACGCGATCGCTTCCCGCGAGGGCGGGGTCGACACCGTGATCGCTCACTCGTTCGGCGCGGCCGCGATGGCGTACGCGATGAACCGCGGCTTGGAAACGAGCCGCGCGATCTTCCTCGCCCCCGCGGCGACGATGTCCGGCGCAGCGGAGCGGTTCGCGACCATGGTGGCGCTGCATCCGCGGGCGCTCGAGCAGATGCGGAAGCGGTTCGAAGAACGCTTCTCGATCTCCTGGGAGCAGCTCGAGGTCGTGCCCTCGGCGCATCGCATGCGCGCACGGCTCCTGGTCATCCACGACGAAGGCGACCGCGAGATCCCCCACGCCGAGGGCGAGGCGATCGCGGCGGCGTGGCCATCTGCGTCGCTCTTCACGACGGAGGGCCTCGGGCACCACCGGCTGCTTCGCGACCCCACCGTGGTGCGCCGCGCGGTCGAGTTCACGGTGGGCGGTCCCGCCGAACCGCCCCTCACGAGATAGAGTGGCGGCGCGCGGAGCGCGGCAGCGAGACGACACACACTCTACTCGGCGAGTTCAAGGTCGACAGACCCTCCGGTCGAACCCATTCGCGGGCTGCCGAACGAGGGCCCGTCTATCTGGTGATAGAGTGGAGTCCCCGATGAAGGAGATGGAACGATGAGACTCACGGGCCTCACACTTGTGGCAGCTTTTACCAGCGTCGGATGCCTCGACGCATTCGTAGGCTCTCGGGATCACGACCGCGATTGTTGGGCGATGACCGTGGAGGTGCCGACCTGCGAACCGGGTGTCGAGCAGATCGAGCCCCGATTCGATCCCTTCTTGGGCTTCGACAAGCGGTACTTCAATGCGCACGTCCAGGGGGCGACGGTCGCTTCGCTATCGGGTGCGTCGATGGTCCTCGATGGGCCCTGGGACATGCCGATCACCTTCACTTGGTTCGAGCCGCTCGGAGATCTCTTCACGGTCGGCGACGAGGTCGAGCTCTCCGGGGGCCATTGGAATCTCGTGAAAGGGCCCCGCGGCTCGGTCGCCCACGCACACCTCGGCGCCTTCTCGAGCTATTCGCCGGGCCAGGTGGGTGAGTACGGCCCCGACGTCGAGATCTTCCCCGCGTGCCGCCGCGGCCAATCCGGGCCGGTGTGGGGTGTGGCAGCGACACTGGGCGACGAGACGGTCTCCATCAGCCAGGGGGAGCGGGGCTCGGTGGCCGGATGGGAGGTCCTGCACCACGGCGCCACCTCCGCCTCGGGCTACACGGAGTCGACCGAGGAAGGCTGCGTGGTCATGGAAGGCTCCTTTCACGGGGCGGTCTCGGCCTGGACCGCGCTCCCACCACCAGCGCCCTGAAGGGGCCAATGCAATAGCGCCCCTCCCCCACAAAGATACCCAGACGACATCGGCTGACGCGACGTTCAGGCCCGTGCCCTGAATCGAAATCGCCCCCAGGCAACGAACCCGGCCAGACCGCCGAGGACGAGGTTCACAGGAACGGCCCCGGTCTCTCCGCGGCTGAGGTGGAACCCAGCGGCAAGGAGCATCACGAGCAAGAGGCTGGCTGCCGCCACGGGTGTCAGGACGGGCTTGATCCTGGTGAAGGCCGGGACGACCAGCCCGATCGCCCCGGCAAGCTCCGCGATCCCGATGAATCGAGGGAGGAGCTCGTTGCCGACGACCCAGGGCATCTGCTGGGCAAGCTCCTCGATGGGCGTGGTGGCCTTGCCGAAGCCCGCAATGGCGAAGGCGATCGCAAGGAGCACCTGAACGACCCAGAGGCCTGCGTTCAGCCCCCTGCCTGGAAGGGGGAGGGATTGGGTGGGGACGATCTCGGGATTCGAAGAAGTCATGGGCTCGCTCATCTCGAAGTTCGGCCCCTATGATGCGGGTGCCTCCATCTCGTTTCAGAGCAGAGGAACTCTCGATCCAGCCCTTTCGCCAGGTGCCAGGGCTGACCGATCGAGAGGCCTCGTCGAGGACGGGGCCATCCAGGCCTCCTGGCTAAGGACGGCGCCGACATCCTTCGCCGTGAGCGGAATGACGACGCGCCAACGCTCCGATGATCAATCGTCCAGGTGAAAGAGTGACTCCACCGGCACGCCGAGCGCCCTCGCGAGCTCTAACGCGAGGACGGTGGAGGGAACGAAGCGGCCGGTCTCGACGGCGTTGACGCTCTTTCGGGTGACGCCCACGAGCGTGGCGAGCTGCTCCTGGGTGAGACCATGGCGGACGCGATGCTCGCGGAGTGAGTTGCGAAGTCGCTTCTCAGCCATTCTCCTCAGCCTTCCGAGCGCGAAGGAACGAGACCAACGCGACGGAGACGCCGATCATCACCGTGAGCCGGACGCCGAACTGGAGGGGCAGCGGGTGGAGGAGGTCGACGGCGAGCAGCATTCCAAGTGTCGCCAGCGTCACCTGGAAGGCCAGGACGAGCGCACGCAGGCGGGCGTCCTGCACCACCTCGTCTTCGAGCGCCGCGGCGACGGCGGGTCGGCGCTTCATCCGCCGCCTGAAAAACGACATGCGGATCATCGCCACGGCCCAGGTGATCGCACCGGTCAGAGAAGCGGTCTTCGCAGCGATCCACAACGCATGAAGACCTCCCGTCAACTTCAGGGAATCTGCCGCGAGATCGAAGCCCTGCCACGAGACGATGCCGATCACCAACAGCCACAGGATCTGCCTGCGGTTCTCCTCCATCACTTCGACGTCGCTCATGCGAATCCTCCCGGAAGACGATGTAACCCTAAGGTTACACGAACGGGATCCCGTCGAGCAGCAGATAGAGGTTCGTCGCGAGTTGAGCATCCTCCAAGAACCTTCGGCCAAGCGTCCTGTGAGAGCCGCAGGGGAAAGGCTCCACGACGAAGTAAGGCCGATCAGCACGACCGCGTACGAGAACCGAGAGCCAGCGGATGGCCACAGAACGGCCTGTCCGGCGATTCCCCTCGGAGTTCGATGAGCACCGCTTGCCTATTGACCAGAAACGGGGACACACTCTCATCGATTGATGAGAAGAATCTCTTATTCATTTGGGAGCGATCGAGATGGCCCCACTTCAGATGAGACGATGCTCGCCTCCTGCGCGTGCTCGCGGATGCCCGACTGAGCCAAGGCCGCCTCTTCGGGAGCATGTGAGCACGCGCAGGGCCATCGACCGCTCGACAGAGGTGCTCCTCGGCATGAGCTCCGTCTGGCTCGTGCTCACCATCCCGATGGAGATTTTCTGGTTCGATCTCGAGGACACATTCGGGCCGCTGCTATTCCTCCCTTGGATCTCGCTCTATGGAACAGCGCCGGTCCTCGTGCTCATGTGGATCGCGACAGCATGGCCGCGTCATCGATGGCGCGTGCACCTTCCGGCCGCAGCCATGTTTGGAGCGGGTGCATTCTACTTTCTCGTGCAGGGCCGCGCCATCGCGACGGACTCCTTTCTCGCCCGGCATCGGGCCGGCTGGCTTTCCGAGATCCAGGATCCGCATTCGTTTGTCCAATCCGACTGGCTCCACGGATCGCCGGTCTATGCGTTTCCGATGGGTGGTGGACTCCTCGACAACTGGGGTGCAATCGTCCGTGATGAGAGTGATGAAATTGGACGCGTAAATGAGTTCAGCTGGAATGATCCGTCTGCCGCCCCCTGGCGGAAGCTCTTCGGCGGCGACCTCGTCGGTTGCCATCGGCTGGAGCCGGGGTGGTACGTATGCTCCTTTACGTGAGCATAGGCGTCACCACCGAGCTCCTCCGTGGTTGACCGATCGAGATGCCTCGATCTTCGAGGGCGGGGCCATCCTTCAGCGCATCTTGCCACTCCCCCCGACCCATGCCCACCCCGGGAGCGAGGCGAACCTCTCCACGGTGCCCAAGGCGCGGTCGAGTGCAGCCGGCGTGTGGGTCCACGAGCGCCTGACGGGCCGATAGAAAGTTGGAGTTCCAGGAGGTTCTCATCGTTCGCCTCCCGATCGCTTTTCGCAAGCTCCCTCGCTCGGAGGGGAGCCGATCATGGGATGGCTGCTTTTGAGGGATGAAGTGCGCACGGAGGTTCGCCGGTTCTCGGAGGTGCAACCCAAACGAGAGAGACGAGGATCTCCGTGGGCGGTCTCAAATGGTGAACGCACCACGGGGTGCGACTGTGGCACCCTCTGCCTGAGAGGTGCCGAGGAATGTGGGCTCGTAGCAAGGCAAGTCGGCTGACGATCGAAGATCACTTGGAGCTCCAGCGCCGTTTCCGAGGTGGCGCCGCCCGCGCTGCGGCAAATGCGGGCGAAAGAGGACGGCCCTCGACTGGAGTGCGGTGCGGCCGGTGGGGGCATCTGGCGCTCGGGCGGACGGTCTTCTGGTTGCGGTACTCCCGGCGCCGGGTGAACTGCGGCAGTTGTGGCGTGACGAGCGACGCGGTGCCCTGGGCCAGGCACCAGTCGCGATTCCCACGTGACCTAGATACCGCTGCGATCGAATCGATCCGATCCCTGGTCCGGTCGCCCTTGGCGGCGAATGCCAGCCTCGTTCCTCCAGCTCGCACGAGGCGCCGCCGACGCCGACTTCCCCGGCTTCAGCCTCGACGCATGCCTGATAAACCGCTACGAACCAGGCACGAGGATGACGCTGCACCAGGACAACGAGAAGGGCTTCGACCAGCCCATCGTCTCCCTCTCCCTCGGACTCGCCGCCGTCTTTCTCTACGGCGGCGACAGCCGATCCGACCGCCCTGCCCGCGTTCGCCTCGAGCACGGCGAGGACGTCGCCGTCTGGGGCGGACCCTCGCGCCTGCGCTACCACGGCGTGATGCCGTTGAAGGACGGACTTCATCCCATCCTGGGTGCTCGCCGAATCAACCTGACCTTCCGCAAGGCGGGGTGAGTCGAATCGGCTCGCCCGCTCAGGCGAGATCGCCGACGAGCCGATCGACGATCTCTTCTTCGAAGTCCGCGCGCCCGCGGCGCGCTCCATCTACTTCACTTCGGGAATCGCCCCAAGCTCGAGGAACATCGGCAGCGGCTCGGGTCGGTCACCGATTTGGCCGGCAACTCCATCGAGACGAACGAACCCCAGCAGCACGACCGGCCTGCCCTCTCCGCCGATGACGTATCGGAGGCGCGCCCCGTTCGCATCGGCGAATTGCTCGGTGAAGCCGGCCGGCACCGGGGAAGCATCCGGCATGGTCAGTGAACCGACGGAGGCGGGGCCTGCACCGTGGCGACGCCTCGCTCGCGCTCGGCAACCGTCGCCTGGAAGAAGACCTCGCGGAGCGTATCGGTCGCCTGGCGGATGGCGGCGATCTGCGGCGGGGTATCCACCAAGCCATCGAGCATCATGAAGTCGTGGATGGTGCCGAGGTATCGGCACGCCGCCACCTTCACTCCGGCCTGGCCGAGCTTGTGCGCGTAGGCTTCCACCTCGTCGCGCAGCACGTCGTTCTCGCCGAACAGGATGAGCGTCGGTGGCAGCCCCTTCAGCTGATCGAGCGACGCGCGGAGCGGCGACGCCTTGGGATCGGCGCCGTCAGCGGGCCGGGCGAGGTAGTTGTCCCAGAACCACTTCATCCCATCGCGCTCGAGGAAGTGACCGGTGGCGTATTCCTCATACGACCCCGTGTCGAAGCGATAATCCGTGACCGGATAGAAGAGGGCCTGGAACAGAACCTTCGGCCCCTTCCGCTCCTTCGCCATCATCGCGACGACGGTGGCCATGTTCCCGCCGACGCTGTCCCCCGCGACGACCAGGCGCGAGGAGTCGAGGCCGAGAGACTCTCCGTACTCTGCGATCCACTTCGTCGCGGCATATGCCTGCTCGATCTGGAACGGATACTTCGCCTCCGGCGCGAGTTTGTAGTCCACGAACACGACGGCTGCGCGGCTCCCATGCGCCAGCTCGCGGATCAGCCGATCGTGCGTCTGCGCGTTGCCCAGCACCCATCCGCCGCCGTGGAAGTACATGATCACCGGCAAAGCGACCGTGCCCCCCTGCGGCCGCACGATCCGAATCGGGATCTCCGTGCCGCCTGGGCCGCCCGGGATCTTCCTGTCCTCGATCTGCGCCGGGCGCTTCTCGACCTCGCCTGACTGAAGCGCGATCAGCACGTCGCGCGCGTCCTTCGGCGTCATCTCGTAGAGGGGCTTGCCCCCCTCTGAGCGGAGCTCTTCGAGGAAGCTGCGCGTCAGCGGCCCGACCTTCGGGGAGACTTCCTGGCCCATGTCGTTTTCCTCCTTCGTGGATCGCCAATGTAACCGTAGCCATCCCGCGCCGCCGCGCGCTTGCTCGATCGTACGAACTGAGCCTGCCCGATCTCGTGGATACCCCCGACACAGCGAAACGCGCGGCGTCGTAGATCTCGTGGATATGAACCGGAAGATCGAGGCGGCCAATTCGAAGCTTGATCGCGCTCTCCCAGATGCTGGCGGCGGAGAACAGCACCTGATTCTCTGGAAACTCGAGGCGTTCGCGAACCTCCTTTGAGATCCGATCGGGTTGCGCGATGGCCCAGAGCAGCAGATGAGTGTCAATCAGTATGCGCATGCTCTCACCCTTCGAACTCTCCCATCCCTTCATCCGGCAGCGGCGCGTCGAAGTCCGCTGGGCTGGTGAACTTGCCCGACAATGGGCCAAGGGTTCGTCGCCGCCTCGCAGTCCCCATGGGCACCGGTCGAGCAACAGGTCTACCCGCCCGAGCGATCACGATCTCTGCCCCGTCCTCTTGGACCTCCTCCACCAAGCGTAAGAGTTGCGTCTTGGCTTCGTCCAGGTTGATCTCGCGCATCAAGGCTCTCCTATCGTCCTCGCATCCGGACTGGACCAGACTTAGTCTACTGCGCTCCCTAATTTGGCAAGGCAGTGCCCAAGCTCGGCGCCCTTGCGCGCGAGCAGCTCTCGGGAGAGCGCGGAACGCCAGACGCGGTGCCCGGCCTGCCATCGGAGGGCTGGTGGCCTGGCCCTTTTGTTTCCGGCGGCCTCGACTATCGCGCGACGAGAGAGCAGGCATTGCCGAGGGCGTGGAGCAAGGTCCCTGGAAGCAGGCTCCCGGTGCGCCACCGCAGGAGGCCCATCAGCAAGCCGAAGATCGCGTGGATCCAGATCGGCGTGGACGAGAACGGAAGGTGCCACAGGCCGAAAGCGAGCGAAGTCATGGCGAGCGCGACCAGCTCGCCGGCTCGACCTAAGCCTTCGCCGCCGAGCGCCTTCCAGAGCACGCCGCGGAAGATCCACTCCTCCGCGAAGGGCGCCAGGACCGCTCCCGAGACGAAGACGAGCGGAGGTGTGTCGAAATGCGGCCCTCCCCGCAGCACGGCCTCGATGGAGCTTCCGTAGAGCCAGGCGGTTCCGCCCACGGCGACGGCCCATGCCGCGACGCTGGCCCTGTCGGTAGGACGCCGAGGCAGGCCAAAGGGGACGCGGAAGGGTCGGGGCGGCAGGCGAGCCCCGAGCGTCAACGGGAGGAGCCAGAGCGCGTAGAAGGGCAAGCTCCCCGCCTGGAGCGCTTCGAGCTGCTCGCCGAAGCTGCGCCAGAGCGCGTCGGAGACGTCGCCCACGAGAATGACGAGCGCCGCGAAGACAGGAAGCACGACTGCCTGCCGAAGCAAGAGCGCCCGGCACCAGGCCGCGCTCCAGGCGCTCGGCGAGAGTTCGAGTGGCGATGGCTGCACCCGACCCTCCTACCACGGCCACGAGCCGGATATCGGCGCCGCCTGCAGGCTCGCCACCGCAGTCTGATGGAGTCCCACGGGCGAAGGATGAGTCGGGTCTCGATGATCCACGCCCCGGCCTCCTTCCGAGCGGCCCTGCCCATGGTACACGACACCGTATGCGCCGCCTGCATCGACTCCTCGGGCTCCTGCTCCTCCTCCCGCTCGTCGCGTGGACGGTGACGGGGCTGGCCTTCCATCTCAAGCCGGGGTGGGCGGGTGCCTATGAGCAGCTGCGCGCCTACGACGACGGGCCGTTGGATCCAGCGGGGCTCATCGCTCCTGCAGACCTCCCGATCGCCGGCGGGTCGACGGCGTGGGAGCTGGGGTCCACCGCCGTGGGCCCCGTGTACCGGATGTCGCGCGAGGCCGGGCCGGTCCTCGTGCACGCGACGACCGGCAGGATCCTCTCCCCGCTCGATCGGGCTTCGGTGGAGGCGATCGCGCGGCGGGCCTCGTCGCGCGCGGCGGCGTCCGAGCGGTACGGCGATGTGGAGGACGTCCTCCTCACGGAGCGCGAGGGGGTGGTCCGCTTCGCCGGCGGGGCCGTGGTGCGCGTAGGGCGGTACGATCTGTCGGTCGCCCAGCGCGGGGCGGACACGGCGTGGATCGATCGCATGTACGAGCTGCACTACCTGCGGTGGACGGGGATCGAGGCGATCGATCGGGTCCTCGCGCCGATCGCGGTCGTCGCCGTGTGGCTGCTGGCCTTCACCGGCGTGCGCAAGCTCCGACGCCGCGCTCAGACATCCAACTCGACGGATGTCCTTCCGCTTCGCGGCGCGTCGGGAGGACGGGACGGCGCGCGCCGCGGTGACATCCATTGGCTCGCAGCCGTGGACGCTGGAGGCGACCATCCCCACCCGCATGTCGTAGTGCAGGATGACGTGCTCAACTGCTCACGCATCGCCACGGTGGTCGTGTGCGCGCTCACGACCAAGCTGCGCCGCGCGGACGAGCCGGGGAACGTCCTCCTCGAGGCCGACGAGGGCGACCTCCCGAAGCGGAGCGTCGTGGTCGTGTCGCAGATCCTGTCGGTGGACAAGTCGCGCCTGGGCGAGCGGATCGGCTCCCTATCCGACGAGCGGGTGGACCAGATCCTGGACGGCCTGCGCTTCCAGCAACGGGCATTCTTCGAACGATCGTCCTGATCGCGGCCACGCTCCCATCGAGACGAGCGGTTTGCTCTCGTCGAGCTGCGCTAGGTCTCATGCGAGCCGAAGCGAGCGAAACGCGTGGACGGGATCACCGCTCCCCCGCGGGTGCGCCCCATGAACAGCGGTTATTGTCCGGCTCAGCAACTTGTCCGCAAGTTATGGACAGATTGTTATTCCGGACATGAAAGCGGCCGACCTCGAGCCACGCTACGTGGAACGCGCGGTGCCCGCCTGCCATGCGATCGCGTGCGTGATCTCCTGGCCGTTGTCGTCTGCCCTCAGCTCGCCTTTCGCAGCCCTTGGTAGACCACCTTCATCATCATTTCGAAGGCGGCTCGGCCGAACTCCTCGTCGCTCAGGAACCTGTCGACGAGATCGCCGTGGTTGTCGAGGTGCTCGACCATGGCGTCGGTGGTCGCGCCCTTCACGTCGGGGGAGATGGCGAAGTTCTCGAAGCTGTTGGCTCCTGCCTGCTGCTGGATCACGGGGTTGGCCTGGAGTTTCGGGTCACCCCCTCGATGAGGAGGCGCTCCGCCTCGTCGAAGTCGGTGCCGAATTTCTCGTCGAAGAGGGCGATGATCGCGCTGAGCGGCGCCTTTTCTTCGTCGGGGCCGCTCCTCGTCCCTGTCTCGGTGGGACCATTGAGCTCGGCAGCCTCGGCTTCTCCCAGGGCGATGGGGCCGTCGAAGCTCCGGCTGATCCGGTAGTAGTCGAACTCGACGTCGTGATCGAGGACGACGAGGTCGCCGCGGTCCTTGGGCAGGTACTTGAGGAGGTAGCGGCCGAAGCCGTACCGCTTCTCCAGGTCGCCGTCGGTGAACTCCATCACCTGGGAGGCGAAGGCATAGAGGTTGACGTAGGCGTTGAGCTTGCCTCGGAAGCTCTCGCGCTCCGGATCCTCGGCGGCCTGGAAGCGGTCGATGGCAGGCTGGATCCATCGATTGAACTGGGCCTGATCACCTCTGCGTAGCTGCCCCTTCGGCCCTCCGGACCCACTCGCGGAGCGCGGTTTCGGTCAGGTCCAGCTCCTTGGCCACCTGGCCGATGCTCTTGCCGGATCGCTTCGCGAGAGCGACGGCCTCAGCCTTGAACTCGGGAGTAAACGCTCGGCGCTTCCCTCGGGACATCCTCTACTCCTACCGCATCATCGGGCGGTGTGTGGAGGTGTCCACCAAGGCGGGGCCGGTTCAGTGTCAGCGCACGTCGGACGCGAGGACGGCGAAGAGCTTCGAATCCTCCCCCACCCCATCCTTGTAGTGGTGGCCGCGAAGGAGCCCCTCCTGCCTCATGCCGGCTCGGGTGAGCACGTTGGCGGAGCCGATGTTCTCGACGTGGCAGGTCGCCCAGATGCGGTAGAGTCGGAGCGTCTCGAAACCAAAGCCGACGAGGCCGCGAGCGACCTGGGTGCCGAGACCGCGCCCCCAATGGGCCTTGTGGAGCACGTAGCCGATGTCGCCCACTCGGCGAGGCTGATCGCGGATGCGGATGCTCCCGCCCCCGATGAGCTGACCGGTCTGCCGCAGGGTGACGGCGAGATCGAAGGACGTCCGCGGCCGCGTCTGCCTCGCGCGGATCGTCGAATCGACGAACTCGCGGGTCTGCTCTTCGGAGTTGGGGCCCCAGAGATCGTAGCGCACGACCTCGGGATCGCTGGCGTATTCGTGGATGGCCGGCCAATCCTCCCGCACGAAGTCTCGGAGGAGGAGGTCGGTCGTGTTGATCTCGATTCGCTCGTTCACGTCGTCCCTCACGTGGACCGACCGTAGCAAGACCCGCAACCGGTTGGGTGAGAAACGCGTCGACTCGCAGAGTGGGTCGCGGGGCCGGCTGCCCCACTCGCCAAAGGCATGCTCGGTACGCCCATGAGATCGATGAATGGAGCGGTCTCCTCCCGCTCATCCACCCGAGCGGGGGTTGCGGGCGGGGGGGACGAGCGATAGCTTTCAACCGTTGAGAACACTTTGCATTTTCACTCTCAACATCATGAAGCGATCGAAGAGGAGCGAAGCGATGGAGACCATCGAGGTCGGCGGGCCGGACCTACCGCTGGGAGCGGGCTTGCGGGTCGAGAAGATGCCGGCCCATTGGCTCATGGCGCGGTTGGGCAAGCGGGTGCTCCGCCCTGGTGGGCGAGAGGCGACGCAGTGGCTGCTGGACGCCTCGCGGATCGGTCGCGATGACGACGTGGTCGAGTTCGCGCCGGGGCTCGGGATCACGGCGCGGAGGCTGCTGGCCTCGTCTCCTCGATCGTATGTCGGGGTGGAGCGGGATGAGACGGCCGCTGCCCACGCCACCCACGCGATCGCGGGAGCAGGCGGCGACGCCAGGATCCTGAAGGGTGATGCCTCGAATGTGCCCCTGCCGGACGGCGCGGCATCCCTCGTGCTGGGCGAGGCGATGCTGAGCATGCAGCCGCCGGCCCGGAAGGCGGCGATCGTGGCGGAGGCGACGCGCCTTTTGCGGCAGGGCGGGCGGTATTCGATCCACGAGCTGGCGGTCTCCGAGGCGACGCCGCCGGACCGGCTGCAGCAGATCCAATCCGATCTCTCGAAGACGATCCACGTGGGTGTGCGCATCGGCACGCCGAAGGAGTGGCGAGAGATCCTCGAGGCGTCGGGCCTGCGGGTCGAGGCCGGGACCGTCGTGCCGATGCGGCTCCTGGAGCTGGATCGGCTGCTGGCGGACGAAGGCTGGCTCGGCACGGCCAGGTTCGCCTTCAACACCCTGCGGACCCCCGGCGCGCTCGAGCGCCTCGGCGCCGTTCGACGCTCGTTTCGCGACCACGCGGCGCACCTCTGCGCGATCGCCATGGTCGCGAGGCGCGTCTGACGAGGCCAAGGATCCGCGAAGCCCTCTTGGAAGGGCGCGCGGTGCCGATCATGGGGCAAGCCAAGGGCTCCGCCCCGGGACCTCGGGGCGCGGGCAGCCCGCTAGAACGAGCGGGCGCCCGAGCGAGCATGCGCTTCAGTTACAGAGTGCGTTGGCGTTTTTGCAGACGTCATGCTTGAGCATCTGCTTCACCGCCTCGGGGATCCTCTCGGGGCGCAGCATATCGTTGGACCTGAGCTGCTCGTTCCGCTGCACCTCTTCCTTCTGGATCACGGGGCGGGGGCGCTCCATCCTCTCCTCGCCGGGGAGGCGGGGAGGCGCTGCGAAGGCAGCGACCGGGATGGCGACGGCGAGCACTGCAAAGAGAACGTTCCTCATCGTTTCCTCCTTGGGGAAGGGGCATCCTTCCACCGCACGGCCAATGTGAAGCAGACACGCCGCCCGCATGTTGCGCTTCCATGAAGACGTCGGGCACGTGGTTCGCGCAGAACGAAAGCGGTTCGGCACCAAGGATCCTATACTTCAAGTCTCTCATGACGCAAACCCGGCGGGTCGCTGTGTTTGAAATTGAATCAATCGCCGATGCCCGCCCAGCCGTTCAGCGGCCCTCGGGGCCAGGCCGGCTCCCTTCGAGCCCGCCGCCCTCCATTGGAGCCGAGCGCAGCAGAACGCGGACTTCATGTGTGTCGAATGCCATACCACGGGCTTCCAACGCGGCTATGACGCGGCGCAGGACACCTACGACAGCCGCTGGGAGGCGTTGGGGGTCGGCTGCCAGAGCTGCCACGGGCCGGCCTCGGGCCACCTCCGCTGGGCCGAAGGCCATAGGGACGAGGGTGGCGGGAAGGGCTTCGAGGGCGAGGCGATTCGAGCGGGGACTCCCCTGGAACTACATGTCTGCGCCCGCTGTCACAGCCGACGCACGCCGCTGGGGAATGGGAGCGCGCACGGTGAGGAGCTCCTCGACGCGTATCTGCCCATGATCCTCACGGCGGAACTCTACGAGGTCGACGGCACGATCAAGGACGAGGTCTTCGAGTACGGCTCCTTCCGCCAGAGCCGCATGCACGCGGCGGGGGTCGGCTGCTCGGATTGCCACGACGCCCATAGCGCCCGGCTCCGGGCGCCGGGCAACGCGGTCTGCACCCAATGCCACGGCCCGGCGGCGACGCCGATCCGCGACGCCATCGATGGGAGCCGGTTGCGGGCGCGGCGCTACGACGACCCCTCTCATCACCACCACGCCACCGGCTCGGCGGGCGGCGAATGCGTCGCTTGCCACATGCCGGGCAAGCTCTACATGGGCAACGATCAGCGCCACGACCACAGCTTCACCTCGCCTCATCCGCTGGAGGCCCGCGCGCTCTCCCATTCGGACGCCTGCCTCGGCTGCCATCGGGCAGAGGAAGCGGGCGAGGTTGTGGCGGCGTTCCAGCGGTGGTACCCCGGCGCCGAGCCACGCGATGGGGGCTACGCCCGCGCGCTCCACGCCGCGCGACAGGGGCGGCCGGGGGCGGCAGAGGGCCTGCTGCTCCAGCTCGCACGCGAGGACCTGCCGGACATCCGGCGAGCCACCCTGCTCAGCGAGCTGCCCAACTACCCGTCGTCGCCGGCCCGGCGCGCGCTGATCGAGGCGCTGCGGGATTCGTCGCCGCTGGTGCGGCGGACCGCCGTCGAGCTCCTCGACTCGCTGCTCCCTTCACCCGATAGCGAGAGGCTGATCACGGGGCTGGTGGACGATCCCGTGCGCGCCGTGCGGCTGGCGGCGTCCTGGCACCTGCTGCAATCGGCGGCCAGCCGGGGCGCGCCCCCGAGGGATCGCCTCGAGTTGATCGCGGAATACGAAGAGGTGCAGGGGACGATGCTGGATCGGGCCGAGGCTCACCTCAACCTGGCGGGCGTGTACCAGCTCACCGGACGCGAGGCCCTGGTGGAGCCGTCGCTGCGGCGGGCGCTGCGCCAGGACTCGACCTTCTACCCTGCGCTCATCCTCCTCGCACAATGGCGGGAGCAGGCGGCCGGCGATCCGGAGGGCGCGTCCCGCCTCCTGCTCGAGGCGTTGGAGACGGAGCCGGCGGAGGCCTCGCTCTGGCACGCGCTCTCCCTGATGCGCGTGCGACAGGGCCAGCGCGAAGAGGCGCTGCGGGCCCTGCGACGCGCGCACGAGCTGGCGCCCGAGCATCCGGACTACGGCTACGCCCTGGCGGCGGCGCTGCACGACAGCGGGGGGGCCGGGGCGGCGCTGGAGCTGCTGCTGGACCTCTCCCGACGCCATCCCGCCAACCGCGCCTTGCGGCTGGCGGCGATCGCGCACCTCCAATCCGCCGGCAGACAGGCCGAGGCCGACGCGGCCTGGTCAGAGCTCGCCGCGCAGAACCCGCAAGACCCGCTGCTCCTGCAGCGGAGCCAGACACAACCCTGATACCCGACGAGAGAGCATTGCGATCCAGACTCATGACGCTGGCCGCCACCCTGGCGATCGCCGCCTGCGGCGCCGACCCGAAACCCGAACCAGCGGCCGACGCAGACAAGCTGCCGAACATCCTCTTCATCGTGATGGACGACGTCGGCGTAGACCAGATGGCCTCCTTTGGCTTCGGCGGCCACGAGGCCCCGACGATGCCATCCATTGACTCCATCGCCGCAGCAGGTGTGCGCTTTCGTAACACCTGGTCCATGCCCGAATGCTCTCCGGGGCGATCGGCGCTGATGACGGGGCGCTACCCTCTTCGAAACAACGTCTTCCAGGCCATCGGCCCCAAGGACCTCGCCAACTCCCAGATCGATCCGTACGAGATGACGGTCGCCAAGGTGCTCGCTGGCGCGGGCTACGAGAGCGCCATGTTCGGCAAGTTCCACCTGGCGGGGCCGGAGAACAACGAGGCCGGCAACGGCACACCCACCCAGCTCGGCTGGGATCACTTCTACGGCTGGACCGGCGGCCTGCCCGGCTCCATCGACACCACGGCAGGGGGCGTTAAGCCCCTGGGCACCTATTCGTACGGCTTCGTCCCCGGCGGCGACGAGCCCAACGGAGCCGACGCCGGCGCCTGCTACCGCCCCGAGGCGGCGGGTGGAGCGAGCTGCATCGAGATCGCCGGGAAGAACCCCGCAGGTGATCCGCCGGGTCTGCAATGCCTCAGCCTGGGAGGGATCCTGGTGCCGGCCGCCGCCTGTGAGGTGACGCCGCCGCCAGCGCTGATCTTCGACCGCGAGAACGCCCACTACGTCTCGCCGCTGGTGGTGAACCGGAGCGGCGCGGTGGAGGAGGCCGAGCTCCGGGATCTCCGGGGCCGCGGCTTCCGCTCGACCATCGAGGTGAACGCGGCGATCGATTGGATCAAGAGCCGCGCTGACTCGAGCAAGCCTTGGATGACGACCTTGAGCTTCAGCTCGCCGCATACGCCGCTGCAGCCGCCGCCGGCGCACCTGCTGCCGTCGGGCATCGCGGCGGAGCTGACGTCCGATTGCGCGGATCCGATCAACCAGCGACGCCTCGCCGACGCGATGATCGAGGCGTTGGACGCCGAGCTCGGTCGCCTGCTGGTCGAGACCGGCATCGCCGCGAAGGCCGAAGACGGGAGCCTGGTCTACGAGCCGCGGGAGAACGATACGGTGGTGGTGATCGTCGGGGACAACGGCTCGTTCGGCCCCACGGTCAAGCTCCCCTTCGATCCGCTCCGCGCCAAGGGCTCCGCCTACCAGAGCGGCGTCTGGGTGCCGCTGATCGTCGCCGGCCCGATGGTGGAGCAGCCCGGCCGCGACGTAGAGCACATGGTCAACGCCACCGACGTCTTCGGGCTCTTCGCCGACGTCGCGAAGGTGGACATCGAGCAGGCGGTCCCGCGCGGCGTCGACGCGAGAGAGATGATGCCGTATCTGGTGGATCCGAATCAGGCCAGCATCCGCGCGTTCAACTTCGTCCAGGGCGGATTGAACCTCCAGGCGAACGGCGGCGTGAACGGCCCCTGCGTGTTCAACGGCAACTCATGCTCTCATACGCCGACCGGCAAGTCGGTATGTGAGGACAACGGCGGCGTCTGGTGGGGGCTGGGAGCGGATCACGCCGACGTGCTCACGCCCGGCCTGGAGCATTGCTGGGAGGTCAACCGGGCGATCTACGAGAGCGACGAAGCCGGCTACGAGGCCAAGCACATCGAGATGGCGCCGACGGTCTACCAAGCGGTGCGCGACGAGGCCTACAAGCTGGTCCGCAACTGGGCGCTGGACTTCGACGTCTCCACGGGCATCGGACAAGGCGTCCAGACGGAGGAGCTGTACCGGATCGATCAGGCCGCACCCGTGCCCGCGCTGGACCGGGCCCACACCAATCTGCTCGATCGCAAGCTGCTCCCGGAGGAGCAGCGCCGCTACGAGGCGCTGGTCGCCGAGCTGGAGTCGGTGCTCGCCTCCCAGGTGGCCTGTCCTGGGGACGGCAACGGGGATGGGGTGGTCGATTCGGTGGACGTCGACGAGCACCACCGCATCAGCACCGGCTGGGGCGAGTCGAGCCCGTACGATCTCAACCACGATGGCCGAACGGACGAGGCGGACCTTGCGATAATCCGCGAGAACATGGGGCCGTGCCCGCGGTAGGCCCCACTCCGAGGCGCGGCTGCCGATGCCGCGCCCGGGGACCAGCGGCATCCCGGCGGCGCTTCGACGATCGAAGCCGGCCCAAAGACCCGCCTCGATCGCCCCGCTGACAGAAGCGAGGGCCGGCGCCCATTCCGGGGCCGGCCTTCTCTCGACGCGAAGCATCCTGGGGGCTCGTCGACGATCGAAGCCGGCCCATAGAGCCTGCCTCGATCGCCACGCCGGGAGGATGAGGGAGGGCCGGCCCTGATTCTGGAGCCGGCCCTGAGCTGAACGCCGGGTGCTTAGCGCGCGCAGTCGCGCCCGAGGTGCTCCTCGATGATCGCCTTTTCCTCGAGGTCGGTGCGACCGTCGGAGTTGAGGTCGTACCAGCTCGACTGACCTCCATTCCCCGTCGACCACTTCTCCCACTCGTCGAGATCCTGCCGATCGACCATGCGATCGCCGTTGCCGTCGCCCGGGCACTCGCTTCGGCTGGCGAGGAGCGCGTCCATCTCACCCATCAGCGCCTCATAATTCCTGCCGCTGCTCCTGCGTGAGCTCGTCGGCCGAACGGCCCGCGAGGAGGTCATCCTCCTCCCGATCCAGCTTCAGCTCGCTGGCGTCCCGGCTCTGGTTGATCAGGTAGAGCTCGTCGGCCGTCCGATGCTCTCCGCTCGCGCAATCGAGGCGCTCGATGCGGACCACCTTGAACGTCTCGTTTCGGATGGCGCGCTGGGAGCGGGGGGTCTCCACCGGCGCCTCCCCTGATCCTGGAGATAGGCGATCACCTCGCAGCAGGAGCCGAGGCCGGCTAGGGGGGCCGCGATCTCAGTCCGCTCCCTCCGAATGGTCGAATCGCTATGGGGCGGCCCGGCGCCAGAATGGTAGCGCTGGCTTCGTTCCGACTCGACTCCTGCGCTCCTATACAATAAGGGGTGAATCACACACTGTGATGGGTCGTATGCGCCTTGCATTCGGTCGAGGCCTCGCGACGTCGGGGTGGAAATGCGTCGTGCGCTGGTCGTTGCGATCCCCCTCATCATCCTCGTCGCACTCGTGGTCGATCTCCTGGGCGGCATCGGACGGGAGTCCCACGTCCTCGAGGCGTTCGCTCTCCTGACGGGCCGCGCGTCGGGTGAACCGATCGAAGAGCTTGCCGACGCGAGCGGTCAGTACGCGCTGCATCTCCCCGCCGGAGACTGGCGCGCCGTGCGGCAGCGCCACCCGGAGCCCGGAGTCCTCGCCCAGGCCCGGGATCGGACCTCGGGCGCAGACATCACGATCCTGAGTCGGTACGAATCGCACGCCGCGTTCCTCCACGAGAAGCACGGGGCCTCGATTGAGCCATGGCTCACCGAGCGGGGCCTCTTCATCGATACGGAGAGCCCGCTCCTCACCGAGTTCGCCAAGGGGGCCCTCCTCCGAGCGGCGACGGAGGACCGCCGCACGAACGCGGTCGTCGCCGTCTTCGCGAAGAGCAACAGGCTCTTCGCTGTGCTGGCGAGCGGACCCCGCCCGTCCTTCCAGCCACCCGACGACGGTTGGGTCGACGCCGTCACTTCGCTGACCCAGCGGCCGGTGCGAAGGCCCCGGCTCCATCTGCCAGCCGACGTCCCGCCGCAGGCCGTCTCTGTCGAGCGTGCCTCCGGATTCCCGATCGGCCAAACGAAAGACGGCTGCCTCATCGTGACCTCTTCCGCATGGGTACATGGAGACATACCGGTCCGGCTGCAGGGCGCGGCGGCCCAGCGCGAGGACATCCGCGCGAAGGTGCTGGCGAGGGATGAGGCCGCGGGCCTCGCGCTGCTGGCCTCGCCTCCTCCCTGCCTCGAGGCGGTCCGATGGCGTACGTCCGGACGGGTGCTCCCCGGCGAGCCGCTCTTCGCCTTCGGCGCCCGGGCATCACCCAAGGTGTCGCGGGCGGTGACATCGGCAGGGCAGACGGAGATCGTGACCCAGCCTGCGACGGTCGTGCGCTCGATCGAGTCGGGGCGGGCGATCGAGCTGGCCCGCCCCGAGGAGCTCGCGGACCTCCTCTCCGCCGAGCTCTGGTTGAGCGGCGAGTACGTGGGGGGGCCGATCACGGACGAGTCGCTGCGCGTCGTCGCCATGGCGACGGCCCCCCGCGACGCTTGGTATCAGTTCGCGATCCCCGCGGAGACGATCCTCGACTTCCTTCGGGTGCACCTCCCTTCGTGGACGCCGCGGGAGGGCCCCTCCCGTTCCTATCTCATGGAGTCCGAGCTGCCCTCGGAGCTGGAGCGCCAGCGGTTGCTCGACTCGACCGTCGTCGTCCGCTTTGGCGAGAGCTCGATGCTGGGGGCGGTCGTCGCAGCCACCGAGCGGCACCTGCTCGTCGTCACCGGCGTCTCCACGCGGCAGGATGGGGGGCTCATGGTCATCGCCCCCGGGCCGAAGCGCGCGCTGGGGGAGGTGCTGAGGGTCGACGCGCGGCTGGGCCTGCAGCTGATCCAGATCGAGCGATCGGCCGATCTTCCCGCGCCCATCGCCCTCGACCGCAGCGGGCTGGAGCTCTACGACGGCGTGGCACTGGCGGCCGCGTCCTACCCCAGGGGCTCGGGCATCGCGGTGCCTCCGTTGCCGCCCGTGATCGTCGAGGGCGACGTCGCCGAGTTCCCTCGACGGCCGGACGCACGGATCATCGAAGTCGCCGAGCCGGTGCTCCTGTACGGACCATTCGCTGGGAAAGGAGGGGGCCTGGCGGGCTTCGCCGCCCCTCTCCCGGGAGAATCACGGCAGCGCGAAGGAGGCGTGGCGCGGTACGATCGTATGTCTTTCGTCGCAGCCGACGAGATCGCTTCGCTCTTGGAACCCATGGTCCAGCGTGGGTCCATTCGATATCGGTTGGACGAGGCGCGCCGCTGCCTGATCGAGTGGAGCCTCGAGGTCTTCGATCCCTTCGAGCGCGTGACGGGAGCGACGATTCACCTGGGACGAGAAGGGATGACCCCCACCACCATGGCCGCCGAGTGGGTCGAGGGCACGGGCCTTGGACTCCGGCACGCGATGGCGTCGGGCACCTTCGCGCGATGCGATGACGGGACCGTTCCTCTGACCGTCGAGCTCCAGCGGTCGGGAGGCGCCATCCAGTGGGCGACGTGGATGCCTCCGATCGAGCCCTCGGGAGAGATGGCGGAGGCGCGGCTTCCTTCCCCGCCCCTCCCCGCCGATACGCGACCGGCGCCATCTTCCTTTGAAATGGTCGAAGCCTGTGGCTCCCAGGGGTGCCGGGCCGCGTGTCTGGCGGGGGACTCCGACGCGTGTACACGGATCGGGCTCCCGCCGCCGAGCGCGGGCGCGACCCTCGCTTCGCTCCGGCAAGCTTGCGATCGCCGCGACCCCGTCGCATGCAGGCGCGCGGCGCATCGGCTGGTCGCCACGGACGGCGTCGAAGCGCAGCGCTTGTACAGGCGCGGCTGCGACGAAGACGACGCGCCGTCTTGTTTCTGGAGCGGCGGCTTCCGGTATTGGATGCACGACAGCCCCATGGAGCGGACCGTGTCACTCGAGAGCTTCGAGCGATCCTGCGAGCTGGGTGAACCTTATGGATGCCACGCCGCCGCGATCGTGGGGATCGAGGGGCACGCCCCGGCGGACGCCCTGCAGGCCCAGCTCGTGCGCGCCTGCAGCCAAGGCGTGATCGGCGGCTGCTGGGGCTTGAGCAGTCTTCTTCAGCGGCAGCCCGACCGCGGCGGAAGCCAAGCGCTGGAGGCCTTCGAGATGGCCTGTAGCTGGGGCGATCCGAAGGCCTGCGCCGACCTTGGCAGGCATCGGAAGGGAGAGATACCCACCCCGGGGACGTCGGAGGATGGGAGGTGGGGCGTCACTGCCACGGTCAGCCTCTCAGGGCATCCGCCGCCCTGGCAGCGCGAGTTCGGCCAGAAGGCAAAACGATGGCTTGAGGTCTGCGGCGGCTGGAACCGCCATCGCACCTGGAAGCCGCGCGCGCCCGTAGGCTCCCGCGCCGAACTCCGCGTCGACTTGGAAGACGGTCGCATCGTCGGAAGCGAGCTGCTTCGATCGACCGCGGCGCTCGATCTCTGGCCCCGCTGCCTGCAGCTTCCGGCTGGATTCCAGGTCGCCGATCAGCTGGGAAAAGATTCGGTCGTCCTCAGCCTCGCCGTTCGCTGAGGAGCTCCGGGTGATCCTCGCGTGAAGGAATCATCCGGTCGCCGAGAGGCGTCGGGCCTTGACGACGAGGAGGGAACGGGACAAACGGAAGCCCGCGCTGCGACGAATGACCGAGCGAGAGACCGTAAACGTCGCGATGGGTGCCGAGACAATCGAATGCCCAGGCGAGATAGGCCTGGATCGGAACGCCGATGGCGCGGCCCACCACTTCCTTACGCCAGTGTTCATCGAGGCGGGCAGGCAAGAGGCATTTGCATTGCAGTGCGGCCTGTTTTCCAGCGCGTGCGACGTGCAGGTCACGCGGGGCGATCGCTACGCGGGCGGAGGGATCGTGTTTCGGCCGAATCCTGGAAAGACCGCCCCGCAGCCCGCGCCCTCCGATGCCGACCTCCCGTTCGAGACGTGGGTGATCGAGGCAGGCGATCCCTGACGCGTCGGAAGCCGAGCTCCCGAGCAGGGGTTGGAGCGAGAATCAATCTGGGATGCAGCGGTCGATGCGCTCTCCGTCGTTCCTGGAAGAAGGCCAGACAGAGTGGCCGAACGTCGGTGCTTCGATTACCAGTCGTCTGCCCTCGGTCCACTCTACGCGCCGATATCACTACGTTCTCCGTCGGGGTGCGGGCCGGAGATGGCGCGTTCAGTTCAGTGGCGGATCACGTGACGAGTCAGTCCGCGGTGGTGAATTTCGAGGAGCTGGAGAAGTATCGAAGCTCGTCGTCGACCAAAATGAATCGGTACAGCCCCTCACCAGACCCGTCTGTGACTTCGTCGGCGCCGAATCCTGGCCCCTCGAAGGCGACTACCGTCCAATCGTAGTCGGTGCCCGCCTTTAGCGCGGCACCCAGCACGCCGTAGTCGGGAAGCGTGAGGCTCGTAGACGTTCCCGGGAGGACGAACGTTCGGCTCTCGACCTGGACCCAATATGCGGCGGCACCGGAGACGGGGGTCCACGTGAGGGTGGGGAGCGTCGAAGCCGTGGATCCCACCGCGGGAAGCACGAGCTCGAGCGCAGGCGTTTCGGGGAGCTCCAAGCGGGTGGATCCGCCCACTTTGGCGGACACGAAGTGGGCACCCATGTTCCCGTCGGCATCCTTCCCCTGCATTGCCATGACGGCTCCTTCGGTCGGAAGCAAAGGGGTCGGACCCAACGGCTGCGTGCCGGGGATCATGAACCGGGCACCGCCCACCGTGAAGGAAAACAGGCCGGAGGCAGCACCATCAGCGTACGCACCGGCGCGGGTGGTAACGGCCGTGGTGCTCGTCTCCACCGCTTCCGTTAGCTCGATCGAGTACCCCATCTGGCCGATGCCCGCCTCGAGATTCAATCCTGGTCGCTTCCCAAACTCGTGGAACTCAATTCCGCTCGCCGTTGAAGTCACCCGCACGGCGACGAGGTCTGCGGTCCGCTTGGCGGAGCCAAACCAGATAAACCTGCCCTGGAAGGAGCCGGCGACGGCGTCGACGCCCACAGGCTGGAATGCCCTCCCGGTCGCTCCTACCAGAATGTGGTCGTCGGCGACGAGAGGATAGGTGGTGCCAATTACTGAGCCGGCGAGGTCGGCCGCCTTGAAGGAAGCGAGCTCACCATTCAGGGGAAGGACGGGATCGAGCCGACGAAGACCCCGAAGTTCGATCACCATGCCTTCCCACGCGACGGTCAGATCGTAGGGAGGCTCGACGTCGTCGAAGCGGAACTTGCCATCGACTCCGGTCGTCGCCGGACGCAGGAAGTCTCGATTCACCAGGATGGTGACACCGGACATAGGGACACCTTCCTCGGTGGTGATGAGGCCGTTCACGGCGTGCGACGGGAGCCCGCCACCAGTGCCCCCGGTGCCACCCTCTCCTCCCATGCCACCGGTGCCGCCCCCTCCTCCGATGCCCCCGATACCGCCCTCTCCACCGATGCCGCCATCGCCATTACCGTCGCCGTTGCCACCGCCACCATCTCCGCATGCAAAGAGGAGCGCGGAAAAGCTCAACAGAATCACTGCCATGCGAATCGTCATCGTGTTCCCTTTTATGAGCCTGTCGCGGTCCGGGAGGTCCCGGTCGCCATGAGCCACGCCTCATACGGCCCCTAGTCTGGGTGGTCAAAATATTTTAGCCCGCGGATCGCGACAAAAACTTATCCGCGGGCGCCACCGCGCTCGACTCCCGACGCCTCGACGCGCAAGGGTGAGCCAAGCCTCCCGCCAGCGATGCGGCCCACCCGACGCCACCGTCATCCCGGCGCCGGCGTGGAGTCCCGGCGAGGGGCGAGGGCGAGCGCGATTTCATCTGGGATGACGAGGGTCAAAACCGAGGTGGTCTATGGGCGCGGGCGATGGTGCGGCTCATCCACCGGGCCGCTCGTCTGTTTCGAGGACCGCGAAGAGCAGCGAGTCGGCCCAAACGCCTCGGCGAAACTTATGCGACCGCAGCGTCCCCTCCTGCATCATCCCCGCACGCTTCAGCACGCTGGCGGATGCGATGTTCTCGATGTGGCACGTCGCCCCGATCCGGTGCAGCCGCAGGCGGTTGAAGCCGAATTGCACCAGGCCCCGGCCGACCTGTGTTCCCAGCCCCTGCCGCCAGAGGGAGGGGCGGATGACGTAGCCGATGTCTCCTTCTCGATGCGTCATGTCTCGGATGCGGATCCCGGCGCCGCCGATGAGCTCCCCGGTTCCACGTAACGTCACCTCGAGCTCGTACGCGAGGCGGGGCGCCTCGCGTCTCGAGCGGATCGCCGACTCGACGAAGACGCGGGTCTCCGCTTCAGTGTTGGGTCCCCAGAGCTCGTACCCCACGACCTCGGGATCCCGGGCGTACGAATGGGACCGCCTGCCAGTCATCGGCGACGACCTCGCGCAGCAGCAGATCCTGGGTCACGATCTCGACAGCCTCGGCCAACACATCTTCCTCCTGATGAAGTCTATTGAGCATAACAGAGGACCGATGGGGCAGTGGCGAACCGGGCGATGTTCCGCATTCCTCGGTCCGCGCTCCCGCTCGACCGTCGCGAATGATCCCCGCCGATTCCGCCGATTCCGCCGATGATGGACGAGTCCGTATCGAGATCCCGCAGCGAGTTCGGCGGAGCGGGCCACGTCGATGGCCCGCACCGAGTCGATCGAGCGCACGATCGTCGCGGGCTGGCTCACCTTGGAGGAACAGCCGCTGCCTATCAGGAGAAGCAGAGCCGTCATCGGGACGGGTATTCCGTACTATTTTAATATATACACACGCTATCTCTGTCATGAGCACGATGGACTCTATCGTTCGTCGATCCATCAGAAAGCTGCGCGCGTCTCTCAGCTCACCGAGACCAAGCCGAAGGAAGCAACGACTCTGCCGACGTACCGCGAATCATCGCGTCCACCGGACGATGCCGTCGAACTCCGGGCCAGGCATGCCGCGCGTGACCGGGTCGGCACCGGCTCCCGGCGTTCAGGAACAATGCGATCAGCGTGGTCGTGATCGGCGATCCGCTCGTCATTGGGACCGAGCGGCGGCACGCTCCTCTAGATCAGCCTCGATCCTCGTGTCGATCCCTTGCTACGTCCCAGCTTGTGGAAACCCGCGACCCGCTGCCCTTAGCGGCCCGTCGGAGCACCGCATCAGGTTCGCGCCCATGACCGGCGCATCGCACAGGAGACGGCGCACGGACCCTTTCCACCGAGTCGCGGGCCGATCGGACGAGGGGGGAGTTGCCAGCAGCGAGAGGCAGAGGCATACGCTCTCGCCCTCGGCCATCAGGCCGCCGCGGGCCGGGCAGACAGCGCCGCCCTGAAAACTTGTGGTGGTGCAATGGGTGTGTTGGCTCCGACCGTCGGCCTCTTGATCCTGTCGAACATCTTCATGACCTATGCCTGGTACGCGCACCTGCGGGACCTCCAACATCGCAGCTGGTACGTCGCGGCGATGTTGAGCTGGGGGGTGGCGCTCTTCGAATATCTCCTGCAGGTCCCTGCGAATCGGATCGGCTTCACGGCGCTCACCCTTCCCCAGCTCAAGATCCTCCAAGAGGTCATCGCGCTCTCCGTCTTCATCCCCTTCGCGGTGCTCTACATGCGCCACCCCATCTCCTGGAACTTCGTGTGGGCAGGGTGCTGCATGGCCGGGGCGGTCTACTTCGTCTTTCGGGGATGAGGGGTAGACCGAGCGCTCGCCGATCCGCCCTCGCCTGGTCGAGCGACGAGGCTCGTCTCAGTGCAGTTGCGCACACGAAGATGGCGGGGGTGAAGGCAGCGTGGCGAAGGTGGGCCCGCATGAGGGGCCACGTTCACCCACGCGTAGAAGACTGCCTTCGTTCGGCCAACTCGTTGAGCGTTTCGTCGATGCGGCGAAGAGGGATTCGAAGAGCGAGACGGAGTTCGGGGTCAGGAGGTGCTCCTCCCGCGGGCGGAGGAGCTCGCCGATGGGCCGGGCCTCAATGCTCCCGGCCTCGCGCTCCGGATTCAAGGTCGGAGCTCAGGGGATGAGGACCGGCCTCTTCTCCTTCTTCGAGCCCGTTCGACTCGAGGGCTCGGAGCTCTCGCACGAGCACGTGGGCGCGGCTGCGATCGTCGGAGTCGGTGAGCGTGACAGCGAGGGTCAGGGAGTCACCGCGGGGCGACGACGTCCCGGCCTCGATCCAGATCTCGGAGAACGCGATCCCACACGGGGCTTCGATACGCGCGACGCTCCCGCCGCCATCGAAGGTCTCGTAGAGTTGGAGCCTTGAATTGTCGCCGTTCAGCGGGCCGCCGAAGAGGAGGTGTCGGGGATCCGATGGATCGCTCCAGGCCATGCGGACGTAGCTGTAGCCGCGCTCGGCCGGATCATCCCCACCCTCGGAACGGTAGATCCAGGTCATGCCCTGGGGGCCGTAGCGAAACAGGCCGCCTTCGACCCCAACGAGAAGATTCGTGGGCACGGTGGGCACGCTCGTCACCAGGTTCGGGCGCCTGTTCCCAAGGCGATCCGTGCCGACGATCTCCTCATCGTCAGTGCCATCGGAGGGCTGCTTGTCGACATCGAAGCGCTTGACCCACGCGCTGTCCAGGGGCAGCTCGCAGCCCTGATACACATGCCCGTCGCCGGGCGGTGCGTGAATCAGGCAGTGATACCCGAATTGCCCCGGGCCGCCGGAGATGTAGCGCCATGTCGCGAGGTCGGTAGATCGGGCGACGGAGGCGGCATCGGTGTTCGCGAAGTAGACCTCGGCTCCGGAAGGCCGGACGAAGGATGTGAGGGAGTGGACGGGATCGTAGGACCGCGGCTCGGCCGTCGACTCGAGCTCATTCCGGAATCCCTCTCCGCGGACCTGCCAGGTCCAGCCGGCATCCCTCGACACACGGATTGGAGGCTCGGTGAGCGGGCTGCCCTTCAAGTCCCTCATGATCCCAGCGACCACCAGCCCCGGGTTCCGGTGCGACAGGTGCAGCGCGGCGACGGAGAGCCCATCGAGCCCGGAGCGCCTCCAGCCGCCCGTGCCGTCCACGGGCCGCCGGTAGAGTCCGCTCGTCGTCCCCACCAGCACCTCGCCATGCAGGACGACCACGCTGGTGGGGGTGGCGTCGGCCCGCACCTCGCCGAGATCACGCCAACCCCTTCCCGGAGGACCCGGCTCCTCGCATGCACCCCGCTCTGCGATCCCGCCGTTGCTGGGGAGCGGTGCCCCGGCATGAGAGCATCCGACCAAAATTGACGCAATGGAAGAGAGAACGACAAACCACCCCGAGACCCTGTCCATATGTGCACCTCCATGGAGCGACCTAGCGATTCGCGCGCCCCTCTCGACGCCACCGTCCACCCGTGGCATTGCATTCAAACACGGTTAGTCTTTCATGACTCCCGGGAGATCGCCAATATGAGCGCTGACAAAGCGGGTGGGCGACTTCCCCGGGATGCGTGGAGCGGACAGCGTCCCACGCCTGCCCGGCGAGCGTGGACCTGGAAAGCGCGGTAGACTGATCCGCTCGCCGAGCCGGCCTGGCTTGGTCGAGCGACGAGGCTCATCTGGATGCAGCTACACACGAAGATGTTGGTGGGGATGGGGGTCGGCGCTGGCGCGGGCCTGGCGACCTACTTTGCCACAGGAGGCGACGCGGCCTGGCTGACATGGCTGACGACCTACGTCACCCAGCCCGTGGGGCAGATCTTCCTGCGGCTGCTCTTCATGCTCGTGATCCCGCTGCTCTTCTCGGCGCTGGTGGTGGGCGTTGCCGAGATGGGCGACATGCGCTCCCTCGGGCGGGTGGGCTGGCGCACGCTCGCTTTCACGATCGTGGTCTCGACCCTGGCGGTCGCGATCGGGCTCGTGCTGGTGAACTGGATCCGGCCCGGCGAAGGTGTCGATCCCGAGGTCGCGCAACGGCTCCTCGCCGACGCTTCATCTCGCGCGCAAGCGATCGTGGGGGCCAGCCGAGACGGTGAGAGCGTCATCGGTACGATCGCTCGCATCGTGCCCGACAACGTGATCCGCGCGGCCGGAGAGAACGACATCCTGGCCGTGATGTTCTTCGGGCTGATGTTCGGGATCGGCCTGGTGCTGACCCGCACACCGGGCGCCGCCCGCCTCAAGGGCATGATCGAGGGGCTCCTCGAGGTCTCGATGACCCTGATCGATCTCGTGATCCGCACCGCGCCATACGCAGTGGCCTGCCTGATGTTCAACCTCACCGCGGTCTTCGGCTGGGATCTGCTGCTACGGCTGGGTGCGTTCGTCGGCGTGGCGCTGCTGGCGATGGCGATTCATTTCTTCGTCGTCTACTCGACTGCGCTGCGCCTGCTCGGGCGGATGTCGCCGATCACCTTCTTTCGCGCGACGCAGGAGGCGACGCTGATGGCGTTCTCCACCGCGTCGAGCAACGCGAGCCTCCCCACCACCCTCCGCGTTGCGGAGACCGAGTTGAAGCTGCCTCCACGCGTCTCCCGCTTCGTGCTCACCGTGGGCGCCTCCGCGAACCAGAACGGCACGGCGCTCTTCGAGGGCGTGACCGTCCTCTTTCTGGCGCAATTCTTCGGCGTAGATCTCTCACTCTCGCAGCAGATCCTGGTCATGTTCGTCTGCATCCTGGGCGGCGTCGGCACCGCGGGAGTCCCGGCAGGATCGCTCCCCGTGATCGCCATGATCTGCGCCATGGTCGGCGTGCCGCCCGAAGGCATCGGCTTGATCCTGGGCGTCGATCGCTTCCTCGACATGTGCCGCACGACCCTGAACGTCACCGGCGATCTGGTGGCGGCGGTCGTGGTCTCCCGCGGAGAGGCGATCGAGGTCCGCGAAGTCGAGCCGGTCTGACGTTGACGTGGACCGGCCCGCGGGTGCGCCGTGATCAGGCGCCGAAATGGTAGGCCGAGAGAGCGACGCCGGCGAAGGTGCCGCGCCAGGCGACGACGCCCTGATCCGCCCCGGCGGCGCCCGCGATCACCATCATCGGCAGCAGGTGCTCCTCACGGGGGTGGGCGCGACGCGCCATCGGCGCCTCTTGCCAGCGCTCGAGGAGGCGGTCCCGATCGGCGGGGGCCGCAGATCCCGCCTCGCGCAGCCAGGCGTCGAAGACCTCCGAGACGTCGCGGGCCCGCGGGCCGAAGTTGCGCAGGTCGTGGTAAGTCATCCCGCTGCCCATGATGTAGACGCCCTCGTCCCGCAAGGGGGCGAGCGCGCGGCCCATCGCCAGATGGGCGGCCGGGTCGAGGCCCCGCTGGAGCGAGAGCTGCACCGTGGGCACGTCGGCGTTCGGATAGGCGAGCTTCATGGGGACGAAGGTGCCGTGATCGTAGCCCCGGTCGGGATCGATGCCGGTCTCGATGCCGGCGGCGGCGAGCCGATCGCGGACGCGGGCCGCGAGGGCGGGATCCCCCGGCGCGGGCCATTGGATCTCGTACGAGACAGGCGGGAAGCCGTAGTAGTCGTAAAGCATCGGCGGCCGCGCCGACGTAGAGACGGTCGGCCTCGACTCCTCCCAATGCGCGGAGATCACGAGGAGCGCCTTGGGCTTCTCGGCAGGCAGCGGCGCGATCGAGCGGAGGTAGTCCGCGAGGCCCTCCGTCTCCTCCTTCGTGCCGAAGCCGATGTCGACGAAGGGCCAAGGTCCGCCGCCATGTGGCACGAAGACCACGGGCATGCGTTTGCTCGAGCCACCGGCCCCAGGTCCCTCTCCAGCGAGGGAGACGCCGGCCACTCCCGCGGCGCCCAGCGCGAGCCCCCCGACCACCACCTTGCGTCTGCTGATCCCTTGTCCGTCCATGATGAAGCTCCTTGAACCAAGGCGACCAGCTTAGCTGGACGCCGCGATGACCGCACATGCTCCGCCCCTTTGCACACACGCGCCAGACTTCGCCGGGACGAACCGGATGTCGGGGAATCAGACGGTCGCCGCCTGGCGCTTCCGAGGCAGGATCCTTTCGATCAGCCAGGAGAGCTCCCCGACCCCGATCGACGCATTCGACGCCGCTTCGATGAACTCAGGACCGCGTTGTTGCGGACCGACGAGCCGGCTCCACCTGCTGCGACAAGGTCTCCCCCCTTCAGAGGCAGCCCCGGCGGACACGGCCAAGGCGCCGAGCACCGTCTCTTCCTCGAACCCCGACGAAGACGACGACGCCCAGCTGGCCGAAGCTCCGGCGCAGTTCCCCCCGGTGGAGCGCGTGCTCGTCCATACCCGAGGGAAGAACGCGCCCTTCGTCAGCAATCGCGCAGACGAGCTGCTCCGCGATCGCCTGATCTCCTCCTTCGACTTCGGCGGCCTCGATTGGCGCGAGCTGTCTCCGCGCCGGGTGGAGGCCGCCATCGAGTCGATCGCTGCGGGAACCTACGACCTCGTCCTGGCCGCCACCGGATTCCTCCCGCATAAGGAAGACAGCCGGCTCAACCGTGCCTGCCGCAGCGCGGGGGTCCCCTACGTTCGAGTCAATAAGGGCCGCCCGAAGGCCGTCGAGATGGCCATCGATCGAGAGATGGCCGACCGCCCCTGACGGCGCTCAGGCCGCGACTCGACGGCGTCCGCCGTGGGCGACGAGCCGGTATAGAAACAGAAGGATCACCGAGCCGACCACAGCGAGGATGAGGCTCCAGAGAGTGAAACCAGTCAATCCCTTCCCGGTGATCGCGCTGCCAATCCAGCCTCCGAGAAAGCCCCCTGCGATCCCGAGGAGCATCGTGACGATGACGCCGCCCGGCTGCTTGCCCGGCATGATGAGCTTGGCGATCACCCCCGCCAACAAGCCAATGATGAGCCATGCGATGAAGCCCATGTTTCGCCTCCTTTCCACGCACCTGCGATTCCAAGGTAAGGACTCGCGGAATTCTTGCCCCAAATCGGGGAGGCGCCCGGACGAGCGATCGCATGTCGATCCAGCGAGGTGCATGACTCAGCGCCCGCTACGATGATCGCCCGAGTTCAGGGCGGAGGCGATCCTCTCACTCGAACGGGATCCTTCGAGCGTTCGCTCGCCTGCGGCTCGTAGATGCGTGAGCATCGGAGCGCAGCTCTGCGAAGGAGGCGAGTGCACAGTCGGTTTGTTGGAGGTCCCTCAGGGCATCCGGGGGCCGACTTGAACGCTGCGGGCGAAGTTGGCCCCATCGGGATCGGTGACCCGGATCTCGAGGGAGCAGTCGTTGCGGTTGGTCACGATCTCGTACTTGAAGTAGAGCTCGACCTCCTCGCCGGCGAGGCCCGGAGGGAAGGAGCCGGAGGCGGGCGCGCCGCCTTCGAGGAGCGGATCGGTGACGAAGTCGCCGCCGCAGTCGGTGGTCCACACGTAGGTCATGGCCGAGGGGGCGGTGGTGGGATCGGGATCGCTCGCGGTCACCCAGAGATAGATCGTCCCTGCCTCCGGGCTGACGACGGTGGTGCCGGTGAGCCACATATCGGGGGCTAAGTTGAAGGCCACCGAGAGGTTGGCCGTGCCCCAATCCTCGCCGACCATGACGGAGACTCCGACCTCGGCCTTGTTATCTTCCTCGTCGGTGATCACCAGAACGAGCCTCATCTGGCCGGCGACATGGGGCGCGGTCCAGGTGAGCGTCGCGGTCTGGCCCGCGAAGGTCTCCGGCGCCGAGAAGGTGCCAAACTCGGTGGCGTCGGCAGGCCCCCGGCCGGAGAGGACGAGCGAGCCGATGCCGCCGCCGCCGTAGACGAGGATGGTGACCGTGCCACCTTGCTGGACCGCCGCCTGGCTGAGTTGCAGACCGTTGAACTGCGGCAGGTGGTGTCTCTCGGGGACGGTCACCTGATTCATGATGATCAGCACGGAGACGACGACGTCCTTCTCGATGGAGACGGTCTGGGTGTGTGAGCGATAGATCTCCTCGCCGACGGCGTCTCGCCCAAACGCGGTCACCTCATAGTCGGCGACGAAGAGCAGATCGCGCACCATCGACCAGGACGTCCCGTTCCCGTCCTGTAACAAGTTGAGCTCGATGATCTGGTCGGGCGTGCCGCCGACGGGCAGCAGACGAACCTGGATGTTCTCGACGTCTTCGACGGCGGGACCGGTCCCTAGCGCCGCCGAGCGGACCGTCACCTGGATCCCGCCGAAGTCCCCTTCGGATCCCTCGTTCGGATCGTCCGGCGTCCACATACAGCCACCCACGATCGAGGCGACCGCGACAAGAACGAAAAGCTTCAGGCTCCGCATGATTGACTCCCCGAGGATCGACGGATTCGATGGTTCGAACACCCTACGCTCGTGGGACCCGATGGCTCATAGAGTGGGAGGCTCACGCAGGAGGATCAGATGTGTGTATCCGGACGACACGTGGGAGGCAATCCCATACCGCGAGACGCGAGGCGGCGACGGGTTTCGGACTGTCGACTGGCGGATACCGGGGCTGTAGTGCGCCTGAGATCCTATGAGAGATGAGAGATCGCCCTCGAGCCCGTGGACGCGCTCCTCTCTCGCGGGCCGTGCGCTACGGCTCTTTCTAGCGTTCGCTCGCCTCCGGCGCGCAGAGGATCAGTCGAGGATCTCGAGCACCCTCTCCATCGGCCGGCAGAGCCTCGTGCCCTTCGGGCCCACCACGATCGGGCGCTCGATCAGGATCGGATGTTCGATCATGAAGTCGATGAGCTGGTCGTCGCTCCACTTGGGATCGGCGAGGCCCAGCTCATCGTAGAGATCCCCCTTCCGGCGGATCAGCTCCCGTGGGGCCATCTCCATCTCGTCGAGCAGGCGCACGAGCTCATCGCGGGTCGGCGGATCCTTCAGATATTCGATCACCTTCGGCTCCAAGCCGCGCTCCTGCAGGAGGGCCAGGGTCTTGCGTGAGGTGCCACAATTCGGGTTGTGATAGATCGTCGTCATCGGACGATTATTGCAGGATCGACGAGGATTGCACCTCTCTCCGCGGGCCGAGAACTTCTCGAAGGGCAGAGAAAGGGATAGAGCATCGTTCACACCCTGGGGAGCTGTTGACGCATGCATGAGACCAACCGGACGCGATGGGTCCTCGACGCGACGAAGGAGTTTGCGAAGGCCAGCGATCTGCGGGCGTCGTTTCAGGTCACGACCACTCTCGCCGCCCTCGTCGCCACCCTCTTCCTCGCCCGGGCGGTAGCGCTCCCGATCTCGCCGGTGCTTTTGCCGCTCCTCGCAGGGCTCGTGATCCGGATCTTCGTCCTGCAGCACGACTGCGGCCATAAGAGCCTCTTCGCCGGGGGGAGGGTCAACGATCTATGCGGGCTGCTCCTCTCCTTCGTCACGGGGGTGCCTTACGATGCGTGGCGCACCGAGCATAACTGGCATCACGCGAACCAGGGCAAGCTCAGCCATCGCGGGGTCGACATGATGAACAGCCCCCTCACGGTAGAGGAGGCCGCCGCGGATCCAGCCCGGGCGCGGCAGCGGCAGGAGAAGACCACGCTGCGCAATGTCCTGGTGGTCGGCGCGTGGTCGCTCCTGGTCGAGCGCAAGCATTGGCGGGCCTTCTTCCAGTTCCGTCCGTCATTCCGCTGGCCCGTCGGCGGGCGGGCGCGGATCATTCGCGGGCTCCTGGCGACCCTCGCCGGCCACCTGCTCTGGAACCTCATCATCTTCCGGATCCTGGGACTGGCCGGCTGGGCGGCGGTCTTCGTCCCTTCGATGTTCGCCGCCGCCGCCATCGGGAGCTATCTCTTCTGGATCCAGCACAACTTCGAGCATAGCTGGCATGCGGACGACGAGAGGTGGACCTTCGCCAGCGTGGGTCTCGAGGGATCGAGCTATCTACGCCTGGGCAGGACCTTGCGCTGGTTCACAGCGGACATCGGCCTCCACCACGTCCATCACCTCAACTCACGGATCCCCAACTACCGGCTCGAGGCGGCGCGCATCGCCATCCCCGCCCTCGCCGCGATCCGACCGCTCTCCGCCGAGGATCGGCGCCGATCCTTCACCCACATCTTCTGGGACGCCAGGGCCCGACGCATGGTGCCACCCGCCGAGCGCCTCGCGAGCCCGCGATGAGCCCGCGCTCCGAGACCCCATACGACAGGAGGTCCCCTTGGAGCTCCTGCTGATCGCCGGCGTCGGCCTCGAGGGCGGGGTGCTGACGATCTACGTCGTGACCGCGACCCTCCTCGTCGCTGCCACGACGGTGCCGCGGCTCACGCTCCGTCAGCGGGGCGTCGATCTCTCGGACTACCACCACAGGATCCGATCCTGGTGGTGGGTGATCGGCAGCCTCATGGTGGCGATCGCCCTCGGCCCCGCCGGCATCCTCGCCCTCTTCTTCGGCGTGAGCGTCCTCGCGCTTCGGGAGTACCTGGCCCTCCTCCCCACCAGGCTCGGACCCCGGCTCGAGGGCTGTGCGTACGCGGCGATCGTCGTGCAATACCTCCTGATCGCCGTGGGGTTGCGGGGGCAGCTCCTGGCGGCGCTGCCGGTGGGCCTGACCTTCCTCGCCCCCTTCCTCGTCCTCGCCTTGGGCAAGGCGGAGGACTTCCTCACGCAGCTCGGCCAGCTCTATTGGGGTGTCATCCTCGCCGGATGGAGCGTGAGCCACGTGGCCGCCCTCGCCGTGCTGCCGCCCGGCGGCGGGCTCGAAGCCGGAGGCAAGCAGCTCGTGAGCAGCCTGCTCTTCCTCGTGCTGGTGAACGACGCGATGCAATACGTCTGGGGAAGGCTCGTCGGCCGTCACCCCATCGCGCCCAGGATCTCCCCCAGGAAGACCTGGGAAGGTTTCGTGGGTGGCGTCCTGACCACGGCAGCGCTCTCCGGCCTCTTCGTGCCGCTCCTCCTCCCCCTCTCTGTCTCGACCTGCCTGCTGCTGGGCGGGCTGATCGGAGCCGGCGGCTTCCTCGGCGATCTGGTCGTCTCCGCGATCAAACGTCAGGTTGGAGTGAAGGACACGGGCACTCTTCTCCCGGGCATGGGCGGGATCTTCGATCGAGTCGATAGCCTGGTGCTGACGGCGCCGCTCTTCTTCCACGTACTCACCGTCATTTGACTAAGAGTTCGTGGGGAAACTCATAGACTCTGCGCTTCGGAGGCGAACCCCGCCCTCCTCTACCCGGCCAACGCGAAGCCATCGCGATCGGCGTCGGCGGTTACCCGGCGATCGTGCCGGTCGCGCAGATGGTGAACCCATGAGTAGAAGGTGGGGAGGGCCAGCAGCGTGAACGCTGTAGAGGTGAGCAGGCCGCCGATCATCACGATGGCCAGCGGCCTCTCGATCTCGGTGCCGTGGAAGCGGAGGACGAGGAGGGGCAGCAAACCGAGGATGGCGGTGGAGGCTGTGAGCAGCTTCGGTCGCACCCTGCCTATGCAGGCTTCGTGGAGCGCGGTGTCGAAGGGCTTGCCGGAGGCGACGAGGGCGCGCGTCTGGGTGACGAGGACCAGGCCGTTCTGGACGGCGATCCCGAAGAGGCCGATCAAGCCGACGAGGGAGGAGACGTTCCAGGTCTCGCCGGCGATCCATAGGGCGAGGATGCCTCCGACGAAGGCGTCGGGGAGGGTCGCCAGGATCACCAGCGTGTCGGAGACCGATCCCAACGCGAGGTAGAGGAGGAGGAAGACCAGGACCACGGCGATGCCGATGGCGTAGGCCAGCGAGCGGGACGCTCGGGCCTGGCTCTCCACCTTGCCGCCGACGTCGACGAAGTAGCCCGCCGGCATGGGCAGCTCACGATCGATGCGCTCCTTGAGCTCCCGTGCCGTCCCATGCAGATCCCGCCCCGATACACTTGCCTCCACCGCGATGCGCCGGCTCCCCGCCTCCCGGCGGATCGCCCCGGGCCCGAAGGTCTGCTCCACCGTCGCCACCTGTCCCAAGGGGATGCGATTCCCGTCGGGCCCGTCGATGAGGAGGGAGCGGATCGCGTTCGCGTCGCCGCGCCGATCGTCCTGCAAGCGCACCACCAGATCGAAGCGGCGCTGCCCCCGCCACACCTCGCCGACCGTCTCACCCACCAGGCCGATCCGCAGGGCGCGGATGGCGTCGGCGGGCGTGAGCCCCACCCTTGCGAGGGCCGGTCGGTCGACCTCGACGAGGATCTGCGGGAGCCCGGCGAGCTCCTCCACCCGCAGGTCCTCCACGCCGTCGACCCCCTCGGCGATCTCCCGAACCCCAGCGGCGAGCCGCTCCAGCTCGTCCAGCTCCGGGCCGAAGACGCGGACGGAGAGATCGGCGGGCGAGCCCCCTAGCCCCTCGTCGATCCGCATCCCCAGCGGCGTCGTGAATAGCGTGAGCACTCCTGGCACCGCCTCGAGCTCCTCCCGCATCGACGCCGTGAGCGCCTCCACCGATCGCGAACGATCGCGGCGCAGGACGACGAGGACGTCGGAGATCGTATGAGGCATCGGATCCTCGGTCCGCTCGGAGCGCCCGGTCCGCCGGATCACCTCCTCGACCTCGGGGTAGGTGCGCAGGACGTCCTCGACCTGATGGTTGAGGCGATCGACCTGCTCGAGAGACGCCTCCGACGGGATGACGGTCTGCAGGAGCAACGCACCCTCGTCCAGGGCCGGCATGAAGTCCGCTCCCAGCCGAAGCCCGATGACCACCGCGGGGATGGTGACGGCGAGGGCGAGCATCCGCACCAGGCCGGCGTGTCGCATCGCCGCGTCGAGGGCAGGCTCGTAGAGGCGCTTCACCCATCGGATGATCCGAACGTCGTCCTCGCCCCCCGCGACCCGACGGGGCCGGAGAAAGAGCGCGGAGGCCACGGGCGTGAGGGTGAGGGCCAGGACCAGCGCCGCGATCATCGACGCGATGACGGCGCCCGCGAGGGGCGCGTACATCCGGCCCTCGATGCCGCTCATGCCATAGAGAGGCAGGAAGACCGCGATCACGATGAAGGTCGCGAAGGCGATGGGCCGCCCCATCTCCACCGCCGCCTCCACCGTCTGCCGTCGGCGAGCCTGTGGCGTAGACGTGCCGTGGATGCGGTGGACGACGTTCTCGACGACGATGATGGAGGCGTCGACGAGCAGGCCCACGGCGATGGCGAGGCCACCGAGGGTCATCGAGTTCAGGCCGACCGCCCCCTGCTTCAGGAGCAGGCCGGCGATGGCGATGGAGAGGGGGATGGTCAAGGTGACCAGCCAGGCCGCCCTGGCGTTCCCGAGGAGGAGGAAGAGGACCAGGATCACGAGGATCGCGCCGATGAGGATGGCGCGGGTCACGCCACCGAGAGAGTCCCGGACGAGGTCGGATTGATCGTAGGCGACGCGCAGCTTCACCCCCTCCGGCATGCTCCGCTGCAGCTCGTCCAACGCCGCGCGGACGCCCTCGGCCACCTGCACGGTGTCGGCGCCGAATTGCTTCGCGACCCGGGCGCTCACGATCTCCCCTTCGAGTCCGTGGGCCATGCCCCGCCTCGGCGCCGGCCCCTCGCGCACGTCCGCCACATCCGAGAGCAAGACGGGGGTGGGTCCCCGCGTCGAGACCAGCACGGCGCCGATCTCCGCCGGATGCTCCGCCCGACCCACGGCCCGCACGTTCCACTCGATGGAGCCCATGGTGAGGATCCCGCCGGAGGCGTTGAGGTTGGATCCCTCCACCGCCTCCAAGACCTCGTCCAGGGTCACGCCCCTCGCGATCATCCGATCGGGATCGAGCTGGACCTGGAGCTGCCGCAGGAAGCCGCCGAGGATCTCCACCGAGGCGACGCCGGGGACCGCCAGGAGGCGGTTGTGGATCTCGAACTCCGCGAGGTCCCGCAGGGTGAGCAGGTCGACGCTCCCGGCCTCCGCCTCCAGGGTGAGCTCCATCACCTCGTTGAGCCTGCCGGTGAGGCTCGAGATCAGCGGCGGCTCCGACCCGGGCGGGAGCGTCGGCGCGACCTGCGACACCCGCTCGGTGACGAGCTGCCGGGAGCGGAAGTAGTCGGAGTCGGGATCGAACTCGACGGTGACCTGGGAGACACCGAGGTGGTTCACCGATCGGATCCGCCGCGTGTCCGGGAGGCCGGCGAGCGCGGTCTCCATGGGGATCGCGATGCTGCTCTCCAGCTCCTCGGCGCCCATCGCCGCGTTCTGGACGATGACGTTGAAGACCGGCGCAGAGAGATCGGGAAAGACGTCCTGGCGGAGGTCACCGAAAGCGCCGACCCCAAGGATCGCCGCCCCTGACACGAGCACCAACGCCACCAGTGGTTTGGCCGATGAGGCCCGGATGATTCGTTCAATCATGGTCTTTCCTAGCCCCTCCAAATTCCCCCACGAGATCCGACAGGGCCTCCAGACATCGTAGCGAGCGCCCCGGATGCGAGGGCGTCGAGCCGAAGGCTCGCAACGGCACGGGAGCCCTCTCGCGCGGAGGGCGAGCCGGAGGGATCGCTCCCGTTCCCCGGGGGCGATCCATTCGCTGGCTCTGAGCACCGAAGCGGAGCGCACATCAGTGCGTGAGCATCGGAGCGCAGGCCCAACGACGCAGGCGGGGTGCGCAGTAGATTTCTGGAGGTCCTGTCAGTGGTGGTGGTGATCGCCGCCTCCTTGGGCCTTGTCGGCCTCCGCCTTGAGGAGGAAGGCGCCGTCGACCACGACCGCCTCACCCGCAGTCAATCCGGCGAGCACCTCTACCTCTCCGCCGAGATCCCTGCCCCTGCCGACCCGTCGCCTCTCGAAGACCCCCGCCTCCCCGGTGGGCACGAAGACACACCATCCGTCCGGATGGCGTTGGAGCGCCTCGATGGGCACCGAGACCACCTCGCCCGCGTCGTCGTCGAGGCCCAGCCGGGCCGTCGCCGACATCCCCGGGCGCAGGACGCCGCTCGGATTCTCGATCTCGATCCGGACGTCCACGGCCCGCGACACCGGATCGACCTGCCTGCCGATGAAGGTGACCTCGCCGCTCCAGCGCCTCCCGGGCAGCGCGGCGAACTCGACCTCAGCCACGGCGCCCTCGCGGATCCGAAGTGCGTCCCGCTCGAAGGCGTGGACCACCAGCCAGAGGCGCCCGAGATCGGCGACGACAAAGAGCGTGGCGCTCGGATCGACCCGCCGACCGAGGGCGACGTCTCGCTGGATCACCGTCCCCGCGACGGGAGAGGCCAGGGTGAAGCCGGCGCCGCCACCTCCTGACGCGCCCATGGAGGCGAGGGCCGACCGCGCCGCCCCCACCTCGGCCCGGGCCCTGGCGAGCTCCGCCTCCGCCTTCTCCAACTCCCGCGCCGGGACGATCCGATCCGCGGCGAGCGGCCGCCGCCTCTCCACCTCCTGCTCGGCCAAGGCGAGACGTGCGCCGGCCTTCTGATGCGCTGCTCGCGCGCTGCCGATCTCGGGACTCTCCAGCCCGGCGAGGGGCGCGCCTGCCTCCACCAGATCGCCGACCGAGGCGAGGAGCTGGGAGATCCTGGCCTGGATGGGAGCGCCGATCTCGGCGTACGCGGTCTCGTTCACCCGCAGCTCTCCCAGCGCCGTGACGGTGGCGCCCGCAGCCCGCGACTCCGCGAGGCGGGTCGTCACCCGAAGGTCGCGGAGCATCCGCTCGTCGAGCCGGACGCGATCGTCGACCGTGTCATGATCGTCGTGAGCGTCACCGTCGTCGTGAGGCTCGCCCTCCGCAGAGGTGTGGGGCGTGTGGTCCTCGTCTGCGGGGCGTGCCTTGCAGCCGCCGCCCACCAGGCCTAGCGCGACGAGCCCCAAGAAGAGAGAAAGGCGACTCATGGTGGACCTCCGATGCTCGGATCGACAGTGTTTGGAATCAGCGCCACGCCCGCCGCGCCCTCGAGCTCAGCCAGGGCGCGAAAATATTCTGCGAACGCTTCGAGTCCGTCGCGCTGGGCCTCGAGGAGGCGCCGGCTCGCGCTGGCGACTACGCCCTGCGACAGCTCTCCCGCCTCGAAGCCCCGCCGGAGGAGCTCGAGGTTGCTCTCGAGGGTCGGCTCGATCTCGTCGATAAAGAGCGCCAGCCTCCGGTCCGCGGAGACGAGCTCGCCGTGGGCCCTGATGATCCGGCCGACCAGCGCGCGGGCGGCGGCCGCCTCCTCCTCCCGCGCCACCGCCTCGTCGACCCGGCTCCGGGCCCGCTCGAGCTGGTTCCGTTGCCAGAACGGCATGTCGACGCCGATGGTTCCGAGGAGGATCAGATCCGACGGAATCCCCCTCTCGACCGATCCCTCGCGAACGAGCTCCGCGCCGAAGGCTGGCGTGGGCCAGCCTTCGCGATCCGCGAGCTGGCGTCGTGCCGCCGCCTCCGCGACCGCCGCCCGCAAGGCGAGCAGCGTCGGATGTCGCCGGGACGAGGCCCCCAGGATCCCCTCCAGCTCGGGTACAAGCCAGACGTCCAGGCCTGCATGCACCACCGGCGGCGACTCCATCGGCCATCCCGCGACCTCGGCCAACCGGCTGCGCGCCGATCGCAGCGCTTGCTCCGCGGCGAGGTGGCGTTGACGCCCCAGGGCCCCCTCGTTCTCGGCAAGACGGAGCTCGATCACAGTGGCGACGCCCGCCTCCACCCGTCGTCGGGATGCGGCCGTGATCGCCTCGGCGAGACGGGAGAAGCGGTCCTCGAGCTCGATCTGCCGCCGGGCCGACACGGCGTCGGCGTAGGCGATGACCACCCCTTGGCGGATCTCCCACCGGGTCGCGCCCACCTCAGCGGCCAGTCGCTCATCGAGCCGGGAGGCAGCCTCGCGACGCCCGCTCCGCTGCCCGCCTATCTCCACCGGCTGGGAGAGGGAGACGACGTAGTCGTAATCTCCCGCCCTCCCCCGCTCAAAGCGCGGCCCCACGCTGAGCTCCAGCCGGGGATTCTCCTGAAAGATCATCGACGCGGCGTCACGGGCGGCGGCTCCTTGGGCGCGACGCTCCTCGGCGATCCGGATCGCCGGCGCATGGCTCATCGCGAACGCCAGCAGCTCGTCGAGCGAGACCGCTCGCTCGACAGCGACTTGGACCGGCTCTCCCCACGCAGAGGCAGGGCCCAAGCCCAGGCAAAAGATCCCCAGGCCGAACCAAGCCCACCGATGGTCCCGGGCGAGACGCCCTCGACCCAAACGAATCGACATCTACTCCTCCACGGCCAGCCTCGAGATGCAGAGGCGGCCAAACGCATCGGACAACGCGCGAGGGCACGGCGGCGAAGAGGAAGCTCTCGCTCCGCGGCTCTTCTGGCGTTGGCTCGACTTCCGCCCGCCGGGTCCATGGATTTCTCCACGAACGCTCGGCTCCGCCGTCGCGATCCGCGCTCCTAGACGACGGTCGTCAGGCTGCGGGAGGTCGAAATGGTGGGCTTCGATGACCGGCCAGAAGGGCGTCTGGCCTCCCCCCCTCCAGGCCGAGGATGCAGGGCGCGACACCGGTCGGGAGCCTCGCCATCTCCCCGGGGAGGACGTTCATCTGGGCGCAGCAGGCGCAGTGGAGACCGTCCGCCAGGCAGCATGCGCTCGACTCGCTCCCGCAGCCCTCGTCTTCACAGCACACCACACCGGCGCCAAGGAGGATGAGCTCCTCTGCGACCTCCGCGGTGCCCGGCGTCCCCACCAGGAGGAGGAGCACCGCCATCCATCCGAACCAGCGCGTTCGGATCCAGCGGGTCGGAGAGTGGGGGACGGGAGGAGGCATGGGCGGTGGCGACGATAACCGCTGCACCCTTCGGGTGGCAACCGAATGGACCGGATGGACATGCTCTTCGTCCGGGACGGGGTGCAGAACCAACCGTCGCCTGCGGCAGGCGCGGAGGTCCGGGCCCTCGGCTGCCGGCCTCCACCAGGGCGGATGAGGGGAAGCGACAATCGCAACCCACCACCAATCGCGGATCACCATCCTTCTCGAACCAAGGGAGGCATCGCCGGCCAGGCACCTCGCCAGCAAGGGAGCCGAGGACTTAGACTCCATCCTCTGTAAGGAATGATCGCTCTTCAGGCTCTGGGTGCCGAAATGCCGAAGTCTCGGTTCGCCGCGCTGCTACGCCTGATCGACCGAGGGATCGAGACCCTCTTCCCCGGCTACTTCGCGTTGGTGATGGCCACGGGGATCCTCTCGATCTCCGCCCACCTCCTGGAGATGCACGGGATCGCCTTGGCCCTCCTATGGGTCGACGTCGTCGCCTATGTGATCCTCCTGATCCTCTTCGGCGTCCGGCTGGTGCGCTACTTCCCCCGGGTGCTGGAGGATCTCCAGAGTCCAAGCCTGGGGCCGGGATTCTTCACCCTGGTCGCCGCCACGTCGGTCACCGGCGCCCAGCTCCACGTCGTCGCCGGAGAGACCACCCTCCCGACGATCCTCTGGGGCGTCGGGATCGGTCTGTGGATCGTGGTGATGTACTCCTTCCTCACCGCGGTGATCGTCCGCAAGCAGAAGCCGAACCTCCGCTTCGGGATCAGCGGGGCGTGGCTAGTGATGGTGGTGGCCACGCAATCCGTCTCTCTCCTCGGCACCCTCCTCGCGCCGGACTTCACGGGAGGCAGAGAAGTAGCGATCTTCTTTACACTATGTATGTATCTGACAGGAGCGATGCTCTACCTCACCATCATCACGCTCATCTTCTACCGCTTCACCTTCCTCGCCCTCAGCACCGACCACCTCACCCCCGCCTATTGGATCAACATGGGCGCGGTGGCGATCACCACCCTCGCCGGCGCCACCCTGATCCTCCACGAGGACGCCTGGGGCTTCCTGGCAGAGCTGCGCCCCTTCCTCCTCGGCTTCACCCTCTTCTTCTGGGCCGCCGGCACCTGGTGGATCCCGCTGCTGCTGATCCTCGGGTTCTGGCGTCACGTGCTGGAGAAGTACCCGCTGCGCTACGACCCCCAATATTGGAGCAGCGTCTTCCCCCTGGGCATGTACACCGCCGCCACCTACCGCCTCGCCGTCGCCAGCGGCCTCGACTTCCTCACCAACATCCCCGCCTACTCGATCTGGGTCGCCTACGCCGCCTGGGTCGCGACCGCCCTCGGCCTGCTCCACCACCTGATCGCCTCGGCGATCCGCGCGTGATCGGGATCTTCGGCGCAGGCCCTCGCGACACTCGAGCCACGCAGCCCCGCGCTTTTCATCTCGACCTCCCTGGCGTAGGACAGCCCGATCCTGCGCTTGGTCGCTGTCTCCCTGGTCTGGGCCGTCTCCTTCGGCCTGCTCAAGCATCACCTCGCCGGCATCCACCCCGACCTGGTGAACGCCATCCGCATGTCCATCGCGTTGCTCGTCTTCGTGCCGTGGCTGCGAGGCTCTTCGGAAGGCGCTTCGGGAGCCTCCGGCCATCGGCTCCGGCTCGCTGCCGTGGGCGCCGTGCAATTCGGCCTGATGTACAGCCTCTACAACCGCTCCTTCGCCTTCCTCGAAGGACATCAGGTCGCCCTCGCCACCCTCCTCACCCCGCTCTACGTCACGATCCTCGACGATCTCCTCTCCCGACGGATCCGCTGGCGCTTCCTCGCCGCCGCGATCCTCTCGGTGGGTGGCGCCGCCATCAGCATCGGCGCAGGCTCCGTCGAGGGAGGATGGCGAGGCCTGCTTTTGCTCCAGGCGGCGAACCTCTGCTTCGCCCTCGGACAGATCGCCTACCGCCGCACCCTCGCCAGGCGCCCGGCGGTCTCCAACGCCCACGCCATGGCCTGGGCCTATGTCGGCGCCGTGGTCATCGTCGGCCTCGCCGCGATCCCGCAGCTCCCCGGCGTCGCCCGGATCGAGTCCGCTCAGTGGATCGCCCTGGGATGGCTGGGCGTGGTCGCCTCCGGGCTCTGCTTCTTCTGGTGGAATGCTGGCGCACGAATGGTTAACACCGGCGTCCTGTCCGTGATGAACGATCTCAAGATCCCCCTGGGTGTGGCCGCCTCGCTGCTCGTCTTTGGCGAAGCCGCCGAGCCGCTGAGGCTCGCGGTGGGCTCCACCATCGTCGGCTTCGCCTGGTGGCTCGCCAGCCGCCCACAGCGGGAAGCCGAGCCCCGCGGCGTCGAAGCAAGCGACGCCGCCGCCTCCACGATCGCCCCGCATCCCTGAGCCCACCGTCACAAGAGGTCTCGGACTTGAGATGTCGTCTGGTAGGCTCCGCAGCCAACGAGAGGACGACATCGATGGAGCAGCAGCGCGCCCAATGGGGCTCACGCTTGGGATTCATCCTGGCTGCGGCGGGCTCCGCCGTTGGCCTGGGGAACATCTGGAAGTTCCCCTACATCACCGGGATGAACGGCGGCGGCCTCTTCGTCCTGGTCTACCTGCTCTGTATCGGCCTGGTAGGCGTCCCCATCCTCGCGGCGGAGGTGCTGATCGGGCGCACCACCCAACGCTCCACCGTCGGCGCGTTTCGCCGCCTCAGCCGCCCGGGCAGCCCATGGGTGCTCATAGGCTCTCTGGGGGTCCTGATCCCCGCCGCGATCCTCTCGTATTACAGCGTCGTGGCAGGCTGGTGCCTCGACTACGTCTTCCTCTCCCTCAACGGCAAGATCTCCGCCTCCCCGGTGGAGCAGATCCCGGGGCTCTTCGGCGAGCTCCACGCCAGCCCAGGCCGCAACCTCCTCTGGCACCTGCTCTTCGTCGTCGTCACGACCCTCGTGGTCGCCCGCGGGATCCGCGGTGGGGTCGAGCGGGCAGCGCGGATCCTGATGCCCGCGCTCTTCGTGATGCTCCTCCTCCTCCTGCTCCACTCGATGACCCTGCCGGGCTTCGGCGAAGGCCTGCGCTTCGTCTTCGCGCCGGATCTCTCCAAGATCTCCGGCGCCGGCGTGCTGGAGGCCCTTGGACACGCCTTCTTCACCCTGAGTGTAGGCATGGGCGCCATGCTCACCTACGGCAGCTACCTCTCCGAGAAGGACTCCCTCCTCACCGCCTCGATCTCCATCGGCGTCCTCGACACCGCGGTGGCCCTGATCGCGTGCCTGATCATCTTCCCCATCACCTTCAGCTTCGGGATGGAGCCCGCCAGCGGTCCGGGCCTCGTCTTCATGAACATCCCCGTCGCCCTCGCCCAGCTCCCCTTCGGCGATCTCTGGTCCACCCTCTTCTTCCTCCTCCTCTTCATCGCAGCGTGGACCAGCGGCATCTCCCTCCTCGAGGTCCTCACGTCCCACGCCATCGACGAATGGAAGCTCGACCGGCCCAGGGCCGCCGTCGGCGCCGGCCTCGGCATCCTCCTCCTGGGCATCCCCTCCGCCCTCTCGGGCACCGAGGGCGTCTTCGGCGCCAAGCTGGCGGCCGCCACCGGGCGCAACTGGTTCGACTGGTTCGATCACGGCGCCTCCAACTGGCTCCTCCCCGCCAGCGGCCTCGGCATCGCCACCTTCGTCGCCTGGCGCCTCGACGACGAGCTGCGCCAGCCCGCCTTCGCAGCCGGCACGCCCTACGCCGGCCGCGCCGCCGCTTATCGAGGCTGGCTCTTTCTCCTGCGCTACCTCGCCCCGCTGGGCATCGCTGCCATCTTTCTCCGCGGCATCGGCATCCTCTGACAGGGTCTCCAGAAATCTACTGCGCACCCCGCCTGCTTCGTTGGACCTGCGCTCCGATGCTCACGCACCTGAAGTGCGCTCCGCTTCGGTGCTCGGTCCGCCTCGCATCCGGGGCGCTCGCTACGATTTCGGAAGACCCTGTAGGCGCGGACCGAGCCGGCGCTCGCTCCTCCGCTGCCGCGCCATCGGCCAGCGGCTGGTAGACTGCGCCGCCCCTTGCGTGGAGAGCAGATTGATACGAGCAGTGATCTTCGACATGGACGGCCTCCTCATCGACTCGGAGCCATTCTGGCAGGACGCAGAGCTGGAGGTCTTCGGCGACCTCGGCCTCCCCGTGACCCGGGAGGCCTGCATCGAGCTGCGCGGGATGCGACTCGACGAGGTAGTAGGCCATTGGCACGGTCGATATCCGTGGGAGGGGCCGACACCTGCGGAGGTGGAGGCGCGCGTCCGCGAGACCATGGTCGCCTCCGTGCGCAGCCGCGGCGTCGCGATGCCCGGCGCCCTCGAGGCCATCGAGGAGGCGAAGCGAAGGGCAGGTCGCATCGCCCTCGCCTCCTCCTCCCCCTCGGTCCTCATCCGGGCCGTCCTCGCCACCCTGGGAATCGAAGACGTCTTCGAGGTCGTCCACTCCGCCGAGGGCGAACCCTACGGAAAGCCGCACCCTGCGGTCTACCTGAGCGCCGCGCGCAAGCTGGACGTCCCGCCCCCCGCCTGCCTCGCCCTCGAGGACTCCCTCGTCGGCGTCCTCGCCGCCAAGTCCGCCCGTATGGCCTGCGTCGCCGTCCCCGAAGCCCCCCAACTCCACGACCCCCGCTTCTCCATCGCCGACCACATCCTCCCCAGCCTCCACCACCTCCACGAAGTCGATTGGGACGCCCTCGGCAAGGCGCGGCGCTGAGCGCCCGGCAGGCGCCGACTCGGCGGACGCGAGCGCTGTCAGCGGAAGTCGGTGAGGTGGCGGCGAGAGCCCGTGCGCGGCGCGTCGAGCCTTCCCTGGCAGTCGGTGCAACGCTCGACGTATGGCAGGGCGGCGAGGCGGCCTGGAGCGATCGGCTCCTCGCAGTCGAGGCAGAGCCCAAAGTCGTCGGGATCGACGGCGAGGCGGCGCAGGGCGACCTCGATCCGCGCGAGCTCGCCGGCCCGGCTCTTGTTCCGGTTGGAGGCGATCACCTGCATCATCTCGGCGAGGGGCTGCTCGTCCTCGTCTCCACCCACCTCGGTTGGATCGCGGCGGATGGGCTCTACGGGGATCGGTCCCTCACGTAGGATCTCCTCGCGGAGCGTGAGGAGGGAGGTGCGGTGACAGGCGAGGGTCCGGGCGTTCATGGTGCGGGTCATTCTACGTCAGAGATCGCGAAAGAGTCGCCTCCACACCAGGTGGAAGCGATGGCAGGTCCTCGCCCCTAGCGCCCGCGCACAGGTCGCCTCCGCACGAGGTGGCAGCGAACCATCCCGTGGCGCTGATTGTCCCTGGAGGGCTCGCTCTGTGTTGGCTCACCTCCAGCTCGAAGCGCATCACGGATAGCGGACGTTGGTGCTGCCGGTGCCGGGGATGGGGATCCACTCATCCTCGTCGCCGGGGACCTTGGGCATCCGCCGCCGGGTCCAGTCTTCCTTGGCCCGCTCGATGCGATCGCGGGAGCTGGAGACGAAGTTCCACCAGACGGTGCGGGGGCCGTCCAAAGGGGGGCCGCCGAGGAGCATCAGCCGAGTGGAGGGTGCGGCGGCGTGGACCACCACCGCCACGTCCGGCTTGAGGACGACGAGCTGGCCGGCTTCGAAGCGGCTGCCGTCGGCGCGGACCTCCATGGAGCCGGTGGCGACGTAGATGGCGCGCTCCTCGTAGCTGGCGGGGATCGCGAGTTCGGCGTCGAGGTCGAGTTGGGCGTCGGCGTAGAAGAGCTCCGACTCGGTGCGTACGGGGGCCTTGGCGCCGAAGAGCGCGCCTGCCAGGATCCGAACCTTCACGCCCTTGCCCTCGATGATCGGCAGCTCCGCCCCGGGATGGTGGAAGAAGTAGGGCTCGCTCTCCTCCTTCTCGTGGGGCAGCGCCACCCAGGCCTGGATCCCGAAGAGCGAGGTGTCGACGGACCGCAGCTCGGGCGGTGTTCGCTCTGAGTGCACGATGCCGTGACCGGCGCTCATCCAGTTCACGTCACCCGGTCGGATGGGCTGCACCGAGCCGAGGCTGTCCCGGTGGAGGATCTCGCCCTCGAAGACGTAGGTGACGGTGGCCAGGCCGATGTGCGGATGGGGGCGCACGTCGAGGCCACGCCCTGCCCCGAGGACCTCCGGCCCCATCTGATCGAAGAAGACGAAGGGGCCGACCATCCGCCGCTCGATCGACGGCAGCGCGCGCCGCACCTGAAATCCGCCGCCCAGGTCCTTCGTCGGGGGGACGATCACCGCGTCCAGCCAGTCCATTCATGCCTCCAGAGCTTGATTCGGCAGAGACTCTCCCGAATCGCGGGAAGGCGCGCAACTCCTTCGTGGCCACGATCCTACGGCCTCGATCCTCCGGCCACCAGCCCAAGCCACCAGCCCCAAGCGCATGCGCCGGGCACTCAGCCGCTGCTGATCCTTTGCCGCTGGGCACATTGCCGCTGCCGCCACCCGGCCGCTCGGACGTTGACGGTTGGAAGTCAAAGTGAGTTGATACAAGGACCTGCCGAACGAGCCCCCACCTCGGCCGGTCTGTACGCGAGAAGCCTCGCCAGGCATGCGCCGACGCGAGGCCATCCCAGATCCCTTTCTCTAGGAGTAGCGAAGATGTTGTCGAGATATTGCATCCCCATTATGGCCGCCGTCGTCGGATTCGCGGCGGCTTGTTCCTCCGATGAACCGAAGGAGCCCAAGGGCCCGGGCAAGGCCGAGGTTCAGATCGTCTCCTTCGGGGCGAGCCCGCTCTCGCTTCGAGCGGGAGAGACCGCGACGATTTCGTGGACCACGGAGCACGCCAAGAGCGTGACGATCACCGACGGAAGCGGCGCGCCGCTGGAGCTGGGCGACGAAGAGCCGAGCGCAGGCAGCGTCTCCGTCACCCTGCAGCAGACGACCAGCTTCGAGCTCGTGGCGGTGGGGGAGCGGGCAGGCGACGAAGCCCGACGCAGCCTGGAGATCGTGGTGGTGGAGGAGGGCGAGCCACGGATCGATCGCTTCGCCGCCGACGCGTCGATCATCGACAAAGGCAGCGAGACCCGGCTGAGTTGGGAGACCACCGACGCCACCCGGGTGATCCTCTCGGCGGGCGACGAGGTGATCGTCGACACCACCGAGGCGCTCTCCGGCGAGGCGCCGATCACTCCAACCGAGACCACGACCTACACGCTCCGGGCGGAGAACGCGCTCGGGGGCGTCGAAGCGCAGACCACCGTAGAGGTCCGGGCGCCGACCCCCGTGATCCAGGCGTTCGGCGCCAGCCCCGAACAATTCGACGGCGGCGCCGGCGAGCCGGCCTCCATCACCCTGAGCTGGCAGATCGAGGGCGCCACCTCCTTCGAGATCGAGGCGGTCCCGGCTGCCGCGATCGACCTCGATGGGATGAATCCCGAGGGCGGCGAGGTGATCGTCCAGGTGGAGGAGAGCACCACCTTCCACCTGGTGGCCACCAACGACAACGGCTCCGTCACCGCCCAGGCGATGGTGCGGGCTGTGGGACGCCCCTCGATCCTCCATTTCACGGCCTCGGCCGAGCGCGTGTCCAGCGGTGAGAACATCATCCTCTCCTGGGAGACCCAGGACGCCACGAGCCTCAAGCTCTTCGCCAACGACGTGGATCAGGCGATCAACCCGACGCCGGGGCTGGGGAGCATCGGCAGGCCGCTCACGGAGACCACCACCTTCGTCCTCGAGGCCAAGGGAGAGTACGGCGAGGCCCGCGCGGAGCTGACGATCGAGGTGGTCGAGCCTGCGATCCTCGCCTTCACGGTGGACCACGAGCGGGTCGCAGCCGGCGTGACCCTGGCCTTCGCCTGGCAGACGGAAGGCGGCGCCTCCGTCTCCCTGTTGGATGAGGCCGGCGACGCCGTCCCCGGCTGCACGACCTCGGATGCCGAGGAGTTGGCCGACGGCGGCTGCGAGGTCGAGGCCCCTGAAGTCGACGCGGTCTATGGCTACACCCTCCAACTCCAGGACGCGGAAGGCGGAGTCCTGGCGTCATCCACCCTCGAGGTGGAGGTGCGGGGCGGCCCCAAGGTCCTCGACCTCGTCGCCGACCCCGCCGCGATCCACCCCGGAGAGTCGACCACGATCTCGTGGACGATCGATCCGAGTCTCGATGACGTCCTCCCCACCCTCACCCTGGTCGACCAGGACGACAACGTCTACGACGTGGGAGAGATCCTCCACGAGGGGTCTACCGAGATCGTCCTCTCTGCAGTGGGGACCTACGTCTTCACCTTCACCGCGAGCACCGGCGACAACGAGCCCTCCTCTCGCACCGTGACGGTGGACGTGCTCCCCGAGCCCACCGCGACCCTCGAGGTTGAGCCCACCCATTGGTCGCCGCTCTCCGGCGAGCAGGTCTTCGTGAGCTGGACCACCACCGACGCGGAATCGGTCGAGCTCTTCGAGGTCGACGGCGACGGCACGGCCTTCTCGCTCTACCAGGTGCCTGCGCATCTGGTCGCGGAGGGGGATCGGGAGGTCTTCCCGTTGACGCTCCCCACCACCTACCGGGTGGTGGCGACGTCCGCCGCCGGCGGGAAAGCGACGGCCGAGGCCACCCTCCTCGCCACCGGGGCGGAGATCGTCTCCTTCACGGCAAGCCCGCAGCAGGTTGCGGCGCGAGAGGAGACCACCCTCTCCTGGGAGGCCTCCGACGCGATCGAGGCCACGCTGGAGCCCACCTTCGGCGGGACGCTGGCGCCGTTCATCGACGTCAGCAGCAATCCGTCGCCGTTCACCTTCGGAACCACCCAATGCTACGCGGGAGACTTCGACAACTACTACGACAGGGCCTGCCAAAGGTTCGAGTTCCCGGCCGGCTTCGTCTTCCCCTTCGACGGCGTGGATCGTACCCAGCTCTGGGTGCATCACACGGGCGTGATCAGCTTCGACGCCACGACCACGAGCACGGCGGTCAACAACGCCTTTCCGACGGCGGCGGGCAGCAGCTGGGTTCACCTCGCGCCCTTCTGGGACTCGCTCACCATCTACCCCTACGAGTCTGGTGTGAGCCCCCAGGGCAAGCTCCACGTCGGCTCCGGGACCGACACCAGGGGCGATTACGTCGTGGTCCAGTGGAAGAACTTCTGGTTCACCAACGGCAACGACAACGACGCACCGACGAACCTCACCTTCGAGGTCGTCCTCTACGCCGACGGCAGCTTCGACTACCGCTACCAGACGATGTCCTCCAGCCACACCGCGAGCGTCCAGCTGGCGATGGGCAGCAGCGCAACCATCGGCTTCCAGACCCCGTCGGGCGACGCCCTCACGATCTCCCACAACACGGCGTTCCCTGGCGGGCTGACCGGCTTCGGCTTCACCTTCCGTCCGCCCAACGTCCCGACTACCGGCTCCTGGACCGTGGTGCCGCTGGAGGACACCACCTACACCCTCACCGTATCCAACGGCGTCCTCTCCTCGACCGAGACGGTGGACGTCAGCATCGCCCCGTAAACGAGCACGACTCACGTTGAACGACGAGAGCCCGTCGGAAGCCCGCGCCAAGCGGCCTTCCGACGGGCTCTCTCTCTTTCTAACCGGCCCGCCGCAGCGCAGCGGCGGAGTCGATCACTTCTTCAGGAAGCGGATGGTGCGGTTCGCCAGAGGCTGCATCTCCCGGTGGATCGCCGTGATGCCGTGGCTGCGATCCGCCGACTCGAGCCCCACCCAGGCGTTGCTGCCCTGGTAATACTTCCAGGCGGTCGAGTCCTTGGCCTCGGAGGTGTAGACGTCGTCGAAGGCCACCACGATGTCTCCGTTGGCCCATAGCTGCGCCTGGACGGTGATCCCGCCCTGGGCCGCGCCGCGGCTGAAGTTGGTCCATTGCAGGATCAGCACATCCTCGCCGTCGAGGAGCACCTCCTCGTAGTGGAAGCCGCAGCGGCGCACCGAGGGATCGCAGCGGAGATCGTCCCAGAAGACCGCCAGCAGCGGCCCCGCCGGCGCCGTCGTCCCGCTCCGTGGGACGGAGGAGGGCGAGGCGGTGGCGCCGCCGGCGGGATCGACGTCGGCGAAGGAGATCCAGCCGTTGGAGGACGCCCAGATCCGCGCCATCGTCGAGCCGAAGAAGGGCTGCGCCAGGCCGGCGACGGGGATCCTGGCCACGCCGGCGTCCGCCGCCAGCGCCCTCACCGCCGTACCCGTGGTCCAGATGTCGAAGAAGGTGGTGTCCGCGGCGTGGTCCACGTCGTAGTCGGGGTAGCGGCAGCCGCGCCCCAGGACCCCGGGGCTGCCCACACCAGCGGCCGACTCCTCGCACCACCGCCCGAAGTCGTCGTGGGAGACGACCCCCTGGCGCTGGTAGCTGGGATCCACCGAGAGGCTCTTGCCCCTGGGGATGAACCAGAAGCCGTCCCAGCTCGCGGAGGCGATGGTCGCCGTCCCCGCGTTCAGCCGCAGGGTATCGAAGAGGAAGTCCAGGGAGAGGTCCTCGCCGTACTCGTAGTCTGGGACGAAGGAGACGTCGGCAGCGGACGACGCGAGGGTGACGAAGCCGCCAGGCGGCACCACCAGACTCCCGACGATCGGATGGGATCCGGAGGACGTCTGGATCTCGAAGTCCTGAAGATCGATCGGCACCAGGGTGAGGTTGCGGAGCTCGAACCACTGCGCCTGGGTCCCGCCGACCGGATCGATCATCAGCTCGCTGATGGCGAGATCGCCTGGGTTCGCCACGGGATCGATCGTCACGGTCTTGCATTCGGAGAACGAGCCGGCGACGGCGCAGATCTCATAGTCCTTGGTCTGCCCCACCGTCACCTCCACCGAGCCGCTGGTGACGGGATCGAAGCGGAAGCTCCGGTGGGCCAGCCCACCGTGGACCGGGACGTTGGTGGCGGCGTCGGTGCTGCCGCCGAAGTGATGGGTGTAGCCGAAGGTCCCCGTGGGATCCTGGTAGCCGATGGTGGCGCTGGAGCCCGCCACCTCGTTGACGCAGCTCGACGGATGGCAGCTGCTGTTCACGTGGGGGGGCGGCAGCGGGTCCATCTTCCCGTAGCGGTACTCGAAGGCGCCATCCGGATAGAGGACGATCTGGAAGTTCAGATCGTAGAGGTTGCCGTTGGTCTCGCCGTTGAGCGACCCGCTGCTTCGGTTGAAGTTCGTCCACTGCACGATGTAGCGGCTGCCGTCGAAGTGGGTCCAGACGCTGTCGTTCGCGCGGCCGAAGAGATCGTCCCAGAAGGCCGCGAGGTGGATCTTCACGTTGTTGCCGGTGGCGTTGGGCAGGTGGAGGTTCGTCCCGACGCTGGTGCCCGTGGTGGCGGGGTTGAAGGAGATGTAGCCGTCCGCCCAGACCAGGAACTCGCCCATGTCCTGCCCGAAGTAGGGGAAGGAGAAACCGGCGGGGAGGATCACGGCGCCGTAGCCGTTGCCACCCGAGAGGACGAGCTCCTCGGCGTCCGGATGGATTCGCACGTCCTCGTAGGCGGCGGGCTGCCCGGCCGACGCGCCGAGCTCGCCCATGGGGACGGTGAAGGTCGGGGTCTCACTGCCCAGGGCCTCTACATCCCAGCTGAGGGTCACCTTCTCGCCGGGGAAGATCCGCTGGCCCGGCCCCGGTCCCGTCCAGTCCAGATTGAAGGTGCGGACCTCCACCGTGCGGGAGACGTCGCTGCTCCTGCCGGCGGAGGTGGTTCGGATCGTGTAGACGGCGTTCTCCGTCGGTGTGACGTCCATGGTGCCGGAGAGGGGGATGCTCCCCGACGGATGGCTGAGGAGCGGTTGGCCGTTCTCCTCGAGGACGAAGCTGTCCACCGCCGCGACCTCCCACGTCAGGGAGACGGGCTGCCCCGGCTCGACGGGGTTCGGCGTCGCCTCGAAGGAGACCACGCCCCACTCCACGTCGATGCGCACGGGTTCTGCGCAGACCATGTCGTCGGAGTCGGGCTCGATCATGCAGAGCTCGAGGTCGGTGGTCTCGTCGAAGGGCATCGTCATCGAGCCCGAGCTCGAGGCCGGCGTGAACTTCCAGCTGCGGTGCGCCAGCCCTCCAGGAATGGGCTTCTGACTCGCGCCGCGGTTGGTCCCGCCGAAATGGATGAGCTGCGCCACCCGGGCCTTGGTGTCCTGGTAGCCGATGGTCGCGCTGGAGCCGTTCGCCTCGTTCTCACAGCTCTGCGGGTAACAGTCGGTGGAGGATCCTCCTGCCGGCGAGGGGAGCATGTCGCCGTAGCGGTACTCGAAGCGCCCGTCCCGATGCAGCACCACCTGGAAGTTCAGGTTCGACTCGTTGCTGTCGTCGGATCCGTAGAAGAGGCTCATGTGGTTCCACTGGATCACGTAGGTGTCCGCGTCGATCCGCGCTGCCAACACCTGCCCATTCAGCCGGGTGTGGAGATCCTCCCAGAAGGGCGCCAGATGGACCCGCTGGTAGGTCGCGTTCGGGAGGCGCTGGTTCGTCGGGGTGGAGGCCGCCGAGAGGTCGAAGGTCAGGAAGCCGTCGGACGCCACCCGCACCGCCGACCGGGGGATGCCCAGGTAGGGAAAGCTGAAGTCCTCGTCGAAGTCGAAGGTGACGGCCCCCGTGTCGACGTCGGGCCCGATCAGCAGCTCGACGTCGGTCATCCAGGTGAGATCATCGAAGAACAGGCTCGGATCCTCCTGCATGGGCGTGAGCACCACCGGGTTGAGGCTCGGATCTGCCACGCCCACCGTCCAGCTCACGGTGGCCTCGTCACCAGACGAGATCGATGAAGGGCTGACGTTGACATCCAAGGTGCTGCGCCGTACCGCGACGGAGGTGCTGGAGGTCGCCTTGTTGGCCAGGGCCTCGAGCACCAGGGTGTAGACGGTGTCTCGAGTCGGGACCACCGGCATGATCCCGGCGTCCATGGAGGCCGGCGAGCTCTCGGTCCGGATCAGGGTGTCGTTCTCGTAGAGGCGCAGGATCGAGCCGCCGCGGCTCATCCAGGTGAGGGTGACGCCCTGATTCCAATCCACCACGTAGGCGGACGGCTCGAAGTAGCTGACGCCGAAGTCCGCCTCGATCACCACCTCGCGGCAGATGGTGCCCGCCGCCGTCTTCGCGCAGATCGTATAGGTGGTCGTCTCGGTGGGGGTGGCGGTGATGATCGCGCTCCCCTCGAACGCCTGGTACCGCAGGGTCTTACCGGCGAGGCCGCCGGGGTAGGCGATGTTGGCGGCGTTGTTTCCCGACCCGCCGAAGTGGGCGAGATAGCCCATGGTCGCGTCGGGATCCTGGTAGCCGATGGTGGCGCTGGAGCCGTTGGACTCCTCCACGCAGCTGCTGGGGTAGCAGAGCGTGCTGGTCGTCGGCGGCGGCGTCATGGCGCCGTAGCGATACTCGAAGGATCCGTCGGCGAAGAGCGCGAGCTGGAAGTTGAGGTCGTAGGTGTTGGAGGTGGACGAGCCCGTGCTTCGGCTCATCGTGGTCCATTGGATCACGAACTCATCGTCCTGGGGCTGCGCGTACCAGATCGCGCCGATGTTGCGGGTGTCCAGATCCTCCCAGAAGGGGGCCAGGTGGACCCGCTTGATCGCAGCGGAGGCGTCGGAGGGGAGCCTCTCGTTGCTGCCGGTGCCGGCGGCGGTGCTCACGGTGTCGAAGGTCGCGTAGCCATCGATGAAGACCCGGATCTGCGTGTAGGTCTCGCCAAAGTACGGGAACTCGAAGCCCGTGGGGAGGGCGAGCAGGCCCGAGCCGGTGGTCCCGTTGTTCGTCGTGAGCTGCTGGGCGCCGGGGAGGGGGCGGATGTCCACGTAGGGGACCGCCCCGACGTCGGCCATGGGCAGGGTGCCGAAGACCTGCGGCAGCTCGAGGCCGACCAGGGACTCTGCGTCGATCTGGATGGTCACCGAGGTCCCGGGGCGCACCGCCGTCTCCGACGCGGTGAGGACCAGAGAGATCGGCCGCACGACCACCGTGCGGCTCGCCTCGCGGACGATGCCTCGGAGGTTCTTCACCACCAGCACGAAGTCGGTGTCCTCCTCGAGGCCGGGCACCACCACGCTGCCGCTGGGCAGGCCGCCGCCAGGCAGGGGGACGTCCACGCCGTTGGCCTGGAGTTCGACCGTGAGGTCGTCGCCGTCGGTGACCCAGGAGAGGGTGACGTCCGATCCATTATCGACCTCCTCCGGCGCGTCGAAGCTGACGATCTCGAAGGGCCGGATCACGTCGACGGTGAAGGAGCGCTCCACCTCATGCCCCAGGGCACCCGTGGCGCGGACCACGTAGGTGTGGGGGCCGGGGACGCCCTCTTCGAGGGGGCAGAAGCCCGCCTCCACCGTCTCCGGGCTCGAGGTGCAGCGCACGGTGCCGGTGCCGTCGACGATCTCGATGGAGTCGGCGAAGAGCGAGGTCCAGCCGATGCGGAAGCTCTCTCCCGCGTCGATCTCGGGGGGAGGCGGCTGCACCACGTCGAGGATCGCCCGCCGATGGACGATCACCTCCACCGAGGAGGTGGCCGTCTCGGTCGACGCGGCGACGGCCGTGAGGCCGACCTGCAGCGAGTCCGTGGTGGCGTAGGGATGCCACTCGAAGGTCCCGCTCGTGGCGAGATCCGGGACGACCCGATAGGCGAAGGAGCGGCCTGCGAGGGGATCGCGTACCCTCACCGATGTGTTGTAGGCGATCGTATCACTAGCGGTAGAGCCCGGATATTGATAGCCGATGGTGGCGCTGCTGCCGTTCTCCCAGCCCGCGGTTCCCGTGCCCCGCTCCATCGCGCCATAGCGGTACTCGACGTCGCCGCTCTGCCAGAGGATCACCTCGAAATTCAGGCTCGCGGTGTCCCGATGGGCCGAGAAGCCGTGGTCCTTCCATTGGATCGCGACGAAGGGGCCGCGAGGATCGCTCTCGTCGTAGAGGGTGTGGATGTTCCCGGCGGGGTAGGCGTCGCTCCAACCCAACGAGTCCCAGAAGGGCGCGAGGTGCGCCCATTGGTAGCTGGAGGAGGTCGGAAACTGACTGTTGCTGGTGCTGCTGCTCGTGGTGTGGGTGGTGTCGAAGCTGAGGATGCCGTTGCCGTAGACCCGGACCGCGTCGCGATCCTGGCCGGCGAAGGGGAAGAGGAAGCCATCGGGGAACTCGAAGAGTTCGCAGCCATACGTGGCGATGGAGGTGCTGCACGCGGTGCCCAACGGCAGGTGGGTCCCGCCCAGGGCCTCGACGTCGAGGTAGGGCTCCTGCGTCTCTTCCCGCAGCAGGCCGGGCCCCGATAGGATGTCGAGATCCACGGATTGGGCCATCCGGGTAGTCCACTCGAGTACGAGACTGTCTCCTGCGACGATCTCTGCAGGCGTGGCGGTGAAGGAGAGGATCTCCATGGGGGCCACCGTCACCCGAACGTCCTGGCTGGCGTCGGCACCGGCGCCGTTCTTCGCGACGATCCAATAGGTGGTGGCGACGGCAGGGCGCACGCCGAGGCTGCCGCTGGCCCGCTCGGCGTCGGGGACCGTGTAGAGCGGGCGCGGCGATCCCACCTCATCCAGCTCGTGGAGGATCAGCTCGGCGGCGTTCTGGGAGGTCCACGAGAGGATCACCTCGGGCGCCACGCTGTCGTCGAACTCGGCGTGGCTCGCGACCAGGGTTACGGCGGGGGGGCCGAAGACCTCCACCGTCGCGGCGGCGATGGCAGGGATCGAGAGAGGGTTGGGCGAGGTAGCCATCAGCTCGAGCTCGACGCTGCCCGCCTCGTCGAAGGAGAGGGTGGTCGATCCGGTGGTCCCGGAGGGGAGCGGGTAGGTGGTGCCATGCTGATCGGCCATCGAGAGGCTGGGCACGACGCCGTCGGGATCGTCGACGACCTCCCAGCTCACGATCACGTCTTCGCCCACCGAGACCTGCGCCGGCGCCGCCGCGAAGGCGACGATCAGGGCGCCGTTGGCAGCGCTGATGGAGAAGGTGGAGGTCGCCTCGCCGGATCCGTTCGAGACTTCGATGCGGAAGTCGTGGATCCCAGCCTCGGTGATCGGGAGATCACATGAGCCGGCGGCGATGCGCTGGAGGTCCCGCGTCTCGCAGACGGTCGCGCCGCCGCTGGTGACGAGGAGGTGCGATCCGCCCACGGCCTCCCAGCTCAGGACGAGGGTCTCCCCCAACCAGAGGCGCTGCTTCGAACCCTCGAAGCTCACGATCACGGGCTCGCCTACCTCGATGGAGAGCTGCTTTGAGACGAAGTCTCCCGCCTGGTTGAAGGCGCGGAGCTCGAGCTCGGCGTTGGCGGCGAGCTGCACCTGGGCCGCGCCGCTCGTCAGCTCGGGCGCCACCTCCCAATCGATCCCGTCTACCAGGAGCTGCACCTCGCTGGCGCCGCTCGTCTCCCACTCGACGTCGATGGTCTCGCCCGCACCTACCTGCTCCGGCGACGCGACGAAGGCGACGATCGAGGGCGGCTCCACAAGCAGGGTCTGCGCGATCGCCTCCACGTCGCCGGCCTCGTTGCGCGCGATCAGGCGGAAGGTGGTGTCCTCCGAGATGGAGACCTCCATGCCTCCCGTCGGGAGCTGCGAGGGATCGATCCAGGTCGGCTCCAGGGTGTCGGCCTCGAGGATCACCTCGGCGGCGCCCAAGACGCCTGTCCAGCTCAGCGCCACCGTGGCCTGACCCAGCTCGTCGGCGGTGGCGAAGGCCGGCGCCTCGAAGGCCTCGATCGTCGGCGCCTCGATCGGGAGCGCCTCCACCTCCACCTCCACGGTGGCCGTCGCCTCCCGCTCGCTCTCCTCGTGGTAGGCCGTGAGGGTGAAGCGCGCGGATTCGGCGAGGAGGAGCGTCACCGACCCTTCGGCTGCGGCGGCGGGGGCGAGGTCGATCGGCTCGCCCGCCTCGTCGACGATTCGGATCCTGTCGGCGTCGGTGGTGGCCCAGGAGAGCGTGGTCTCCTCCCCTGCCCGGATCGTCGGAGGATCGGCGACGAAGGAGAGGATCTTCGGCTGGTCGGGATCCGGCGCGCTGGCCAGGGTCACTCGGAGTTCGCCGGTCGCCCGCACGCCGCTGGGGCCTGTGGCGAACAATCTGAAGTCGGTCTCCCGGAGGATGGCGAGCTCCACCGAGCCCTCCAGGGCGGCGGGATCCTCCAGGGGGATCTCCTCGCCGTCCATGTGGAGGGAGATCTGGGTCGCGTTTCGGACGCTCCAGCTGATCCGGGAGAGGTCCCCGGCCTCCGCCACCTCGGCGGGGTCGGCGGTGAACGAGACGATCTCGGCGTCCGCCGGGGTCGTCTTCTTTCCGTCGTCGGAGCCACCGCAGGCCGCGAGGAGGAGGGTGAGGGCGACGGCAGGGGCCGCCCAGAGCTTGGGTGAGATCATGGTGTTCTCCTTTGTCTCTGTCGTCTTTGTCGTCGGGATCGAAAAGCGATCGCCCGGACCATCGAGGGCCCTTCGGATCGTTTGACCAACAATCATTCCCAGCCTATCGAAAGGCTCGTGGCATTGCCAGCCAACCGGGCCCACCCTCGGATCCCCCTGCAAATCCAGGAGCATGGATTCGCGCGGATTTGGCGTGGCGTAGAGGGGCCCCGAGAGATAGGGGAGAGCTGGCGAACCGGCGCCCTCGCGCGAAGCGGCCTGCGTCGACAGCCCATGCAACCGAGAGCCAGGAGTCCGTGAAGCGGATTCACGAGCTCTCCAAGACGAAGGCGAACGAACGCCTGGAGAGAGCCCTTCGCGTGCAGCGCGAGCTCTGAGAGGATCGCATTGAGCGGGACGAAGCCGAGTTGGACCCCTTTCCCGGGCCAGACCCCGTACGAGCAGTTGGGCGGCGAGTCGGTGGTCCGCGACCTCGCCATGCGCTTCTACGACGCGATGGACCGGGACGAGCCCGCGCTGGCGCAGCTCCATCGGCTGGATGAGGCGGGGCGGGTTCACCCCGAGAGCCGCGAGCACTTCGCCCTCTTCCTCCTCTTCTGGTTGGGCGGCCCCAGCCACTACCTCGAGCAGCGGGGCCATCCGATGCTCCGGGCCCGCCACGCCCCCTTTCCGGTGGATGACGCGATGCGCGATGCCTGGCTTCGGGCCATGGAGACCGCCCTGGACGAGCTGGGGATCAGCGGCGAGGTGCGGGAGTTCCTGGACGGCCGCTTCGCACACGTGGCGGGCTTTCTCCGTAACGTCCCGTAAGGGGCCCGTCGTTCCGGGTGGTCCCGGGGGGCGGGAGCGGTGGCCCCCTTGCCAATCGCCCGGGGGGCGAGGATGATGGTCGGGCTGCCACCGCCGAGCGATCGGCAAGGGGTGTCCGACATGAGCCTGATTCGTTCGCTTCACGTGTGTTTGTGTGCCACCTGGATGCTGACTGTAGTCCTTGCGTTTGGCTGTGGGGGCGAGAGCGGGCCCCCGCTGAACCCCGGCGATCCCCAGCCCGGCGACAGCCGCTTCGCGTCGGCGGATGGCTACCAGGGCCAGCCCGCGTCCCGGGGGACCGACGACATGGCCGATGGTGCTCCTTCCCCGGAGGCGGGCGCCGGCGGAAGTGGCGGAGACGACGGCCGCACCGTGGAAGAAGGCGATATCTACCGGGCCTTCGGGGCGGATCTCCTCCTCAACGTCAACTACTACCGCGGCCTCCAGGTGATCGAGCTCTCCGATCTCTCCGCACCCGCCGTCATCGGCCGCGTCGAGATCAGCGGCTACCCCGTCGAGCTCTACGTGGTCGGCAGCCGCGCCTTCATCCTCCTCAACGACTGGCGGGGCTACTACGGCAGCCGCTACGACACCGCGGTGCAGGCGGCCTCCGGTGGCGTGGTGGTCTCGGTGGATCTCAGCGATCCCGCCGCTCCCGTCATCGTCGACCAGGCGGTGGTGCCCGGCTCCATCTACAAGAGCCGGCTCACCCGAGGCGGAGGGCAGGAGTCCCTCTACGTGGTCGCGCAGCAATACGGCTACGTCGCGAATCCATCGGGCGGATCGAGCTGGACCACCAGCACGGTGGTGAAGAGCTTCCACCTCGGCGGCGGGCTGATCGCCCCCCAGACCGAGCTCGAACTCGGCGGGTGGATCACCGACATCCAGGCCACCCCCGAGGCGCTGCTGGTCGCGCGCAGCGATTGGAACCACAGCAGCGGCCGGAGCCTCGTCTCGATCATCGACATCTCCCGCCCGGATGGCGTGATGGTCGAAGGCGGCGAGGTGCAGGTGGCGGGGCCCGTCAACAACCAGTTCAACCTCGATCTACGCGATGGGATCCTCCGGGTGGTCTCGAGCAGGAATTGGGGCTCATCGTCTTCCAACTCGAACCACATCGAGACCTTCGACGCGACCGACTTCGACAACCTCGTCCCCATCGACTCCAAGAGCTTCGGTCCCAACGAAGATCTCTTCGGGACCATCTTCCTTGGCAACTCGGCGTTCTTCGTCACCTACGAGCGGCAAGATCCCTTCCACGCCTTCGAGATCTCCGACGCCGGCATCGCCACCGAGAAGTCGCAGTTCATCGTCTCCGGCTGGAACGACTTCTTCCGTTCCACCTTCGACGATCAGCGGCTGATTGGAATCGGCGTGGAGGACACCGGCGGCAGGACCATGGCGGTGAGCCTCTATGACATCACCGATCTCGAGAATGCCAATCCGCTGATCCAGCGGGTGGAGGTCGACGCCGCGTCGAGCTGGTCGGAAGCGAGCTGGGATCATCGGGCCTTCTCAGTGGTGGAGGACGCCATCCACGTCCCGGGGCCTGGCGGGGTCGACGAGACCGGGCTGATCCTCCTCCCCTACTCGAGCTGGGATTCCTCCTCTTGGGTCGCCGGGGTGCAGATCTTCACCTTCTCCCAAGACACCCTCTCCCGCCGCGGCACGATGAACCACGGCAGCCAGGTGCGGCGCAGCTTCCTCACCGCGGGTGGCGCCACCGCCAACCTCTCGGAGGAGGCGCTGAGCCTCTACTCCACCGCGACCCCGGATCAGCCCGCCGAGCTCGGGCGCCTGGATCTCGCGCCGAGCTACAGTGGGCTCCTCTCCTTCGGCAGCCACCTCACCCGGCTGCGCGAGGCGAGCGGGAGCTGGTACGGCGCGCGAGGCGCTGACGGCCAACGTCCCTCCACCGTGCAGATCATTCCGGCGGGCGAGCATCCGGATACCGCGGCGCCAGTCGCCTCCTTCGACGTACCGGCAGGATCCACCCTCCACAAGCTGGGCGATCTCCTGGTGGCGGTCTCCACGACGCCGGTCGATCCATGGGCAGAGCCGCCGGTCTGGGAGACCACCCTGCAGAGCTTCGACCTCTCGACGCCCTCTCGACCCGAGCCCCGCGGCGCGCTGGTGACGAGAGATCTCCCTGTCGGTGGATACGACTATTACTACTACGGTGATATGGACTGCTTCGACTGCGGATACGGCTATTACCCCTACGGCCGCTCGGCGCCGGAGGTCCACGCGGTCGGAGACTCCCTGGTCTTCGTGAGGCAGGAGCCGGGGAGCACCCTCCTCGGCACCGCCCAGGTCTGTCACAGCTACATGTCAAACTACCGGAGCTGCTATGGGCAGCCCGGGACCTGCAACGACACCTCCGGATACCAGACCTGCACCACCTTCGAGGGGCAGACCAGCTGCTACGGCTCGTTCCGATCGTGCACCTACACCGACGGCCAACTCGAGAGCTGCGTCCAGGTCGACCCCTCTCAGGTCCAGGCCACCGAGTCCTGCTATCCACAGGAGGTCCGACGGTATTGGTCGCGCTTCGAGCTTCGAGCGGTCAGCTTCCGCCAGCCCAACGCCCCCAGCCTCGGCGCAAAGATGCAGGCGCCGCTGGGCGAGGAGGCGGTGACGGTGGTGCCCAGCGGCGACCTCCTCTTCCTCTCGTATAAGAAGCCCATCCAGATCGCCGGCGATTCACGGCCCTACGTGCAGTATTTCATGAAGGCGGTCACGGCCGGTGCCTCGGGATCGCTCACCGCGGGCAGCGCGATCAACGTCCCCGGCGAGCTCCTGCAGGTCCAGGGCAACACCGCCTTCACCAGGGATTACGTCTGGGGCAGCACCGCGCTGGAGACGGCGGTGGCCCGGGTGCGGCTCGCCGGCGCCACGGCCTATCTCGAGGCACATCGACGCTTCCCGGATCGGATCGTCGACTCGACCCGCCTCGATGGAGCGGGCCACCTCCTGGTGGGCCATCGCGGCGATTGGAGATCAGACGCCCCCTCGATTCGATCGGGCGGCGCGTCCTCGAGCGACTCCTCCACCACGGACTCCTCGTACATGGAGCAGAGGCTGACGATCCTGGACGCCGCTTCGACCTCCTTCTCGGAGCTCGCCACCGTGGCGGTGGACGATTGGGCCTCGCTGCGGGACGCCCGGGCAGGACGCGCGCTCTTCGAGGTGCCAGGTGGACTGCTGGTCTTCAACCTCGACCAGCCGACGGCGCCCTACCCCCAGGCCTTCTTCGCCCTCCGCGGCTGGCCCACCGGGCTGCTGATGGAAGGACGGAAGATCATCGTCCCCGCCGGTCCCTACGGCATCTACCAGCTCGGCCTCGACGACACGAACCTCCTCGAGGCTCGCTGACGGCATCGCCCCCGCTCATCTCGGAGCGGGGGCCGTTGACTCTCCGCCGTCTACCCGCCGAAGGCGAAGTAGACGGCGGAGAGACGCCAGGAGCCGCCATCGGCGACGTCGGCGATGTCCCAGGAGAAGGTGTGGGCGCCGGGGCGGCTGAAGATGGGCGTGTTGATCCAGGTCTCGGGGGGCGTGACCGAGCCCGGGCACCAGTTGGCGCGGGAGGCCCGGACGCTCCGGATGTCGCCGCAGGGGTTCTCCAGGCAGTAGTCGAACTCGTTGAGGGGCGGCGTGGTGTTGGTCGTCAGGGTGCAGCCGAGCGCGCAATCGTCGCGCCACGGCGTGAACGAGTCGAACTCCTCGCCATCGACGAAGATCGTGTGCCGGCGCTTGCAGAACTCGTCCGCGTGGCCGATGCACGCGGTGTCGGCGGCGCCGCCTCCGTGACCGGTGACCCGATACTCGATCCTGGAGCCCTTGGTCCCCTCGGGGACCGTGAAGGGGATCGCCTCGATGGGCCCACCTGACGCGGTCTGGTTGAGGTTGGCCAGGGGGATCACGGCGAGCACCTCCCGAGGCGCCTCCCCGGGCACCATCGCCAGGTGGGCGCTCACGTTCCAGCCGCCGTTGGAGCCGCTCACCTGCCCTGCTCCATCCGACCAGGTGGAGATGGTGGTGCGGATCCGATGGAGGCCCGGGAGGCCGTTGGCGAGGTCGGTGATGTCGATCTCGAAGCTCATCGGGCCACCGAAGGGCGTGATGGCCCGGACCAACTCGATGGCCGGCGCCTCGCCGTCCGCCTCGGGCGGATCCAGGAGGAACTCGAAGTTGCGATCGTAGGCGTCGCAATCCGCGGGCCAGTTCTGGCCCTGGGGTGGCGGGTTGGTCACCCACGTCGAGAAGGGGTAGCAGGTGGACTCGAGCTGCACCACCAGGGTCGCCCGGGCGAAGGGACCGGCGCCGAAGTCGACGGCCTCGGTGGCGGCCTGAAAGTTCGGCAGCTCGGACTTGCTGTTGATCCGCGCCCGATCGAAGACAAGGACCTCGTAGGGCTCCAGCACCTCGATGCCGCCGGAGCCGCCCTCCCCGCCCCCCGATCCGCCGGTGCCGCCGGTGCCCGGCGTTCCTCCCGAACCGCCGCCCTTCCCACCCGGCCCCGGGGAGTCCGAAGACTCACATCCGGCGGCGACCAGGGCCAGGGCCGCGACGAGCCCTGCCATCCAAGCGTTACGCATACGAACTCCCATTCAAATTGGACTTGAGCGGCGGAGTCTACCGCAGCCAAGCGTGTTGCTGCGATGTTCGATCCCCTCCCGGCCGAGCCGACCTCCATCTCGGTCAGAGAGAGAGCGCGAAAGGCGAAGAGGTCCGGCAGATCGGGGCGCTGCGAAGCTCGACCTCGAGAGGCCGTCTGCAGACGATGGATTCGCTGCGAAGCTCGCTTTCGAGAGGCCGCGTCAGACGGTGGATTCGCTGCGAAGCTCGATCTCGAACCCACCGATGAGGAGCGCTCGACGGCGGACGACCGACAGGGTCAGGAGGTTCACCTCACAGAATGGCGGGACGCTGGCCGAAGCCCAGGGTGGGCGAGAGCGAGCGCTCGCCTTCGGAGCCGGTGCCGAGCTGACCGCTCTCGTTGTTGCCCCAGCAGTAGGTGAGGCCGTCGAGGGTCAGGCCACAGCCGTGGGCCCTGCCGTGGACGAGGCGGGACCAGCGCAGGCTACCACCCCCCACCAACCCCGGCGTCTCCCGCCGCGCGCCGGCGTCGCCGGTTCCCACCTGCCCGTCGGCGTTAGCGCCCCAGCCATAGGCCTGGCCGTCGACGGTGATGGCGCTGGAGTTCGCCCCGCCTGCAGCGATGAGCGAGAAGCGAGCGACGGTGCTGACGGCTTGTACTGAAGCGTCTTCTCCCGGGCGGCCCAGCTCCCCGGTGGCGTTGGCCCCCCAGCAGGAGGCGACGCCTTCGATGCTGAGGCCACAGCCGTGCCCGGCGCCGAGGGCGATGGCGTAGAAGGGCTGCTGGCTCTGGACCTCCACCGGCGTCGAAGCGTCCGCGCCCTTGCTGCCCCTGCCGAGCTGGCCCTCGGCATCGCTGCCCCAGCACCAGGCCTTGCCGGCAGCGTCGAGGGCGCAGGTGGTGGAGCCCGCCGCGAAGATCGACTCGAAGGAATGATCGCCCTCGACGGCCGAGGCAGTCGACCAGCCGCCGGTCCCCTCCGAGCGTCCGAGCTGGCCCCGATCGTTCTCCCCCCAGCAGAAGGCAGCCCCCGCGTCGGTGAGACCGCAGCCGTGTCGATCGCCGAGGACGATCGAGGCGAGGGCGGGGACGTCGACCCGCGATGGCGCCGGTCCGGACGAAGCGCGGCCCCAACAATCCACCGCGCCCTCGTCCGTGCGGGCGCAGCTCGTCCCCTCCCCAGCGACGATCTCGACCCACTTCTCCTCCGTGTCGACCTTGCGCGGGACGGTGGTGCCACCGCCGTCGCTGCCGAGCTCAGAGGCGGCGTTGCTCCCCCAGCAATAGGCCGAACCCGCGTTGGTGAGGCCACAGCCGTGGCTCGCTCCGGCGGCGAGGTCCACGAAGCGATAGACCGTCCCTGCCGAGGCGCGCTTGGTGAACGAGCCGAGGGTGGCCCGCACCTCGAGGTGGCCGAGGAGGAGGCCCCGCGCCACGCCGTCCTCGTCGATGGTCGCCACCGACGGATCGCTGGAGCTCCACTCGACGGGCCGGCGCTTCAGTTCCACGCCGTTCTCGGCCCGGACCGAGGCCTCGAGGCGCAGGGTGCCCTCCAGCGGGATCTCGATGGGATTGGTGGCGATGAAGAGGGCGGCCGGCTCCAGTTCGCGGACCACCACCGCGAGGGAGGCCTTCTTTCCGCCGGCAGAGGCCGTGATGATCGCGCTCCCGAAGTACTCCGCTCGGACCAGCCCGTTCGGCTCCACCGAGACCACCTCGGCATCGCTGGAGCTCCAGGTGATCTCCGCCTCGAGCGGCTCGTCCTTGTGGTTGAGCGCCGTGGCGAAGAGGGCCTTGCTCTGCCCCTCGTCCAGGTCGACATCCTCCGAGGGCTCGATGCGGATCTTCGAGACCGCCGCGGCGTCCGGCCCGTCGTCGCCGCAGGCCGTGGCCGCCAGCGCCGCGGGGATCGAGGTCAGGAGCAGGGCCAGCGCGATTCTCGACTGCGGACGAGTGTGGGTCATCGTGATCCTCGGGCGACGGAGAATTGGACCACGAACCATACAACAGCCGCGCCATTTGAGAGGCCCTCACATCAGCGGGGGGCCGAGCTCCTCCCGCTGGGAGGCGGGGAGGCTCGCCGGCTCCAGCGACTCGGCGAGGGCGTCGTCCACCGTGTCGAGGAAGATGAAGTGCATCGCCTCGCGGACCTCGTCCGGCACCTCCTCCAAGGCGCCCTCGTTCCTTCGAGGCAGGAGGACCTCGCGAATCCCCGCCCGATAGGCGCCCAGGACCTTGTCGCGGATGCCGCCCACCGGAAGGACCTTGCCGCGCAGGGTGATCTCGCCGGTCATCGCGACGTCGGGCCGCACCGCGCGGCCGCTGGCCAATGAGACCAGCGCCACGAGGAGCGCCACCCCTGCCGACGGCCCATCCTTGGGGATCGCGCCGGCAGGAACGTGGACGTGCAGGGTCTTGCGCAGGAGCGTCCGCGGCTCGACGCCGACCTTGGCGGAGTTGGAGCGAAGCCAGCTCAGCGCGGCCTGGGCCGACTCCCGCATCACGTCGCCGAGCATGCCGGTGAGGATCAGCTCCTCCTTGCGGCCGGGCATGATCGCGGCCTCGACGAAGATGATGTCACCGCCGGCGGGGGTCCAGGCGAGGCCCGTGGCGATCCCCGGGCGATCGATCCGCTCGGTGACCTCGTCAAAGAAGCGACGTGGCCCCAGGTATTCGTGGAGGTCGTCGTCCTTCACCGTGATCGTCCCCTTGGCGCCCTCGCCGATCCGCCGCGCCACCTTGCGGAGGATGGTCGCGATCTCTCGCTCCATGTTCCGCACCCCGGCCTCGCGGGTGTACTCGCGGATGATCCGGCGGAGGATCTCGTCGTCCAAGACGATCTCCTCGGGGCGCAGGCCGTGGCTGGAGAGCTCCAGCGGCAGCAGGTGCCGCCGCGCGATCTGCACCTTCTCCTCGTCGGTGTAGCCGACCAGCCGCACGATCTCCATGCGGTCGAGGAGCGCCGGCGGGATCGGCTCGATGGTGTTGGCGGTGCAGATGAAGAGCACCTGGCTGAGATCCGCCGGGACCCCGAGGTAGGTGTCGACGAAGGCGTGGTTCTGGGCCGGGTCGAGGACCTCGATCAGCGCCGCGGAGGGATCGCCGTGAAAGCCCGTCCCCAACTTGTCGATCTCATCGAGCATGAAGACCGGATCGGCGACGCCGACCCGCCGCAGCGCCTGGATGATCCGCCCGGGCATCGCGCCGATATACGTCCGCCGATGCCCGCGGATCTCGGCCTCGTCCTGGATGCCGCCGAGGGAGGCCCTGGCGAACTCCCGCCCCAGCGCTCTGGCGATCGATTGGCCGAGGGAGGTCTTCCCCGTGCCCGGAGGCCCCACCAGGCAGAGGATCGGCTCGCGACGGATCTCCCGGCGCCGGATGCCCTCCTTCTTCTCGGCAGGCGCGCCATCGGGCTTCTCCACTGGCGCACCATCAGGCGGAGGGTTCGTCGGCGAGCGCTGCGACGCCGAGGCCTTCCGTGAATCTGGCGGCTCCTTCGATGCCGACGCCTGCCGCGAGGTCGAGGTGCCGGCCGAAGCAGTGGACCCCTGCGAAGGTGAAGCAGCAGCTCCCCGCGCCGCCGCGGCCTCTGCCCTTCGCTCCTGGCGGAGCTTCTTCACGGCGAGGTGGTCGAGGATCCGATCCTTGATCTTGTCGAGGTCGTAATGATCCTCGTCCAGAATCTCCCGCGCCTCCCGGAGGTCGATGGGGCCGCCGGTGGTCTTCTGCCAGGGTACGGAGAGGAGCCACTCGAGGTAGGTGCGGATCATCCCGTGCTCAGGAGAGACGTCCGGGATGCGCTCCAGCCGCCCCAGCTCCCGCTCGGCCTCCCGCTTCGCCTCCTCCGGCAGCCGGGCCTCCTCCATCTTCTTGCGCAGATCCTGCGCCTCGTCTCCGGTCTCCCCCAGCTCCTCCTGAATGGCCCGCAGGCGCTCGCGCAGGACGTATTCACGCTGCGTGTCTGATATCTTGACATTCGTCTGATCGACGATGCGCTGCTCGAGCTCGCGGACGGCCAGATCCTGCTGCATCACCTCCACCAGGCGGTGGAGCCTGCCAACCACCGAGTCGATCTCGAGGAGCTCCTGCCGCGCCTCGAGGGAGAGCGGGATCGTCGTCGAGAGCAGGTAGGTCACCTGCAGCGGATCGTCGAAGGCCAGGATCGCCATGGCCAGCTCATCGGGGAGCTCGGGCGTGAGCTGGGCGAGCTTGCCGAAGATGTCCTTCACCGTGCGGGTGAGGGCGTCGATCTCGGGTCCCATGGGCGCCGGCTCCTCCGGAGCCGGCTGGATCTTCGCGACGACGTAGGGTTCGAACGCCAGATACCGGTCGATCCGGATGCGACCGAGGCCCTGGACCACGAGCTGGATCATGCCGTTCTCGCTTCGATGGATCTGGCGGATGACCGCCGAGGTCCCCACCCGATAGAGATCCTCGGGCTTCTCCGGCACCCCCTCCTCTGTCCGCTGGGCGACCAACGCGATCAGCCGGTTGGTGTGCATCACCTCTTCGACCAGCCGGATGGAGCGCTCCTGCCCCACCGAGATCGGCACCACCGCCAGCGGGAAGACCACGGCCCCGCGAATCGGCAAGACAGGGAGCTCGCCGGGTATCTCGATTGCTTCCGGCTGCTCGTTCTCATTCATCGAAGAAAACCCCCGATCGGTGTTGGGATTTCGTGGTGGATGCGGCGTCTCCTTTCCTACGATGGGACCTCCCGGACCCCGCCGCCACCCGAATGAGACAAGCGCTTCGTAGCCGGGCCGACAATGACTCTCGAAATGGGCTGGCGGATCGCTTCATCGCGGGCAAGCTACGAAGTGGGCGAATCCTGGTCGAGCGCTCGGGGAGGCGCAGAGCATGGGGGATGTCGGCGAGACAGTGGACGATGCGCAGGGGATCGTCAGCCATACGATCGACGATCGAGCGAGCGGGCCATCGGCCTCGTTGGAGAGCCGGCCGAGCGGCTCGTCCGGCGCGATCATCCCGCTCTCCGCGCTCGACTCCATCGGTGTCAGCGTGGCGATCCTCGACGAGAACGGCTCCGTGCTCGCGAGCAACCGGCGCCTCCGAGAGAGCCTCGCCTGCGACGCAGAGGAGCTTAAAGGGAGACATCTGCTGGACTTCTCGGCGTCGGGCATCGACGCGAAGGATCGCGCGCTCTTCCGGCGGATCCTGCGAGGGGAACGGAGCGGCCTGCTGATCGAGCGGCGCCTCCAGACCCGGAGCGGCAAGACGCTCTGGGGCAGGATCACCCTCTCCACCATGCCGGCCGACGAAGGGGCGCATCGAACCCTGGCGACGATCGAAGACGTCACCGTGCGACATGAGGTGGAGCGACGGCTCCAGGAGCTCGAGTCGCTGGGCCGCGGGCAGCATCGGGAGCTGCTGAGGCGCCTCGCCATGGAGGCGGCCACCCGGGAGGAGGCCGAAGACGCGCGCAAGATGGTCGAGTCGATCCTGGAGACGATCACCGACTCGTTCATCGCCATCGACTCCGACTGGGAGATCCTCTACCTCAACCATCGCGCCGTCTCGCAGATGGGCAAGACGAAGGAGGAGGCGATCGGGAGGAGCCTCTGGATGGTCTTTCCCGAGATGGTCGGGACAGTGATCCACCGCAACCTCTTCCAGGTCCGCAACGGCAGGCAGCCCACGGAGTTCGAGCTCTTCGTCCCCGATTCATCCCGATGGTTCGAGGTCCGCGCCTTCCCCTCCCAGCGGATGATCTGCGTGTATTTCCGAGACATCACCGAGCGCAGGCGCACCTCCGAGCGGGAGCGGAGCCTGGCCGCCGTCTTCGACCTCACGCCGGACTTCGTCGGCATCGCCGACGCCGAGGGCCAGCTCCTCTACATCAACAGCGCCGGCAGGGAGCTCACGGGATTCGACCCGGAGGAGGACATCTCGGGACACAACCTCTTCGCGCTCCACCCGCCCGAGGCAGCGCGGATCGCCCTGGAGGAGGGGGTGCCCGCGGCGCTGCGGGACGGCGTCTGGATCGGCGAAGGTTCGGCCATCCGCGGCGACGGCGTCCAGGTCCCGGTCTCCGAGGTCTTGCTCGCGCAGCGCAACGAGGAGGGGGAGCTCCAATCGTTCGCTACCATCTGGCGCGACATCTCCGAGACCAAGGCGGAGGAGGAGCGAAAGCTCTTCCTGAACGAGGCGAGCAAGCACCTCACCGCCAGCCTCGACCTGGAGGATCTGCTGCACCGGCTCCCTCGCCTCGCCATCCCCGTCCTCGGCGACTTCTGCACCCTGGTGATGCGCGAGGAGGATCAAAGCTATCAAGTGGCGGAGGCCCACGTGGATCCCGCAGGCCAGGAGCTCCTCGTAGACCTGCGAAACTATCGCGAGGTAGCGCCCACCGTCGTCGGCGTCGGTCAGGTCCTCGCCTCCGGCGAGCCCGAGCTGGTACCGGAGGTGACCGGCGCCTGGATCCGGACCGCGTCTCACGATCGAGAGCACTACCGAATCCTCACCGCCCTCGGCATCCGCTCCCTCGTAATCGTCCCGCTGGCGGCTCGAGGCCGCATCCTCGGGGCCGTCGCCTGTGGATACAGCTCCTCGGCCCAGCGCCATGACCAGGGCCATCTCGACCTGGCGCTGCGCCTGGCGGACATCGCCGCCTTCGCCCTGGACAACGCGCGGCTCTACCGAGAAGCGCAGACCTCGACCCACCTCAGGGATGAGGTCCTGGGGATCGTCTCCCACGACCTTCGCAGCCCCCTCGCGGTGATCTCCATAGCAGCCGAGCGCCTCCTCCGGCGCACGCAGGAGAAGAGCTGCGAGGCGGAGCGGAAGAAGCTGCAGGTGATCCGGGACGCCGCCCAGCGCGCCAACCGACTCGTCGAAGATCTGCTGGACGTCGCCCGGCTCCAGGGGAAGAAGCTCATGGTCACCCCCGTCCCCAGCTCCCCGGCGTCGATGGTCTCGGAGGCCGTGCAGACCTGGGCGGAGCCTGCGAAGGAGAAGCAGATCCGCATCGAGAGCTCCGTGGATCCGGGGCTCCCCGAGGTCCTCGCCGATCCCGAGCGGACGCCCCAGGTCTTCGCCAACCTCATCGGCAACGCCATCAAGTTCATCCCATCCGGGGGCCGCATCGCCCTGCGCGCCTCGAAACAGGACGGCGCGGTGCGCTTCTCCGTCACCGACGACGGCCCCGGGATCGAGCCCGCGATGCTCCCCCACATCTTCGACGCCTTCTGGCAGGTACGGCAGGGAAAGCGGGGGAGCTCGGGCCTCGGCCTCGCCATCGTGAAGGGGATCGTCTCGGCCCACCGCGGCGAAGTCACTGTCGACAGCACGCCGGGACAAGGCTCGACCTTCACCTTCACCCTGCCGGTAGCGACCTCCGCCGCCTCCGCCTAGGAGGCCGTACTGCATAGCCTGCCTACTGCGGCGAACGATCCGGGGCTACGGACGGCGTGCTCACTCTTCGCTCCTGCGACGTGGCTACGGCCACGCCTCGTCGCTCATCCACGCCACAGGCGTGGCGCGCGCCGCCCTCGCCTCGCTACGGCGCCATGCAGTACGGCCTCCTAGAGGAGCGTGCCGGCCAGGATGAGCTGCGCCGCGGTGAAGTAGATCACCAGCCCCGAGACGTCCACCAGGGTGGCGACGAAGGGCGCGGAGGCGCTGGCGGGATCGAAGCCCAGGCGGCGCAGGAGGAAGGGCAGCATCGAACCTGCCAGCGTGCCCCAGGTGACCACGCCGATCAGGCTGAAGGCCACGGTGGACGCCACCAGCAGGTAATGCTCGCCGTAGGCGTGGAAGACGTGCTCCCAGGCGTAGATCCGGAGGAAGCCGATAGACGCCAGGAGGACGCCGAGGACGAGGCCCGACGCGAGCTCCCGATGGATCACCCTCCACCAATCTTTGAGGCGGACCTCGCCCAGGGCCATCGCCCGGATCACCAGGGTGGTCGCCTGCGAGCCTGCGTTTCCACCGCTGGAGATGATCAGCGGCACGAAGAGCGCCAGGACCACCGCCCGCGCGATCTCATGCTCGTAATAGCCCATGGCCGTGGCGGTGAGCATCTCGCCGAGGAAGAGCGCCGCCAGCCAGCCGCCGCGCTTGCGCACCATCGCCAGGAAGGGCGTGCGCAGATAGGGCATGTCCAGGGCTTCCATGCCGCCGAGCTTCTGGATGTCCTCGGTGGCCTCCTCCTCCACCACGTCGACGATGTCGTCCGACGTGACGATGCCCTTCATCCGCCCCTCGCCGTCCAGGACGGGGAGCGCCATCAGGCCGCGCTGGGCGAAGATCCGCGCCACCGCCTCCTGATCCATGTTCTCGGGGACGGAGATCACGTCGGTCTGCATCACGTCCGCCACGTGCTTCTCCGGCGGCGCGACGAAGAGCTCCCGAAACGAGACGACGCCCAGCAGCCGCTGCATCCCGTCGAGGACGTAGGCGTAGTAGATGGTCTCGAGCTGGTTGCGAGCCTGCCGCCGCAGGTAGCTGATCGCCTCGTCCACCGTGGCGTCGGGCCGCACCCTGGCGAAGCGAGGGCTCATCAGGCCGCCGGCGGCGTCCTCGGCATAGGCCAGCAGGCCGCCCACCTCGTGGCGCGAGATCGCGTCCAGCAGCGCGAGCAGGGTCGATCGCTCCTCGGGGTCGACCTCCTGGAGGAGATCGGCGGCGTCGTCTGGCGCGAGAGCCTTGAGCCAGAGCCTGCGCGAGTGGGGCGGCACCGCGACCAGCAGCGCCGCCTGATCGTGGGCGCTCAGCTCGAGGAAGAAGTCCTCGGCGTCGTCCCTGGGGAGGAGCTGAAAGCCCTCTGCCCGATCGCCGGCGCTGAGGACCGGCCAGGCGACCCGAAGCTCGTCAGGGCTGATCGGCTCGGGATCGAGCAGATGTGGTTCGGGGGCGGACACTTGAGCCACCTCCGTCCACTGGTGCGCAGGTCGACATGGGGCGGCAACCTAACGCCGCGCCCCTACGAGCGCAAGAAAGCCATGGCTCAGGCGCTGCGAGCCGGAGGCGAGCGAACGCTAGGAGGAGCCGTAGCGCGCAGCGCGCGTGAAAAAACCGCCCCCGCCTTGCATGAGGGCGGTCTTTTCACAGGCTCTGAGAGTTCGTGAAGAAATCACGAACTCTGCGAGCCGGAGGCGAGCGAACGCTAGAAGGAGCCGTAGCGCGCAGCGCGCGTGAAAAAACCGCCCCCGCCTTGCATGAGGGCGGTTTTTTCACAGGCTCCGAGTTCGAGGAGGCCGGCGGAAGGCTCCGCCGCCAGAAGCCTCTCCACCGTTGCAGGATGGCAGGTGAAGACGATGAGCTGGTGCTCCCGGCCGTGGTCGGCGAGGACCGCGGCGGTGGCGGTCGCGCGCTCGGGGTCGAAGTTGGCCATCACGTCGTCCATCAGCAGGGGGAGCCGGGTGCCCTGCTCCGCGAAGGCGGCAGCGAGGCCGAGGCGCACGCAGACGTAGAGCTGCTCCCGGGTGCCGCGGCTCAAGGCGCCGGCGGCGAGCCGCTGCCCCCGCCGGTCGAGGACCTCGACCCCGTCGCCCTCCATCGTCTGCAAGATCGCCGAGTAGCGCCCGCCGGTGATCCGTTCGAAGGCCTCGCCTGCGTGGCGCAGCACGGCGGGCTGGCGGTCGCGCCTCATGTCTTCGAGAGAGACCTGGAGAAGGCGCTCGAGGAGCGCCGCCATCCGCCAACGCTCCGCCGCCGCCGCGATCTCCGCCCGATGCTCTTCGATGGCGCTGGCGATCCGGTGCACGTCGGCGGAGACCTCGAGGTCCTCACGCTCGCGCCGCTGGATGGCGAGCTGCCTGGTGAGCTCCTCCACCGCCGCGCCCGCCTCCTCCTCGTCGGCCGAGGCCTCCTCCACCGCCTCCTCCCAACGCACCTTCTCGCCAGTGGCGAGTTCGGCCCGGGCCACGCGCGCCTCCTCGCCGTCGCCCAGCCGCTCCTCGATGGCTCGCTCCGCTCCTCGCAGCTCTTCGAGGGCCTCGCCGCGCCGCCGCTCCACATCCACCAACGAGGCCAGCTCCTCGCGGCTCGACACACCGGCCTCAATGAGGAGGCCGTCACGCTCTGCCTCGAGCCGCCGCCGCTCGGCCTCGAGCCTTTCGCGATCGACCTCCATCTTGCGGAGCTGGGCCTCCAGCAGGCGCCGATCCTCGGCGCGGGCTCGTTCCTGCGCCGCCCGATCGGCGATCCGCGCGAGGGCCTCCCTCCCCTCACCCTCGATCCCTGCCAAGGCGGCGAGGGCACGCACCGCCGCCTCCCATCCGCGCAGCGCCGCGACCAGGCGATCCCGCTCCTGCTCATCGCGCCCACTCTGATCCAGCGCCTCGATCACCTCATCGATCCGCTGCAGCCTCTCTCGGGCCGCCTCGGGCCGGAGGATCGGCTGCGAGTCTCCGTCGCCATGCAGAGCCTCCGGCTCCTTCCCGCCGTGCCTGGCGCCCGGCTCTCTCCCGCCGTCCAGGAGATCCGCGATCTCCACCGTCCAGGAGGACTCGAGCGCGCGGGCCCCTTCTGCCAACGCCCCCGCGGCTGCCTGCGCCGTCTCGACCCCATCCTCTGCGCTGATCCGAAGCCTTTCCTGCCGCGCCAGCTCGCGACCGAGCTCGTCCCAGCGATGGCGCCGCTCGCGATCCCGCTGCAGCGCACCGCTGGCTACCTCCACTGCCGCGGCGGTGGGCTCCTCCGCGAGGCCGACGGCTTCCGCATGCACTCGAAGCGCGGCTTCGATCGTTCGCAGGTCCTCCTCCACTCCGGACTCCGCGCCTTCCGACCCAAGGGATCGGCCATCTGATTGGCGGCCCCTCCCGCCACGAGCGAGGCGCCCAACCACGAGCATCGCCACACCGGCAGCGGCGGCGATGGCGGCGCCGACCGATTCGCCTCGAACCAGGGCCGCCACCGCGGCAGCGATGAAGATCCCCGCGACGATCCACGGGAGCGGACCTCCGCCCGAGCCCCCAGCGTCCCGATGCGACATGGCCAAGCCCTGATCGCGGATGGTCTGCAGCCTGCGGATCGTGTGCTCCCGATCCTCCCGGGCCCCGCGCAGTTCGGCGAGGGCGCCGCCGCGAAGCTCCAGGGCTTCCGCTGTCGGGGGCTCCTCCATCCCCTTCAACACCTCCCGCCTATCCTCGATCTCGTCGACCACCTTTCTATGGTCGTCTCGGGCGCGCTCGAGATTCGCCGAGGCGAGCGCTTCGCGACGCTCCCAATCACGGAAGCGAGAGGCGTAGCCGTCGATGGCCTCCCGCCTGGGGAGGGAGCGATCGATCGTCCTCACCCGCGACTCGTCCCATCCGGCGCCGAGGCCAGCGAGGAGGCCTTGTACCTCTGCCTCCCGCTGCTCGATCGCCGAGGTGAGCACAGGGATCCGCAGGCGATGATCCTCCACCAGCCGAGCCTCTTGCTCGAGGGCCAGGGCCCTCCCGGCGATCGAGGTCAAGGATGGATCCGGCGGGATCGCCGCGATCTCCTGCCCGAGCCGCTGCCGCTCTCCCTCGTCGCGCTCCTGCGCCCCCTCCCACTCGACGAGCTTCTCCGCCGCTGCATCGAAACGCGCCAGAAGCGCGCCAGCCGCCACCGAAGCGCCAGCCACCGATGCGTCGGCGACGAGAGCCGCGGCAGTCGGGAGAGCGGTGAGTCGCGCGATGGCGTCCCGGCGCCGGAGCTCCACGGGCCAGAGTGAGCGAAGCGCCTCCCACTTCGCCGCTTCGGCCCGTGCGCGCCGAGCTCGATCCTTCGCCTCCCCCAGAGCCTCGACGCCTCGCAGCTCCTCCTCGACCAGAGGGCCGTAGCTCTTCACCCGGGCCTTGGCGGACCTCAGCTCCTGTTCCAACTGCTCCAGCCGATGGGCCGCCTCCCGCAGCCGCCCCTTGCGCGGCGTGAGCTCCTCCTCCTTGGCCTTCTTCAGATCATCGACCAGCGAGGAGACCGAACGGCCCGCCCCAGCGAGGGCAGCGTCGAAGATCCGCCGCTCCATCTCCGAGCCGGTCAGCCCCCCGAAGTCCGCCAGCTCGTCCAGTCCGAAGGCGAAGACGTTGCGAAAGAGCTGGGCGTCCGTCTTGCCCAAGAGCGGATCGATGAGCTCCTGCCCGCCGCTCGCGCCGCCGACACGCTCTACGTGAACGCTGCCTCTCCCCGGCCCTCCCCGGGTGATCCGATAGACGAGGCCGTCGACGGCTTCGACCTCGAGGCGGCCGCCGTGGCTGCCTCCCTGCAGCGGTGGATGCTTCGTCTCCTTCGAGCGCCCGTCCGGGAAGCCATGGAGCATGCCGCGGATGAAGGCGTGGATCGTGGTCTTCCCCGCCTCGTTGGGCCCCAGGACGAGGTTCAACCCCGGCCGCAGCTCCCAGGCGAGATCCCGATGCACGCCGAAGCCGTCGATGTGGAGGCTGCGCAGGATCACGACTCCACCTCCAGGCGATCCAGCGCGTCGAGCTCGACCTTCTCCAGGAGCGCGAGGCGATCCACCGCTTCCAGGGCCGGGACGTACGAGTCGAGGGATCGCCCCGGCATGGTGGCGTCCACCGACTCCATCAGCTCCCTCAGCTTCGTCGGATCCCGAGACAGCCCGTCGATCCGTCGCAGGAGCTCCCCCACCAGATCGTCGCGCTCGGCGAGGCGCTCCCGATCGACCTCCGGCGAGCTCCGGCGGATCAGCCGCTCCCAGCGGATCCAGGGGCGCCGTTCGGCCGTCGCGTCGTCCAACGCCTGACGCAGCGCTTCGGCCTGCCTTCCCAGGAGCCCGTGGAGCGGGCCACGTCCGTGGAGCTCCGCCGCCAACATCAGCCCCTCACATCCTCGCCCCTGGACGAGAGCGTCCGCGGCCTCGAGGAGCGCGTCCTCCAGCTCGCCCAGGTCCGCCAGGGCCGAGATGTCCACTTGCACCGTGTCGAAGACCACCGGCGCCAGCGGGCAGAACTCCACCTCCTGCACCGCGTCGTCCTCCACCTGGATGAGCAGCGCCCCCTTCGGCCCCTGCTCCGCCGGCTTGAAGCTCCGGCCCTGGAGGTTGCCCGGATACGCGACCCACCTCGGCGCCCGCGAGAGGAGCTGCCTGGTGTGGACGTGACCCAGCGCCCAATAGTCCATCCGCGCCGCCTCGAGATCGTCCAGGGAGCAGGGCGCGTACGGATCATGCCCCTGCTGCCCCTCGACGTTGCAGTGGAGCAGCCCCACGTGGATCCCGCCCTCGGGGCCCCGACGAAACCGCCGCGCGAGGTTCTCCATCTCCGCCCGCCTGCCGAAGCTGATCCCGTGGACCGTGGCGATCCGAACGCCGCCTCGCTCCACCGGCCTCGCCTCCACCTCCCCGCTGCCGAAGACGTGAACCTTTGCAGGCCAGCTCGCGATGGCCGCCCAGCCCTCGTCCACCGGGTCGTGGTTGCCGTGGACGACAAAGGCGTCGATCCCCGCGGCGGAGAGCCTCTCGAGCCCCCTCCGAAATCGGAGCTGCGCCCGAAGCCCTCGCTCCGCGCCGTCGTAGACGTCGCCGGCGAAGACCACGAAGGCCACCGCCCTCTCGACGGCCAACTCGATCAGCCGGTCGAAGGCCCGGAGCGACGCCTCCCGAAGTTCTTCTGCCAGCGCGGGCCGCAAGGCCCTCAGCCCATCGAAGGGCGTGTCCAGATGCAGATCCGCGACGTGGAGAAACGTGAAGCTCTTCATGGGACCCAGCCTACGTCATCCCCCCGACATCCACGCGAAGACGGGGCTGCAGCGGATCTCCACCCTCAGGATCGGCTCGCCGGCGTCCGGTCGCCCCCGTCGATCGTGCCGACGAAGCGATTCTCGGCTGCGATCGATCCGCCGCCGAGCTGACGCAGGTCCGCGCCCGAGGGGCTCTGGAAGACGCGCAGGCCGAAGGAGGGCACCACCGCCAGGAGGTGGTCGAAGATGTCTGCCTGGACCCCCTCGTGGTAGACCCAGCGGACGTCCTTGGTGAAGAGGTAGACCTCCAGCGGGAGCCCCTCCGCCGTCGGCTGGAGCTGCCGGATCAGGAGGATCATCTCCTGGTTGATCCCCGGATGCTGACGCACGTAGTTGGTCACGTACCGGCGGTAGGTCCCGACGTTGGTGAGGCGACGCACGTTCGGGGCGAGGGAGGGATCGCCCGGGTGCTCCCGGTTGTAGGCAGCGATCTCCTCCTTCTTCTCGGCGATGTATTCGCGCAGGAGCTTGAAGTCGCCGAAGCGATCCACCTCCTCATCGCTGAGGAAGCGGATGGAGGAGAGGTCGAGGTTGATCGAGCGCTTGATCCGGCGCCCGCCCGACTCGAACATTCCCCTCCAATTCTTGAAGGAGTTCTCCAGGAACTTATGGGTGGGGATCGAGGTGATCGTCTTATCCCAGTTCTGCACCTGCACCGTGTTCAGCGCGATGTCGATCACGAAGCCGTCGGCGTTGAACTGCGGCATCTCGATCCAATCGTCCATCCGGATCAGGCCGTTGGTGGTGATCTGCACCCCGGCCACCAAGGAGAGGAGGCTGTCGCGAAAGACCAGCATTCCGACGGCGGTCAGGGCCCCTAGGCCGCTCAGGAGGAGGACGGGAGACTCGTCGATCAGCACCGCGATCATCAGGATCGTCGCAGCCAGCCAGGCGAGGATGTTCACCACCTGAACGATCCCCTTGATCGGCCGATCCTTGGCCCGGGGGTAGCGGTTGTAGATCGCGTTCAGCCCGCCGGTCGCCGCGGTGAAGCCGCGGACGACGACCATGATCATCAGGGCGATCGTGAGGCGGTGGAGGAGGGTGGCGAGCCCCTCCGAGAGGCCGGTGACGAAGGCCAGCCCCTGCTCCACGACGAGGAGGGGCGCCAGAGCGACGAGGCGTGCGAAGGTGCCCGACTCCGCCAGGGCGTCGTCCCAGGTGGATCTCGTCCGCCGGATCACCGCGAGGACGAGGCCCAACACGAGGTAGCGGGCGATCAGATAGGCGAGGCCGGCCGCGCCGAAGACGATCCCCAGACCCAGGAGGGCCTGGGTGAGCGGAAATTGGTGAGACCAGGTCAAAACAGGGAGCTCCTTTCGAGTCTCGAGCGGCCGGAAGCGCCCCGGCCAGGGCGGCCCATGAGAACGCGAGCGCGCCCCGAAGGCCAGCCGGCATCCACTTTCCCGCCCCTTGGCCTTTCCGGGGAGGCGGGGACTTCCGAGGTTGTACGTCCCCCACCCCGGTGTTAGAAGCCCGACGCGACGCAGGAGGATCTGAATGGTCGGTAAGCGCAACCAGCTCCGGCGGGGCCTCGGCGCCTGGAGCCCCGGGGCGCTGCCGCCCTCACATCATCCGGAGGCCCTCCGCGAAGGAGTGGAGAGGCTGGCCCGCCCGATCTCGATCGTCGAGTCCGCCGGCAGGCTGGCGGTGGCAGTCGGCGGCGAAGGGCGGCTGGGCGCGGCGCCTGCCGACGGTGCCCTCCCCCTGCTGGCCCATGTGCCTCCCCTGCTCCCCACCGATCTCGGCGATCCGGCCTTCCGACAGGCCCATGGTCTGCGCACCGCCTACGTCGCCGGCGAGATGGCCAACGGCATCGCCTCGGTGGAGATGGTCGAGGCCATGGCCCACGGGGGGATGCTGGGCTTCTTCGGCGCGGCCGGCCTGCCTCCCTCCCGGATCGAGGCCGCGATCCTTCGGCTGAAGGAGTTGGGTGAGCTCCCCTTCGGCTTCAACCTGATCCACAGCCCGGCGGATCCCGGGCTGGAGGCCGCCGGGGCCGAGCTCTTCCTGCGCCACGGCATCCGCCTGGTCTGCGCCTCCGCCTACCTGGATCTCACCCTGCCGCTGGTGGGCTATCGCGTCGCCGGGATCCACCGCGGCGCCGACGGCGCGGTGGTGACGCCGAATCGAGTCGTCGCCAAGGTCTCCCGGGTGGAGGTGGCGCGAAAGTTCCTCTCGCCGCCGCCCCGGCGCTTCCTCGACCAGCTCGTCGAGTCTGGCGCGATCACCGCCGAGCAGGCGGAGCTGGCGGCGTCGATCCCCATGGCCGAGGACATCACCGCCGAGGCGGACTCCGGCGGCCACACCGACAACCGCCCGCTGGTGGTGGTGCTCCCCGCGATCCAGGCGCTGCGCGACGAACTCCAAGCCACCTACCGCTACGCCGTCCGGCCGAGGATCGGCGCCGCCGGCGGGATCGCCACCCCCTCCGCCGTCGCCGCCGCCTTCTCCCTGGGCGCGGCCTACGTGGTCACAGGCTCCGTGAACCAGGGCTGCCTCGAGGCCGGCACCTCCGACCTGGTGCGCCAGGCCCTCGCCGACGCCTCGAGCACCGACGTCACCATGGCCCCCGCCGCCGATATGTTCGAGATGGGGGTGAAGGTCCAGGTCCTCTCCAAGGGGACCATGTTCCCGATGCGGGCCGCCAGGCTCTACGAGCTCCATCGCAGCCACGGCAGCCTGGAGGAGCTCCCCGCCGCCGTCCGCGCCGAGCTCGAGGAGAAGTACTTCCGCTGCAGCCTCGAAGAGGCCTGGGCCGGCTGCAAGGCCTTCTTCGCCGAGCGCGATCCATCCCAGGTGGAGAAGGGCGAGAAGGATCCCAAGCACCGCATGGCGCTGGTCTTCCGCTCCTACCTCGGCCGCGCCTCGGGCTGGGCCAACGACGGCGTCGCGGATCGCCGCCTCGACTTCCAGATCTGGTGCGGCCCCGCCATGGGCGCGTTCAACGATTGGGCCAGGGGATCGCCCTTCGAGGATTGGCGCAATCGCCGGGTGGTCCCCGTCGCCAGGAATCTGATGAGCGGGGCGGCGGTCCTCACCCGCATCGCCGCGCTGCGCGCCCAGGGGATCGCCATCCCCGCCGAGTTGGAGCGCTTCGAGCCGCGGAGCGACGCGGCGCTGGACGCCATGTTGGAGCGGGCGCAGGTGGAAGCGAAGGCCACCGTCGGCTCGCGAGTCGACGAGCGCAAGAAGGACGGCGCCCCCGAGCCCATCGCCATCGTCGGCATGGCCGGGCTCTTCCCCAAGGCCGCCGACCTCGCCTCCTATTGGGCCAACATCCGGATGGGCGTCGACACCGTGGGTGAGATCCCCGAGAGCCACTTCTCCCTCGGCGACTACCACGATCCCGATCCGGCGGCCCGCGACAAGATCTACACGACCCGCGGCGCCTTCCTGGATCCCTACCCCTTCGATCCCACCGAGTTCGGGATCCCGCCGACGATCCTCGAAGCCACCGACACCTCGCAGCTCCTGGGGCTGGTGGTGGCGAAGAAGGCGATGGAGGACGCCGGCTACGGCGAGCACGTGGAGTGGGATCGCGGCAGGGCCTCGGTCTGGCTCGGCGTCACCGGCACCCAGGAGCTGGTCACCAGCCTGAGCGCCAGGCTCGGACATCCCCATTGGCGCAAGGCGCTGGTCGATGCGGGCGTCTCGGAAGAGAAGACCGAGGAGGTGGTGGAGCGGATCGGCCGCGCCTACGTCGGCTGGCAGGAGAGCTCCTTCCCCGGCCTCCTCGGCAACGTGGTCGCCGGACGGATCGCGAACCGCCTGGACTTCGGCGGGACCAACAGCGTGGTGGACGCGGCCTGTGGCAGCTCGCTGTCGGCCATTCACGCAGCGTGCATGGAACTCTGGGGCGGCAGGACCGATCTGGCGCTCACCGGAGGTGTCGACACGATGAACGACATCTTCATGCATATGTGCTTCTCCAAGACCCCGGCGCTCTCGGCCACCGGCGACGCGCGCCCCTTCGCATCCGACGCCGACGGCACCATCCTCGGCGAGGGCCTCGGCATGGTGGTGCTCAAGCGCCTCTCCGACGCCGAGGCGGCAGGCGACCGGATCTACGCCTTGATCCGAGGCATGGGCACCTCCAGCGACGGCCGCGCCAAGAGCATCTACGCCCCGGTGCCGGAGGGGCAGGCCCGGGCGCTGCGGGCGGCCTACGACCACGCGCAGATCAGCCCGCGCAGCGTCGAGCTCCTCGAGGCCCACGGCACCGGCACCAAGGCCGGCGACGCCAGCGAGTTCGAGGCGCTGCGAACGGTCTACGCCGAGGCCGGCGACGAGAAGGGCTGGTGCGCGCTGGGCTCGGTGAAGTCGCAGATCGGCCACACCAAGGCCGCGGCCGGCGCGGCGGGGTTGATCAAGGCTGCCCTCGCCCTCAGCCATAAGGTGCTGCCCCCCACCATCAAGATCGACCAGCCAAATCCGGGGCTCTCGATCGAACGCAGCGCCTTCTACCTCTCCACCGAGGCCCGACCCTGGCTCAAGCCCGCCGGGCATCCGCGCCGTGCGGCGGTGAGCGCCTTCGGCTTCGGCGGCAGCAACTTCCACGCGGTGGTGGAGGAGTACCGCGAGGGCCGTGAGACCCCGGCCTGGGATGGCTCGGTGGAGCTCCTTCCCCTCTCCGCCGCGGACGCCGCCGGCCTGGAGGCGCGCCTCGACGAGGTGGCGGCCTGCGACGATCCGGGCTTCGCCACCTACGCCTCCCGCGCCCGATCCGCCTTCCGGATCCAGGAACCCCATCGGCTGATCCTCGTCGTCGAGCGGGGGCGGGATCGCGCGGCGCTGGTCGAGGCCGCCCGCGACAGACTCCGCCGCGGCCCCGGCGGCCTGGACGGGATCCACTACGGCGTGGGCGGTCCCCCGGGCAAGCTCGCCTTCCTCTTTCCCGGTCAGGGCTCCCAGGGGCTGGGGATGCTGCGGGATCTCGCCAACACCTTCCCCGAGATGCTGCTGGCCCTCGAGGAGGCCGACGGCATCGGCGCGGTGATCTACCCGGCGCCCTCCTTCGACGAGACCGTCCGCCAAAGTCACGCCGCGGCGCTCGTCCGCACCGACAACGCCCAACCCGCCCTCGGGGCGGTGGAGCGCGGCGCCCTCGGGGTGCTGCGCCGCTTCGGCGTCCGCCCGGAGCTGACGGCGGGTCATAGCTTCGGCGAGCTCGTCGCCCTGCACGCCGCCGGGAGGCTGGGCGCCGCCGATCTCCATCGCCTCGCGCACAGGCGCGGCGAGCTGATGGCGGGTGACGGCAGCGATCGCGGGACGATGCTCGCGGTCCACGCGCCCCTCGCGTCAATCGAGGCGCTCCTGGAAGAAGAGGGCCTCGACCTGGTCCTCGCCAACCGAAATACGCCGGAGCAGGGGGTGCTCTCCGGCAGCCGCGAGGCCATCGAGGTCGCGATGGAGCGCTGCAAGCGCCGCGGTCTCCGGGCCACCAGACTGCAGGTAGGGGCAGCCTTCCACAGCCCTCTGGTCTCCGATGCCGCCGACGGCCTGCGCGAAGCCCTGGAGTCAGTGGAGATCTACCCCGGATCGGTGCCGGTGATCGCCAACTCGACGGCCACCCCCTATCCCGCCGACAGCGACGAGGCCCGGGAGCTCCTCGCGAGCCAGCTCGCCCGTCCGGTCCGCTTCGTCGAGTCGGTGGATCGGCTGTGGGACGACGGCGCCCGCACCTTCCTGGAGGTCGGGCCCAAGGGCGTGCTCGGCGGCCTGGTCCGCTCCACCCTGGGCGATCGCGACCATCGCACCTTGGCCATCGACGCCAGCGCCGGGAAGCGGAGCGGCCTCTTCGACCTGGCCTCGGTCCTGGCTGCGCTGGGCGCCTCCGGCCACGCCGTTCGCTTCGAGGAGTGGCAGGCGAGCCCCCCTCCGCCCCGCGGCGCGATCCCCTACCGCAAGCCGCGGATGCAGATCCCCTTGAGCGGCGTGAACTACCGCGCCCCGCAGGCGCCGCTGCCTCCCTTCCCTCCTTCCCCTGAAACGTATCGGGCGGGTCCATCGGACGCCGCCCTGCCGATCGAGCCCGCCCCGGCCTCGTACCGGCCCCTGGAGCCCGTCATGAAGCATGATTCGAAGCCGAGCCAGTCCCTCCCGATCAGCGGCGCGGGGAACCTCCTTCTGGACGCGCTCCGCGCCAACGGCGAGAGCCTCCGGGCCCTGCAATCCCTGCAGGAGCAGACGGCCGTGTTGCACCAGCGCTTCCTCGAGGGGCAGTCGGCGGCGCAGTCGAGCTTCCACGCCCTCCTCGTCGGGCAGCAGCGGCTGGTGGAGCAGGCCTTGAGCGGCGCTTCCGTCGACGCCTTCGCGCAGGGTTCAGCCGTGGGGCAGCCTTCGGCGTTCGGGCAGCCGCAGGTCTTCGGGCAGCCACAGGCGTTCGGGCAGTCACAGGCGTTCGGGCAGTCGCAGGCGTTCGGGCAGCCGCAGGCGTTCGGGCAGCCGCAGGCGTTCGGGCAGTCGCAGGCGTTCGGGCAGTCGCAGGCGTTCGGGCAGTCGCAGGCGTTAGGGCAGCCGCAGGAGTTCGCAGATCAGCAGGCCCTCGCACAGCAGCAGGCTCACGCGCAGCAGCAGGCCCTCGCGCAGCAGCAGACTCACGCGCAGCAGCAGGCCCTCGCACAGCAGCAGGCCCTCGCACAGCAGCAGGCCCTCGCACAGCAGCAGGCCCTCGCAC
>JBEBXK010000005.1:0-143851 GCA_040391605.1 Vulgatibacter incomptus
CTCGCGCGAAGCGCGAGCTGAGGAACTCGCTCCCGCTTCTTGCGGGAACGAGTTCGTCACCAGCCCGCGAGCCCCCGGCGAGCCAACGTAGAACGGAGCGTTCTCGCGCGAAGCGCGAGCTGAGGAACTCGCTCCCGCTTCTTGCGGGAACGAGTTCCTCACCAGCTCGGCCAGCCTCGCACCAGGATGACCGCGAGGCTCACCAGCGCCAGGGCGAGTACGGCGTTGGCGCGGCCCAGCAGCGAGGCTCGCCGACGATAGCGTTCGGCCTCCGCCGAGCGCGGATCGTTCGCGATGGCCAGGGTCGCCCTCGGCCCCAGCACGAAGTCGTGGACCGCGCTCACCGCCAGCACCACGAGGAAGATCCCCAGCTTGAGCACCACGGCCTTGCCGAAGGGAGATGCCAGCCACTCGCTCCGGGCGAAGTCACCCAGCCGCACTCCTCGGAACCAGAGGTTGAAGGTGCCGGTGACGAAGACCACGGCGAAGCAGCCCCAGCCCACGTTGCGAAAGCGGATCCCCGTCTCCCGGAGGAAGGCGCCCGCCTGGACCCGCCCGCCGCTCCGAAGCCACGGGACGACGACGAGGACGAGAAAGAACATTCCTCCGATCCAGGTCATCGCCGCGAGGATGTGGATCAGGGTCGAGAGGACGTAGAGCGCGTGCATCGTTGGGATCTCCGGGGGAGGGGCCGATCGTTGGATCTACTGCATCGGACGCGCCAGGAACGGCTTCGCCAGAAAGTACGAATCCCCACGGATGCGGGAGCGATCCCTTCCGGTCAATCTCCGGGCGTCGAGGCTCTCCGTCCGTGAGGTGGTTGCCCACGAAGAGCAGAGCGACGCCTCGTTCCAATATCAGGCGGCCCATGGGGTTCCGTTACGGAACGTGTGGAACGTTTAAGGTCGGATGATCGCGCTGGATCGGGGCCCCCGATCGTGGAAGCGCCGTCCACGGACTTGGCACGGCCCATGCTCATGCCCCCCGGCAGATGATCTCCGCCACCCTCTCGCGAACGGCCCCTCCCAGCCCATCGGCGCCCAGCCCGGCCCCCGCCGAATCGCCCCCGGCCTGGTTGCCGGGACAGCACTTCGCCGCGGCCCTCGCGTTCTTCGTCGCCGGGGGCTTGGGCCTCGTCGCCGTGGCGCCGGAGCTCGCCAGGGGCGCGTTCTTCCTTCCGAAGGTGGTGGCCGTCGTCCACCTCTTCGTGCTGGGCTGGGTCGTCCTCTCGATCTTCGGTGCCCTCTGCCAATTCCTGCCGGTGGCCATCGGCCGCCCCCTCCGTTGGCAAGCCGCGGCGCAGCTCTCCTTCGTCTCCCAACTCGTCGGCGCGCTCCTCTTCGTCGGCGCGCTCCTCACTTCGAAAAACGGCCTGCTCCTCGGGGGCGCCTCCCTCCTCTCCGTGGCCTTCGTCGTCTTCGCCCTGAACCTGGCAGCCACCCTGGCCCAGGCCAAGGAGCGCTCCCTCACGTGGTGGGCGCTGGCGGGAGCCGCCGTCTTCCTCTTGGTCACCCCGGCCTACGGGCTGATCCTGGCCCTGAACCTGCGCGGCGATCTCGTGGTCGCCGACCGCTTCGCCATGGTGGCGGCCCACTCTCACGCCGCGATCCTGGGCTTCGTGCTCCTGGTGGTGGTGGGCGTCGCCCAGCGCCTGCTGCCGATGTTCCTGCTCTCCCACGGGGCCAGCGAGAAGCCGGCGTGGGCCTCCTTGATCCTCCTCTTCACCGGTGCGTCCGTGATGGCGCTCCCCTTTGGCGGCGACGCGCGCTTCGCGGCGGGGGGCGTGCTGGCAGCCGGCGGCGTCGTGGCCTTGCTGATCCAGGCGATCCTCTTCTTCCGGCACCGCAAGCGGCGCGCCGTCGATCCCGGCATGCGCCTGGCCGCCGCCGGCCTGATCGGCCTCGCCGTCGCCGCCGCGGTGGCGCCCTTCGCCCTGGGCCGCGGCCTCTCGGATCCCCACCTGCTGGCGACTTACTTCGTGCTGCTCCTGGGCGCGATCACCCTCTTCGTCGGCGGCCACTACTTCAAGATCGTGCCCTTCCTCGTCTGGTACCACCGCTTCGGCCCGCTGGTGGGCAAGCGCAAGGTGCCCAAGGTCGCCGACCTCTACTCGGAGAGGGCGGCCTCCGTGAACGTGGCGCTGCTGGTCGCGGGCTGGCTGGGCCTCGCCGCCTCGACCTGGCTCGGCGCCGGCGTCACCCTGCGGGCCTTCGCCTTCGTCTTCGCGGCGGGCACCCTCCTCGAGGCGGCGCTGATCGCCAAGATCGCCCGGCAGCGGCCCGAGGCGCAAGGGGCCCCGCTCGGGGGAAGCGCCATCGATCCGGGCGCCCATGAAGCGATCACCACACCCCAGCCAGGTGAGCCGACGAAGAAGAGCCCCCTAGCGCAGCGCGCGAGCTGATGCGAGAGGCAACGCCTTGGCAAGTCCTTGGTGTTGGAGGTCAAAGCCATGAGTGATGAATCCGTAGAGCCGCCGATGGGAGACGCAACCGCCGAGAAGCGGGCGGAGGTCTTCGGCGCCCTCAGCCTGGTGATCGATCCCGAGATCGGCCTCGATATCGTGACCCTGGGGATGGTCTACGAGGTCGAGATCCAGGAGGAGCGGGCCGTGGTGACCTACACCCTCACCACCCCGGGTTGCCCCATGGAGCGGGCGATCACCGCCGGGATCCTGGAGGCGGTCTCCCAGGTGCCGGGGATCTCCGAGGTCCAGCCCAACCTGGTCTGGGATCCCCGCTGGCATCCCGGGATGGCCGTGCCGGGGACCCTGCGATGATCCACCCCAACGATCGCGTCTCCTCCGTCCTCGCCAGGGACGAGGGGCTCATCGAGGTCTTCGTCAGCGCCTCGCCCGCCTTCGCCATGCTGCGCAACAAGGTCTCCCGCCGGACGATGGCGAAGCTGGTGAACATCGAGCAGGCAGCGCGGATCGCAGGCATCGAAACGTCCGTGCTCCTCACCCGCCTCAACGAGGCGCTGCAGGCGCGTGGCGGCGGCGCCGAGTCTCCGGAGGGCGCGTCGCCAGCCGCTGTCAGCCCCGCCGGGTCTCCGATGGCAGGCTTGCGGGCCCCGACCGCCCCTGCAAACGAAGTCCCTGCCTCCGGGGCCGCAGCGATCGACGCGCCATCCGGCAGCGGCCTGACGCCCGAACCCGAGCCTGCGCCGCCAGGGCTCTTCGAGACACCAGCCGATCGCCTGGTGGAGCTCGACGTCCGCGAGGAGCTGCGGGCGGGCAAGGAGCCGTTCCGCCTGATCTTCGATGCGGCCCGTGGCCTGGCCCCGGAGCAGATCCTGCGCCTGCGCGCGATCTTCGAGCCTGCCCCGCTCTACGCCGTCCTCGGCAGGCTGGGCCTCGCGCATTACACCGAGCGCCTCGCTGCCGACGACTGGCGGGTGTGGTTCTACCGCGACGCCGGCGCAGCCTCCACCGCCACCACGGCCGGCGCGGACGAAGCCCCGCCGCCCATGGATCCGGACGAGGCCGTCGTGGTCCTGGACGTCCGGGATCTCGAGCCGCCAGAGCCGATGGTCCAGACCCTCGAGGCCCTGGCGTCCCTGCCCAGGGGCAAGACCCTGGTGCAGATCAACCAGAGGGTCCCGCAGTTCCTCCTGCCGAAGCTCGAAGAGCGAGGCTTCACCTACGAGATCCGCGAACAATCTCCTTCGCTGGTCCGTATCTTCATCCAACACAGAGACTGAAAGGAAAGAGAAACAATGGCAAAGACTGAACTCGACATCCGCGTCGTCCCGCCCCGAGAGAAGCACCCGACCATCTTTCGCACCTTCGACTCGCTGGCGCCGGGCGAGGCCTTCACCCTGGTGAACGATCACGATCCCGCGCCGCTGCGCCACCAATTCGAGGCGACTCGCACCGGGGTCTACTCCTGGAGCTACGAGGAGAGCGGCCCCTCGGTGTGGAAGGTGCGGATCGGAAAGAACGCCTAGGCATGGGACTCTCGCTCAGCACCGCGGCCGCCCCCGAGCTCGATCTGGAGGCCCTCGACATCGCTTGCCGCGATCGAGGGCTCGACGGCGTGGAGCTGGCGGCAGTCTCCGCGTCCGACCTCGATGCCCTCGACGCTCGGACCTCGATGGCATCCGGCGCGCGGATCGTCGCGCTCCGGGCGGAGGGCCTCAGCCCCGAGACCGCGCCCAGGCTGGCGCGGGCCTCGGGGCGGCTCGGCGTGCCGCTCTCCGTCCCGTCGGAGGCCTTGGCGCCGAGCGATCTCTCCGATCTCGCGGCAGTCTTCCATCGGGAGGGGGGGCGCCTCCTCCTCGCCCAGGGCTGCGGGCTGGAAGCGATGGCCGCCCTCGTCGCCGAGATCCAGGTGGCGAGGGTGGGCAAGCCCTGGAGCCAAGGCGGCGACGGCCCCCTGGGCGTGGCCTGGGAGCTCCGGCCATCGTCGGAGTCCTTGGAGGACGGCAGCGCCGTACTCTTCATCGCCCGAGAGCTGCTGGGCCTCGTCCGCCTCCATGGCGGCGGACCCGAGCAGCATGACCAGGACGGTCTCGGCGTCGGCGGCCTCCTCGCCGACCTCGCCCTGTCGAGGTACCAGGGCACGATCGTCCTCACGCCGAGCCGGCCCGAGACCCTGCCGCGCTGGGCGAAGTGGCTGGCGTCTCGTAGGAGCGCGGGCTGCGGCACCATCGCCGAGTCGAATCGAGTCGACCTAGACGTCCGCCCGGTGGAGCCGAGGGATCGCCTGGAGACGATCCTGGGCACCTACCGATCGCTCTCGCGGGGGGCGACCATGGAGCTCACCGTCGATCACGATCCGAGCTGCATGTACTACACCCTGGAGGCCACCGAGGCCGAGGGCTCCTTCACCTTCCGCAAGGTCGAGGACGGCCCCGAAGTATGGCGCGCCGAGGTCACCAAGCTCTGACCTGGAAGGCGCCCTCTCGCGCCGAGGGCGAGCTGAAAGGATCGTTCCGGCTCCCTGCCGGGGCGATCCCTTCCCTCTCGTCTCCATCCCCACGCCCTCGCGCGCACCGCCTCTCCGGGAGAGGAGCCATGGCTTCCTCGAGAGGGCGAGTTCGTTTCGACCGGGGCGAAGATGGAAGAAGCAATGCGCGAGGGGTCGACGCCGTCCGGGCGACCGATCGCCGAGGTCTCGGAGCCGGTGGCGCGCCTGCAGCGGCGGACGAAGGAGCTCGCTCGCGACTCTCGCGGAGCGCGCGAGCTGGATGATTTGCTCCATCTCCACGCCTGTGGCGCGTCATTCCATGGCTCGGCCCCAGCGTCGGATGCGGGCAGACGAGTTTATGTGTCAATCACTGACACAATCATTCGATTGACCGCGCGGCTTCGATCGACTAGATCCTCCTGGCGGCGCGCTCTTTATCGATGACGCCCGCGCTCGACCCGCTCTCAGCCTCGAGACCGCGCCGACTCCTCGTCGATGAGTCGCATGGCCGCCCGTTCGAGTCAGCGGAGGATCGTCCAGCCGCCGAAAGTGTGCCGAGCCCCTTCGCTTCCGGCGCCGCCGGCCCTCGCGCATAGGAGGCGCTCATGAACACTGTCCGCAAGACCCTCCGTCACCATTTTCGTCACTTCAACTCGCGCACCCTCGTCGAGGCGGCGGGAGGCTGGGTACGTCATCTGGAGGGGAGCGGACAGATGCTCGTCAGCCTCGCCGGCGCGATGAGCACCGCGGAGCTGGGCGTCTCCCTCGCGGAGATGATCCGCCAGGGGAAGATCCACGCGATCAGCTGCACCGGCGCCAATCTGGAGGAGGATCTCTTCAACCTCGTCGCCAACGAGGAGTACGTGCGGGTGGCCAACTGGCGGGATCTCTCGCCGAGCGAAGAGGCGGCGCTCCGCGACCGCGGCCTCAACCGGGTCACCGACACCTGCATCCCCGAGGAGGAGGCGATGCGAAAGATCGAGCAGCACGTGATCGAGGGTTGGAAGCTGGCGGGCCGGGAAGGCCGCCGCGCGTTTCCCCACGAGCACCTCTACGAGCTGCTCCGCTCCGGCGTCCTGAAGCCGAGCTACCAGATCGATCCCAGGAACTCGTGGTTGCTGGCCGCCGCCGAAATGGACCTGCCCCTCTTCGTGCCGGGCTGGGAGGACTCCACCCTCGGGAACGTCTTCGCAGCCTGCGTGCTCCGGGAGGAGGTCCCCCTCTCCGTGATCAAGACCGGGGTCGAGTACATGACCTCCCTGGTGCAGTGGTACCGCGAGACCAGCCGAAAGGCGTCCATCGGCTTCTTCCAGATCGGCGGCGGCATCGCCGGCGACTTCGCGATGTGCGTCGTGCCCCTGCTGCGCCTCGACCTCGATCAGGACGTGCCCTATTGGGGCTACTACTGCCAGATCTCCGACAGCATCACCTCCTTCGGCTCCTACAGCGGCTGCACACCGAACGAGAAGATCACCTGGCATAAGCTCGACGTCGACACGCCGGCCTTCGTGATCGAGTCGGACGCGACCATCGTGGCGCCTCTGGTCTTCTCCTACGTGCTGGGGAGTTGGGGCGGGCCGCAGGCAGCCTGAGGGTCCGTGCAGCGATCACGAACGCTGCGAGCCGGAGGCGGCGAAGGCCAGAAAGAACCTTCGTGCGCAGCGCATGTAGAGAACCGCGCCTCCGCCCTGCGCAGGGGGGAGTTTCACCGGCTCTGAGATCGCTCGACATCGAGCGGCGGTTTGGGCCAGTCTGCCGCATGAATCGGAGGCCCCGGGCAAGCTCGTGCGCGCCTCCCTGACCAACGAGAGTAGGAAATCGTGGGACGCATCTTCGAGACTCGCAAAGCCACCATGTTCGCGCGCTGGAACAAGATGGCGAAGCAGTTCACCCGGCTCAGCAAGGACATCACCATCGCCGTGAAGGCGGGTGGTCCGAACCCGGACACCAACGCCACCCTGCGCCGGGTGCTGCAGAACGCCCGGGCGGCGAACATGCCCAAGGACAAGGTGGAGGGGGCGATCAAGCGCGCCTCCGGCCACGACCAGCAGGACTACGAAGTCCTGCTCTACGAAGGCTACGCCCCCCACGGGATCCCGATCCTGGTGGAGACCGCCACCGACAACCCGGTTCGCACCGCCGCCAACGTCCGCGCGGGCTTCAACAAGGGGGGCGGCAACCTGGGCGCCACCGGCAGCGTCTCCTTCCTCTTCAAGCGGATGGGCGTGTTTCGCCTCGACCCCGCCGGCATCGATCAGGATGAGCTGGAGCTCGAGCTGATCGACTCCGGGCTCGAGGAGCTGGGGGAGGGGCAGGGCGAGAAGGGCGAGCCCCAGGTGATCATACGCTGCGGCTTCACGGACTTCGGCCTGATGCAGGCCGCCCTGGAGGCCCGGGGCCTCGAGGCGCTCTCGGCGGAGTCCGAGTACGTGCCCAACGATCTGGTCGAGCTGCCCGAGGATCAGGCAGCCGAGGTGATGAAGCTCGTCGACCTCCTCGAGCAGGACGACGACGTCCAGCGGGTCTTCCACAACCTGAGGTGACTGAACCGTTCGACCCCGGTCACCTGGTGACCGATGCCAAACGGAGTCCCTGCGACCAGCGACCCGGGGCTTCGGACGACGTGCTCAGTCACCTGAAGACCGCGGCGGTTGCCCCTTCATCCCCCCGACCCCAGCTTGGTGGCCTTGATCCAGGAGGCGCGGACCGCCTCGTCGCCTGGAAGGAAGGGCTCGATGGCCTCGACGGAGAAGGGGCAGCATCCGAAGTCGGGCGCGCGCCGCGCCGCGCCCCGGGGCTCTCCCACCCATGAGGGAGCCCACGCCGGGGTGGAGGGGCGCCTCCACTGGCTGCGGGACGCCCTCCGCGCTGCGGCCCAGGGCGACTTCTCCACGAGGCTCCCCTTGGATGGGGGAGACGAGGGGATCGTCGACGCCGTCGCCTTCGCCTTCAACTCCCTCATGGATCGCCTCCATGGTCTGGGCCAGGAGCTGGAGCGCCTCCATCTGGCGGTCGTCGACGAAGGGCGCACCGACGATCGCGCCACGCTGGAGACGGTGAGCGGCGGCTGGGGCGACGCAATCGACTCGGTGAACGGGATCCTCGATCGGATGGCCTGGCCGATGACCCGCGCCACCCGGGTGCTGGCCCGCCTCGCCGAAGGGGATCTCTCGAGGGATCCATCGCTGGACCTCGGAGGCAGACCCCTGCAGGGCGATCTGCGCGAGCTGGACCTCGGGATCTCCGCCGTGGTCGATCGCCTGCGGCGGGTGGCCCACGCCGTCTCGACGGTGGGGCGCGAGGTGGGTCGGGAGGGGCGGCTGGGCTTGCAGCTCGAGGTCGATGGCCTGGAGGGTGCGTGGAAGGAGATGATCGAAGACGTCAACGTCTTCTCCTCGACCCTGGCGCGGCAGATCGGGAGCATCACCAGCGTCGCCAACGCCGTCGCCAACGGCGACCTCTCCCGCAAGGTCGAGGTGGAGGCCAGGGGCGAGCTCTTCGAGCTCAAGTCCTCCATCGACACCACCGTGGACCGCCTCCGCTCCTTCGCCGCGGAGGTGATCCGCGTCTCTCGAGAGGTGGGTACGGAGGGGCACCTCGGCACCCAGGCCCAGGTCCCCGACGTCTCCGGCACCTGGAGGGAGCTGGTCGACGGCGTGAATATGCTGGCCGGCAACCTCACGGCGCAGGTCCGCAACATCGCCCTGGTCACCACCGCCGTGGCGAACGGCGACCTCTCCAAGAAGATCACGGTAGAGGCCAAGGGCGAGATCGAGGAGCTGAAGGAGACCATCAACGCGATGGTCGACAGGCTCCGGACCTTCGCCTCCGAGGTGACCCGGGTGGCGCGGGAGGTGGGCACGGAGGGGCAGCTCGGCGGCCAGGCGAGGGTCCCCGACGTCTCGGGCACGTGGGAGGATCTCACCGAGAGCGTCAACCTGATGGCGTCCAACCTCACCGAGCAGGTGCGGGGGATCAGCCGGGTGGTCACCGCGGTGGCCAACGGCGATCTCAGCCAGCGCCTCTTCCTCATCGCCCGTGGAGAGATCGCCAGCCTGGCCATCACCATCAACGGGATGACCGACACCCTCCGCACCTTCGCCGAGCAGGTGACCTCAGTGGCCCGGGAGGTGGGGATCGAGGGCAAGCTCGGAGGTCAGGCCATGGTGCCGCGGGCGTCCGGCACCTGGCGCGATCTCACCGACAACGTGAACCAGCTCGCCGCCAACCTCACCACCCAGGTGCGCGCGATCTCGGATGTAGCCGCATCGGTTACTCAGGGTGACTTGAGCCAGAACATCTCCGTCGAGGCCCGCGGCGAGGTGCTGGCGCTCAAGGACACGATCAACCAGATGATCGCCAACCTCCGGGACACCACCCAAGCCAATACGGAGCAGGATTGGCTCAAGTCCAACCTGGCCCGATTCTTCGCGATCATGCAGGGGCCGCGCAGCCTCGGGGAGCTGACCAACGAGATCATGGACGAGCTGACCCCGGCGGTGGGGGCGCAGCATGGGGCGTTCTACCTCTTCCATGAGGAGGGCCGGCGGCTCGAGCTGACCAGCACCTACGCCCACGTGAGGCGACACCACCTCGCCAGCCGCTTCGATCTCGGCGAGGGGCTGGTCGGCCAATGCGCTCTGGAGAAGAAGCCGATCGTGGTGCGGGACGTCCCGGACGGCTACGTCCTCGTCACCTCCGGCCTGGGGCAGGCGCCCGCCCGGGAGATCGCGCTCTTCCCCATTCTCTATGAGGGAAAGATCAAGGGCGTGATCGAGTTGGGATCCTTCCACACCTTCTCGCCGGTGCAGCTGAACTTCCTCGAGCAGCTCATGCTCAACATCGGCCTCTCGATCAACCTGCTCGGCGCGAGCAGGCGCACCGAGCAGGTCCTCGAGCAGCTCCAGGGTTCCAACGTGGAGCTCGAGAGCCGGCGCAGAGAGTTGGAGGAGAAGGCCCAGCTCCTCGAGGTCCGAAACCGCGAGATCGCGGACGCGAGCACTTCCCTGGAGGCGAAAGCGGAGGAGCTGGCCAGGGTCTCCAAATACAAATCGCAGTTCCTCGCCAATATGTCTCATGAGATCCGGACGCCGCTGAACAGCATGTTGATCCTGGCCCAGATGCTCGCCTCCGAGGATCAGGGAGGGCTGAACGAGAGACAGCGGGAGTGGGCGTCGACGATCCACTCCGCCGGCAAGGATCTGCTGGTGCTGATCAACCAGGTCCTGGACCTCTCGAGGGTAGAGGCGGGGCGGATCGAGGCGCACCTCGAGAACCGCTCCCTACGGGAGGTCGAGGAGCTCATCGAGCGCACCTTCCGCCCGGTGGCGCTGCAGAAGGAGTTGGACTTCGAGATCGTCCGATCCGCGAAGGTGCCCACCCGGATCGTCACCGATCGACAGCTCCTCGAACCGATCCTCCTGAACCTCCTCTCGAACGCCTTCAAATTCACGTCCGAGGGGAAGGTGAGCCTGAGGATCGAGCGCGCCACCCCGCCTCGTCCGCTGCCGGATATCGGCCGGCCCGGCGCTACGGGCGCCCTGGCCTTCGTCGTCTCGGACACCGGGATCGGCATCGCAGACGTGCAGCAGCGCACCATCTTCGAGGCCTTCCACCAGGCGGATGGGACGATCACCCGGCGCTTCGAAGGGACCGGGCTGGGCCTGGCCATCAGCCGGGAGTACGCGCGGATCCTGGGGGGAACCATCGACGTGGAGAGCGAGGTGGATCGAGGGAGCACCTTCACCCTCTATCTGCCGCTGCTCCCGGCGGACGAGGAGGAGCCGACCGTGGAGGTCGAGGAGGAGGAGCGGCTGGCCGAGGGCGCCACCGGGCCGGCTGTGGAGGCACGTCCGCGGGAAGCGGCTCCTCCGCTGACGGCGGAGGACACCAGGGCGATCCGGGGCAAGAAGGTGCTCATCGTCGAAGACGACGTGCGCAACCTCTACGCGACGACGGCGCTCCTGGAGCGCCTGGGCATGGTGGTGCTCACCGCCACCGACGCACGGGCCGCCTGGCGCAAGCTGGAGGAGACACCGGACGTGGACGTCGTCCTCATGGACGTGATGATGCCCGAGATCGACGGCTACCAGGCGATCCGGACGATCCGCAGCATGCCGGCGGTGGCAGGCGTCCCCATCGTCGTCCTCACCGCCAAGGCGAGCCGCGCCGATCGCGCGCGGGCCCTCGACGCAGGCGGGAACGACCTCGTGCTCAAGCCCGCGGAGATCCCCGATCTGGTCGCCGCGATCCGGCGCAACCTGCGGGGGTAGGTGCCACATGCCGGAGAAGCGCGGTGAGGAACGGGCCGGTGGGGAGCAGGCCGGTGGGGAGCAGGCCGGTGGGGATCGGGTGGCGATCCTGATCGTCGACGATGACGACGATGATCGCCGCGCGATCCGCGAGGCGCTGCAGTCACCGACGCTGGAGATCATCGACGTCGCCACAGGGGACGAGGCGCTGCGTGTACTCCTCGAGCGGGATCTGGCGCTCCTCTTCATCGATCTGGAGATGCCGGGAATGAGCGGGCTCGAGCTCGCCGAGCGGATCATGCAACGACCGCGGGCCGCGCTGCGGCCGATCGTCTTCCTCAGCGACGGCCCGGCCGACGTCGAGACCATCGAGCGCTGCTATCGGGCCGGCGCCATCGACGTCCAGGAGAAGGGGATCCCCCCGGTGGTGCTGCGCTCGAAGGTGGCCATCCACGCGGAGCTCTTTCGCGCCCGCACCAAGCTGGAGGCGCAGTCCGCCAGCGCCGCGGTGGCAGAGGAGCGGGAGCGGGCGCTGATGCTCCGCGATCTGGGCCTCTCGAGGGAGCGCCGCTACCGGAACCTCGCCGACGCGGTGCCGGACATCGTCTGGACCGCAGGCCCCGACGGTGCCATCGATTATTACAATCGGAGGTGGTTCGAGTTCTCGGGGCTCTCGGCCGGGGCGGCCGCGACCACGCCGTGGCTCTCGCTGGTTCACCCCGAAGAGCAGGATCGCTGCCGCGCGCGATGGGAGGCGGCCCTGGAGGAGGGCGCGAGGTTCGAGGGCGAGTATCGCTTCCTCTCCGCCGACGGCTCCTACCGCTGGCTCCTCGCCCGCGCGATCCCGGAGCGGGGGCAGTCGGGGGGCGTGGTCTCCTGGCTGGGGACCTTCACGGACATCGAGGAGAACAAGCGGGCCGAGCGGGAGCGGGAGCGGCTCCTCTCTCAGACCATGGAGGCGGTCCGCACCAGGGACGAGTTCCTCTCCGTGGCCTCCCATGAGCTGAAGACGCCGGTGACCTCGCTCCGCCTGCAGCTCGAGCTGCTCCTGCGCAAGGTTTGGGCGGACGGCGCGGAGCCCAAGAAGCTCGCGGCGAAGCTGGAGTCGTCGATCCGCCACGTCGACAAGTTGGGCCGGCTGGTGGGCCAGCTCGTGGGCGTCACCCGGATCCAGTCGGGGAAGCTGGAGCTCGAGCTCGAGGACTTCGACTTGAGCCTGCTGGTCCAGCAGATCGTCGATCGCTTCGCGGAAGACGCGGCGCAGGCTGGCGTCGATCTCTCGTTCAGGTGCCCGGCACCCGTCGTCGGACGGTGGGATCATCTCCAGATCGATCAGGTGATCACCAACCTGATCACCAACGCCATCAAGTTCGGCGCCGGCCAGCCGGTGGAGGTCGCGGTCTCCACCGACGCCTCGACGGCTACCCTGGTGGTGCGCGACCACGGCCCCGGGATCGAGCCGGACGACCTCGACCGGATCTTCGAGCGCTTCGAGCGCACGAGCTCCGCCCGCACGATCGGGGGGATGGGGCTGGGCCTCTACATCGTCCGCCGGATCGTGGTCGCCCACGGCGGGACGATCTCCGTGGAGAGCGAGCCCGGCGAGGGTTCCTCCTTCATCGCCAGCCTGCCGCTCCGGCCCACGCCAAAGTAGGGACGCGCCTCGCTCATCGATGCCCGAGGCGCGATGTCCGATCTGGATCGATTCGCCCTATCTGAACCGGCTCGCCGCTCGCCGTCACCGCCCTCTCGATGCGCCGTCCGCTCCGGATCGATCCGCACCATCGGTATGGCGCAACCGCCGGTCGTCGCCGCCGCTGGGGTGCGCCCTCCGATCCGGTTCGACCCGCCCTCCAACCATCTCTCCACGCAGACGAGAGCGGCGAGGCTCGCCATCGATCGTGGGGGCCGCCCGAGCTCCGGCTCGTCGGGCGGACGCCTGCCGGCGTGCGCTGCTATGGTGCGCCGCCGGATGGGGGGCGAGCATCGGCCCGTCGATCGGCCGGAGAGGTTTGGACGTGGTCGCGCCCGATTGGATGATCGAGGGAGAGGCGCATATATGGCGCCCCTACTGCCAGCATCGGACGGCCTCGCCGCCATTGCCCGTGGTGGGGGCCCGGGGCAGCCGGCTGCTCCTGGCAGGTGGCGGCGAGTTGGTGGATGGCATCGCCTCCTGGTGGACCGCCGCCCACGGTCACCGCCATCCGCACATTGCCGCCAGGATCCAGGAGCAGCTCCACGCCCTGCCTCATGTGGCCTTTGGCGGCCTGGCCCACGAGGCGGCCTACACCCTGGCGCGCCGGCTCTGCGCCATGCTCCCCGCCCCCCTCCGCCGCGCTTTCTTCGTGGAGAGCGGCTCGGTGGCGGTGGAGGTCGCGCTGAAGATGGCGCTGCAATCCTTCCACAACCGTGGCGAGACCGACCGCCGCCTCGTCGCCTGCTTCGACGGCGCCTACCACGGCGACACCTTCGCCACCATGGCCCTCTGCGATCCCGTCGACGGCATGCACCGCGCGTTCAGCGGCCTGGGGATCGACGCGATCCACCGGCCGATGCCCATGGAGGGGGGCGCCTTCGAGGAGGACTTCGCCAGGGTCGCCGATCGCCTCGCCTGCGTGATCGTGGAGCCGCTGGTGCAATGCGCCGGCGGAATGAGATTTCACAGTCCGGAGGTGCTGCGTCGCCTGCGCCGCGTCTGCGATGCACACGGCGTCCTCCTGATCTTCGACGAGATCGCCACCGGCTTTCATCGGCTGGGGGCGCCCTTCGCGCTGGTGGAGGCCGACGTGGTCCCCGACATCGTCACCGTGGGCAAGGCGCTCACCGGCGGTACCCTTCCCCTGGCAGCCGCCATCGCCAGCGAGGAGGTCTTCGCCGCCTTCCACTCGGAGGATCCCGCCCACGCCCTCCAGCACGGCCCCACCTTCATGGGCAACGCCCTGGCCTGTGCCGCCGCCCACGCCAGCCTGGATCTCTTCGAGGCGCGGGACGCCACCGCCGAGGTGGGAGCCCTGGAGGCGAAGCTGCGGCACGGTCTCGCCCCGCTGCGCCATCGCCAGCGGGTCGTCGACGTCCGGGTGAAGGGCGCCATCGGCGTGGTGGAGTTGGAGGCGGGCGCCGCGCCGGCCTCTGATGTCTTCGCCGCCTTGGGCGCCTTCATACGCCCCCTGCGCCTGCGCCGCTCCGACGTCGTCTACCTCATGCCCCCGCTGACCATCGACGACGACGATCTGGGCGTCCTCCTCCGAGCCATCGATCGCGGCCTCCCCGCCTGAGGAGGCCGCCGGCCAAGGGCTCTCCGGCGATCGCGCGGCTCGCACCACCCGTTTCGTGCGCTGGCGCTGCCGAGGGAGCGGGCGCAGCCGTCGATTGCGGCGCTCCTCAGCGCCGCGTCGGCGCCGCCGGAGGCAGCGGGCGATCGGCCAGGGGCACCTCGAGGTCGAAGGAGCTGCGCTCGCGTCCCTTGGGCACCGCGCCGTCTCCAAAGCCCAGTGAGTAGTCGAAGTAGAGCTTGATGAAGTCGTCGTCGGGCATCCCGGTCGCCAGGACCAGCGGATCGGTGAGGAGCGCGTCGCGCCAGTGCCGCACCCGGGCGAAGGCAGGGTCGTCCGGGAGTCGGAAGCCGCGATAATGCTCGTTCAGGCAGAAGCGCTCGAAGAAGGGGGCGTAGCTGATCTCGGCCAGGGAGAAGCCGTCGCCGTCGTTCAGATAGGTCCCCTCGGGATTGTGCCGGACGAGGAAGTCGTTGGCCCAGCGCCAGGCGTCCAGCGACTTCTCGGTGAGGAGCTGGTCTGCGCCGCGATCCTGGTTCATCAGCAGGCGGTACATCGTGGGGACGAAGCTCTGGTTGCAGTGGTCGGTCATGATGCGGGCGAGGGCGCGGCCGTAGGGATCGCGAGGGAAAGTCGGCGGATCGGGGTAGACCTCCTCGAGGTACTCGCAGATCACGCTGGACTCGTTCAGCACCTTCCCGGCGTGGAGGATCACGGGCACCTTGCCCAGGGGGTTCGCCTCCAGGAACCAGGCGGGCCTGGGCTTGGAGATGTCGATCTCACGCAGAGTAAACGGGATCCCTTTCTTCTCCAGCATCATCCGGGTGCGCTGGGCGAAGGGACAGACGGCGATGCTGATCAGCTCGAGCTCCGGCATGGACGACTCCTCCATCAAGCCTCTTTGGGGCTGGCTTCCGCGGCGCACTTCGCGACCGCGCCTCCAGAAGCCGCGATCATATTCCCGGCTGGCGATTGGCGTAGCGGGAATCGAGCGGCCACCGCATACACAATTCTTCACACTTCCTTCATCGCGCAGCGAGAGTAGGACTGCATGGTGGGAGACGAATGGCCAAGGCAGGCCCCAAGGGAGAGGTCGGCATGAACCGATCGGGAAAGTGGAGCATCGGCGCAGTCGCGGCGGTGACGGCGATCGCCGTCTTCGTATGGGGGCCGTGGCGCTCGAGCCATGACCCCTCCGCCTACGAGCTCGTCGGCATCGACAAGGGGCCGATCGTGTCGCGGATCAGCGCCAGCGGCACGGTCTCGGCCCGCACCACGGTGCTGGTGGGCAGCCAGGTCTCCGGCCGCCTGGACGAGATCCACGTCGACTTCAACAGCCCGGTGAAGACCGGCCAGCTCCTCGCCCGGATCGACCCCCTGATCTTCGAGGCGCAGGTGGCGCAGGCCCGCGCGAATCGGATGGCGGCGCAGGCCCAGGTACAGAGGGCGCGGGCCCAGGCGGAGGAGGCCGAGCGGGATCTGGCGCGCAAGGACGTGCTGAACCAGCGACGCCTCATCGCCACCGTCGACCTCGACTCGGCGCGCTCCCGGATGGAGGTCTTCCGCGCGGACGTGCAGGCCGCCGAGAGCTCGCTGGCCCAGGCCATGGCCTCGTTGCGGCAGGCGGAGCTGAACCTGGAGATGACCGCCATCGTCTCCCCCATCGACGGCGTGGTGATCTCCCGGGACGTGGACGAGGGCCAGACGGTGGCCGCCTCCTTCCAGGCGCCCACCCTCTTCACCCTGGCCGAAGACCTGCGGAAGATGCAGGTCCACACCAACGTGGCCGAGAGCGACGTGGCGTCGATCGTGGCGGGGAAGCCGGCGGAGTTCACCGTCGATGCCTACCCCGGCCGGATCTTCGAGGGTACGATCCGCGAGATCCGCAACGCGGCCCAGAACGTCCAGAACGTGGTGACCTACGACGCCGTGATCGACGTGGAGAACCCCGACCTCGCCCTCAAGCCGGGGATGACCGCCAGCGTCTCCTTCGTGCTGGAGTCTCGGGAGGACGTGCTCCGCCTGCCCAACGCGGCCCTCCGCTTCCGCCTCCCCGATCGCCAGCCTCCGCCTCCCGCCAAGGGGCAGCGCGCGATCTGGCTCGAGGGCGAAGAGGGGCCTCGGGCCGCCATGATCCGCACCGGCCTCACCGACGGCACCTACACCGAGATCCTCGAGGGGGCGCGCGAAGGCGATCGGGCCATCGTGGACGTGCGGACCGCCGGCTCCCGCCCCGCGGTCCGGCTGCCGATGGGCGGCGGGGGGCGGAGGTAGCCGTGGGCGCCCCCCTGATCGTCGTCGACGAGGTCAGCCGGATCTTCCGCCTCGACGGGTTGGCGATCCGCGCCCTCGGGCCGGTGAGTTTCAATGTGACGGAAGGTGAGATGCTCGCGATCATGGGCCCGTCCGGCTCCGGCAAGTCCACCTTGATGAACCTCCTGGGCTGCCTCGATCGCCCCACCAGCGGCAGCTATCGCCTGGCCGGCGAGGAGATGGGCTCCAAGTCGCCGGCCGAGCTGGCGGGGATCCGCAACCGCCACCTGGGCTTCGTCTTCCAGAGCTTCCAGCTCCTGCCGCGCACCACGGCCATCGAGAACGTCGAGCTCCCGCTGATCTACCGTGGGAACCTCCCCGCCCGAGAGCGCGTCGCAAGGGCGCGGGCCGCCCTCGAGCGGATGGGGTTGGGCGAGCGCCTCCACCACCAGCCCAAGCAGCTCTCCGGCGGGCAGCAGCAGCGGGTCGCCATCGCCCGGGCGCTGGTGGGCGAGCCTCGGATCATCTTCGCCGACGAGCCGACCGGCGCCCTGGACTCGAAGACCAGCGTGGAGATCATGGCCCTCTTCCAGGAGCTGCGCGCCTCCGGGATCACCGTGATCCTGGTGACCCACGAGCCCGAGGTCGCCGCCTATGCCTCCCGGGTGATCGTGGTCCGCGACGGGCTGATCGCCTCCGACACGATCCAGGAGCCGGTGGCGGCGGAGGCTTCGGCATGAGCTTCTTCGAGACGATCCGGATCGCGCTGCTGGCGCTGCTGCGCAACAAGCTGCGCTCCCTCCTCACCGTCCTCGGCATCGTGATCGGGGTCGCCTCGGTGATCGCCATGACCTCCATGGGCGAGGGGGCCCGCCTCCAGGTGGAGCAGACCTTCGCGTCGATGGGCACGAATATGCTGGTGATCCTCCCGGGCGCCAGCTCCATGGGCGGCGCCCGCTCGGGCTTCGGCAGCCAGCCCACGCTGACCTGGGCCGACGCCGACGCCATCCGGGTGAGCGTGCCGTCGGTGCGCTTCGTCGCGCCCCAGCTCCGCTCCGTGGCCCAGCTCGTCAGCGAAGAGCAGAATTGGAGCACCCAGATCACCGGGACCAACGCGGACTTCTTCGACATCCGCGCCTGGGCGGTGGAGAGCGGCAGGCTCTTCGAGCCCATGGAGATCGACGGCGCCGCGCGGGTGGCGATCCTCGGCCGCACCACCGCCGACAAGCTCTTTGGCCCCGGCGTCGATCCCGTGGGGCGGCGGGTGCGGATCCAGAACGTGCCCTTCGAGGTGATCGGCCTCCTCGAGCAGAAGGGCCAGTCGATGGGCGGCCAGGACAACGACGACGCCGCCTACGTTCCGGCGACCACCTTCCAGGCCCGGATCGACGGAGGCATCCAGCACACCATCGCGGGCAGCCTCATGGTGGGGACCGCGTCGCCGGAGGATACGACCCGCGCCGAGCGGCAGATCCGCGCCTTGCTCCGGGAGCGCCATCGGATCCCGGAGGGACGCGACGACGACTTCTCGATCCGCAACCTCACCCAGATGGCGGACGCGATGCAGGACACCACCAAGACCCTCACCCTGCTGCTGGCCTCGATCGCGGCGGTCTCCTTGCTGGTCGGCGGGATCGGAATCATGAACATCATGTTGGTCAGCGTCACCGAGCGGACCCGGGAGATCGGGATCCGCATGGCGGTGGGCGCCACCCCCGCGGCGATCCTCGCGCAATTCCTCGTCGAGGCGATCGTCCTCTCGGTGGCAGGCGGCCTCCTGGGGCTGCTCATCGGCGGCGGAGGCTCCTTCTGGATCGCGCGCTCCTTCGGCTGGTCGAGCGTGGTGGGCCTCGACGTGGTGCTCATCGCCATCGGCTTCAGCGCCGCGGTCGGCGTGGGCTTCGGCCTCTTCCCGGCGCGCAAGGCGTCGCGCCTCGATCCCATCGAAGCCCTGAGGTTCGAATGATGCTCGCCCTCCTTGGCTCTCTCATCCTGGCGCTGGCGACGGCCCTCCCAACGGCCGCCGCTGCGCAGTCAATGACGAGCGACAGCGACACGGCGGGCGGCGAGACGATCACCTTGGAGCAGGCCGTACGCGCCGCCCGCGAGCACCACCCCTCCCTTCGGCGTGCCCGGGCCGACACGGCGGGGGCCGCAGCCGGCGTGGCGCTCTCCCGCGCGCCGCTCCTCCCCCAGGTGAACGCCGATGCCAGCTGGCAATACCAGGATCGCCCCGGCGTGCAGCTCGGCAGCTCCTTCGTCCGCTCCCAGGGGCAGACCTTCAGCGCAGGTGTGTCTGTGAATCAGCTCATCACAGACTTTGGCCGCAGCACCAACCGCCTGCGGGCATCGTCCGCCACCGAGGCCGCTCAGCAGGAGGGGGAGCGGAGCGTGGAGGCCACCGTCCTCGCCAACGTGCGCCAGGCCTTCTTCACCGCCAGGGCGCGCAAGTCCCTCCTCTCGGTGGCCACGCAGACCTACGAGAACCAGCTCGGTCATCTGGAGCAGGTGAGCGCCTTCGTGGAGCTCGGCGAGCGGCCGCCCTACGATCTCGCCCAGGCGAAGACCAACGTGGGCACCGCCCGCGCCCAGCTCGCCGCGGCGCAGGGTGACTATCGCGTGGCCCGCGCCGCCCTGGTGCAGGCCATGGGCGTCCCCCGCTCCAGCGACTTCGAGGTAGCCGACCAGAGCCTGCCGCCCGTGACGGGGGAGGGCGATCCGCTGGACGAGTTGCTCCCCGAGGCCCTCGACGCGAGGCCGGAGATCAAGGCCATCGATCAGCGGATCAGCGCCCAGGAATACACCCGCCGCGCCAACCGCGCCGGCTACCTTCCCACCGTCGGCGCCAGCGGGAGCATCAACGGCGTCGGCCCCGCCTTCCACGACTTCGACGGCCCCGCCTGGCTCGCCGGCGTCACCTTGAGCTGGCCCCTCTTCGAGGGCGGCGCCACCCTCGCCTCGGTTCGCCAGGCCGAAGCGGCGCTCACCGGCCTCCAGGCCGATCGCGACGCCCTGGAGCAGCAGGTTCGCTTCGAGCTCGATCAATCCCTCGCCGCCATCGCCTCCGCCCACGCCTCCTTGGATGCCGCGGACGAGACCCTCGTCAGCGCCAGGGAGCAGCAGCGCCTCGCCGAGGGGCGCTACGAGACCGGCCTCGGCAGCCTCCTCGAGCTCTCCGACGCCGAGCTCGCGCTGCAGCAGGCCGAGGCCTCCCGCGTCCAGGCGGAATTCGACCTCGCCGCCGCCCGCGCGCTCCTCATCGAGCGCCTCGGCCGATCGTAGGGCTTTACTTAGAAGAGGCCGCGGGTGCCGCCGTCGGCGTCCACGTGGATGCGGTTGGCGGCGGGCACCTTGGGCAGGCCGGGGAGGGTGTTGATGCTGCCCATATACGCCACCACGAAGCCTGCGCCGCGGCGTTGCTTCACGTCGGTGACGGTGACCCGGAAGCCGCTCGGCCTGCCGCGGAGCTTGGGGTCGTCGGAGAGGCTGGCGGCGGCCTTGGCGACGATCACCGGCGTCTGCCCCATGCCCTCCTCTTCGGCGCGGCGGATCGAGGCCAGGGCGGCCTTGGTGTAGTCGACGCCGTCGGCGCCGTAGACCGCCGTCGCGATCCGATGGAGCTTGTCCTCGATCGAGGCCTCCACCGGGTAGAGCAGCTCGAGGGAGGTCGGCTCCTCGGCAGCCTGCAGCACGGCCTCTGCCAGCTCGACCCCGCCTGCGCCGCCACGGGCCCAGATGTCCGCCTCGGCGAAGGAGAGCTCCTTCTCCTTGGCCCAGGCGCGCAGCAGCGCGAGCTCCTCCACCGAGTCGTCGGCGAAGCGGTTCAGCGCGATCACCGGGTTGAAGCCGAAGAGGCGCGCGTTCTCCACGTGCTTCTCCAGGTTCGCGAGGCCCGCTCGCACCGCCTGCGGATCCGGCTGGGAGTGGGAGGCCGCGCCGCCGTGATGGCGCAGCGCACGTACAGTTGCCAGAAGCACAACGGCCGCCGGCCGGATGCCGGATTGGCGGCAGACCAGATCGAAGTACTTCTCCATGCCGAGGTCCGTGGCGAAGCCCGCCTCGGTGACCACGTAGTCGGCGAGGCCGAGGGCCAGCCTGGTCGCGCGGATGGAGTTGGTGCCGTGCGCGATGTTGCCGAAGGGCCCCATATGCACGAAGGCCGGCTGGCCCTCCAGCGTCTGCACCAGGTTCGGATGGAGCGCCTGCTTGAGCAGCACCGCCATGGCGCCGTCCGCCTGCACATCCTTCGCGGTCACCGGCTTGCCGTCGTAGGTATATCCCACCAGGATGCGTCCCAGCCTCGCCTGCAGATCCTCGAGATCCTCGGCCAGGGCCATGATCGCCATCGCCTCGGTGGCCACCGTCAGCTCGAAGCCGCTTTCGCGCGGCACACCGTCCACCGTGCCCCCCAACCCGATCACGAGCTTGCGCAGCGCGCGATCGTTCACGTCCAGCGCGCGCTTATGCTCGATCCGCCTGGGATCGATCCCCAGCGTGTTGCCCTGGTGGAGGTGGTTGTCCACCATCGCCGCCAGCAGATTGTTCGCCGCCGTGACCGCGTGGAAGTCGCCGGTGAAGTGGAGGTTGATCTCCTCCATCGGCAGCACCTGCGATCGGCCGCCGCCAGCGGCGCCGCCCTTGATCCCGAAGACCGGCCCCAGCGAGGGCTCGCGGATCGCCACCGCCGCCTTCTTGCCGAGATGACCCAACGCCTGGGTGAGGCCGACGGAGAGGGTCGTCTTCCCCTCGCCCGCAGGCGTCGGCGTGATCGCCGTGACCAGGATCAGCTTCCCCTGCGAAGGGGAGGGAGGCCGCAAGACCTTGGCCATATGCGGCCCGAAGCTGAAGAGATCGTCGGGGCCGAGGCCGAGCTGCGCGGCGATCTCGGTGATGGGGCGGAGCGTGGCTCCCTGGGCGATTTCCAGATCGTTCATGCGGCCTTAATACACCAAGGCGGCTGCACAATCCCAGGTGGGGCTTCGGAATCAGGGCGCGACGGAGAGGGCCCGCGGCTGGCTCTGGCCCCGCAGCCGTCGGAGGAGCTTGGGCGTCTCGGCGACGAAGCGGGCCTCGCCGTCGGGCAGCGGGCCATCATCGGGATCGCTGATGCGGACCCCCCGGAGGCTGGTGTCGCCCTCGAGGAAGCTGACCTTGAGCTCCTCTCCGATCAGCGCGAATTTACGGGTCCACCCCACGATGGAGAGGACGTATCGATCCGCAGGCGCGAGCTGCATGGGCATCCCATCGGAGTAGAGGGCGGGATCGTGCTCGTCACCCAGCAGCGAGAGCAAGGTCGGGAGGAGGTCGACGTGGCCGGTGGGGACGTCCACCCGTCCCGGCGGCAGGGTCTCGTCCCAGATCACCATCGGGACATGGAGCTGCTCGACGCTGACGTCGCTGGAGTGGCCGAGGCGATCCTCGCTGAACTCCTCTCCATGATCGCCGGTGACGATCAGGAGCGGCTTCGCCCCGCGGCTCGCCTCGTAGGCCAGCAGCAGCTCCTCGACCTTGCGGTCCACCTCCCACGCCGAGTTCTTCGAGCGGTTCAGCACCAGCCCCGGATCGATCCTCGACGCCTTGATGCTCCCGCTGCCATCCCACGCCGGCTCGAAGCGGGCCGCGTCGTCGGGATAGGTGTAGTTGAAGTGGGTGCCGGCGAAGAAGAGGAAGAGGAAGAGGGGCTGATCCGCCGGCGCCTCGGCCAGGATCGTCTTCGCCTGATCGATCATCGCCCGATCGCGCGTCTGCCCGTCGCCGCGGTAGTCGGTCTCGAGGCCATCCGCCACGTCGCGAAAGACCGTCTCCTTGAGGTCCATCCAGTCGACAGACGACGCCGCGAGGAAGCGGAGATCGTAGCCCTTCGATTGGAGCGCGGGGAAGAGCAGCGGCGTGCGCCCCGCCGCGACCACCGCATCCCGCCGCTGGGCGTCGAGGCCGAAGAGGATGCTGAAGAGGGAGAATTGCGTGGAGGCGGCGGCGCTGTAGTGGCGGGTGAAGCTCGTCCCGCCCTCCGTCCGCCTGCTGAGGTTGGGCATGGTCTCCGCGGAGAGGTGTCCCACCGGAAGGCTCTCGATCAGCAGGAAGACGATGTCAGGGCTGTGATGCAACGTGAGCTCGGTCGATCGGAGCTGGCCCATCGGTGTGCCCACCTGGGGGAGGCCTCCCAACGACAGCTCCCGCACTGGCTCGCGGCCGCTGAGCCTCGCGAGCTGCTGGTTCATCCGGAGGAGCGGCTGGAGCGGAAGGGTGGTGGTGGCGAGCTCGGCGGAGGGACCTCCGGCGAAGATCAAGACCGCCGATCCGATCCGCTCGGCACCCCAGAGCAGGAGGATCGCCAAGGCCCAGCTCCAACTCCGTCCGGTGGAGGCGAAACGTCGGACGAAGAGGCTCCCGATCCAGGTGTCCACACCCACGAAGAAGGCGATCCCGCCGAGGAGGAACGCGACCTCACCAGCGGGGAGCCCGGTCTCTGCGAGTCCGCCGCCCGGCTGCATCGCCACCGCGAGGACCAGGCCGTTGATGTGGAACCCGAGGAATTCGTACACCAAGGAGTCCAGATAGAAGAACGCAGTGATCAGGCTGATCAGCAGCGGCGCGGCGATCGCGAACCCCCGCCGCAGCGCGAGGAGGGGGAGCGCCACCACGAAGGCGACCAGACCCAGGAAGAGGCCCTGGATCACGAAGCCGATGAAGAGCGGCAGCTGGAGCGTGGGGATCACGTCGCCAGCGAGGTGGCGAAGCGTGTGGCGAAAGAACCAGAGGATCAGCAGGCCGTGGCCCAGCGACCACAGCAGCGCCGGCCGAATGAGCTCGGCCGTGACCTTTCTCGATGACAAGCCGGCTCCGATGAACAAGGCACCGGTCCTTCGAGCCGGGCGAGGTATCGGACTGCCTACCAAGAGCGTGTCGCGGATTCAACAGAGCCGGCGAAGCCGGCGCCCTCTGCAGCGCTGCGGCGTTTGAAGACATCGCCCCCACCATGCGGGGAGGCTTTAGAGCAGCCGTAGCTTGAGTCCCAGCCAGGTGGTGTAGCCGATGGACGAATGCCGCACCTTCCCCTTCGCGTCGAGGATGTAGAGGGTCGGATAGGCTCGGATGGAGTAGGCCTCGGCCAAGGCGTCGTCGCCCAGGAGCACCGGTCCCTCGATGCCGTGGGCTCTCGCGGTCCGCTCGACCTCCTCGCGGCTCTGCCACGCCATCGCCACCGGGAGCACCGCCACCGACTCTCCCGACGACGCGGCGATGGAGGCGACGTTGGGCGTCACGGCTTTGCAGACCCCGCACCAAGGGGCCCAGAAGTAGAGGAGCACCTTGCGCCCCTGCAGCTCGTCCAGGCGGTGGGTCACGCCGTCGAGATCCTGAAGGGAGAAGGCGGGCGCCGCCTCGCCGGAGGAGACCAGATGCCGTCCCTGCCACGCGGTGATCGCGGCGAAGATCACCAGGGCGATCCCGATGTCCATCGCGATTCGCCGCCACCCGCGCCTCCTCTTCGGTGCAGCCGCTTGACGCCCGGAGCCGGCGTCGGCAGCGCCGTCGCGGGAGCGGTCGTCGTCGGAGGTCCCGGGCTGGAGATCCTGATCACGCATGGATTCGAGCTTAAGCCCCGACCGGAGTTTGCGCGAGTCGTCCAGCCGCCAATCCTCCGGGGAGCCCGCCTTGACGGCAAGCCCGCGTCGCCCAACTTTGGGAGGCGCCCCGCTTGCTTGGAGGAGGCGAGATGACCGAGATCCGAGGCAAGCGCGTCCTCATCACCGGGGCGGGGCAGGGGATGGGCCTGGGTATGGCCCGGCGCTTCGCCGCCCTGGGGGCGGAGCTGATCCTGGTGGACGTGGACGAGGCACGGCTGGAGGTGGCCGAAGCCGAGCTACGGCACGCGGGCCACCTCGCCCACTCCTTTCGCTGCGATCTCTCGCGGCGGGAGGAGATCGCCGGGCTGCGCCGCGAAGTGCTCGTGCGCCGCGGCCCGATCGACGTGCTGGTCAACGACGCCGGGGTGGTGACGGGGGGCCGTTACGAGCGGGTCGACGATGAGGACGACGCCCGCACGCTCGCTGTGAACACCGCCGCAGTGCATTGGATGACCAAGGCCTTCACCCCCGATCTCCTCCAGAGCCGAGAGGGCCACCTGGTGCAGATGGCCAGCGCCGCCGGCTTCCTCGGCGTCCCGGAGCAGGCCCTCTACTGCGCCACCAAGTGGTTCGTCATCGGCCTCTCCGAGGCCCTCCACGCCGAGTGGAAGGTGAACGGCCACCACCACCTCCACGTCACCATCGTCTGTCCCGGCTACGTCGATACCGGCATGTTCGAAGGGGTCCGCGCCCCACGGCTGATGCCGATGCTCCGGGCCGACGACGTGGTGGACTCGGTGGTGGAGGCGGTGCAGGCGAATCGCCTCTACGTCCTCGAGCCAGCCCTCGTGAAGGTCACCCCGATCCTCCACGCGCTCCTCCCCCGCGCCGCCTTCGATCGGGTATCCGATCTCCTGGGCGTCTACGGCTCCATGAAGAGCTGGAGAGGGCGCGACGGCCACGCTTGAGGGCGCGAACACCAGCAAGGAGGTGCGCAGAGGACGCCGATCAGAACCCTTACGAGATGTGTTGTCATCTGGCAGATCAGAGCCGCGCCCTCACGATGCGCGTGCTCCATGAGGCCCTCGCTACCAGACGACGCAGCGATCCACCGGCGCCATCGGACTCCCCGCCTCGCATTGGAAGGCCTCTTGGAAGGCCGCCTGATTCGAGACCGCGCCGTTCACCCGGAAGATCGGCGGCGAGTGGGGATCGACCGTGACCAGCATCCGCTCGTAGGCTGGCCGCCGATTGGAGCACCAGGCCTGGGCGTAGGAGAGGAAGAAGTGCTGCGCCGGCGTGAAACCCGACGCCCCCTCCTCGTCCAGATCCGTTCGGCCGGCGGAGAAGGACTTCCACGACATCCGGAGCCCAGCGCTGTCGGCGATGTTCTCACCCAGCGTAAGGTTGCCGTTGAGGTGCACCCCATCCAGCACGGTGTAGGCGTCGTACTGCTGCACCACGCATTGGGTCTTCTCGGTGTACGCAGCCGCCACCTCGGGTGACCACCAATCGCGCAGGTTCCCCTCGGCATCGAAGAGGCGGCCCTTGTCGTCGAAGCCGTGGCTGAGCTCGTGGCCCATCACCATGCCGATGGCGCCGGCGTTGGCGGCGGGCGCGGCGGCCGTGCGGAAGAAGGGCGATTGGAGGATCCCGGCGGGGAAGACCATCTCGTTCAGGAGCGGGTTGTAGTAGGCGTTCACTGTAGGTGGAGACATGAACCACTCCGAACGATCCACCGGCTTGCCGATCTGGGCGAGCTGCCGCCGTGACTCGAAGCGCGCCGCCTGCAGGCGGTTCTCCAGGTACGAGACCCTCTCCACCTTCAGCGCGTCGTAGTTGCGCCAATGATCGGGGTAGCCGATCTTGTTGTCGATGGTGTGCAGCTTCTCGAGCGCTCCTTTGCGGGTGGTCTCGTCCATCCAATCGAGGGTGTCGAGGTTCTCGCGGAATGCCTCCTCGATCCCCTTGACCAGCGCCACCGCCGCCGACTTGCCCTCGGGGCCGAAGGTCTCCTCCACGAAGGGGCGCGCCAGCGCCTCGCCCATCGCGCCGTCCACCGCAGCCACGCAGCGCTTCCAACGGGGGAGGATCTGCTCCTCGCCGGTGAGGTGGGCGGCGCTGAAGTCGAAGTCCTCCTGGACGAAGGCCTCCGGAAGCGCGGGGGCGGCGGTGTCCACCAGATGCCAACGCAGATACGCGCGCAGCGCCGGCAGCTCCGTCACCACCAGCACCTGGTTGAAGCCAGCGAAGAAGGCCGGCACCGCTACGTTGATCGCCTCGATGTCACCGATTCCGAGGGCGTCGAAGTAGGCCTTCCAATCGAAGGCCGGCGCCTGCGCCTCGAGGCCCTTGCGGTCGATCCGATGGTAGATCGCATAGGGATCGCGCCGCTCCACCCTGGGCAGCGACGCGGCGGCGAGGGCAGTCTCGATCTCCATCACCATCTGTGCATCTGCCGCTGCCCGCGCGGACTCTTCGCCGGCGAGCTCCAGCATCCGGGCCACGTGGGTCTGATAGGCTTGGCGCAGCGCCACCGCGCGCTCGTCTTCCTTCAGGTAGTAGTCGCGATCCGGCAGGCCCAGGCCGCCCTGATCGGCGCCGCCGATCATCTGGGTCGCGTCGCGAAAGTCCTGCTCGGCGCCGAAGGCGAAGAAGGCGTTGACGTCCCCGAACTGCAGGCGGGCCACTTCGGTGGCGAGCTGCTTGCGGTCCTGGACGGCGTCGATCCGGGCCAGCTCCACCTGCAGTGTCGCCAGCGACGCCTTGGGCGCGTGCTCTTCGTCCATGCAGCTCGTCCAATAGGCGCCCAGCTTCTCGCCGTAGGGCGTCTTCAGCCTGCCCGCCGCGGAGTCCTCCAGGATCCGCCGGAGCATCAGCTCGTTATGCGCCTGGATCTCGGAGAAGCTGCGGTACCAGCCCGGTCGGTCCGGAGGGATCGGGGTCGCGGCGATCCAGCCGCCACAGGCGAATTGGTAGAAGTCGTCGCAGGGATCGGCCTCGCGATCGAGCGCGCCCTGGTCGATGTCCATCGAGGGGAGGGGCGGGGCGGTGCGAGCCTCGTCTTTGACGACGGCGGCCGGGCGGGGCCCGGCGCTCTTGCACGCGGCGAAGGGGACGAGCAGGGCGACGGCGAGGGCGATCAGGGTTGGGCGCATCCTCGGTGGTCTACTACGCGAGGGGCCTGCTGGTGAAGCTTTCCGTGACGGTGTGTCTACTGGTCGACGACCCGGCTGACCGCCGCCTAACGGAGTCTCTTCTGCGATGGGAGCTTCGACACCAGGCACCTAGAGCGCCGGGCCCTCCTGCTCGCCGGACTCCGTCGTCTCCATCTTCGTGTTCCCATCGGGCGAGGCGGCCGCATCGACGGCCGCCGGCACGTGGGGCTGTCGGGCGTGGCGCTTGAAGTAGGCCACGAGCTCCCGATGCTCGGTCGACGTCGGCTGCGGCAGCGGCGCCATCACCCGCGACATCCGCCGCGCCCCCATGTCCACGATCACCGGCTCCCAATCGTCGGCGAGGTGGTACGAGGGCAGCGGGACGCTATGGCAGCTCGAGCAATAGCGCGCGGTCAGCGCGGCGCCGCGACTCCCTGGATCCGGGAGATCGGCCGGCGTCGTCCCCCTCGGAAGGAACGCCGGCGGCCCGCTCGTCTGCACGCCCATCAGCGCCACGAGCGCCGAGATCCCCAAGAGGAGGAACGCACCCAGACCGAGGACGATCAGCCGACCCTTCATGATCTCTGTAGACCTCCGAAGCTCCCAGCGCCGATGCCAGAGCGGATGAGAGCTCGCCGCCGCTCGAGGCCAACGCGATCCCCTCACGCGCGCAGCGTGCGATCGGCTCCAGCGTTCGCTCGCCTCTGGCGGTTCGTGAAGCGCTCATTCTATGGCCCTTCCGCCTGCAGCGCTCGCCGATCGGGGCGCCCATCCGAAACTCCGGGTGGCGTCAGCCGCCGATGCCGCTAAAATGCGTCGCGTGGATACCAACCGACGCATCGTCCTGCCCATCGCCCTCGTCGCCTCGCTCTTCTTCGCGGGCTGCGGGATCCAATCCATCCCCAAGGCCGAGAACCAGGTGGACGCCGCCTGGGGCGAGGTCCAGAACCAGTACCAGCGTCGGGCGGATCTCGTCCCGAACCTGGTGAACGTGGTCAAGGGCTACGCCGCCCACGAGAAGGAGACCTTCGACTCGGTGACGCAGGCCCGGGCCTCGGCGACCCAGACCGTGCTCCAGGTGGATCAGCTCACCCCCGAGACGATGAAGAAGTTCGAGCAGGCCCAGGCCCAGCTCGGCGGCGCCCTGGGGCGGCTCCTCGCCGTGGCGGAGCGCTACCCGGATCTGAAGGCCAACGAGAACTTCCGCGATCTCCAGGTGCAGCTCGAAGGCACCGAGAACCGCATTGCCATCGCCAGGCGCCGCTACATCGAGTCGGTGCAGCACTTCAACAACCAGATCACCGTGCCGCCCAGCAGCTTCACCAACTCGCTCTTCTATCACAAGCAGCCCAAGCCCCAGTTCACCGCAACGGCGGAGAACGCCGATAAGGCACCGGAGGTCCGCTTTTGATCGCTGCGCTCGCGGGGGCCCTCGTCCTCGCGCTGGTCCCGGTCCCCACCTTGACGGGGCCCGTCGTTGACAAGGCCGGCGTCCTCAGCCAGCCCGAGCGCGTGCGCCTCGAGGAGCTGGCCAGGGCGGCCCACGCCACCAACGGGGGGAACGGCCCCCAGCTCGCCTTCCTCCTCATCCCCTCCCTCGAGGGTGAGCCCATCGAGAGCTACTCGATCCGGGTGGGGGAGAAGTGGAAGCTGGGTTCGGCCAAGGAGGACAACGGCCTCCTCTTCGTGGTCTCCATCGAGGATCGCACCCTGCGGATGGAGGTGGGCGGCGGCATCGAAGGGGAGATCACCGACGTCCAATCCAATCGGATCGTCCGCGAGATCATCACGCCCGCCTTCCGCGAGGGCGGCTATGGCGGGGGACTGCGCGCCGGGGCGGAGCAGGCCCTCCGCCTGTTGGACGTCGACGTGGGCCAGGGCAAGGGTGCCCGCGGCGGCGAGGAGGCCAGCCCCCTCGAGTTGCTGATCTTCCTCATCGTCATCGCCGGCGCCTTCTTCCTCTCGCGGATGCTGGGGATCCCCCTGGGGCGAGGCGGCTTCGGCGGCGGCGGTCGCGGAGGCTTCGGTGGCAGGGGCGGCGGCGGGGGCGGTTATCGAGGCGGCGGCGGCGGCTTCTCCGGCGGCGGCTCCTCCGGCAGGTGGTGAGGCGGGCGCCGCGAGCGATCACGGCGGCAGCCAAGGCGGCTTCTTTTTCAGCAGGTGGCTGGGGGCAGCTCCTTGGGCGGCGTTTACCAGGGCGGCAGCTACCGGTCGACGCAGCGATCGATCCAGGCTTGACGGAGGACGACCGTCCCGGTAGCGGAATCCTCTTTGCAAAAATGGCTTCGTCGCGCGCTCCGATCGGGGCGCCGACCGCCAACGGAGATCATCAGATGAAGCGCCTCGCCCTCCTAGGGATCCTGATCGCAGCGAGCCCCGCCTACGCGGACGAAGGCATGTGGACCTTCGACAACGTCCCCGTCGCGGCGGTGAAGGCCAAGTATGGCTTCGAGCCCGATCAGCCCTGGCTCGATCACGTGCGCCTCTCCTCGGCGCGCCTGGCCAACGGCTGCTCGGCGAGCTTCGTCTCCCCCACCGGGCTGGTCCTCACCAACCACCACTGCGTCCACAGCTGCGTGGAGCAGCTCTCCACCGCGAAGCGCGACTTCGTGCAGGACGGCTTCCTCGCCAAGACCCTCGACGATGAGCAGGTCTGCCCCGCCACCGAGGTGAACCAGCTCCTCGCCATCACCGACGTCTCCGCCAGGATCGAGGAGGCCACCAAGGGGCGGGAGGGCAAGGCCTTCGGAGAGGCCCAGCGCGCCGAGCTGTCCCGCATCGAGAAGGAGTGCTCTACCGGCGACGACGTCCGCTGCGACGTGGTCACCCTCTACAATGGCGGCCGCTACCACCTCTACAAGTACCGCCGCTTCCAGGACGTGCGCCTGGTCTTCGCCCCCGAGCTCGCCACCGCCTTCTTCGGCGGCGATCCCGACAACTTCATGTTCCCCCGCTACAACCTCGACGCCGCCTTCCTCCGCGTCTACGACGACGGCAAGCCCGCCCAGCTCGAGGACTATCTGCGCTGGTCGGAGGCGGGCGCCCAGGCCGGCGAGCTCTCCTTCACGTCGGGCCACCCCGGCCGCACCGATCGCCAGCTCACCGTGGCGCAGCTCGAGCTCCAGCGGGACGTCTTCCTCCCCCGCCGCCTGCTCTACCTCTCGGAGCAGCGGGGCATGCTCGGCGAGTACCAGAACCGCGGCGCCGAGCAGCGTCGCACCGCCAACACCATGCTCTTCTATGTGGAGAACAGCGTGAAGGCGATGAAGGGCATGCGCGACGCGCTGGTGGAGAAGGAGTTCTTCGCCAGCAAGGTCGCCGAGGAGAACGAACTCAGGCGCTGGGTGGCGGAGGATCCCGCCAGGGTCGCAGCTTATGGCGGCGCCTGGGACGCCATCGCCGACGCGCAGCGCGACTACCGCAACCTCCTCGACGAGTTCGTCTACCTCGAGGGCGGCGGCAGGCCGTGGGGCTTCCAATCCACCCTCTTCTCCCACGCAAGGATGCTGGTTCGGGCGGCGGATGAGAGGCCCAAGCCCAACGAGCAGCGCCTCCGCGAGCTGGGCGACGCCAACCTCCCCGCCGTGGAAGCGCGTCTCTTCAGCGCCGCGCCCATCTACCCGGAGTTCGAGGAGGCGATGCTGGGCTTCAGCCTCACCAAGCTGCGGGAGGCGCTCGGCACCGACCATCCCTTCGTGGTGAAGACCCTGGGCAAGGACTCGCCCGAGGCCTTGGCCAAGCGGCTGATCCAGGGGACGAAGCTGCAGGATCCCAAGGTGCGCAAGGCCCTGTACGAGGGAGGCGCCCAGGCGATCGCCAATTCGAAGGATCCCATGATCCTCCTGGCCCGCCGGCTGGACGACGACGCCCGAGCCATCCGCGCCAGCTACGAGAGCTCCGTGGACGCCGTGAGCCGCAAGAACGGCGAGCTGATCGCCAAGGCGAAGTTCGACGCCTACGGCACCAGCGTCTACCCCGACGCCACCTTCACCCTTCGTCTCTCCTACGGCTTGGTGGAGGGTTGGGAGAAGGACGGCAAGGCCATCGATCCCATCACCCGGATGGGAGGCACCTTCGAGAGGGCCACCGGCGCGGATCCCTACGCGCTGCCGCCGAGCTGGCTCGAGGCCAAGGCCAAGGGGCGGATCGACCTCTCCACGCCGATGAACTTCGTCAGCTCGAACGACATCGTCGGCGGAAACTCCGGTTCACCCGTGGTGAACCAGGCGGGCGAGGTGATCGGCCTGATCTTCGACGGAAACCTCCCCTCCCTCGGCGGCTCCTACGGCTTCGATCCGGCGGTGAATCGCGCGGTGGCCGTACACAGCCAGGCGATCATCGAGGCCCTCCGAAAGATCTACCCCGCCCAGCGGATCGTCGACGAGCTCCAGCCCGTCAAGACGGCGGGTGACCGATAGCTCTAGGGGCCAGGCGTTCGGGCCTCTCGTCGCAGCAGCGCTGAGAGAAAGAGATCGGAGTCCGAGGAGCAAGTGCCGAGGAGTCCTCGCTCTGCGATCGATCGAGCGCCCGCTCGCTGATCGGCGGGGGGCTGAGCGATCCTGCGATCTATGCCCAGACTATGGGCGGAGGTCGCCATGCTGTTCCCCAGGGCCAGCCCGGAATCCCCGCCGATGTTCAAGAGCCGCGCCTTGGACAGCGTCTCGCGCACACATTTTCTGATCGTCGCCTACGTATACGTTCCGATCGTGATCGGTCTGGTCGCCTACGGGATCAGCCGGCACAACGTGGGCCTCTGGGAGGGGGTCGGGCTCTTCCTCGGCGGCGTCGTGGTCTGGACCCTGATGGAGTACTGGCTCCATCGGCTGGTCTTCCATTGGGAACCGAAGACATCCTGGGGACCCAAGATGCACTTCATGATGCACGGCGTGCATCATAAATGGCCCAAGGATCGCTTCCGCCTCGTGATGCCTCCGTCGGCGAGCCTGCCGCTCTTCCTGCTCTTCGGCCTGAGCTTCTGGCTCTTCCTGGGACCGAAGGTTTGGATCTTCCACGGCGGCTTCGCGCTCGGTTACATGACCTATGACCTGATGCACTACTACCTGCATCACGGCAAGCTCAAGGCCCCGTGGCTTCGCAAGCTCCAGACCCACCACGCGCGGCACCACTTCAACAAGGCTTACGAGGGCAAGAACTTCGGCGTCTCCAGCCCGGTCTGGGATTGGGTCTTCCGCACCGCGATGAAGTAAAGGGGGCGCCTTGGGGCAACGAGGAGCCCGCCTGTCCCGCGAGCGGCGGGGCTCCGCGTATCCCGAAACGGTCACCGCGGCTCATCGTGTCCCAAAGCGACCACCGGGTCGCGTCAGCTCCGATCAGACGAATGCCCGGGTCTTCGGGCCTACGGCCGGTTGGCGTCGTCGTTCTGCGCCACCTGGACCTCGCGGGCCACCACGTCCAGCAGGGCGTCCAGATCGAAGGGCTTCCCCAACCAGCCGTTGACCCCGATCTCCGCCGCGCTCCGTCCCGCGTCCGCCGCCGCGGTCACCAGGACGATCGGCGCCTGGTGATCGTGGGCCTCGCGGAACCGCCTGGTGAACTCCTTGCCGTCCATCACCGGCATCTTCATGTCCAGGAGGATGAGATCCGGCATCCCGCGGGAGACGTTGTCGAGGGCCCTGGCGCCGTTCACGGCGGACTCCACCCGATAGCCTTCCAGGTCCAGGGTCTCCGCCATCAGGGCCAGGAGATCCGGATCGTCATCCACGATCAGCACCTTGGGCGCCGCGCTCATCGCCACCTCCGGACGGGAGCTGCACATAGAAGGTGCTGCCTCGGTCTTCGACGCTCTCGAACCATATGGCACCGCCGTGCTGCCGGACGATCTCCCGGGAGGTGAACAATCCGACGCCCATCCCTCCATAATCGTAAGGCGTATCCGTGTGAGCGCGAAAAAAAGGCTCGAAGACGAAGGCCTGCTTGCTCGGCGGGATGCCGACCCCTCGATCGCCGATCGAGATCGTCACCGCGCGGGGGGCGTCGGTGCCCTGGAGGTGGGAGTCGCCCACGTCGCCCGTGGAGACCTCTACCTCGATCGGCCCACCCGCCGGCGAGTAGCGGATCGCGTTGTCCAGGAGGCTCCGCAGCACATACTCGATCCGATCGGTGTCCACGTTGGCCATCGCGGGCTCCGAGGCGTCGAGTTCGATCCGGCGATCCGGGAACTCCTTTGCCGCAGCGCCGATGGCGGCCACCGTAAGATCCCGCAGATCGGCGCGCTTCAGCGAGAGCCGGAAACCCTCCGCGTAGACCTGCGAGACGCCCAGCAGATCCTGGATGATCCTGTCGATGCGATCCGCGCCGCGGTCGATGGCCTGGAGCCGCTCCTGCTGCGTCGCGCTCATCTCATCGGCGACCCGCAGGGCGAGCTGGGAGTAGCCCTTCATGATCGCCACCGGCGTCTTCAGCTCGTGGGCCGCCACCCGGACGAATTGATCCTTGAGGCGGCTGAACTCCACGGCCTCAGTGACGTCCGTGATCAGGGCCACCGCCCCGATGATCACCCCGGCGGAGTCCCGATTGGGCGCCGAGCTCACCCGAATGAACTTCCGCTCCCTGGTGGATCGCAGCACGAGCTGCATGCCTACGTTGTCCACGTCTTCGCCGCGCAGGGCCCGGCAGGGGGGGAGGTCGGAGATGTCGAGGTGGCGCCCCGCCATGTCCAACATCTCCGCGAAGATCACGTACTCCGAGCAAGGGCGCAGGAGATCTTCCGCTCGCTGCGCACCCATGATCCGCCGGGCACCTTCGTTGGCGAAGGTGATCTGCTGCTCGGTGTCCATCACCAGCACGCCGTCGACCATCGAGGAGAGCACGGCCTCCCACTCGGCGGCCCGCCGCCACGCCGCCTCGGCGAAGGCGCGCTGCTCATCCAGCAGCCGCTGTCTCTCCCGCCTGGCGCGCTGTCCCTGGATCCCGGCGCTGAGGATGCTCCCCGCCGCCCGGAGGGCGTCCACCTCTTCGGCGCCCCATTCGCGTGGGGCCAGGACCTCGTCGAAGCCCATGAAGCCCCACCAGCTCCCCTCGACGAAGAGCGGAACGAAGAGCATCGATTGGATCTGCTGGGGCCTCGCGAACTTCTCCTCCGCCGGCGTGAAGCGCCCCTGCCGGGTTTCATAGACGTCCCCCCGCGAGAGGGTCTCGGACCATCGCTCGAGGCCCTGGCGCTCATAGCTCATCCGCTGCATGAGCGGATTGGAGAGCTGCGGAAAGACGTCGCGCGCCGCCCACTCGTAGCGCTGGCTCGTGATCAGATCGCCGTCCGCCGCCAGCTCGTTGGCGAAGACGTAGACCCGGCTCACGTCCGCCGCGGCGCCGAGAGCGGCCAGGACCTCGTCCATCCGCTCGCCGATCTCCTGGTCGGTGAGGAAGCTCTCGGCGGCAAAGCGCACCGCGCCAAGGATGTCCGCCGCGCGGGCGGAATCCGATGGGGCCGTAGACGTCTCTCGCTCGGTCCCGTTCATCTCTCGTTCGCGCGGGTCCAATCGGCTCGGCGCCACTCCTGGATTCGACGTCCCCTCCCAAACACGACCGTTCGAGGAGCGAAAACGAACCGCTCTTCAAGGTCGGCATCGAAGTCTGTGTCCTCTCAGGCCATCGTGCAACTGGGGCGAGTCGCTTGGCTCGCGCGCCTGGCGCTGGGCGATCGCTCGCGGAAGCGAGCCCCTTCCACGTTGCCTCGAGCGGAGGTCTTCCAACCGGCCCGACATGTCGGCGGGAGGTCACGCGGCCCCCGTCTGGGGCAGGCGCTCCCGCCATCCGCTGGTGCAGGATCTCGGGGCAGCCTCGCTCCCTCCCATCTCCGGTGGTCCATGGACATCCCCCTCTCCACTCCGACGCTCCTGGCAGCCGGCAGCGCGCTCCCCCCGCATTACGTCGCCCAAGAGGAGGTCTCCGCCCTCTTGAGCGAGCGCTGGGCCCAGACGCACTTCAACGTGAATCGGCTCCGGCAGCTCCACCGCGCGGTGAGGGTCGAAGGACGTCACCTCGCGCTCCCGCTGGCGGCGTACGAGGAGCTCGACACCTTCGCCAAGGCAAACCGCGCGTGGATCCGCAGCGCCACCGAGCTGGGGGAGCGGGCAGCGATCGACGCCCTCCTGAAGGCCGATCTCTCGCCGCGGGACGTAGATCGCCTCTTCTTCGTCTCCACCACCGGCATCGCGACGCCTAGCATCGACGCGCTCCTGATGAACCGGATCGACCTCCGAGCCGACGTGAAGCGGACGCCGATCTTCGGCCTCGGTTGCGCGGCGGGTGTCGCGGGGATCGCCCGCGCCGCCGACACGCTTCGCGGCGCCCCCGACGAAGTCGCGCTGCTGATCTCGGTGGAGCTCTGCTCCCTCACGATGCAGCGCGACGATCGCTCCGTGGCCAACGCGATCGCCACGGGCCTCTTCGGCGACGGCGCGGCAGCCGCGGTCCTGGGAGGGGGCGGCCGAAGGCGCTCCGGGCCTTCGATCGTCGCGACGCGCTCCATCTTCTATCGAGACACCGAATCCGTGATGGGCTGGGATCTCGTCGATGGCGGCCTCCGGATCATGCTCTCCGCAGCCATCCCCGACCTCGTCCGCTCCAGGCTCGGCGCCGACGTGGACGCCTTCCTGGCTGATCACCACGTCGGGCGAAGCGACGTCCGCCATTGGATCTGCCATCCGGGCGGCCCCAAGGTCCTCGAGGCGATGGAGCAGACCCTCGACCTCCCACGGACCTCCCTCGCCCGCACCTGGCGCACCCTGGAGAAGGTCGGGAACCTCTCGTCCGCCTCGGTCCTCCTGGTCCTCGCCGAGGCCATGGAAGAGGCCTCGCCCGGCGACCTGGGCCTCCTCCTCGCCATGGGCCCGGGCTTCGGCACCGAGCTGGCGCTGCTGCGATGGTGAGCCGCTCGTTCTATCTGGGATTCCTCGCCTTGCTCGCTACCGAGCGACTCTTCGAGCTCTGGCTCTCGAGGCGCAACGCCGCGCGCGCCTTCGAGCGGGGCGGCGTCGAGATCGGCAGGCAACACTTCAAGTTCATGGCGTCAGTACATACTCTCTTCCTCGTCTCCTGTGCGGCGGAGGTGCTCCTGCTGAAGCGATCATTTCCGCCCGTGGTCGGGCCTCTGGCGATCGTCGGCGGCGCCGCCGCCCAGGGCCTGCGCTATTGGGCCGTGCGATCCTTGGGTGATAGCTGGAACGTCCGGATCATCGTCGTTCCCGGCGCGCCTCCCATCACCCGTGGGCCCTATCGCTTCGTGCGGCATCCGAACTACGTGGCGGTGAGCCTCGAGCTCCTCTGTGTCCCGATCATCCACGGCGGGTGGCTCACCGCCGCGGCCTTCGGCGCCGCCAATCTCGTCCTCCTCCGTGCCCGCATCCCAATGGAAGAGGAGGCCCTCGGCGGCTCATGGGCCGAGGCCTTCTCCGAGAAGCCCCGCTTCATGCCGAGAGGGGCGAAGGCGAAGGGCGCTGGAGCCGGGCTGGACCCGTGTGAATGAGAACTCCAAGGGCCCGCTTCTAGGAGACTGTTGCAGGTACCCTGCCTACTGCGGCGAACGATCCGATTCCTCTGCGGGAGATTCGAACATCGCGGACGAGGACGTTCCGGGCGAAGGCGAGGGCCCTTGGAGCCGGGCTGGAGCCGGCGCGAGTGAGCCTTCCGCTGTCGACGCTGGCGTCGGGTGTCGATAGATTGAGGGCTCGTGAAGAGATGCAGGGACGCCTCTGGTCCGCCGCCGTTTCCCATGCCGACGTGTGCGGCATAGCCGAGAAAGTCATCGTTTCGTGGAAGCCCACACCATCCTCGCCCGGCTCCGTGCAGATGCCGCTGGGAGCCCCTTGGATCGCTTGGCCACCCTGGCCCTGGAACACGATCTGGGCACGCCGCTCGGCGAGCTGATCGACTCCCGCTTCCTCTCCGACGTGGTCCGCACCGGGCTGCGCGCCTGGCTGGGTTCGGACGCCGCGGAGGCCTGGCTCCTGGTGCGGATCACCGAGCTCCACGCCTGGCTGCGATCGCGCGGCGGCACCACCCTGGGTGAGCTCGTCCCCACCGAGTTGCAGGAGGCGTGCACCGAGCTGGCGGGGCGGCGCTATACGCCCAGCCGGGAGGTCACCCTCTTTCTCCTTGATAGGGAGCCGGTCCGGGCGCTTCTGCGGAATCTGCTCGCGGACGAGCTGCTGGCCTTCGGCCGCAAGCTCCGGGCCCCGGTGGTGGAGAATCCCCTTGCGCGGGGCCTGGGCGGCCTCGGCAAGATGGCCCGCGAGCGAGCCAAGGCGAGCCGAGGCGCCTTCGCCGCCATGGCCACCGAGGTGGTGGGCGCCGTGTCGGACGAGCTGGAGCGGCAGCTCGATCGCAAGGCCTCCGACTTCGCCGACGCCGCCCTCTCCCGGGTGATGCATCGCCTCGCGGATCTCCTCTGCGACCCTGCGTCCGCCGGCGATCAGGCGCGGCTGCGGCAAGCGCTGGTCGACGGGATCTTCGAGTTGGAGGCGGCGGAGATCGCAGAGGAGCTCGAGCGCAGCGAGCCGCGGGTGGTCTCCGAGATCGTACGCCGCAGCCTCTCGTCCTGGGTCGACCGCGACGACGCCGCCGACGAGCTGGCGGAGGTGATCGACGCGATCTTCGCGCCCGACGCGGCCCATCCCCTGCGCGACGTCCTCGAGCGCCTCGGCCTCCTGGAGAGCTTCATGGAGCTGGGCCACGACACCATGCTGCGGCGGATGCGGGAGCTGGTGGAGAGCCCGGCCTTCACCGCCTGGCTCGAGATCCTCGTTGGCCCGTCCTCAGCCCCGCGCAAGCCGAAGACCCCCAAGTCGGCGGCGAAGAAATCCCCCACCACGAAGCCCTCGTCGTCCCGCTGATCGCGCGGCGTCCTACTTCAGGCTGAGGCGCTTCTTGAGATCCAGCGGCGCCTCGACCTTGCCGAGGCCGAGCTGACCCTTGAGGCCGACGTCCGCCGGCTTTCCGGCGACGAGGGAGAGCAGGCCCTGGCTGGCGCCCACGAGGTTCACCCCCACCGGGATCTCGATCCGTCGCTTCTCCCCAGGCTGGAGCATGGCGCCCTTGGCCTTGCCGCCTCCCACGCTGGCGCCGGCGAGCTGCAGCGCGTAGTCGACGCCGGTCACCGGCAGCGCGAAGGCGTTGCGGTTGGTGACGTCGAGGCCTACCGAGAGCGTCGCGTCCGTGAGCCCCTTCTTCGGCATCGACACGCTGGCGATGTCCACCGAAGGCAGCTTCGGCACCTCGATCAGCCCGGTCTTGGAGATCGGCATCCCCACCACCCCCACCGGCGTGCTCACCCCCAGCCTCCCGCTCGCCCGATAGCCCAGGCTGGACTTGGTGAACAGCGCCTTCACCGTAGGAATCACATCTAGAAAGTGGACCGACGCCGGGAAGACCAGCTCCTGCTTCCTCCGCGCCTGGATCTGGAGGCCCTGCTTCGGCGCACCCGAGAGGACCTTCTTCCCCTCGATCTCGAGCTGATACGCCACCTCCGCCAGCTTCAGCGGCACGTCGTAGGGGTTGTCGAGCTCGTAGACGAGGTCGAGCTGCACCTGATCGAGCGACCAGCCGGTGAAGCGGACCTCACGGAAAGTCAGCTCCGGCTGCACACCACCGGTGATCGCCCGCAGGAACGCGCAGCCGCCGAGCGGCAGCAGGCTGAGGCAGAGGAGCGGCAGGGCCCAGGCGGAGAGGCGTCGCATCGAAAACTCCCGCGATCCACGCTTTGGCCGGATCGCTCAAAAGGATGGAGGCCCTTTACTTCGGACCCCCAAGAGGAAGCAGAGCCTTCGAGCGAATCGCCCCTTCAGGGAGTGGACCGATTCCCTCAGCTGCGCTCCGCGCGAGAAGTCCCCCTTGCGCCGCCCACGTCCAACCCACTGAGCGTCTTTGGCTCATTCACAGGCCATCAAGCTTGCGCGCAGACCTGGCGCAGGATCTCCAGCTCGTCGAGGGCCTTGCCGGCGCCGATCACCACGGCCGAGAGCGGATCTTCCGCGAGGAAGACCGGCAGGCCTGTCTCTTCGCGCAGCAGCGTGTCGAGGTTCTTCAGTAGCGCGCCGCCGCCGGCCAGGACCACGCCGCGATCGGCGATGTCGCCGGCGAGCTCCGGCGGGGTCCGCTCCAGCGTGACCTTCACCGCCTCGACGATGGCGTTGATCGGCTCGGAGAGCGCGTCGCGGATCTCGTTGGACGAGACGGTGAGCGTCCGGGGTACGCCGGCCACCAGGTCGCGGCCCTTGATGTCCATGGTCAGCTCCTCCTCGGTGGGGAAGGCCGTCCCGATGCCCATCTTGATCAGCTCCGCCGTACGCTCGCCGATGAGCAGATTGTACTTTCGCTTGATGTGCTGGATGATCGCCTCATCCATCTTGTCGCCGCCCACGCGGACGCTGCGCGAGTAGACGATGCCTGCGAGGCTGATCACCGCCACGTCGCTGGTGCCGCCGCCGATGTCCACGATCATGTTGCCGGAGGGCTCGGTGATCGGCAGGCCCGCGCCGATCGCCGCCGCCATCGGCTGCTCGATCAGGTAGACCTCCCGTGCGCCGGCGCTCTCCGCCGCTTCCCGCACCGCCCGCCGCTCCACCTCGGTGATCCCCGACGGGATGCCGATGATGATCCTGGGGCGGACCAGCGCCTTGCGGTTGTGGGCCGTCTGGATGAAGTAGCGGAGCATCGCCGCCGTGATCTCGAAGTCGGCGATGACGCCATCCTTCATCGGGCGGATGGCGACGATGTTGCCGGGGGTCCGCCCCAGCATCTCCTTCGCCTCCTTGCCCACGGCGAGGACCTTCTTGACGCCTCGGGAGTCCTGCTGGACCGCCACCACCGACGGCTCGTTCGATACGATCCCAATCCCCCGGATGTAGATCAGGGTGTTGGCCGTACCGAGGTCGATCGCCAGGTCACGGGAGGCGATCCTATAAAGCCAATCGAACATCGTCAGGGGGGCCTTCGTCTAAAGTGTCAGGTCCTTGGCGTTTTAGCCCAACGACCGCTGAAATCCAAAAGAAAATCGGGGCTCCTACCTGGGGAGGATCGCGCTGCGAACCTCGTGATCTTCCACCTCGAAATGCGGGCCGATCCGCATCCAGAGCACCTTGGGCAGGGTGTCGGAGAAGGGGTCGCTGAAGCGGAGATCGCCCAGCGCCACCTCGTAGCTGCCGTCATCCGAAAGCTCGGTCGCCCCGGCCCGATAGAGTGCCTGGGCGTACCATCCGTAGCGCCGTCCCACCTCCGTCTCCAACGCGATCTGCACCCGGGGATCCTCGCGGCCGGTGGAGAAGGTCCCCCCTGGCGAGACGCCGCCGGTGAGCACCGAGGCGAAGCCCCGCACCCAGAGCTGCTCGTCGGTGCGCACCAGGGTGGTCCAGATCAGCGGGCCGTAGGGAGCCGGAAAGGCCAGGACCTCCTGGGCTACGCCCACCCCTTCCGGGAGGTGCGCCAGCGCAGCGAAGCGGGCGCGCTCCCGGGCCAGGGAGCAGCTCGTGACGTAGAGGGAGAGGGCGACCAGACTCGCCGCGCTCAGCCTCGCCAGGGCTCGCTCGGGGATCGGGCCCCGCCGCCGCTTCCAGGCCCCCCAGAGCAGCGGCAGACCCAGGATCACCCAGAGCCAGCCGTCCACTGGGAAGAGCCAGGGAAGCGAGAACCTCGCAGGGGAGAACGGCGCCAGGAGCGGGACGCCCACGCTGGTGAAGCCGTCCAGGACGAGGTGCCCTGCCAGCCCGGCCACGGCTACGCCGATCAGCGCCGGCAGCAGGCCGCGCAGGGATCGACGCGAGGAGAGCCCCGCGCCGAGACCGATCAGCGGCGCGGCCAAGGCCGCGAAGAGCAGGGAGTGGTTGAGCCCCTGCTGCCCGAAGAGCCAGGAGGTCCCCCCGCCCAGGCTGCCGAGCATCTCCAGATCCGGAGCGTTCGCCGCCGCCACACAGGTCCAGACCGCCACGCGCTCCGGGACCCCCCGGAACGGCGTGAGTCTGGAGAGGTGGATCCCCAGGAGGGTGTGGGTGAGGGTATCCAAGGAGCGCAGGGGGGCCGCGGCCGGCAGTCGGCCACGGGAGGCGACGGTACCACGACCACGGGTGATCCGGGCCTTTCGCCGCTTCGCGTTGATCAATCGGTAGGTTGGTGGATAGAATGGCGGATCCAATCGACCCGCCCTTCCATTCCCGAGAGGCGGGGGCGACGGCTGGCCGTCCATCGGGCCGGCGGAGGAGGACGACGTGGATCGACGCATCGCACCTGCCCTGATCGCAGTGCTGCTGGCCACCTCCGCCTCGGTCTTCGGCTCGTCTCCCGCCGAGACTGTCGCGACGCAGAGCTCCAGGAGCCTCGACGAGAAGCTCTTCTTCTCCATGTCCATCGCCGACGACGAGGGCACCATCCTCGCGGAGCCGAAGCTCCTCGGCGTCTGCGGCGTCCCCGTGGAGATGACCCTCTCCGAGCCCGGCAAGCTGGAGATGCCGCGGATGAGCCTGGTCCTCCAGCCCGAGTGGCAGCGGGACGGCAGCTACGAGATCGCCTTCGAGCTCACGATCCCGGGCAGGCTCAGCAAGGGCAGGGGATCCTTCCGCCTCTTCCCCGGCGAGGAGAAGAGCACCTTGGTCAGCTACCCTGGCGGCCACTTTGCCGTACAGCTCGCGGCCTTCACAGTGCCGTCCCAGGAGTTCGACCTCTTCCTGCAGCACGGCGCGGCCAAGACCCCTCAGCCCAGCCGCACGTAGGAGGCTCTGCGAGCCGGAGGCGCGGCCGGTGGGCATATGAAGAAGATCGAGGCCATCCTCAAACCCTTCAAGCTCGACGAGGTCAAGGAGGCCCTGGCCGAGGTCGGGGTCCACGGGATCACCGTCCTCGAAGCCAAGGGCTTCGGCCGGCAAAAGGGCCACACCGAGCTCTACCGCGGCGCCGAATACGTGGTCGACTTCCTCCCCAAGGTGAAGATCGAGGTGGTGGTCGCAGACGATCGGGTACGCCCCGTGGTCGAGGCGATCCAGCAGGCGGCCCGAACCGGACGGATCGGCGACGGCAAGATCTTCGTCCTCCCGGTGGACGAGGTGATCCGCATCCGCACCGGCGAGACCGGCGATGACGCCCTCTGATCGGGGAGCGTCTCCCGCGGCGGCCGTCGTACGACCGGCCTTGGGCATCTGCGCCTGTCCCAAAGGCCCCGATTTCGGGTTTGTTCACCATCCAACGCCGTCAGCTGACGATTGACCGCCCCTGCGCCAGGGGTGTATGTCTTGACCAGATACATCAAACGCCTTTTCCCTTGGAAAGGGGGCTCTCATGCGGCTTTCCCTCCGTGTCGCATCGGCCTTTGCCTGCGCGACCCTCGCTCTCGCCTGTACCAAGTCCGACCCCGAAAAGGCCGAGACCTGGTTCAAGAACCTCGGCTCCAAGGAGCAGCGCGTCCAGATGGACGCGCTCGTGAAGCTCTCCAAGATCGGCGACAAGGTCGCGGTCCCTGCCATCACTCCACTCCTCTCCGCACCCGGTGAGGTGAAGGCCGAGGCCGCCAAGACCCTGGGCAAGCTCGGCGATACCGCCGCGGTCCCTGCCCTCATCGACGCGATCGACCTCGGCGTCGGCGTCGGCGCCGACAAGACGAGCAAGGACGCCAACGCCGCCAACAAGGCCATCGCCGACGCGCTGGGCGTCCTCGGCGACAAGGCCGCGGTGGAGCCCCTGCTCCAACTCGTCGCCAAGTCGAAGGACTCCTTCGCCAAGGTGGCGGCGATCAACGCCCTGGGCGATCTGGGGGATCCCCGCGCGATCGATCAGCTCTCCGAGGTCGCCATGAACGACTCCGAGGAGACCTACGTCACCAAGAAGGCCATCCAGGCCCTGGGCAACATCGGCGATCCCAAGGCGGTCCCCGCCATCAAGAAGGGCTTCTTCGAAGAGCGGAAAGGCGTCTCCTTCTATTCGGAGTCCTCCTACGCCGCTTACCAGATCGGGAAGGCCGCCGCCGCGCCCTTCCTCGCCGTGCTCGAGGGCAAGGACGAGGAGCTCAACAAGTGGGCCGACGAGCGGGACATCTACCGCGAGGCCCTCTACGCCAAGGCCGCCGTGGTCCTCGGCGATCTCAACGAGCGGCAGGCGATCCCCACCCTGGTCAAGCACCTCGACTACTCGCTCCCCGGCTCGGAGAACGCCATCGACACCCGCGTGCTGATCGTGCGCCGGCAGGCCGCCGAGGTCCTCGGACGCATGCGCGCCACCGAGGCGGTGCCCCCGCTGGTCAAGGGCCTCCAGGAGGACGAGGGCAACGTCCGCGCCGTCTACGCCTCGGCGCTGGTCGCCATCGGCGACGCCAAGGCCCTCCCCGCCCTCACCGCCTGCGCGCTCAAGGGCGAGGTGATGGACAAGTCCGCCCACGCCCGCAAGGGCTGCTACCTCGCGCTCTCCCGCCTAGGCGACGAGAAGACCCTCGAGCAATGGACGGCCTGGGAGGCGGCCGAGCCCGCGCTCTCCTCCGCCGCCTGCATGAAGGGCCTCGACTACGACGCAAAGTCCAAGGAGAACGCACAGAAGCATTGCGACGAGCTGGCCGGCAACGTGGTGAAGATCCTCAGCGAGAACAAGCCGCGGTTGGTCGCCGCCGCCGAATGCAAGGCCGACACGGATTGCTGGATCGCCAAGCTGGGCGACGAGGTGCCCATGGTCCGCGAGCGCGCCGCCATGGAGCTCGGCCGCATCAACGATCCGAAGGCGATCGGCCCGTTGATGAAGGCCCTCTCCGATCGCGAGCTCGAGGCCCGCCACGCCGCCATCATGGCCACCGACTGGATCGCCTCCTCCTCCAAGCAGGCCCTCGAGGAGGCCAAGAAGGGGCTCGCCAAGCTGGACGAGCAGATCGAGGAGGAGAAGGACAAGGTCCACTTCGCCAAGATCAACCAGGATCTCACCCGCCTCGCGGTGAAGATCCGGCGCCTCGATCGCATCGGGAGCTGAGCCTCCGGCCCAGGCCTCTGCAGAACGCCGCCGCGGTCTCCCCAAGGAATGGGGGGCCGCGGCGTCTCTTTGGCGCGGTGGGATTATCCGCCACCCACGCGACGGTTCCTCCCGCCGATGCGAAGACCGGGGCGAACGCGGCCCGGGGGCTTTGCCGGTTGACCCTCGCGGGACCTCATGTTATTAGGCGCCACCTTTCAACCGGTCGACAATTGAGACGCCCTGAATTACTAGGGTTTTCGATCGACCTGCGGGGTTCGCGTGGCAGATCCACAGAACGACCGCGATCGGAAGGACAGCCTGGAAGGAATGTCCGGTTTTGCCCGCGCCATGCGGGAGGCCGAACCCTACATCCAGGCGTCGTGGAGTCTGGCGGCCGCTGTGGCCCTGGGAGTGTTGGCTGGGTACTTCGCCGACAAGAAGCTGGGCACGACCCCCTGGCTGCTCTTGGCGGGGTCGGTTCTTGGGATGGCGCTCGGCGTCTACGCCTTTATAAGGGCCATCCTGATGGCCGAGCGAAAGCGGCTGTCGAGGTGAGGAGCAACATGCACGTCGGAGTTCGTTCGATGACGAGGATCGCGCTGGCCATGGGGCTCTGCGTGGCGATCCTGGGCGCCGGGCAGACCGCCCGCGCGGACGACGTCCCGGAGGCGATCTTCGCCCACGTCGCAGACGGGAAGACCGTCGACTTCGAGAACCCCATCACCGGCGCCACCGCGACCTTCCACCTCCCCGAGTGGAAGGTCCAGGTCGGCGGGGCGACCATCGACCTCTCGCCCACCCGCCACACCGTCTACCTCTGGCTCTCGATGGTGATCGTCATCGTCGGCGTGAGCCTCGCCGCCCGCAAGCGCAGCCTGGTGCCGCGCGGCTTCTATTCGGTGGTCGAGGTCTTCGTGAAGTTCGTCCGCGAGGAGCTCGCCTGGAAGAACATCGGCAGGGAGAAGGCGGACTTCTACGTCCCCTTCCTGGCCACGCTCTTCTTCCTGATCCTCACCGCGAACCTCCTCGGCCTCATCCCCTACGGCGTCACCGCCACGGCCAACATCAACGTCACCGTGGGCCTCGCCCTCGCCACCATGTGCGTCACCCTCTTCGCCGGGATGAAGGCACAGGGCGTCGCCGGTTTCTGGCTGCACATCGTCCCCACCGGCGTCCCGCTCTGGCTCTACCCGCTGATGATCCCGGTGGAGCTCCTCGGCATCCTCACCAAGCCCTTCGCCCTCACCGTTCGACTCTTCGCGAACATGGTCGCGGGCCACATCGTCCTCTTCTTCCTGCTGGGGTTGATCTTCCTCCTCAGCTCGGTTGGACCGTACATCGCTCCTGTGTCGGTGGCCTTCGCTACCGGTATCTACTTCCTGGAGCTCTTCGTCGCCCTGCTGCAGGCCTACATCTTCGTCATGCTCTCCGCTCTCTTCATCGGCATGGCGTCGCATCCGCATTAACCCCTTCATCCTGTACCCGTTTCGGAGGAACCCGTGACTAATCTTGCTCTTGCTTTCCTGAGCGCCGGCTTCGGCGCTGGTCTCGCAGTCATCGGCGCCAGCGTCGGCATCGGCCGGCTCGCCGCCTCGGCCATGGACGGCACCGCTCGTCAGCCCGCCGCTGCCGGCGACATCCGCACCTCGATGATCATCGCCGCCGCCCTCATCGAAGGCGCGACGCTCTTCGCGCTGGTGGTCTGCATCCTCCTCGCCACCAAGGCCTGAGGCGCGCCGCGAAGCACCAGCCCGCATCATCCGCGGATCCGCGCAGCTTCCGCGCGGATCCGCATCACCATCAATCTCCCAAGTAGGTGGAAGTCGTGATCTCGAGCTCTCTCCTGACGATTGCCGCTGCCGGCGCCGAGAAGGCGTCGATCCTCACGGTCCACCCGGGTCTGACCTTCTGGACCATCGTCACCTTCATCGTCTCGCTCGTCGTCCTCCGCGTCACCGCGTGGAAGCCGATCGTCGCCATGCTCGACCTGCGCGAGAAGACGATCAGCGAGTCCATCGAGGGCGCCAAGCGTGAGCGCCTGGAGGCGGAGCGCCTCCTCGCCGAGCAGAAGACCGCCATCGCCGACGCCCGCCGCGAGGCCGCCGAGCTGATCCGCAAGAACCAGGCGGACGTCGAGGTGGCCAGGCAGAACGCCCTCGCCCAGGCGAAGGCCGACGCCGACGCCCTCCTCGTCCAGGCCCGTCGTTCCATCGACGAAGAGCGCGCCAAGGCCGTCGCCGAGATCCGCCTGGCCGCCGTCGACCTCGCCATCGCCGCCGCCGGCAAGCTCCTCGAGGTCAACCTCGACGAGCAGAAGCAGCGCAAGCTCGCCGAGGACTTCCTCCAGAAGATCCCCGCCCAGCCCAGCGCCTGATCCGCCAGGCAGACCGCGTCTCGGCGGAGGGCCTGGTCTGCGGAATCGACCTCGCCGCTGATGGCCATTCGGCGCGCGCCGATCTCATCACCTCCCCAGCTCGGCGTCGTGTCGCCGAGCGGGAAAGGGCCGGTAGCCTCCTCTCGAAGAGCGCGCCGGCCCTTCTCTCTTTTTCTCCGGTGACCGCGCGAAGAGAAGCCGGGCGCCGATGGTTTCGAAGGCATCCATGGCTCTCTCGATCGGCATCGTCGGCCTGCCCAACGTAGGCAAGTCCACCCTCTTCAACGCGCTCTCCGAGGCGTCCAACGCCGAGGCAGCCAACTACCCCTTCTGCACCATCGAGCCCAACGTCGGCATGGTCCCCGTCCCCGACGAGCGCCTGCCCCAGCTCGCCAAGGTCTACGGCAGCAAGCGGATCCTCCCCACCACCCTTGAGTTCGTCGACATCGCCGGCCTCGTGCGCGGCGCCTCCAAGGGCGAGGGCCTCGGCAACCAATTCCTCTCCCACATCCGCCAGGTCGACGCCATCTGCCACGTCCTGCGCTGCTTCGAGGACTCCAACGTCGTCCACGTCGACGGCTCCGTCGATCCCGCCCGCGACGCCGACGTCATCGACACCGAGCTCGCCCTCAAGGATCTCGAGTCCGTCGAGAAGCGCCTCCAGCGCGTCCAGAAGGACGCCAAGGCCCCTGGCAAGATCGGCGAGCAGGCCAAGCTCGAGGCCGCCGCCCTCGAGAAGGTCCGCGCCGGCATCGACGCCGGCCACACCGTCCGCCGCATCCCCCTCACCGAAGACGAGCGCGAGCTCCTCCGCGACCTCTTCCTCCTCACCATCAAGCCGGTCCTCTACGTCGCCAACGTCTCCGAATCCCAACTCGAAGGCGCCGCCACCGATCCCCTCGTCGCCAAGGCCCGCGCCGTCGCCGAGAAGGACGGCGCCCCCCTCATCGTCATCTGCGCCGACGTCGAATCCCAGATCCAGCAGCTCCCCCCCGAAGACCGCGCCGCCTTCCAGGACGCCGCCGGCCTCGAGGAGCCCGGCCTCCACAAGCTCGTCCGCGCCGGCTACCAGCTCCTGAACCTCGTCACCTACATCACCTGCGGCCCCCAGGAGACCCGCGCCTGGACCATCCACGAAGGATGGAAGGCCCCCCAAGCCGCCGGCGTCATCCACACCGACTTCGAGCGCGGCTTCATCAAGGCCGAAGTCTGCTCCTGGCGCGACCTGATCGAGTTCGGCTCCGAAGCCGCCTTGCGCGACAAGGGCCTCCTCCGCATCGAGGGCAAGGACTACGTCGTCAAAGACGGCGACGTGGTCCACTTCCGCTTCAACGTCTGAATTCGAGAGCAAGATTCGGAGCGCAGGGCTGGCCCGGAAGCTTTAGTTTCCGGCACATGGAGACGATCCGCGAGGACGCGAGCGCCAGTTCCACCGCTGGCCAGGCCGCCACGAACGATCCCCGCTGGGCCGCGGTGATGGCGCGGGACGCCCTTGCGGACGGGCGCTTCTTCTACTCCGTCCGCACCACCGGTGTGTACTGCCGTCCGTCGTGTGCCGCGCGCCTTGCCAAGCCGGAGAACGTCGCCTTCCACGCGAGCGCTGTCGACGCCGAGGCGGCGGGTTTTCGCCCCTGCAAGCGCTGCAGGCCGACCGAGCCACCGCTCGCTCAGCGGTATGCCCAGATGGTTGCCGGACTTTGCCGCTTGCTCCGCGAGGCCGAGCGCGAGCCGAGCCTCGCGGAGCTCGGTCGACACGCCGGCATGAGCACCTTCCACCTGCACCGAATTTTCAAGGCGGTCACTGGCCTGACCCCGAAGGCCTACGCCGCGGCGCCCCGCGCCGAGCGGATGCGGGTCGGGCTGGATCGGAGCGACTCGGTGACCGAGGCCATCTACGATGCGGGCTATGAATCGAGCGGCCGCTTCTACGGCGAGACCAACGAGGTGCTCGGCATGACACCCAGTGAGTTCCGAGCAGGCGGGACGAACGCGGAGATCCGGTTCGCGGTGGCCGAGTGCTCGCTCGGCTCGCTCCTCGTGGCGGCGAGCCGGAAGGGCGTCTGCGCCATCTCCATCGGCGACGATCCGGACGCGCTCGTGCGCGATCTGCAGGATCGGTTCCCGAAGGCCGAGCTCGTCGGCGGGGACGCCGCGTTCGAAGAGGTCGTGGCCACGGTCGTCGGCTTCGTCGAGGCGCCTCGGCTCGGCCTCGATCTCCCCTTGGACGTGCGCGGGACGGCGTTCCAGCAGCGGGTCTGGAGAGCGCTCCGCCAGATCCCGGCGGGTGAGACCATCACCTACGCCGCGCTCGCCGCGCGCATCGGCGCCCCGGGCTCGGCACGGGCCGTCGCCCGCGCCTGCGCGACCAATCCTCTCGCCATCGCCATCCCCTGCCATCGGGTCGTGCGGAGCGACGGTGCCCTGTCGGGCTACCGCTGGGGCGTCGAGCGCAAGCGAAGGCTCCTCGACCAGGAGGCGGGCGAATGAGCAGCGGAGACCCCGCCGAGAGCATCCGCTGGGGCGACGTGGCCGAGGAGCTCGACCGCCACGGATCCGCCCGCATCGAAGGTCTCCTCGGCCAGGTCGAATGCGAAGTGCTCGCGAGCCTCTATCCCCGCGACAGCTGCTTCCGCAAAACGGTGGTGATGGCGCACCACGGCTTCGGGAGCGGCGAGTACAAATACTTCCGCTATCCCTTGCCCGATCTCGCCCAGGGCCTTCGCACCGCCGTCTATCCGCACCTCGTCCCCGTCGCGAACCGATGGAATGAGCGGATGGGGATCGACGTCCGTTATCGCTACTATCGATCGACGGTCCGCATGTCCGACTCCGGATAGCGCGCACCGGCTGCCGCGCCCCTGGGAGCGATCTCGTTCAGCTCCTTCAATTCGGCCGCGTCGAGGTGGAATTGGAGCGCGCCGACGTTCTCCTCCAGGTAGCGGACGTGCTTGGTGCCTGGGATGGGCACGATGTCCGAGCCCTGGGCGAGGACCCACGCGAGCGCGAGCTGGGAGGGCTTTGCGCCCCTTCGTTCGGCGAGCGCTCGGATGCGCTCTACGAGCCGAAGATTGCGCGCGAAGTTCTCGCCCTGAAAGCGCGGGTTTCCGCGCCGCCAATCACCCACGGGAAGATCGTCGGGACGCTGGAAGCGGCCGGTGAGGAAGCCGCGCCCAAGGGGGCTGTAGGGGACGAAGCCGATCCCCAACTCGCGAATGGTGGGGAGGATCTCGTCCTCCGGCTCGCGGCTCCACAGCGAATACTCGGTCTCCAGCGCGGTGATCGGATGGACCGCGTGGGCCCGGCGGATCGTCTCCGGCGCCGCCTCGGACAAGCCGAGGTATCGGACCTTCCCTACGCGAACCAGCTCCGACATCGCACCCACCGTATCTTCGATCGGCACCTTGGGATCGACGCGATGCTGGTAGTAAAGATCGATCCGGTCGACCCCCAGCCGCGTGAGCGACTCATCGCAAGCCCTGCGGACGTAGGCGGGCCTGCCGTCCACGCCGATGAAGGTCCCATCCGGCTCGCGAACGTTGCCGAACTTGGTCGCGAGGATCACTCGATCCCGACGATCGGAGATCGCCCGGCCCACCAGCTTCTCGTTGGTGTATGGCCCGTAGATGTCCGCCGTGTCCAAGAGTGTGATCCCGAGCTCGAGCGCACGGTGAATCACATGAATCACGTCCGACTCGTCGGCGCTCCCGTAGAAGTCGCTCATTCCCATACAGCCGAGGCCAATCGCCGAGACCGTCAATCCCTGCCGGCCAAGCTCCCGCGTCTCCATCCGTCCTCCGCCTCAAAGGCGAAGAATCTACGCATTCCGGCCTCCCTAGGACCCGGCCCGTGAGGGGGCTGCACGTCCTCGAACCGGGCCCGCCTCGCCCCAGGGCTTCGGAAGGCATCCCTCGGGCGGGGCCCGAAGTGGATGCCGCTGAGCGCGCCGTTGGCAGCCCTTCGAGGTCAGCGTCACGCCTGCAGGCGGCTCCCGAGCTTATCGGGGATCGTGGGCTCGAGGTGGCGATCGCCTCCTCGAGCTGCCTGGACACCGCCTGATGACCAAGCGCGCATGCCGGTTCGGATTGGGTGAGTGACCCAGAAGGCAGCGCGGCGAGCAACCGCAGCTCGGTGCCCGACTCGGGTCGCCGCGGCAGAGGCTTCCGACGAACGACGAGGGCCGCAGCCGCACGAACGGAGTCATGCGGCTGCGGCCCGATCTTCCTACGTCCGACGCCCACTTGAGCGGAAGCGCGTCTCTGCTGCAGGCCGCGCTGCCGGTCGAGAGCGGGAGCGGATCAACGACTCAGTGGCCGCCAACTCGACCCAGGATGCCTCTGCCTTCCCACTTGGTGCGGAGGGAGCGTATGAGCTTGGATGCATCGGCCGGGAAGGGGCGGGGCGCCTTGGCCTTCTCGAGCTCGGCGCACTCCTCCGGCGTCAAGTCCAGCGGCTCGGGGGTCCGAATCTGGCAGCGATCGCCTCCAGGCCCGTTCGAGCCGAAGGCGAGGAAGTTCACGAGGATCTCCTCGCGGAACGGCAGGAAGACACTCTTCAGCCCATCGGAGATCTCGAACGACAGCGGCGAGCCGCTGGCGAACTCGTGGACGTGGGTGAAGCCTTGGGAGTTCGGCCAGATCAAGCCCTCGCCCAGGTCGGCGCCGTCGCTCTGTAGGTGACAGCCGGCGCAGGAGAGAGCGTGGGCCCGAGCGATGATGTGGTTGGGGGTCAGCGAGGAGGTCGTGGGGAGGTTCGCGGCGATGGCGGCGGCGAAGGGACCGGACGGCGACGACGCGAACCGCTGCGGGTAGTTGTTGATCTGCGCGGGATCGTCGATGGGGCTCTCCGCCGCGTTGAGGCTATCGTCCACGCGGTAGCCGAAGCCGTTGATGTCGTTGACCGCGAGGGTGTGTGCCTGGCTGATGATCGTGCTCTGGAGGTTCGGGACGAGGGGCTCGGGGCTGCTGGCGTTGAAGAGATCGCCGTAGGGATTGTCCTTCACGGTCATCGGGACCATCGTCAGCTCGCAGGTCCCGCAGCGGCAGTCGTTGACCAGCTTGAACTCGCGCATATTCCAGGGGCCGTCCACGAACTGGTTGGTCCGGATCTGCCCGGTGGAGCAGGAGTAGCCGTTGCCGCCGATCATCAGCCCGTAGTGGTTCACGTGGACCACCGGATCGAAGCTGATGGAAGACATGGCGAGGCCGTCGAAGTAGAACTTCTCCAGACCCGACCGTCTGGTGGCATCGCTCATCGTCGGATCGGAGAGGTCGCTCCAGAATTGGGCTACATCTTTGCATCCGTCCAGACCCATCGCGGGCGCGGGGTTGGGGAGGATCGCTTCGAAGATGATGAAGTTTCGACCTCGCAAGATCGCGTCGGGGTGCCCGGGCCGCATGGCGTAGACGATCCGGTATTCGCCACAGTGCGCGCCGTTCGACGGAGCGAGATCGAAGCGATTGAAGAGCCCGATGGGAATGTAGAGGTGCTCGTTGATGCCACCTCGGAACGGATCGACCCCGGCCTGATAGCTCTCGACTCTGGGGCACTCCCACGGGAACTCGTTGAGCCCGGGGCCACCGGCGAAGCTCGAGTGGTCGTCGCAGTGGGGACCTGTGCTGAGGCCAGGTCCGGGGCTGGGCTTTTGGCTGTCCCACATCTGGTTGAAGAGCTTGAGCGCGGTCATGCCGGGGACGCCGGATTGGGTGACGAGTTGATCGAGGACCCGCTCGAGGGTGAAGTCCTGCAGCATATCGACCTCGGTGACGGCCAGCGACCGTTCGTGGATCAGCGCATGCTTCTGCTGCGTGAAGGACTCATCTGCGGCTTCGGACGTCGGCTCCTGCTGACAGCCGAATCCAAGGGCGGCGAACAACACCGTGGGTAAGAGACTGCCAAGGCTGATCTTCATCGTATGGCTCCGGGGGGATGGGATGATGAATCGATCCTATCGGAAGATCACTATCAGTCAACATGTTGCATACAAAATAGCGAAATGTGCGATAGTCCCATGTGAATCCAGGGAGTTGGGTTCGTCGGAGCACCTATCATCTGTCCTCACGCGCCAGTCGACGAAGGTCGGCCGGAGGCGCCGAGCGGTCCTGGTAGGCTACGGGAGCCGAGGTGTCCCTCTCCCACCGATCCGCGCGTCGAGTTGACGCCGAGGGTGGCCCGGCTTGGCGCTGGCTGCGCTCGGCGGATTGTGAGGCATATGTCGTCGCAGGACTTGCCTTGCGTCCGCCGGCGTGGTTCCGAGTGAGGCATGTTCACTCTTCCAGTCGCTCGACCCCTCCTCCTCCTCGTGACGCTCACTGTCGTGTCCGGCTGCGGATCCTCGAAGACGCCCGAAGCGCTGGGAACGATCGATCCCATCTGGACCTACGACGCCCCCGGTAGGGTGCGCGGAGTCGTGGTCGGTGCGGATGGCGAGGTCGTCTTGGCGGTCGCGCCGGGCGACGCGCCGTTCGAGGACGGTGGCGGGGCGATGATCTTCGACGAGGAGGGCGGGCTGCTCGCCTCGGTGCCGATGGTGATACCCTTGGACTGCGACGTCTGCACGCGCCTCATGTTCTACCCAGGCGCGCCGCTCGCGGGCTCCCGCGGTGACACATGGCTCGGAGATCGCAACGGCAACCTCTTCCGCCTCCCGGCCGCGGGAGGGGCAGAGCGGATCCGCTTGCAGGATCCCGACGATCTGGGCGCCGGGATCTTCGGCGTGGACGCGGCGAGCGCGCTCGCGCCTGATGGGGACGGCCTCTTCCTCGCCGGGCTGAAGCTGCTGGCGGTGGAGATCGACGGGCGGATCTCCCAGGCGGTGGACTTCGGGGCGAGCGTCCGAAAGGTGGTGCGAGGCGACGACACGACCTATTGGCTCGACGTGACGGAGGCCTTCTCCGAGACCGGCGCCGTGATCCGTTGGGATCCCGTGGCTGGCGCGCGGGAGCGGATCGACCTCCTCCGGCCCGTCGTCGGCCTCGCGTCGGCCGAAGGATGGACGGTCGCCGCGCTAGACGTCGGGCCCGGCCGGGTGGCGCTCTACGAGCTCGGGGAAACGGCCCCCACCGCCCTCGTGGACTTCGATCTGCCTTCGGGGCCCGTGCACCTCGCCTTGCGCCCGGCGCTGCGGCAGGTGGTCGTGGCCTCGGGCGGGATCGGTGTGGTCGAGGAGGATGGCGTGTCCATCCTCGTCGGCGGCGCGCTCCTCGTGGACGCCGTGGAGGGCCCGCTCGCCGCCGGTGACGTCAGCAGCGTCCTGGGCATCGCCCTCTCGGCGGACGGTCGCCTGGCCTTCGTGGCCGACACCGGCGGCCTGAAGGCCTTCGAGCTGCCGTAGGACGCGCATCCGTTGGCAGCCCTGGTCGACTCTCATTGTTGTGGGAGTAGCAATAGTTGGTTCGGTGGAGTCGAACTAGTGCATTCATGGGGACGGGGCTACATTCGACACGTATCCCAGGGGACCAGGAGGAGCCATGTTGAAGCTTCGAAGAGCCGAAGAACGAGGGTCCGCCGATCATGGTTGGTTGCGAACCAGCCACACCTTCTCATTCGCGGATTATCACGACCCGGCGCATATGGGCTTTCGCGCGCTTCGCGTGATCAACGAAGATCGCGTCGACCCCCGCGCGGGCTTCGGCCGCCACGGCCACCGGGACATGGAGATCGTCTCCTACGTGCTCTCCGGGGCGCTGGAGCATCGCGACAGCACGGGCTCGGCGGGCGTGCTGCGGCCGGGCGAGGTGCAGCGCATGACGGCCGGCACCGGCGTGATGCACAGCGAGATGAACCCTCTGGACGAGGAGGTCCACTTCCTGCAGATCTGGATCCTCCCCGAGAAGGCGGGTCTCCCGCCGGGCTATGAGCAGAAGGCGTTCCCGGAATCCGAGCGGCGGGGTGCCTTGCGCCTGCTTGTCTCGCCGACCGGCGAGCACGGCTCGCTCCGCATCCACCAAGACACGAAGATCTTCGGCACGCTCCTCTCCGCGGACGAGGGCGTAACCTACGAGCTGGCGCCCGGCAGGCATGCGTGGCTTCAGGTCGCGCGCGGGATCGTGGACCTCAACGGCGTAGAGCTCCGCGCGGGCGATGGCGCCGCGGTGTCGGAAGAGGAGCGGCTCGCCATCGTCGCCCGCGAGCCTGCCGAGGCGCTGCTCTTCGACCTCGCCTGAGCGCCAACGGTCGAGATCGGCGAGGCGGAGAGGCAGCGGGACGAGCCGCGCTCGACGAGCGATCGGCGCACGGCGAAGAGCTCCCGGGGAACCCGCTCATTCGTTCACGAGCGCCGTCAGGACGTGGTCCTTCCAGACGCCGTCGAGCTTGAGGTAGCTGCGGGCGACGCCCTCCACGTGGAAGCCGAGGCGTCGCAGGAGCCTGCCGCTACGCTCATTCGCGGGGAGGTAGTTCGCCATGATCCGATGCAGCCCCAGCACGTCGAAGACCCACCGATTCGATCGCCGCAGGGCCTCGTACATCACGCCCCGGCCCTCGAGATCCCCCTCGAGCATGTAGCCCAGGTAGGAGGAGAGGACCGGCCCCCGGACGATGTTCGTATAGCTGACGTTGCCGACGACGCGCCCGGACTCGTCGCCCTCGAAGAGCACGAGGCGCGCGGCGGTCCCCTGCTGCCACTCGCCATGCCAGCGATCGATCTGACCCTGGTGGTAGACCTCGCTGGGAAAGCCGGGCCCCGGCGTGGGCATCGACGGCGCGAAGCGATCGAGGTTTCGCTCCATGTAGGCCGCCATCCTGGCGGCGGCGGCGGCGGGAGGCAGCGTCAGTACGAAGCCACCGAACTCGAATCGCGTGACGGGGAGGCTGTTGTCCATGGAGGCAAGCTAAGGCCTCTCGGCTGCCGGATCGCGGATCGCCCTCCTCTGGGCCGCCGGCGCACGAGGGAGCGGCGGAGCTGTGCAACTCCGCCTCGATTTGAGGCGGGGAGGCCCTTACAATGTCCCGATGCCGACTTCTCATCTGAACCCCTGGCGGCTCCGCGCCGCAGCCCCCCGCTGATGTCGCCGGAAGGGCTCTGGCTCTTCGCGATCTCCCTGGGGGCGAGCGCGCTCGGCGGCATGCTCGGCATGGCGAGCGGCATCTTCATCGTGCCTCTGCTGACCGCCTTTGGCGTCGATATACGCGTCGCGATCGGCGCGAGCCTCGTCTCCGTGATCGCCTGCTCGACCGGGAGCGCCGCTACGTACCTTCGACGAAGTCTGACGAATATTCGCCTCGCGGTGGTCCTGGAGCTCGCGACCACGATGGGGGCGCTCACTGGCGTCTTCCTCGCTGGCCTGCTCTCCGTCACGATCCTGTATCTCCTCTTCGCGGTGATTCTCCTCGTCTCGGCGCAGCAGATGCTCTCACGCCGTCGCGCGCCTGAGGGGGCGTTTGTCCCGGAGGTTGCGAGGGGCACCGCGTTGCGGCTGCATGCGAGCTACCCAGATCCCGACGTCGGGGCGGACGTCCCCTATACGGTCCAGCGCATGCCCACTGGGATGGCGCTGATGTACGGGGCGGGTGTGGTGTCTGCCCTGCTCGGGATCGGAAGCGGCGTTCTCAAGGTCCCTGCCATGGACACCGCCCTCCGCCTGCCCCTCAAGGTCTCGTCAGCGACGTCGAACTTCATGATCGGGGTGACCGCGGCGGCGAGCGCCTGCGTGTACTTCGTGCGAGGCGACATCGTGCCGACGATCGCAGGCCCCGTGGCGCTCGGTTCCGTAGTCGGCGCCGCTCTCGGCGCGCGCGTCCTCCTCGCGGTCTCGAGCGAGCGACTCCGACTCCTCTTCGCCGGGATTCTGGTGCTTCTCGCCGGACAGATGCTCCTCGAGGCCAGCGGGATCCGACTCCTTGGACGCTGAGCTGGATCCGTTCGTGAAGAGGGACCCTCTGGAGCAGCGCCTCGCCGCACTCCTGGCCGGCGGGACCTGGCTGGCATCGTCGGTGATCGGCGTCGGCCTGCTGCTGCCCTCCGAGGCCTGGATCGTCCGCGCTGGCATCGGGCTGTTCATCGCCCTCCCGATCGCCCGTCTGGTCTTGATGCTCCTCGTGTACCTGCGTCGAGGCGACCTTCGCATCGGCCTCATCGCGGCGCTGGTGCTCGCGATCGTCCTCCTCGGCGTCGTGTTCGGCATCCGGACTTGACCGGTCCTCCTCTCTCCGGAGGCGTTCGATCAGCTCACATACCAAGCGAGGCTGATTGCTGCTGTCCGCGAAGGGCTCGAGGATGAGGCGGAAGGTCGTGTGATCTACGCTGAAGAGTTGGGGCGCAGACTCGACCGCAGGTTTGGCCCCCTGCCCGAGAAGCGATGAGCGGGCTTCGATCGTGAGGCGAGCTCGCGCTCGTCGATCAGGCGGGGCGAAGCTTCAAGTGCACCAGCGGCGCCGGCTTCGTTGGCTTGGCGAGGGCGCGGAGGCGATCGAGCGTCGATGTCTGGCCCTCGACCTTCTCGAGGACCATCGAAGCCAAGAGCGCAAGCGCCCGCCGCTCCACCGGGAGCTTCTCGTTCTCCCAGCGGGAGACGGTCTCTGGCGTCACGGCGAGGAGGAGAGCCAGGTCCTTCGCCGGAAAGGCGAGCGCCTTGCGCATGAAGCGGAAGGCCTCCCCCGTTGCGGGGCCGTTGCTCGCAAGATCGGCGGCGATCGCCAGGTCGAACATGCCGAGGACGCCATAATCGATGATCTCTTCTCCGCAGGCTTCGCAGCGCATCGCCGGTCCCACCGCCTTGAACCGTCGGCCACAGACTTCCCGATCGAGCTCCAACTCCACTTCACGCAGTTCCCCCCGACCGCAGCTGGGACACTTCTCCATGGTTCGCCTCCTTCAGAAGACGGTTACGATCAACAGCTTCTCCTCGATCACGACCACGAGGTCATCGCCATCAAGGTCCCTTCCAACCACTCGAAAACTCCCACCATCTTGAGATTTGAACGATCTGGCGAGCCGAAGGCCTTCGCGGACGTCATCTTCGGAAACATTCCGTTCCCACATGCGGAGGCTCGCATGGCGGGTGAATCTGATCCGATTTCGTTCTGCCAAGCTGCGGATGGTCTGGAGAATATCGGGTCCGGCCATCTGACGGACTGTAGTTGCCAGATGATGTTTCGTCAAGTTCGAGTTCGGCAGGGTTCGCGGCTGAGGGGGCGGCGGTGCCCACCTACGGCACGCGCGAGTTTGTGACTCCCTCACGAACTCGGCCGGGCCCGCCCGCGAGCTGGGCGGCGAGGCGGAGGGCGTGGATCATGGAGGTGGGGTCGGCCTTGCCCTTGCCGGCGATGTCGTAGGCGACGCCGTGGTCGGGGGAGGTGCGGACGATGGGGAGGCCGAGTGTGACGTTGACGGCGGTCTCGAGGTGGACGGTCTTGAGGGGGATGAGGCCCTGGTCGTGGTACATGGCGAGGACCGCGTCCCAGCCGCCTCGGGCGGCGCGGGGGAAGAGGGCGTCGGCAGGGCAGGGGCCCTCGGCGCGGATGCCCCGCCCGGCGGCGAGGGCGATGGCGGGAGCGATGATGCGCTGCTCCTCGTCGCCGAAGAGGCCGCCCTCGCCGGCGTGGGGGTTGAGGCCGCAGACGGCGATGCGGGGGCGGCGGATGCCGAAGTCTCGGCGCAGGGCGCTGTGGGTGATGGAGAGGACCTCGGCGATCCCGTCGACGCTGAGGCGGCCGGGGACCTCGGAGAGGGCCATGTGCGTGGTGGCGAGTACCACGCGTAAGACGGGGCCAGCGAGCATCATCACCACCCGAGAGACGTCGAGGCGGTCGGCGAGGAGCTCGGTGTGGCCGGGGAAGGGGAGGCCGGCGTGGTGGAGGGCAGCCTTGGTGATGGGTGCGGTGCAGAGCGCGGCGGCGGCGCCCGTCCGGACGGCGTCGATGGCGGCCTCGAGGTAGTCCGCCTGGGCGAGGGCGCCGGCCAGAGACGGCTTGCCTGGCTTGCGATCGGCGGCGGCCAGCCGGGAGATCTCGATCAGGCCACCGCTGGCGGGGAGGTCATCGCCGAGCTCGAGGCGCGGGAGGCGATCAACCACGCCCATGGCCTTGCACGCCCTGCGAAAGACGCCCTCGTCACCGTAGATCATAGGGCGGATGGCTCGCAGCATCGCGGGGGAGGCGAGGGCGGCGGCCACCACCTCGGCGCCAATCCCGGAGGGATCGCCCATGGAGATCGCGACGGGGAGAGGCCCGCTCTTCGAGGCGCGGCCCGCGGCATGCGCGGTCTTCGTGGGCGCGGAGGCGCGGCGGGGCTTGGGGTTCATGTTTTCACCCTCCTGGGCGGCTGGTCTCAAACGGAGACGACTGGTTGATCACGCGCGTAGCGCGCGCCGCCCTCGCTCCACCGCCGGCTCATATCGAGGTGAGACCACTGGACACATCGGATCGGCGCGCAGCGATCAAACCCCCAAGGGCCGCTCAATGGCTCTTCGGCGAGCCACCATTGGCCGGCGCCAGCTCGGTCATCGGGTAGTCGATGAGCGCGTCCTTCTTCAGGGTCTCGACGAAGCGCTCGGTCTGACGGGACATCTCCTCGCGGTAGAGGTTCTCCCGGATCTGCCGGGACATCTCCGCCAGGGGGCGAGGCGCGATGGCGCGGCGATCGTCGAGCTTGAGCACGTGCCAGCCGAAGCGGGTGCGGACCGGATCGCTGATCTCGCCGGTGCGCAGCGCGAAGGCGGCGTGCTCGAGCTCGCTGACCATCTCGCCCCGGCGGAACCAGCCGAGATCCCCGCCGCTGTCCTTGGACGGGCCGTCGGAGGCCTCGGCCGCGAGGCCGGCGAAGTCGGCACCGGCGCGGGCCCTCTCGGCGAGCTCCCTGGCGTGGGCCAGCGCCGCCTGCACCGCTTCGCCATCGGCGTCGGGGGCCACCATCACCAGGATGTGGCTGGCGTGGAGCTCCTCCTCCCCCTTGTCGGCGGCGGTGGCCTCCGCGTAGCGGCGCTTCACCTCGTCGTCGCTCACTTTCACCTGGGAGCGGACCTTGAGGTTGATCAGCTTCATCTGGGCGAGCTGCTTGCGCAGGGTCTCGGTGTATTCGGTCCAGCTCATCCCCTGGCCTTCGACCGCGGTGCGCAGGGCGTCCTCCGACGGGAGGCCGTTCTGCTTCACCACGTCGTCGATCGCCACCTGCAGCTCGCTGGGGCCCACGTCGATCGAGAGGGTCTGGAGCTGCTTCTCGAGGAGCTTCTCCGCGACGAGATCGTCCATCGCCTCCCGCATCAGCACGGGCGACGGCGCGTTGGGGGCCTGGACGCGCAGGGCAGCGGCGCGCTCCTCCACCTCGGAGAGGGTGATCGGCTGATCGTCCACCACCGCGGCGATGCGATCGACCACCACCGCCTCGGCCTCCGGGGCGATCGCGAGCAGGGCGAGGAGGGATACGATCTGGGGAATCTTCGTCAAGGCTTCACCACCAGCCGCGCGAGGGCGGCGTCATCGATGCGAATCTGCGCGCCGGCGATCAGCTCGGCCAGGTAGGCCCGCTGCGCGTCAGCTTCCTTCTCCCGTCGGAGCCGCGCCTCGGCCTCCTCCCGCAGCTCCTCGGGATCGGGGGCCTGGGCGCCGCGCCGCTCCAGGACCTTGAACACATGAAAGCCGAAGGAGCTGCCGACCACGTCGCTGAGCCTCCCCACCCCGAGGGCGAAGCAGACCTCGTCGAAGGGCGGCGGCATCTCGCCACGGGCGAACCAGCCGAGATCGCCGCCCAGCTTCGCGTCCGGTGAGAGCGAGTGCTCGGCGGCCAGCTTGCCGAAGTCGGCGCCCTTGCGGAGCTGGCCCAGGAGCTCCTTGGCCTCCTCCTCGGTCTTCACCACGAGTTGGAGGGCGTGGACCTGTTCGGGGCGGCGCAAGGCGTCGGGGTTGGCCTCGAGCCAGGCGTCGACCTCATCGTCGGTGATCGCCACCCTGGCGAAGACCTCCTCGGCGAAGAGGCGCTCGAGTTGGAGCTGCCCCCGGAGTCTGTCGCGCAGCCCGGCCATGGTGAGGCCCTCGGCGCTCAGCAGCTCGTCGAAGAACTCCCGGGGATAGTCGGCGCGCATCCGAAGGATCGCCCGCTCAACCTCCTCTTCGGGGATCCGGATGCCGTGCTGCCGCGCCGACTGCTCCAGCAGCTTCTGGTGCACGAGCTCGTCTACGAGGTGCCGGCGCCGCCGCTGCTCGGCCTCCGGATCGCGGGGGGCCTCGGGACGCTCGCGACGAGCCGCCCCCATCGCGGTCAGGACCTCGGCCACCGTGATCGGCTCTTCATTGACGGTGCCGACGATCTCGACCTTCGCCTTGCCATCTCCATCCTTGGTGCAGCCAGCGGCGATCGCGAGCGAGGCGACGAGGCAGGGAAGGAGGAGACGAAGACGCACGGCACGGACCTCATTGGGACGATCGGCGGCGCCGATGCAGGGGTCGAAGGAGCCCAGGGAGATTCGCCCTCGATCCCCTCAAATGCCGAGCGCGTTGCAGGCCAGGGGATCCGCCCGCGCCCGCCTCGGCCAACCGCTCTCCGGGCCGGAGACGATGCTCCGCCGATCACGCAGGACGCAGGCCCCGCGGCGCCTCCGGTTGGCGGATGCGCGGCAGGGCCTCCCACGCCCTCTACTTCTTGGGCTCGGTGGCCTTCGCGGGGATCACCACGGACTTCGGGCCCGAAGGAGCCGCGGGGATCAGCGGGGAGATCCCGGTGGGCATCCCCATCTGCTGCTGCGTATCGGTGCCGATCTCGATCTTGGCGAGGAGCTCCTCGTGGATCTCGAGCTTGGCGTTGGACTTCAGGTTCTCGACGAAGGCGTCGAAGGACTTGGTGCGTTGCTCGCGGGAGAGGCGGCTCTCGATCTGACCCTTCACCGAGTCGAAGGGGCGATCCAGGGCGTTCTGCCTGCCGGTGATCCGGATCACGTGAAAGCCCTTGTCGCTCTCCACCAGGTTGCCGATGTCTCCAATCTCTGCGAGGGCCACCACCGCGTTGGCGAACTCCGGACCCCAGGCCTCGGTGAGCTCCTCCTTCGTCTTGAAGGAGAGGTCGCCGCCGGCGCGCTTCGAGGCGTCGTCGTCGGAGCGCGTCTTGGCCAGGTTGGAGAAGGCGTTCTTGTCGGCGGCGGACTTGCGCATCTCGGCCAGGGCGCGGGTCGCCTCCGTCTTCACCTTGGCGCGGCCCGCGTCGCCCTTGGCGGCGGCGAAGAAGATGTGCGACGAGCGCACCCGCTCCGGCTTCACGAAGTCGTTGACGTTCTCGTCGTAGAAGGCGCGCATCGCCGCCTCGGTCACCTCCGGCCCGGCCTTGGACTCGTCGAACTCCGATCGCATCAGCTTCTGCACCATGGTCTTCTTCATGGCCGCCTGCACGTCGGGATCGTCGGCGAGGCCGCGCTTCTGCGCCTCCTGGGCCAGGAGCTCGAAGCGCACCAGGTTGTCCAGGAACTCGCGCTTGCGCTCCGTCGTGTCGTAGCGGGCGCGGATGAACGGCGCCTGCTCCTCCATCTTGGCCTTGAGCTCATCCAGGGTGATCACGTCGTTGCCGATGACGGCGACGACCTCCCCGGTCTTCTGGGCGGTCGCGCCCGACTCCTTCTTCTCCTGCGAGGCCTCGGGGCTGCAGGCGGCGAGGCTGGCTGCTGCCAGCACCATGGCTGCGATTGTCAGAGCGTTCTTGATCATGGAATCTCGGGGCTCCTTCCTTGCGAAGCGGCTGTGCGGCAGATAGAGGCGAACGGCTGCGGCGAGACCCGGCTCACGGGCGCTCATACCCCAAGTTCATCGGAGAAAATCGGTGGCCGCTGGGATGACCGATGACCATGAGGTAGTAGCGAGCTTTGCTATCACAACCCCTCGGATCCTTTCAATGCCGCATGGACTACGGGTGGTTGGAAACCCCACGTTTTGCTGATCGGAGAACAGATGAGCGACCAGGCGCAGAATCCCTTGCTACGACTCTCCTACGACCTCCCCTTCGACGCGATCCGTCCCGAGCACATCGAGCCTGGGATCCGGGCGCTCCTGTCGAACGCGGAGGCGGCGATCGAGGCGGTGGCGGCTCCGACCGCCGGCGCGCGGACCTACGACGACACCCTCGAGGCGTTGGAGTCCGCCACCGAGCCGTTGGAGATCGCCATGACCGTGGTGGGTCACCTGGAGTCGGTGGCGAGCACCCCCGCCCTCCGGGAGGCCTACAACGCGGTGCAGCCCGACGTCAGCGCGTTCTACGCCAGGCTGCCGCTGAACGAGGGGCTATGGGCGGCGCTGAAGTCCTACGCCGAAACCGATGAGGCCAAGGGGCTCCAGGGGCCGCGGCGTCGCTTCCTCGACAAGACCATCGCCGACTTCCGCCGCCACGGCGCCGACCTCGACGCCGCCGGCAAGGCCCGCCTCGAGGCGATCACCCGGGAGCTCGCCCAGGTCACCAGCCGCTTCTCCCAGAACGTGGTCGACGCCACCAGCGCCTTCGAACTGCTGGTCGACGATCGCGCCAGACTCGCCGGCCTGCCGGAGTCCGCCATCGAGGCCGCCCGGGAGGACGCCCGCTCGAAGGGCAAGGAGGGCTATCGCTTCACCCTCCACGCGCCGAGCTACGTCCCCGCCATGACCTATCTGGACGACGCGGGCCTGCGCGAGACCATCTGGCGTGCCTATGACACCCGGGCCACCTCCGGGGATCGGGACAACCGGCAGCTCCTCGCGACGATCCTGGCCCTGCGCTCCGAGATGGCGAAGCTCCTCGGCTTCCAGGACTTCGCCGATCTGATCCTCGAGGATCGCATGGCAGGCAAAGGCGAGCGGGCGCAGGCCTTCGTCCGCGATCTCCGAGAGCGCACCGATCCCTTCTTCCAGGAGGAGAATCGACTGCTCCAGGCATTCCGCGCCTCCCTCGAGGGAGAGGCGGCAGCGGCGATCCAGCCCTGGGAATTGGCCTACTACGCTGAGAAACAGAGACGCGCACAGTATGACTTCGACGAGGAGGAGCTGCGCCCCTACTTCCCCCTCGATCGGGTGATCGACGGCCTCTTCGAGGTGGTGCATCGCCTCTACGGAATCCGGGTAAAGGAGCGCCCCGGCGTGCCGGTCTGGCATGAGGGCGTGCGCAGCTACTCGATCTTCGACGGCGACGGCACGCTCCTCTGCGGCTTCTACGCCGACCTCCACCCCCGCGACGAGAAGCGCGGGGGCGCCTGGATGAACGGGCTGATCACCGGCCTCCATCGCGCCGACACACAGACGCCGCATCTGGGGCTGATCTGCGCCAACTTCACCACCCCCTCCGGCGGCAAGCCCGCGCTCCTCACCCACCGCGAGGTCGAGACCCTCTTCCACGAGTTCGGCCATCTGCTGCACCACGCCCTCTCGCGGCCGACGATCCGCAGCCTCGGCGGCACCAACGTTGCCTGGGACTTCGTGGAGCTCCCCTCGCAGATCATGGAGAATTGGTGCTGGGAGCGCGAGGCGCTGGACCTCTTCGCACGCCATTGGGAGACGGACGAGGCGATCCCCGAGGCGCTCTTCCAGAAGATGGTCCGGGCGCGGACCTACCGCGCGGCCAACGCCATGATGCGACAGCTCGGCTTCGCAGAGGTCGACCTCGATCTCCATGTGGCCTACGATCCCTCGAAGGACGGCGACGTCCTCGCCTTCGCCCGAAAGATCCTCCAGCGCTTCACGCCGGCCCCCCTCCCGGAGACCAGCGCGATGATCGCGTCCTTCGGCCACCTCTTCGCCAGCGGCGTGGGCTACGCCGCGGGCTATTATTCCTACAAATGGGCCGAGGTCCTGGACGCCGACGCCTTCAGCCGCTTCCGCGAGGAGGGGCTCTTCGATCCCGACGTCGGCCGCGCCTTCCGCGAGGAGATCCTCGCCAAGGGCGACAGCGCCGAGCCGGCCTTGCTCTTCCGATCCTTCCGCGGCCGCGAGCCTTCGCTCGACGCGCTCCTGGCGCGCTCCGGCCTCCTGCCCTCGAGCGCAGCTTCGCCCTGATCGATCGGGCCCGATCGATCGCCGAACTCCAGGCCCGGGTCGCTCACACGAGGCGGTCCCTGGCGCCTGGCTCCTCTGGCCTTCGGGCATGCGCCGCTCTCACGAGGCGTCCGCCCGCCCTCGCGACGCCAGCGGAGGCGAGCGGCAGGAGATCCCGCGAGCTCGGTGGCCCAGGGGCGGCGGGAGCGATCGTTTTCCTCTCCGAGCGATCTGCGGTACAAGCCGGGCCCATCGCGCTCCGACGCATCGGGGCCGCGGACACGAATGATCAGGCCGCGGCAGCTTCCGCCGCCCCGACCGACCCCATGAGCTCCTCTTGAACGTCGATCGATCCACCGTGCGCTCCGGCCTGCCGCTCCTGCGGCCCGCGCTCTTCTGGGCGCTCCTCCACGCTGGCCTGATCCTCCTCTTCTTCCAGGGCGGCCTGCTGCGCTCGCTCGCCAACGTCCCGTCGGCCATGCACCCGGCGCTGTGGGCGGGCTTCGCCGTCCAATCCCTCACCCTCGCGCTGGCGATCTGGCTGCTGACGATCCCGCTCCTCCTCAGCAAGAGCTGGTACGCGTGGCTCGCACCCCTGGTCGTAAGCCTCGGCTTCGTCCTCCTCTACCTGGACAGCCTGCTCTACGACTCCCTCGGCTTCCACTTCAACGGGCTCATCCTCCAGGTCGCCTTCCAGGGCGACGCCCTCGAGCAGACCGGCCTCTCCCATTGGGAGGTCGCCACCTACCTCGGCGGCGCCGCCGCGCTCCTCGCCCTCGACGTCTTCCTGGGCAAGCGCTTCATCCTCCGCTTTGCCGCCCCTCGCTCCCGCGGGCTAAGGAGCTGGCCGTGGGCCACGGCGATCCTCCTCCTCTGGGGCATGGAGCGCCTCTCCATCGGCGCGATGACCTTCTACGGCGGTCACGCCGTGCTGGCCGCGGGGACCACCTTGCCGCTGCAGCCTCCGATCCGGATGAGCAACTTCATGGAGAAGCTCACCGGCGAGAAGCCGATGTTCGGCGAGATCCTGATCCGCGATCTCCCCCGGGCCGGCGAGGCGATGGGCGCCCTGGATCCCGCCGACGTCCACTTCCAACGAAAGCCCGACGTCCTCTTCCTCCTGGTGGAGAGCACCCGCTCCGACTTCTTCCAGCCCGAGGTGATGCCCCGGCTCAGCCGCCGCGCGAAGGAGGAGGGGCGGATCTTCCGGCACCACTACACCGGCGCCCCCTCCACCCACTTCGCCCTCTTCAACATCTTCTTCGGCCTGGACGCTCACCGCAGCGACGCCACCATCGGCGCGGGCAGGGCCCCGCTGCTCTTCCCCGCCCTGAAGAAGAACGGCTACGCCACCTCGCTCATCGCCTCATCGTCGGTGGATTGGATGGATCTCACCGACACCGTCTTCCGAGACGTGAAGGACGATCTGATCACGGGGCTGCGTGGCCCCAGCCACGTCCGCGACGGGGACATGGTCGACAGAGCCAAGGAGGTCATCGCCGCCACGCCGGCGGATCAGCCCCTCTTCCTCTTCCTCTTCTTCAACGGCACCCACTTCAACTACAGCTACCCCGAGCGCTCCGCCGTCTTCGAGCCGGCGTGGGATGGGGCGGGCAGCCTCAAGGCCACCTCCGTCGACGCCGAGCTCCTCAAGAACCGCTTCCGCAACTCGCTGCGGGAGGTCGACACCAAGATCGAGGACTTCCTCGAGTTCTACGAAGAGGTCCGCGGGGCCAAGCCCCTGCTGATCTTCACCTCCGATCACGGCGAGGAGTTCCGGGAGCACGGCAGGGTCGGCCACGGCTCCGACGTCACCCGCGAGCAGATCCAGGTGCCGCTGGTGATCATCGACGAGGAGATGCCCAAGGGCGTCCACGAGGGCGTGAGCGGTCACGCCGATCTCGTCCCCACCATCCTCTCCCTGCTCGGCGACGACCACGATCCCTCGCTCTACAGCGACGGCCTCCCCATCCACCTGGCCCCTGCCGGCCGCTTCGTCCTCGCCACCATCGGCTGGGAGCCGCGCTTCGCCGTGATCGGCGACGACCTCAAGGTGCGCTTCTACTCCCTCGACGCTGGGTTGGGCTCGGTGCAGGTCACCGATCACGAAGATCGCCTGCTCCCCGACGCCAGGGCCCGCTTCGCCGCCGAGTCGGTCAAGATCCTCCGGCGGCTCCGGGGCGGGATGGGTGAGCGGCGAGCGCCGCCCCAGGCAGCCAACGCCGGCCTCGAGTGAATAGCTGGCGGGCGCTCTCGTCCAGGGGCGAGCGGCAGGAAATCGAGTGATTCCACGCCGCTCTGATAGGCTGACGCCTTTCCACCATCGAGCCCCGTCGAAGCGGGGCAGGAGCATCGGGATGATTCGTAGCAACATGAAGTGGATGACCCTGGCAGTTCTCGTAGCCGCTCTCGGGGCTTGGTCCTGCGGCGACTCCGGAGGGGGCGGCGAAGCGGGCGGGATCTGCGACGAGGAATCGGGGAGCTACGATGCGCTGGGTTGTCTTACTTGCTTCGCGGAGGCCATGGAGTGCCTTGGCAACGACGTCTGCGAAGTCGAGTCCAAGGCAGTCAACGCTTGCTCAGAAGAGAGCTGTACCGAGCAGGCGCTCGCATACGGCGAGTGCACGATGGCGGCGTACGGGGACTGTGTCGCGGCGCATCCGGGTGACGAGGATGCCTTCGACGATTGCATGGATTCGGCCTGCAGCGCAGAGGAGTCGGCCAAGGACGCCTGCGTAGCCGCAAACTGCCATTCTTCGGCAACGAAGTACGTCGATTGTTTCAAGAGGGACTGCCCCGAAGCCGCAGCCTGTATCGAAATCCTCGAATGATCCGCAAGATCGCCACGGTCGGGCATCCCGTCTTGCGGCAGATCGCGCGCCAGGTGTCGCGGGAGGAGCTGGCCTCCCCCGCGACCCAGGCCTTCATCGACGATCTGATCGAGACGATGCGCGACGCCAACGGCGCCGGCCTCGCCGCCACCCAGGTCTACGAGCCTCTGCAGATCTGCGCCATCGAGGTCGGCGACAACCCGCGCTATCCCTACAAGCCCAAGATCCCGCTGACCGTCCTGGTCAACCCGGTGATCGAGCCCCTGGACGAAGAGACCTTCGACAACTTCGAAGGCTGCCTCTCCGTGCCAGATCTCCGAGGCGTCGTCCCCCGCTGGGTGAAGATCCGCGTCCGCGCCTGGGATCGCCACGGGAACGACATCGACCAGGTGGTCCAGGGCCTCAGCGCCGGCACCTACCAGCACGAGACCGACCACCTCTTCGGCAAGCTCTTCCTCGATCGGGTCGAGGACACCACCACCCTCTGTACCTGGACCCAATTCGAGCGCTACTTCAAGGCCGACTTCGTCGCCAGGGTCGAGGCCCTCGTCGCCCGCTTCGGGAGCTGATCCCCCGAAGAATCACCGCAGCGATCGCTCCTCTCCCAAGGGGAGCGATCGTCTCAGGGCCCCCCCCGCAGCGCTCCCGCCCACCGTCGATCGCTCACGCCCGCGTGAGGTGAAGGTGTTGCCCACAGGCACCGAATTTGGTCTTTCAGTCGACTTCAGGATATGAACCTGACTTCACCCAATTTGGACCCTGAAAAGGGGAAGGAAGATCAAAGATGGCTCGAAACAGCATGAAGTGGATGATCCTGGCCTTGTCGATCGCAGCCCTCGGCGCGTTCGGCTGCGGAGACTCCAAGGATGACAACCCGGGCGGCACCGGCGGCACGGGCGGCACCGAGGAGATCACCGGCGGCACCGGCGGAAACGAGGAGCCGGGTAAGGAGTGTACGGCCGACGAGATGCAGGCGGCCTCCACGTGCCTCGCGATGGAGTGCGGCACGGCGGCCCTGGGCTACAGCACCTGCGTGAGCGACAATTGCGCTGGCTCGACCGACCCCAGCTGCGCCTCGGATAATTGCAGCGCCGAGCTTGACGAGGTGATGAGCTGCGTCACCGACAGCTGTGCCGAGCACGCTGGCTGCCTCCCCTTCTGATCTCCGCGACAGCGGCATGCTGCCGCCTCCAACGGATCACCCTCGCGCATCGCGCGAGCTGAAGAGATCGCTCCCCCTACTGGCGGGAGCGATCCCTTTTAATGGATGAGGATCCCAGGAGGGAAGGTCCCCCCGAGCGCTGTACCACGGCACGCTCGACGGATGGCCTGCGAACCAATTGTGTAATGCGAGCGCCGCCTCAAACACAGGTTGTGCGAAGGAGCTAGGGGTCGACCATGGTGCCGTTCAGGTGGGTGGCGTTGGCGGTGGCGATGACTGCGGCAGGAGGATGGGCCTGTGGCGGCAGCTCCGGTGACGGCAGCATGGAGGGAGACGTCTGCGACCCAAGTAGCGTAGCCTTCGACGACAAGCGCTGCGTTACTTGCCTCGACGAGCTCTACGCCTGCTTCGATACTGGAATCTGCGATGGGGAACAGTACGATGTGTCTTGGTGCTGGTCAAAAAAGACGACCAAATGTCAGAGGGCAAGCGACCCTGAGAATTGCTTGAGCCGGCTCTGTGCCAGCGATGAAAACACCTACCATGGCTGCATGAAGGAACGCTGCCCTGGAGCCTCCGAGTGTCCCTCGGGATATTAGGCGGGAGACTCTGCAGTCAGGCAGGATCCCACGAGGGCAAACGCAGGCTGGACACGACGTCACCTCCTGCGCGACCATGGAGCCTCAATCGTGGTGAGAGATTGGGAGTGAGCGATGGGCCGGAAGATCCTGATAGGGGTGGTCGTGCTCGTGGGTGCGTTCGTGGCGGTGGTTGCGTCGCGACCTGCCGAGTTTCGGATCGAGCGATCGACCCTGATCGCGGCGGAGCCTGGGCTGATCTTCGAGCACCTCGAGGACTTCCACTCCTTCGAGCAGTGGTCGCCTTGGGACAAGTTGGATCCGGACATGAGCCGGAGCTTCGAGGGCGCCGAGTCGGGGGTGGGCGCGATCTATAGCTGGAAGGGCAACGACAAGGTGGGCGAGGGACGGATGACGATCCTCGAGACCCGCCCCGCCGAGCTCGTCCGCGTGCGCCTCGAGTTCTTCAAGCCCTGGGAGGCGATCAACACCACCTCCTACATCCTCGAGCCTGCCGACGGGCGAACCAGGGTGAGCTGGCGCATGGAGGGGGAGAACGACTTCATGGGCAAGGCGATCACGATGTTCATGGACATGGACTCCATGATCGGAGCCGACTTCGAGAACGGCCTCTCGGATCTCAAGCGCTTCATCGAGGCCGTGGCGAAGCAGCGCGCCGAGGAAGAAGCCGCCGCAGTGGAGGCGGCTCGAGCCGCAGCCGAGGCGGCGCAGCTCGCGGCGAGCGACGAGGAACGGGCTGCCGACGCCACCGAATAAACCCTCCATCGCGGCGAGCGTGGAAGTTCGCAGCATGGAAACCAGGCGCCCCTCACATGGGGGATCCGAGGGAGATCGAATGAACCGCCGAATGACCAATTGGATGATGCCGGCTCTTCTGATCGCTGCGTTCGCGGTGTGGGCGTGCGGGGGGTCGGGAGGGTCGGGCACGAACCCCTGTGCGGACGAAGATCCATGGAACCCAAGCGAAGCGTGCTGGGAATACTGGGATCTCCGGGATGACAGATTTCCTTGCGAGGCACAGATCAACACAGCGAATGCGTGCCTCGACGCTCACTGCCCTGATCAGGCCGATGCTTGTATACTTCAGCATTGTTTTGAAGAGTTCATGGCGTACAGGATCTGTGGTGATCGGTATTACTATGACGACGATGTGTACGATTCCTGATCAGATCTGGTAGTCGATCGGACCGCGGACCGGCGGGCCGCCGACGCTGCCTCGGTAGAGGAGGTAGGGCGGCTCGATCTGCACCTTGGTGCCCGGGGGGATGGAGCGGGTGAGCCAGACGTTGCCGCCCACCACGCTGCCTTCGCCGATCACCGTGCGGCCGCCGAGGATCGTGGCGCCCGAGTAGACGGTGACGTGATCCTCCAGCGTGGGGTGGCGCTGGACCGGATACCAGCTCGCCTCGCCGTGCTTCTCCACGCTCAACGCGCCCAGGGTCACGCCCTGGTAGAGCTTGCAGCCCTTGCCGATGATCGCGGTCTCGCCGATCACCACCCCCGTGCCGTGATCGATGAAGAGCCCGGGGCCGATGGTGGCGCCGGGGTGGATGTCGATGCCGGTCTGGCCATGGACGTGCTCGCTCATCATCCGGGGGATCAGCGGCACCTTCCGGCGGTGGAGGAAGTTGGCCACCCGATGGATGCCCAGCGCGCGGATCGACGGATAGGCGAGGAGGACCTCCACGCTCGAGCGCGCCGCAGGATCGCCTTCGACGGCGGCGCGGGCGTCCTCGGCCAGGATGGCGCGGAGCGAGGGGATGGCCTCCAGCAGCTCGAAGACGATCGCCTCCGCCTGGGTCGCGGCGTGCGCCTCATCGACCAAATCGCCGGCGGTCTCGCAGCGCGCCGTATGCTCCAGGCTCTTGGCCACCTCCTGGCTGAGGCAGTCCACGATCCGGGCGCAATGATCGCCGATGCGAAAGCGCACGTTGCGCCGCCCCAGCCGCTCCTTCTCGAAGTAGCCGGGGAAGAGCACGATCTCCAGCTGGTGGATCACCTCGACGATCTGCGCCAGCGAGGGGAGGTTATGCCCCTCGATGTGGTTGATGCCGCCGATCGAAGCGTAGGAGTCGAGGAGCCCGTCCACCGCGGCTTCGAAGCGGGGGTCGCGGAGGCGCTCGCCTCCCTCGGAGTCGTGTACGTCCACCGCGTTCGCGCGGCGTCCGCTCAAGGCTGTGTCAAGGTCCTTCACCGGCGAGCTCCTCCGCGAAGCTGCTGAACGAGCTCCAGTAGCGCTCTCCCGTGTCGGGGAGGACACAGAGGACCGTCTTGCCGGGGCCGAGGCGCTTCGCGATCCTCCGGGCGGCCACCAGGGCCGAGCCGGAGGAGATCCCTACCAGCAAGCCCTCCTTCCGGGCCAGCTCCCTGGCGGCGAGATAGGACTCCTCGTCGCCGACGTCGATCACCTCGTCGTAGACCTCGCGATCGAGGATCGACGGCACGAAGTTCGCTCCCAGGCCCTGCAGCCGATGGGGCCCCGCCTTGCCCTTGGTGAGCAGCGGCGAGCGGATCGGCTCCACCGCCACCACCAGGATCGATGGCTTCTTCTCCTTGAGGACCTGGCCGACGCCGGTGATGGTGCCGCCGGTGCCGATCCCGGCCACGAAGGCGTCCAGGCCGTCCAACGGCACGGCGCGCAGGATCTCCTCCGCCGTTGAAGTCCGATGGATCGCGGGGTTGGCGGGGTTGTCGAATTGCTGCGGCATGAAGCCCTTGTTCCCCAACTCGGCCAGCACCTTCTTGGCCGCGTCCACCGCGCCGGTCATCCCCAGAGGAGGCGGGGTCAGCACCAGCTCGGCGCCGTAGGCCTCCAGCAGGCGGCGGCGCTCGATGCTCATGCTCTCGGGCATGGTCAGCACCAGCCGATAGCCCTTCACCGCAGCGATCATCGCCAGGGCCACGCCGGTGTTGCCCGAGGTCGGTTCCACGATGGTCATGCCGGCTTTCAGCTTCCCCTCGCGCTCCGCGGCCTCGATCATCGACTTGCCGATCCGATCTTTCACGCTGCCGGCGGGGTTGAAGTACTCGATCTTGGCGAGGATGGTCGCCTCGTCCGGCGCGGCGATCCGGCGGAGGCGGACGATGGGCGTATCGCCCACCAGCTCGGTGACGTTTTCGTAGATTCTGTCTCGCATGGCTTCCTGGCTCCCTGAGCTGCGGCGTGGGGTTTCCGCCAATATAACGGATGTCCATCCAGTATAGCAACATGAAGGCGTCCACCGCTGAAGGTGGACTCGACGAGTCTACGGCGCCGCCCCCCGCCTGCCGCAAAAATCCGGGGAGCGCGCTCCCTATCAGGGGCGTCAGGAGCAGCGGCCTGGTTTCTCGCCGCCGACGCTCCGCGGCGAGACTTTTTCGACTGAGTCGGACTATGCTCCCTCTCCCAGATGAGCCCCGATCGGGCAGCTAAGGATGGAGACCGATGTCGAACGTCAAGGGGGCGGTCCTCGCCGCCATCATCGCAACATTCGGACTGTGGGCCTGCGGAGATTCCAAGGGTGGATCGTCCGGCAACATCTGCGACGAGGAGTCCTCGAGCTACGACGAGCTGGCTTGCGAGGAGTGCAACGATAAGCTCGACCTCTGTTACGACAGGGATGTCTGTGAGTCCGAGGGCTGGACCGCCTTCGAATGCGGGATCGCCAACTGCGCGGCCGAGATGGACGCCAGCAACACTTGCGAGGATGGCCTTTGGGATAGGTGCATCGAACTCGAAGACGATGACGCAGAAGACGCGTGCTTCGAGAATGGCTGCGCTGCTGAGGACGCCGCCGTCAACGCCTGCGCCAGAGCGAAGTGCAGGGCCGAGCTCGACTCCTCCAGGGCCTGCTGGGAGAGGGAGTGTCCGGGAACCAGCGAGTGCTCGGACTTCTATTGATGACGCGGAGGCGGTAGCCGAACGGGCGGGGCCTGCGCTCGGGAGCAGGCTCTCTATGCGAGGTCATGGGCCATGGACCCGGCCCTCTGATGATCCATAAGGGATCATTGATTCGGTTCTCGTCTCGGTCCCAGGGCGTCCTCGCCTCGCCTCGTCCGGCGCGGCGCCCCGCTCCCGCCGGCCGCCATCTTCATGGGTGCATCGTGCGGATGGAGCCGTTCCCCGGATCTGCCACCAAGACCTCGCCGCCTTTGCCCACCCGGAGCTCCACCGGCATCCCGAGCCGCGCCGACGCGCCCCCGCCATCCGCGTCGCCGAAGCCCGAGCCGGCGAAGGTCTCCACCCTCGTGGACGCAGCGCTCGTCCCCGGCGTCACCTTGCGGATCCGCCCCCGGCCCGGCTCGCTGATCAGCACGGCGCCGTCTACCCAGGCCGCGCCGCCCTGGGCCCAGAGATGGGCGTCCTCCCCGCTCCCATCGCCGTCTCTCGCAGATCCGCGGACCAGGGTCGTCACCAGCCGATCGGGGTCGGTGCCCACCATCCGCAGCCTGCCGTAGATCGTATCCACCACGAAGATCCTCCCATCTGGCGCCGCAGCCACTGCCGTGGGGAGCGCGAAGGCCGTGTGAAGGGCGGGCCCATCGCCAGGATCGCTCCCGCCTCCTGCCAGGGTGGTGGTGCGGCCGGTAGCCGGATCGATCGAGCGGATCAGCCCGTTGCCCGCGTCCGCCACCAGCAAGGCGCCGGTGCGAGGATCCATCGCGAGACCCATAGGCTGGTTGAAGCGCGCGTCGGCGCCGGGGCCATCCCGTCTCCCCGCCTGGCCCATGGCGCCTGAGAGGGTCGTGACCGTCCGCTGCGCATCCGGCGCGATCTTGCGGACGGAGTGGTTGGCGGTGTCCGAGACGTAGAGCGATCCTGTGTCCTTGTCGAATACAATCGAGGTGGGAGAAGCGAAGCGCGCCTGTGCCCCCGCCACGCCGTCGAAGGCCGGATCACTGGAGGCGACCCCGTCCCCGGCGATCGCCACGGTCGAGATCGTTCGGCCCGCGTGGAGGATCTGATGCAGCCGCGCATCCGCCACCACCACGGTGCCGTCGGGGAGACCCGCCACCCCCGTCGGTGAGTCCAAGCCCTTCACCAGCGTGGACACCGACGAGGCGAAGGCGCCGTCGCGACGGGCGGGCTCCGACGGTCTCTCCTCGCCGACGCCTGGCGGGATCGACCCGCCGATCGCTTCGCGGATCACGTTGGCCGCCATCCGCTCCACCCTGGGATCCCAATACTCCGTCGCGCCGAGGCCCAACGAGAACTCGATGCTCGCCGACGAGAAGACCAACGCACCCGACGCCGCGCGGTAGCTCGAGGCCTCGCTCCAGCCAGGGACGCCGGCGATGTCGAGGACCGGCGAGCGGGCCATCGTCTGAAGACCGGCGGGCTCCATGCCATTGTCGAAGCGGCGATCGTATTCGTAGCCGACCAGGCCAGGGAGCGAATCTCCGTTGCGCAAGTCCGTGCCCCGGTAGAGGAAGTGATCCTCGTCCGAGACCACCCATTGGGACGAGACGTGCAGCCACGACTCGTACATCACCCCGACCAGCTCATTCTCGGGACGGGCGATCGGCCCCCGCCAGAGCCCCGTCTGCTCGGCCCCCGTCACGGGGTCGGCGAACGCGTTCCCCTTGTACGAGACCACGGTGCGAGGGTTCGCATGGCCGGCGTCGTCCTCCAGGCGGATCTTCCAGTAGCCGGTGTTCGCGCCGAAGAACAACAGCGCCACCCCGCGATCCCTCGCGTCACGAAGCGCGTCGCGCTCCGCCAGCGTCCAATACTCGTCGTGCCCCACCGAGAGGAAGGCCTGCCCCTCCTCCAGGCGTGAGAGCCCCGCTTCGGAGACCGCGACGTTGGTGGTGTAGCTCACGTCGTAGCCATGGCGCTCCAGGAAGCGGGCGAAGTGCACCTCGTAGCGGAGCAGCTGGCCCGCGCCGTCGTCCTGCAAGGCGGGGCGCCCCACCACCTGCGCGTAGGGCCGATCGAAGCTCGCCTTCACCGCCCGCCCGAAGGAGGTGGCGTGGACCGTGTCCACGTAGAGCGAGGTGCCGCCCCAATCGTTGTACGCCTGCCAGGTGGTGATGCTGGCCTGGAAGAGGAGCTTCGCCCGGCGATCGTCCGGGACGATCAGCGGCACAAATGTGAATTCATGGTCTCGATTCATCAGCTTCACGAGGTAGAGGCCGGAGACGGCGTCGGCCGGCACCGCCACGGTGGCGCTCTTCGTCCACGAGCAGCGCACCAGCCCCGTGCCTGCCTCCGGAGGGCAGGGCGCTTGCGGCCCCGCCGACTCCACCGCCCCTCCTGCGATCTTCCGAGCGCCGGCGCCGTCGTACCAACCCAGCCGAAAGAGGCTCCACTCCACCGGCCCGGCGGACCGGGACGAGATCCGCAGGGCCACCGCCTCGCCGGCAGGGGCGGCCGTCTGATCCGCGTAGGCCTCCAGGGCGTGGTCGCGGGCCGGCTTCCCTCCTCGCCAGTCCGGATCGCCGGGGAGCGAATTCTCCGCGGTGATCACGTTGTCGTGCAGAGGCCGTCGGCTCGCCGTCCGCTCCTCACAGCCGACGAGCAGCAACGAGATTCCGGCGACGCCGGCCAGGAGGCGGAGAGGGTGCACGAGGTCGCAGGCTATGGACTCGCGCGCCGCTCGAACACCTCCCGAAGGGGGGCGGGAGCCGAAGCGGCTTCGCAGCAGCGGTGGCCTGCAACGCCACCGCGATCCGCTGGAACGATCGCTCGATGCGATCGTTCTCCACGCCTTTGCGTTCTGGCTCAGCTTCTGACTTCAGGAGAGGTCGGCCTCCGGGCGGTCGCGATGGATCCAGCCGGCGCCGGCCTGGCGCAGGCGATCGAGCAGCGCCGGGCCGCCGTGGGTCTTGGCGAAGTCGGCTTCACCTCCTGTGATCGGGACCATCCAGAGGAGATGCACCGGATCCTGACGAAAGGGCGGCAGCGAAAGCGCCGGCGCCCCGGGGGGATCCCGCCAGAGGATCACGCTGGTAAAGCGGGTGCCCGACGGCCCCGTCGGCACGACGCCGCAGCCGATCGTGTGGCCCTCGCCGAGCCAGGTGTAGCGATCCCAGGGCAGGGAGACCTGCCCGTTCACGTAGGAGAGGAGCGGCTCGACGGGATCGGGGACAAGCGCCGTGTCCATCGCCAACCCCAACTCGATCCGCCGCACGCTGGCGGGATCGTCCGAGCCGCGATCCGCCCGGGGCTGGGGGCGCAGCGACATCCCGCCGGTGCAGATCACCTGGGCACCCTGGGTGTCGAAGATCGTCACCGAACGCGGTGGCCAGCGCTCAGGGGCGGTGCTGAAGTAGCGCCCATGCGGGCCTAGGGAGCCCTCGAGGGCCTTCATCATCCCGTCCTGGATCTGCGGCCAGGGGTTCTCGTCCCACGACGCCCAGAACCGTGCCGCCCGCGCCATCCTGGCGAAGATGCCGTGGTGATCGTGATCCGGGGTTCCCAAGGGCTCACAGAGGATCCCCTCCATGGCGCAGTCGCGGGCGTAGCCCGAGAAGCCCTGGATCCCGCTCCACGGGGGGATCACCGCCAGCACGTCGCCCTTCTCGAGGAGCGCCACGGCGTCGCCCTCCTCGAACCAGAGCAGCTCGAGCTCCTTCGGGAGCAGGGGGAGGCCCGCCTCGGGATCCACGCAATGCTTCGCCGGGAGCATCGGCGGCAGGCCTGCCTGCATCCGCTCCACCTCCAGCAGTGCCGGCGCCTGCTTGCGGTTGCGCACCCAGCATGAGCGGACGCCGAAGCCGCTCTCCTCCGTGCCCTCCAGGTAGAGGTAGATCGAGCGGCCGTCGTCCTCGACCAGCGCCTTGATGTTGCCGTTGGGGCCTTCCTCCTCCAGGAGGATCTTCGCTTCGCTCATCGTTCTCGACCTCTCGAATGCAAGGAGGGGGCGCCCGTCCATCGGGGAGCGGCTCCTCCTTCCACTCGCGCTCCGCCCGCGAGGGCTCATCGTCTGATCGCCGCGGCCTCGCGAGCGAGCGAGAGCCTGTGGCGGAATCGCCATATAGCCCTGCTCTGCCGCCGCGCCCACCTGCTTTCCATCCGCCGGGCGACCAGCCGTGCCCTCGATCCCTGGCGCTGTCGCGGTTGAATTTTCCTCAGAGGGCCTCGTCCACTTGCCCGACGCGACGAAGGTGGCTGCGGGCGGCGCTCGCCCGCTTGAAGTGAAGCCATTGGGAAAACCACGCCGCAGAAGTTAGACTCGCGACCCATCGGGGGGCTGCCCCCAAACTCTTCAGGAGCCGCACGAATATGATCGGACACCACACTCGCATCTCGCTTCTCGCCGCCATCGCCGCAGTCGGAGTCTCGGCCTGTGCAGGCCCCACCGCGGTACGCGGCGGCCACGGCACCGAGAACCCGAACCTGGACGACGCCGCCATGAGCACCGGCCTCGATCGGGTGGACCTCGACTATCTGATGAAGCAGAACCTCGACAAGCTCTTCGCCTCCAGGGCCTGGGCCTCGTTCCGCGGCGCGAAGGACGCGCCCATCGTGGCGATCTGGCCCATCCGCAACGACACCACCGAGCACATCGAGAATCAGCTCAACACCCTGCTGGCAACGGTGGAGAGCCGCATGGTCGAGAGCGGCGACGTGAAGGTCGTCAGCCGCGAGCGCCAGCGCGAGATGGCGCAGGAGGTCGGGCTGCAGAACACCAACGCGGTCTACGATCCCGCCACCGTCGCCCGCCTCTCCAAGCAGGTCGGCGCGCAATACTTCCTCACCGGCAAGGTGCAGGCGGTGGACGAGCGGGCCGATGGCGAGCGCCGGGTCCAGTACACCCTCACCATGCAGATGATCGAGGTGGAGACCAGCCTGATCGAGTTCCAGAACACCTCAGCCCGCACCAAGGCCATCGTCCGCTAGGACCCTGAGCCATGCGGAGCCTCACCCTCATCGCGCTCGCGTCCCTGATCGCCTTCGTCGGCTGCGCCACCTACTCCGACCGGACCCTGGCCGCCAGGGCGGCGCTGCAGCGCGGCGATCTCGGTGGAGGAGAGGCCAGGCTCAACGATCTCCTCGGCGTCGAGAGCAGCCGGGATCTGCCACAGAAGTGGGGGAGTGAGACCGCCCTCACCCTGCTCGAGCGCGCCACGGTGCTGCAAGCCCAGGGCGAGTATCGCGTGAGCGCCCGCGACTTCAGCGCGTCGGAGAAGGAGCTGGAGCTGTTGGACATCGCCAACGACGACGTCGGCTCCATCGGCAAATACGTCTACAGCGACGACTCCACCCGCTACAAGACCACCCCCACCGAGAAGCTGCTGCTCAACGCCTTCAACATGGTGAACTACCTGGCCATCGGCGATCTCGCCGGGGCGCGGGTGGAGGCGCGACGCTTCGAGGTGATGCGCAAATACCTCCGCGACTACCGGCCCAAGGAGAGCCACGGCGCATTCGGCGCCTACCTCGCCGGCTACGTGGCGGAGCGGCTGGGAGAGGCCGACGAGGCCCTGCGCTACTACGACGAGGTGCTGGCCGAGAGCGACGCGCCCTCGTTGACGGCTCCGATCCGCAGGCTCGCCCACTACAGCCCCTACCGCACTCCACGGCTCAACGCCGTGCTGGAAGGGGCGGACGACCCGGCTCCTTCCGACGCGCCCGCCGAGCTCCTGGTGGTCCTCAAGACCGGCGCGGCGCCGGTGAAGGAGGCGCGCCGCATCCCGGTGGGCGCCGCCCTGGGCTTCGCCGCCAACTACGTCTCCGGGGACACCAAGCTCCTCGAGTACGGCGTGTTGAAGGTGGTCTCCTATCCGGAGCTGGTGCCGGGGAGGTCCACCTTCGTAGGAGGACAGGCGCGGCTGGGTTCACGGGTCGTACCCCTCGACCGGCTCACCGACGTGTCCCGGGAGCTCGCCGCAGAGTATGAGGCCCTCAAGCCGAAGATCATCGGCTCCGCCCTCACCCGGATGATCGTCCGCGCCGCGGCGGCGGAGGGCGCGCGGGTCGCCGGCAACCAGGAGAGCGGCGGCCTCGGCCTCCTGGCGGCCCTCCTGGTCGAGGGGACCATGGTCGCTTTGGACAAACCGGACACCCGGAGCTGGAGCACCCTGCCGGCTCAGGTGCAGATCACGCGGATCGCGGTGCCCCCCGGGACCCACGAGGTCGAGATCGAGCTCTTTGGACGCTACGGCCCCACTCGGGTCCGTCGCACGGTGGAGGTCCTGGAGGGCGGCTTCGCCGTCGTCGATCTCACCACGCTGCGCTGAGGGGCGAAGCGTTGGCCCCGTTTTGGCCGTGGCCAGGCGGCTGATCCCGTTCCGGCTTCGGTCCGGAGGCCTCGACGCGATTGTAGTGCGGTGAGGTCTCGGGTATCGTGTTCTCCGACACCCACAGAATGATTTGGAGAAGCCGCATGAGGATCCTATCGCGTCTGATCGTTCCGCTCGGAGCTCTCGCTCTCGCCTCCGTCTTCGCCGCCTGCGGCGGTGACGACGACGAGAAGGATGCGACCCCGCCGACGATCCTCTCCTTCACACTGTCGCAAGACGCGATCGGCATCGGCGGCTCGGTCGATCTCTCGTGGGAGACCAAGTCCGCCAAGCAGGTGATCATCACCGACGCCCGCGGCGACGCCGTGCCCCTCGGCGACGCCGCTGCCGCCCAGGGCACCGTGACGGTGACACCCGCCGCCACCACCACCTATCGCCTCGAGGCCCGTGGCCCTGGCGGGCGGACGCACTCCGATCACTTGATGATCACGGTGCTCCCGGAGCCTGCGCCGAAGATCGTGTCCTTCAGCGCGAGCCCTGATCTGATCGCCTTCGAGGGGACGACCACCCTCTCCTGGGAGATCACCGACGCCGCGTCCATCGCCATCGAGGACGGCTTCGGCCGCCCTGTGAACGTGGACGGCGCGGCCCTCGATGTCGGCGAGGTGCAGGTCACCGTCAAGGTCGACTCCACCTTCCGGCTCATCGCCACGGGCCGCGGCGGCGATCGCGACGTCAAGGAGGCGACGGTCCAGATCGCGGCGAAGCCCAACGTCTCGCTGCGGGCGGAGACCAGCCAGATCCCCTACGGCGGCTCCACCGATCTCATCTGGTCCGCGACCGGCGCGACCCGGGTCATCGTCGCCACCGAGGATGGCGAGACCCTCCTCAACACCGGGGACTCCACCAGCGGCGCCATCTTCGTGCAGCCCGACGTCGCGACGATCTACGTCATCACCGCCGAAGGGACGGGCGGCACCGTGAGCGCCGCCACCGCGGTCCACGTGATCCCCAAGTTCGAGAGCCTGGTCTCCCTGACTGAGGAGGCCGTGCGCCCGGGCACCGAGGTCGAGATCGCCTGGGTCACCCTCGGCGCGGAGTCCGTGACCATCTCCAACCAGGGCGGCTTCACCTACGAGACCGCGTCGGCCGCCGAGGCCGCCAACGGCAGCGTCAGCGTCCCGGTGTCCCTGGCGGGCTCCATCATCGCCACGGCGCGGGTGGGGAGGGTCGAGACCTCCCAGCGCCTCACCATTCCCCTCTCTTCCAACCCGGCGATCCACAGCTTCAAGGTCTCGCCCACCCTGGTCGGCGCCACCCCCTCCGACCCCTGGCCCGTGACCCTCTCCTGGGAGATCGACGGCGCCGCCCGCATCGTGATCGAGGCCACCCCGGGCGGCCTCCTCGACACCACGGAGGTCTCCCCCCGGATCGGCAGCCTGACGGTCGACGTCGAGGAGACGACCTCGTTCAAGCTCACCGCCTACGGCACCGGTTCGGCCAAGTCCGAGTCCGTGGTGGAGGTGCAGGCGCAGTAGGCCCCCGGCCCGCCGAAGCAGCGATCGCGAAGCATCCGGCCCGGCGCTCATTGGCGTGCGGGCCTCTTCGTCTGAAAGGCGATGCGTAGTCGGTTGCGCTGCCCGGGACCTGGCTCTATGGTGCGCCGCCAAACGCAGCAGCAACCGGCAGAGGCAAGTGATGAAGGTGACCAACGGCGTCGTAGTCTCCCTGCAGTACACGCTCACGGACAGCGAGGGCGAGGTCCTCGAGAGCAGCGTGGGAGTCGAGCCGCTCGACTACCTCCACGGAGAAGGCGAGATCGTCCCGGGCCTGGAGAAGGAGCTCGAGGGCAAGGCGGTGGGCTTCAAGACCAAGATCACCGTCCCCGCGGCGGAGGCCTATGGCGAGCGGGAGGAGGACGCCGTCTTCGAGGCGCCCAAGGACGAGCTGCCCGAGGGGCTGGAGGAGGGCGAGGAGGTCTACGGAGAGGACGACGACGGAGAGCCGATCTCGTTCACCGTGGTGAAGCTCACCGAGAACGGCGCCATCCTCGACACCAACCACCCCTTTGCAGGCATGGACCTCACCTTCGACGTCGAGATCCTCGCCCTGCGCCCCGCCACCGAGGAGGAGATCGAGCACGGCCACGCCCACGACGCCGACGGTTGCGAGGACGCCTTCGAGGAAGAGGGCGAGACCGAGGCCTGAGACGCTGCGGTCTCCGAAGCGAGCGGAGGCGAGCGAACGCCAGAGGGAGCCGTAGCGCGAATCGCGCGTGAAAAAATCGTCCCCCGCCTGTGCAGGGGCGATTGTTTCACAGGCGACGACTCGAACGACGCGCCGATCGGCCGATCTTTTCTTCGCCGGAGCCCCATGGTCTGATGCCCTCCTCTCGCACCAGCACTTCCATCGGGATTCCATGACCCTCGCACTCGTCACCGGCGCAGGCATCCGGTTGGGGCGGGCCATCGCCCTGGCCCTCGCCCAGGCCGGCTACGATCTGATCCTCCACGCGAACTCCAGCCGCGACGCGCTCGAGGATGTTGCCAAGGCCATCCGCGGCTTCGGCAGGGAGGCCTATCTCGTCACGGCCGACCTCTCCGATCCCGAAGAGGTCGAGAGGCTGGCCGTGGGTGTTCGCTCCATGCATCCTGTGTTGGACCTCCTGGTCCACAACGCGGGGATCTACGAGCGTTGCGCCTTCGAGGAGATGGGCCGTGAGGTCTACCGCCGCATGCAGGCGATCAACCTCGAGGCCCCCTACTTCCTCACCCAGGGCCTCCTGCCCCCGCTGCGCGAAGCCCCGTCGCCCTCGGTGATCCACATCACCGACATCGGCGGGGAGCGACCGGTGCCGGGCTACTCGCATTATTCCCTGAGCAAGGCTGGGCTGATCATGCTCACCCGAAGCCTCGCCGTGGAGCTCGCGCCGCAGATCCGGGTCAACGCCATCTCCCCGGGGCCGGTGGCCTTCCCCGAGTCCTACGATGAGAAGGCGCGGCGGCGCATCCTCGATCAGGTCCCCATGGGCCGCGAGGGCTCCGTCGACGACATCGCCAAGGCCGCGGTCTTCCTCGCCAGGGACGCCCCCTACGTCACCGGCCACGTCCTCGAGGTGGACGGCGGAAGGAGCGTGCCCCTTTGAGCGCTGCCCGCCTCCGCCCCGCCGAAGGGAGCCAAGTGAGCACCCGCCTGGACACCATCGAGATCCGCGGCCTCCGCGCCGATTGCATCGTGGGCGTCTACCCCGACGAGCGCACGATCCCGCAGCCGCTGGAGGTCGACCTCGCCCTCTCCGTCGACACCCGCCGCGCCGGGAGCGGCGGCGGCCTCGAGGCCACCGTCGACTACGCCCGCCTCGCCGCCGAGGTCCGCTTCCTCCTCGGCGCCTGCCAATTTCTCCTCCTCGAGACCGCCGCCGAGGCGCTGGCCCGCTACATCCTCGCCCCGCCCACCCGCGACCTGCCGCGCGCCCCCGTCGCCGAGGTGATGGTGAGATTGTCGAAGCCAATGGCGCTCTCCGGCGAGGCCGTCCCCTCCTTGCGCATCCACCGCCTCGCCTCCGAGATCTCCATCGAGGTGGAGAAGAACGCCTTCGGCGAGGTCGACATCATCCACGAGACCGCCGCCTGCGGAATCTACCGCCTGCGGGTCGGCCCCGGTCTCTCCATCCCCACCCACGTCCATCGCCGGATGGAGGAGCGCGAGCTGGTCCTTGGCCCCGGCCTCCTCCTCCAGGGCCGCCCCGTCGCCCCGGGGAGCGCCTTTCGCTGGCCCAAGGACTTCCCCCACCGCTACGACAATCCCCAGGCCGTGGAGCAGACCATCCTCTGTGTCGATCGCCCCGCCTTCCTCCCCGAAGACGAGATCGAGGTCGACACCCCGGCCGACGCCCTCCGATGGCTCGAGCCCGAGCTGTACTACTCGCGCGAGGCCTCCCACCTCGTCGCCGAGGGAGCCGGCCGCCCATGAGCCTCCCGGCGATCGGCAGCCGGCGCGTAGTCGTCACCGGAGGCGGCAGCGGCATCGGCCGAGCCGTCGCCCTCGCGCTGGCGCAGGACGGCGGCCAGGTCGTCATCGCCGGCAGGCGCTTCGACCGCCTGGAGGAGGTGCGCGCCGCCTTCCCCGATCGGATCCACGCGCTCGCCTGCGACCTGGAGTCCCCCGACCAACGAGACGCGCTCCTGCCCAGGGCCGCAGAGCGAATGGGCGGCGTCGACGGCCTCGTCTGCTCGGCTGGCGTCGCCCACCACCAGTCCCCGGGTTCCATCGACGAGGCCTCGCTGCGCAGCCAGCTCGAGCTCAACCTGGTCGCCCCCTTGCGCCTGGGAGAGCAGGCCCTCTCGAACCTCGAGCCCGGCGGTGGCGTCGTCTTCGTCGCCTCCACCCTCGCTCTGCGCCCCATCGAGACCAGCGCCGTCTACAGCGCGGCCAAGGCCGGCCTCCTCGCCGCCATGAAATCCCTCGCCCTCCACGGCGCCCCCCTGCAACTCCGCTTCAACGCCGTCTGCCCCGGCGTCGTCGACACCGAGATGACCCGCAGCCTCCGCCTCCGTCCCGACGAGCCCCAGCCCGCCCCGGCAGCCCACGCCGCCCGCGTCGCCGTTCAGCTCGAGGCCCTCCGCGCCCTCCACCCCCTGGGCCGACTCGGCATCCCCGAGGAGATCGCCGCCTCGATCCTCCACCTCCTCCGCGCCCCTTGGACCACCGGCGCCACCGAGGTGATCGATGGCGGCCTCCTCCTCCGCGAGTAGCGTCGCGCGAGCCGTACCAAAAGATCGTCCCACGCGAGTCGGACGCGAATGATTCATTCGTGATGAGCGCGGGTGCCTCGAAATTCGATCGTCTCCGGGGCGAAGAGTTCGTGAATCTCATCACCAACTCTCAGCCGACGGCTTCAACCCCAGCCGGGCTCGTCTGGGGTCACCTCGACCTCGACCGTCACCGGCGCGCTGGTCTGGCCGCCGTTGTCCACCACCAGCTCCACCACATAGGACCCCGCCCGATCCGGTGTGAAGCGCGCGATGGCTTCGTCCGCGCCTGAGAGGGCGGCCTTCGAACCCGCCGGCCGCTCGACGAGGAGCCAGTTGAAGTGCAGCGGCAGGCCAGCCGGCTCCTTGCTACCGCTCCCGTCGAGGACCACCTCCTCGCCGAGGAAGACGAGCTGATCGCCCCCTGCCGACGCCACCGGAAATGACCGCACCACGATCGTCGACGTCGCCGTGCCGATCCGCCCCTTCGAATCCCGGACCTCCAGGGTGACAACGAAGTCTCCCTGCACGTCGGGCACGAACGAGCTCAGCTCGGTCTTGGGCGTGTCCAGCGTCGCCTCACTCCCTGCCGGCGCCTCCAGCGACCACGAGAACGCCAGCGCGCCCGCTCCCGTACTCTGCGTCCCGTCGAGCTCGATCCGGCTTCCGGCGTCCGCCTTCGCCGGCCCTTCGATCACTACCTCTAGCGGCGGCGTCTTCCCCTTCGGCTTCTCGTCGTCCCCACCGCATGCGAGCGCGAGTCCAACGCCAGCGAGGGCGGCGATCCCCAAGGCCATCGTCTTTATGCGAATCATCCGCCGATCCTACACCCCACCGGCTGTGTTGGACTACGGCCGGGCAGCCCCTTCTTGGGTCGGCCCCGGTGCCTGCGAAGGATCTCCCTCGTGTATCGCGGGCGCGATCTCTTCACGCCCGCTGCGCGCTACGGCTCTTTCTTGTTTCCAGCTCTCAGGCCGCGCAGCGGGCGAGGTCGCGGAGGGCGAGGCGGGCGGCTTCGAGGAGGGCTTCGGCGCCGGGCTCGGGGGCGGTGCGGACGACGAGCTTCATGTCCGGGGTGAGGCGGTAGTCGGAGGAGGCGCCGTTGGGCGCGACCAGGCCGGCGATTTTGGCGGGGTCTAGGGCGGCGTCGGGGCCCAGGGTGATCACGAGGCGGGCGGGGCCGGCCTCGAGGGCGCGGAGGCGCAGGGCGCGCAGATCGGCCTTGATGCCCATCACCTCGCAGAGGGCGTCGACCTCGGGGGGCGGCGGGCCGCAGCGATCGACGAGCTCTTCGCGGACTAGGTCGATCTCGTGGTCGGTGTTGGCCTGGGAGAGCTTCTTGTAGAAGAGCAGCCGCTGATGCACGTCCGGCAGGTAGTCGTCGGGGATGTAGGAGGGGATGGGGAGCTGGACCTCGGGCTCGAAGATCTTCTCCACCGGCTCGCCCCGCAACTCGGCCACCGCCTCCTCGAGGAGCTCGGAGTATAGGTCGAAGCCCACCGCCTCGATCTGCCCGGACTGCCTGGCGCCGAGGAGGTTGCCGGCGCCCCGGATCTCCAGGTCGTGGGAGGCGATGTGGAAGCCGGCGCCCAGCTCGGAGAAGCGCTGCAGCACCTCGAGCCGCTTCTGGGCGTCCTTGGTCACCTGCCGGCTGGCGGGGACCAGCAGGTAGGCGTAGGCGCGCTCCGCCGCCCGGCCCACCCGGCCGCGGATCTGGTAGAGCTGGGCCAGGCCGAAAGTGTGAGCATCGTCCACAATGATCGTGTTGGCGCTGGGGATGTCGAGGCCGCTCTCGATGATGGTGGTACAGAGCAGTACATCGTATTGGCGGGCGATGAACTCGCCGATGGTCCGCTCGAGGAGCTTCTCGTGCATCTGCCCATGGGCGACGCCCACCGAGGCCTCGGGGATCAGCTCCACCAGGAAGCGCTGCATCGCCCCCAGGGATTCGACCCGGTTGTGGACGAAGAAGATCTGCCCGCCCCGGGCCTTCTCCCGCAGGATCGCCTCCCGGATCTCGGTAGGGGAGAAGCGGATCACGAAGGTGCGGATCGAGCGGCGATCGGCGGGCGGCGTCTGGATGATCGACATGTCGCGCACCCCTGCCATCGACATGTGAAGGGTCCGCGGGATCGGGGTGGCGGTGAGGGTGAGCACGTCGACCGAGGTGCGCAGCTTCTTGAGCTTCTCCTTATGCGCGACGCCGAAGCGCTGCTCCTCGTCCACCACCACCAGCCCCAGATCGTGGAAGGAGACCGAGCTGCCCAGCAGGGCGTGGGTGCCGATGACGATGTCCACCTTCCCCTCGGCGGCCCTGCGCAGCACGGCCCGATTCTCCTGGGCGCTGCGCAGCGAGGAGATCCAATCCACCTGCACCGGAAAGCTCTTCATCCGCTTGGTGAAGGATTGGAAGTGCTGCAGCGCGAGGATCGTCGTCGGCACCAGCACCGCCACCTGCTTGCGGCCCAGCACCGCCAGGAAGGCGGCGCGCATCGCGACCTCGGTCTTGCCATAGCCCACGTCGCCGCAGACCAGCCGATCCATGGGCTGCGGCGAGGTCATGTCCTGGATCACGTCGCGGATGGCCTTGGCCTGATCCGGGGTCTCCTCGAAGGGGAACTCCGCCTCGAATTGCTCGAAGAAGCGATCCGGATCCGGGAAGCGGGTGCCGGGGTGGGCCTTGCGCCTCGCGTAGATGTCCAGGAGCTCCGCCGCCATCTTCAGCAGCTCGTCCTTGACCCGCTTCTTGGTCTTCTCCCAGGAGGTGCCGCCGAGCTTGTCCAGGCGGGCGTTCTCCGCCCCGGCGCCCACGAACTTCTGCACCTGGCGCAGCTTGGACACCGGCAAAAAGAGCTTGTCCTTGCCCTCGAAGTGGAGGACCAGGAAGTCCCCCTCCACCCCGCGGACGTTGAGCTTCTGCAGGCCGCCATAGCGGCAGAGGCCGTGGTCGACGTGGACGCAGAGATCGCCCTCGTCCAGCTCGCGGAAGGCCGCGATGAACGGCTGATCCGCGCGCTTGGTGGCGCGGACCTTCTTGTGGACCCGCGGCCCGGTGATCTCCTCGTCGGCGATCACCGCGAAGCGATCGTCGGGGGAGAGGAAGCCGGCGGAGAGCTCCGCGGGGTAGAGCCAGGCGTGGATCGAGCGGTCGTGGAGGGAGCTGGGTGGATCCGGCGGCGTGCCCTCGCGGACCTTCACGTGGAGGCGCCGAGCCTGTAACAGCCGCCGGAGCTTGTCCGACTGCCCCGCCGATCCGCCTGCGATCAGCGTGGTCCAGCCCTTCTCCCGCCACCGCTTCAGCCGATCCACCAGCGGCGTGAGGGCGCCCTCGTCGCCGTGGTGGTCTTCGATCTCCTTGCGCAGCCTCGCGGTGGGCTCGAATTGGAAGCGGATGGGCTCCACTCCGCCCGGCGCGCCGATCCACAGCGAGTGCAGCTCCGCCCGGCGGAAAGGGGCGATGGCCTCGCGGACCCCGGCGGTGGAGAGGAAATGCGCGTCCGGCGGCAGGGCGAGCTCTCCCCGCTCCAAGGCGGCGGCGTGCTCTCGCTCCAACTCTAGCTCCAGGGCCTCGAGCTCGCGATCGATCGACAAGGGATCGTCCAGGAGGATCAGCGAGTCCGGCGGGAGGTGATCCATGAGGGGCGTGAGGCCGCCCTCGAAGAAGCCGGGGAGCAGGGCCTCGACGCCGAAGGCGGGGATCGCCTCGTGGATCGCGTCGACCAGCTCGCGGACCTTGGCGGTGGGGCGGTTCACCCGATCGGCGGCGGCGCGGGCGGCGGCGATCCCGCGGGCCTGGCTGGCGGGATCGAAGAGGATCTCCCGGGCCTGCGGCAGCTGCAGCGACTCGAGGGATCCCGAGGTGCGCTGCGTGGCGGGATCGAAGAGGCGCAGGCTCTCCACCTCGTCGCCGAAGAGCTCGATCCGCGCCGGTTGCTCGTAGATCGGGGACCAGACGTCCACGATCCCGCCGCGCACGGCGAAGGTGCCGGGATCTTCGACCATCGGCACGCTCTGGTAGCCCAACGCCACCAGCCGGCGGGCGAGGTCGTCGCGGTCGTGGGACGAGTCGAGCTCGATCCGCTCCGTGTCCGCGATGAGCCCCTGGGTCGGGATCATCTTGCGGGCCAGCGCCCGGGCCGAGACCACCACGATCCGATCCGTGGGGCCGCTCGCCAGGCGGGCGAGGCCGGCCAGGCGCTCGAGCTCGGTGGGGCGATCGGGAGAGAGTCCGTCGTAGGGCAGCACCCCATCCACCGGGATCCGGATCACCGGCGAGTCCGCCGCCAAGGCGGGGACGGGGAGGAAGAACGCCAGATCCCCGGCGAGGCGATCGGCGGCCTCCTCGTCCGTGGTCACCGCCAGGATCGTCTTCCCCAGCCGGCGATGGAGCGAGGCGCCGACGAAGCCCCGGGCCCCGCCCCCGACCCCCAGGATCGGAGCCGCGGATCCCGGCGGGGCCTCGAGTCGCTCGAGGAGGCGGGAGAGGGCGTCGGCGCTGGTGGGAGGTTCGCTCATGGCTACGAAGGGCCGTCGGCTGCGGGCCGGCGAGGGGCGGTCCTTATCATTGCCGCCCGCCATGCCCTATGCGAGAATTGCAGGTCAACGTTTCAACAGAGGATTTCCATCTCGTCATGTCGGGGTCGAAGGGCGCGTTCAGCGCCGATATCAGCGAAGAGGCAGTGGCCGAAGCCCTCCGGGCCGTAGAAGAACGATTGGGTGGCGCCGAGTCCGAGCCAGTGCTCGAAGTCGAGGGCGCCGAGACGTCCGAAGACGGGCCGCTCTTGGATCTGGGGGAGGATTGGAGCGAGGGAGGCGCCGAAGCCGAAGCCGAAGACGAGGCCCCCTTCGAGTTGGCCTCCTCCCCGGAGGAGCGCCTCGCCGCCCTGGAGGCCGAGCTGCAGGAGAAGGATCGACTGCTGGAGGACTCCCAGCGCCGGGGCCGGGAGACGATGGAGCGCCTCCAGGAGGCCAGCGAGCGCCTCACCCGCCAGGCCGCGGACGCCGAGAACTTCCGCAAGCGCGCCGCCAGGGAGCGGGAGGAGCAGCAGCGCTTCGCCATCGAGAGGCTCCTCAAGGAGCTGGTGCCGGTCTTGGACAACTTCGATCGGGCCCTCGATCACGCCAGCCAGGGGACGGATCTCGAGGCGTTCGCCCAAGGCGTGTCCATGACCCGCAAGCTCTTCGAGGAGACCCTGGCTCGCTTCGGCGTCAAGGCCTTCACCTCCGTGGGCGAGGCCTTCGATCCGCATCTGCACGAGGCGATGGAGCAGATCGAGAGCGATGAGCACGAAGTCAATCGAGTGGCTCGGGAGATGCTGCGGGGCTACCTGCTCCACGAGCGGTTGATCCGCCCCGCGCTGGTCTCCGTCTCCAAGGGGCCGGGGCCCGAGGGCGGGGACGAAGCGCCGGCCTCGGCCCACGAAGTCGAAGCGCCAGTGGAGACCTCGGGGGAATTGGAGGTCGAAGAAAAGCTTTCCTCGAAGGCCTTGAAGGATTAAGGCGCCGCTGTGCGTCTTGGACCGTAGCACTGGCGGCATTCGTTCTTCGAATCAGATCGTCCAGACGTCTTGGAGAGCAGGTATGACTAAGGTCATCGGGATCGACCTGGGAACAACGAACTCCTGTGTCGCGGTGATGGACGGCGGGGACGTCGTCATCATCCCCAACTCCGAGGGGAGCCGGACGACCCCGTCGGTGGTCGGCTTCACCGAGAGCGGTGAGCGGCTGGTGGGGCAGATCGCCAAGCGCCAGGCGGTCACCAACCCCGAGAACACCGTCTACGGCATCAAGCGGCTGATCGGCCGCAGCTACGACAGCGAGGAGGCCCGGCGCACCGCGCAGATGGTCCCCTTCGCCGTGGTGGAGGCGGGCGACGGCAACGACGACGCCTGGATCGAGATCCGCGGCAAGAAGCTCTCGCCCCCCGAGGTCTCCGCGATGGTCCTCAGCCGGATGCGGCAGACCGCCGAGGATTACCTGGGCGAGCCCGTCACCGCCGCCGTGATCACCGTCCCCGCGTACTTCGACGACGCCCAGCGCCAGGCCACCAAGGACGCCGGCAGGGTGGCGGGGCTGGACGTGCAGCGGATCATCAACGAGCCTACCGCCGCCGCGCTGGCCTATGGCCTGGACAAGGGCGCGGGATCCATCGAACGGATCGCGGTCTACGATCTGGGCGGCGGCACCTTCGACATCTCGATCCTCGAGCTGCACCAGGGCGTCTTCGAGGTGAAGGCCACCAACGGCGACACGCTCCTGGGCGGCGAGGACTTCGATCAGCGCGTGATCGAATGGCTCGCCCGCCGCTTCGCCGAGGAGTACGCCATCGATCTCATGTCCGATCGCATGGCGCTCCAGCGGCTGAAGGAGGCGGCCGAGCGGGCCAAGCACGAGCTCTCCTCTGCGTTGGAGACGGAGGTGAACCTCCCCTTCATCACCGCCGACGCCACCGGCCCCAAGCATCTGGTCGTCACCCTCGATCGCAAGACCCTCGAAGACCTCTGCGCCGATCTCATCGAGAGGACCCTCGGACCTTGCAAGACCTGCCTGCAGGACGCCGGCCTCACCGCCCGGCAGATCGACAAGGTGCTCCTGGTCGGCGGCATGAGCCGGATGCCCAAGGTGCAGGCCCAGGTCCGGGAGTTCTTCGGCAAGGAGGCCCATAAGGGCGTCAACCCCGACGAGGTCGTGGCAGCGGGCGCGGCGATCCAGGGCGCGGTCCTCCGGGGAGAGGTTCGCGACGTCCTCCTCCTCGACGTGACCCCCTTGAGCCTCGGCGTCGAGACCGCCGGCGGCGTCTTCACCCGGATCATCGAGAAGAACAGCACGATCCCCTGCAGGGCCTCCCAGGTCTTCTCCACCGCACAGGACAACCAGCCCATCGTCTCCGTCCACGTGCTCCAGGGCGAGCGGGAGATGGCCGCGGACAACAAGACCATGACCCGCTTCGAGCTGGTCGGGATCCCGCCGGCGCCTCGCGGCGTGCCCCAGATCGAGGTCTCCTTCGACATCGACGCCAACGGCATCATCCACGTCGCGGCCAGGGATCTCGGCACGGGCAAAGAGCAGAAGATGCGCCTCGTCGCCTCGTCGGGCCTCTCGGACGAGGACATCGAGCGGATGATCCGCGACGCCGCCGTCAACGAATCGGAGGACAAGCTCAAGAAGGAGCTCGCCGACCTGCGCAACGCGGCCGACGGCCTCCTCTACACCACCGAGAAGAGCCTCGAGGAGTACGGCGAGATGCTCACGCCCACCGACGTCGAGGAGATCAAGCTCGACATGGAGGTGCTCCAGAAGATCCTGCCGTCCCCCGAGCCCCATCGGATCAAGGACGCGATCCAGCGCCTCGAGGGCTCCGCCTACCGCATCGCCGATGCCATCTACGGCGCGCAGGAAGGCTGAACCGGGTCTCCAGAAATCTACTGCGCGCCCCGCCTGCTTCGTTGGACCTGCGCTCCGATGCTCACGACCCAGGGCCGGTGGGGGAATCGCCTCCGCACGAGGCGGAAGCGATCCCCCCACTCGCGCTGCGCGCAAACCTTCTAGCGTTTGCTCGCTTCTGGCTCGCAGGGGTACGCTCCGCTCCGGTGCTCGGTCCGCCTCGCATCCGGGGCGCTCGCTACGATTTCTGACGACCCTGTGAGAGTTCGTGGAGAGGTCGGCCAGAAGCCCATGAGCCTACGGGCGCGACGTGCTACAACCCGCGACCCATGAGCTTCGTCGAGAGAATCAGCGAGCGGATCGAGAGGCTGGGCACTCGCCTCTGCGTCGGCCTCGATCCCCGGCCCGAGTGGCATCCAGCCGGCGTCGACCTCTGGGCCCATTGCCGCGACACCCTGGAGGCCTGCGCGCCCTTCGCCTCTGCGGTGAAGCCCCAGAGCGCGTTCTTCGAGGCCCAGGGCCTCGCAGGACTCGAGGTCCTCTACCGGATCTTCGAGCTCGCCCGCTCCCTGGAGATCCCCCTGATCCTCGACGCCAAGCGGGGCGATATCGGCAGCACCGCCGAGGCCTATGCGAGCGCCTGGCTCCGCGGCGATCGGGCGGGCCAGGCCCTCACGGTCAACCCCTACCTCGGCAGGGACTCGCTGCAGCCCTTTGTCGACGCCGCCAGGGAGGAGGGGGGGGCGCTCTTCTGCCTGGTCAAGACCAGCAACCCGGGCGCCGGCGACCTCCAGGAGCTGCGCGCAGACGGCCGCAGCATCGCCGACGAGGTGGCGCGCTGGACCGTCGATTGGAATGGCGACGCCAAGGGATACGGCCCCGTGGGAGCCGTGGTCGGCGCCACCAGGCCCGACGAGCTCCATCGCTTCCGGCAGGCCATGCCCCGCAGCCTCCTCCTCCTCCCAGGCGTCGGGGCCCAGGGCGCCAGGCCCGCCGATCTGGCGCCGGCCTTCCATCCAGGAGGCAGAGGGGCCCTCGTCGCCGCCAGCCGCTCCGTGGAGTACGCCTCGCGGGGCTCGGATTTCGCCATCGCGGCCAGGCGTTCCGCCAAAGAGCTGCGAGACGCGATCAACGCAGCTTGCGGGGTGTAGTCCCTGCGTTAGCTTGAAGCCTTCTGCCGGCGCTCGGATCGCGAGCGCCCCCTCGTGGCGCCCCTGGATGGTGCCCCATTCCCGGCGCCGCCATGCGCCGTGGGGAAGTGATTTTGAAGCGCGACTACTACGAGATCCTCGCCGTCGAACGAGGCGCCTCCCCCGCCGAGATCAAGGCGGCCTACCGCAAGCTCGCCCTCCAGCACCATCCGGACAAGAACCCCGACAACCCCGAGGCCGAGGAGAAGTTCAAGGAGGCCTCCGAGGCCTACGCCTGCCTCTCCGATCCCGATAAGCGCGCCCGCTACGATCGCTTCGGCCACGAGGGGCGGCCCTTCGGCGAGGGGGGCTTCAGCGGCTTCGAGGGCTTCGGCGGCGCCGGCTTCGGCGACATCTTCGGAGACATCTTCGGTGAGATCTTCGGCGGCGGCGGCGGCGCGTCTCGCAGCAGGCAGCGTGGCCGCGGCGCCGACCTCCGGGTCGATCGCGAGATCGAGTTCGAGGAGGCCGCTTTCGGCACCGACGTCGAGCTCGAGATCCCTCGCCGCAAGCGCTGCGAGACCTGCGGCGGCAGCGGCTGCAAGCCTGGCACCAGCCCCAAGACTTGCGGCACCTGCGGCGGCGCGGGCGCCCAACGCTTCACCCAGGGTTTCTTCTCCGTCTCTCGACCGTGCCCTACCTGCGGCGGCGAAGGCAAGGTCATCCCCGACCCCTGCACCGCCTGCTCCGGCAAGGGCACCATCGCCTCCACCGCCAAGATCCCCTTCAAGATCCCAGGCGGCGTCGACACCGGCTCCCGGATCAAGCTCACCGGCGAAGGCGAGCCCGGCCCCATGGGCGGCCCTCCCGGCGATCTCTACGTCGTCCTCCACGTCAAGGAGCACCCGATCTTCATCCGGGAGGAGACCGAGATCATCTGCAACGTCCCCATCGGCTTCACCCAGGCCGCCCTTGGGGCCACCATCGACGTCCCCACCCTCGACGGCCGCGTGAAGATGAAGATCCCCCCCGGCACCCAGAGCGGCAAGGTCTTCCGCCTCCGGGGCAAGGGCGTTCCCGTCCTCGGCGGCCACGGCCGCGGCGACCAGCACGTCCGCGTCGTCATCGAGACCCCCACCTCCCTCTCCAAGCGGCAGCGAGAGCTCCTCGAGGCCTTCGCCGCCGACGCCGGCGAAGACGTCCACCCTCAGTCGAAGAACTTCTTCGACAAGGTGAAGTCACTCTTCGGCTGAAGCGGCGGCTCGTCGGGATAGTTGCGACTCGCGCCTCGGGGGCTGAGTCGCTGCCGTGGAAGGAGCGTCAGCGGATGGACGCTCGCTCCAGGAGCGGCGGCAGCGCGTCTTGCAGCATGCCGAAAGAGGCCTTTCGGTACTCGTGGTGGTGGACAGTGTCCCAGCCTTCCCACGAGTAGGTGGCGAAGCCCTCTACCGGGATCTGCCATCCGGCGTGTACGGGGCGGGCGGGGCCGAAGGCGTCTACGACGAGAGGCGCATCGGAGGGGGCGAGGCTCAGGGCCGTCACGGCGAGCTCGGGGGTGATGGAGGTCCCGAGGACCCGGCCGGTCTCGCCGCGATCGTCCACCACTCGTGAGCGGGAGGGATCGGTGACGTGGAGCAGGCTCCAGGGGATCCGGATCTCGAGGGTGCCAGCGTCCAAGGAGTACCAGAAGCTCGAGTCGCTCCGCTCGGACTCGTGGCCGGTGGGCAGCCGGCCGACCTCGTCGTCTACGAAGGGGCCGAGCTGCTCGCCTTGGTAGACGACCTCCCAATTGGTCAGGTTCCGCATCGGATGGAAGACTCCGTCGTCGTTGGTGACGGTCCGATACGCTTGGGACTCGTCGCGGAGCCCGTGCCATACGCCGTAGAGATCGTAGGGGCGGTCCACCAGGAGCGACGCGCCACCTCCGTCGATGCGGAGGAGGAACTCCACCCTGCGATCGACGCCGATCGTCTGGGCGGGATCGAGGAAGCCGTCGCCTCTCTCGGGATCCAGGGTGTCGAAGGCGAGCCAGTAGCTCACCTTCGACCAGTCCATGGCCCCGGTGCGGGCTGGATCGAGATCGTCCACCCGAAGCAGCAGATGGAGGTAGCCCTCGTCGTGCTCGATCGATAGCTCCCGCAGGGTGCGCATGGAGTCGAAGCCATCGCCCAGAGGGGCCACCGCCGGCTCATCTTTGCGGAGCTGGGGATCGACGATCCACTCGTCTCCCTCGCCGTCCACGAAGTGGAAGCGCTCGGGAGGCCCGGGGCGCAGCGCGATGAGCCCGAAGTTCTGCTCGGGGTTCATCGCGTTGTACCAGAGATGACGGCGCTCCGCGGGCAGCTCGATGGGGTCGACGATCCAGGCCCGCTTGAACCACTCGTCCACGATGGAGAAGAGGCAGAAGCCGTCCATGCCGGAGTCGACCACCGTGTCCAAAGTGCGCAGGAGCGCGTGGCCCTGGGCGCGCTCGTCGAGGCCGCCGTGATCGAGGCCGGAGGCGATCCGCTTGGCCGAGCCCTGGCTCGACGGGAGGCCGATCTCCGAGATCATCAGGGTGTAGCCCTCGTAGTACGAGCGCAGATCCCGCAGGTACCCGAGGTAGGAGTTGGGACCCTGCGCGTCGGAGACCTGGTACTCCGGCTGAAAGACGATGAAGTCGGGGTAGTAGGGATACGCGTGGTAGGAGATGAAGATCCCTTCGGTAAAGGAAGGCTTCACCTCGAGCTTCTTCATGTCGATCGAGAACATCTCCTCGGACGACGCGGGGTAGGGCGGCTCGGTGTAGTGGACCAGGGGGTCCAGGGTCGGCCAGTTGGAGAAGGCGACGGGATGCCGGGTGCCGTAGCGGCTCTCCTCGACTGCGAGCAGATAGTCGAAGCTCTCCGCGATATAGACCTCGAAGGGGTTGCCGTCGGCGAGCCGGAAGTAGAGTCCGTCGTAGGAGCGCTCGTCCGGATGGCGTTCGAAGGTGGAGGCCAGGGTCCCCGGCTCCACCTCACGGCCGATCAGCCAGCCCATCAGCCAGGGGGAGACGTCGGCGGCGTAGCTGCCATAGGCGCGGCCCCAATGGAGCGGCAGCTCGGGACCGCCGGGCGGGATCTCCCGGTTGCCGTGGACTACGTCCACCACCTTCTCCAGCTCGTCTCGGAACCAGAGTCGATCGTAGTCCCCCAGGTAGTCGGCGGGAACGTCCTCCGGCTCCCGTAGCCAGGCGCCCTGCAGCAGGAAGAGCGGCGCCTCCGGATGCTCGAGGTTCCACCGCCGCAGCTCCTCGTAGAAGAGCGGGCTCTGGACGGTGTAGATCCGCAGGGTGTTGAGGCCGAGATCGGCCGCCGCCGCGATCCAGCGGCGGATCTGCTCTCGGCTGGCCAGGAACTCACCGGGGAGCGTCCCGGGGATGGCGAGGCCGAGGTTGATCCCCGCCGGGTAGAACGGTTGAAAAGGCTCGCTGCCGTGGCGTGATTCGAAGCCGTGGGCCGTGGCTCGGAACTCGTATCGAGCGGGGGGACTCGGAGCGGGGCTGGAGGCATCGTCCCCGCAGGCACCTGCCAGCATCGCGACGAGCGACACCGCCGCGAGGCGCACCGAGGCGGAGCGGCTCCAGCTTCGCAGGAACCGAGTCGCGCGCGTCTTCACCATCGCCGCATGAGCCCGAAGAGGATCTCGTGCCGCATCAGCCGGGCATCCCCGCTCCACTCCCGACGGCCGACATAGTCCAATCGGAGCTGGAGCTCGTACATCGGTGTCCACGCGAGGCCGGCCAGCCCTACCAGATGCCGCTCGACGCCCAGCTCGCTGTCGCGCACGGTGAGGTAGTCCGCCTTGTCTCCGCCGCCGACACCGAGGGTGAGGTCCAGCTCCCAGACCAGCGGGACGCCGACCTGGCCGAGGAGGGCCAGGCCGTCGCCGGCCGGATCGAAGGAGCGCCAGAGGCGGAGCGACGTCCAGGCCCATCGGCCCTCGTAGTGGATCGCCGGGCTGACGACGTCGACACCCGTCCGTGAAAACTCGATGTGCCAGAGTTTAGCAAATAGGGTGAAACCGCCTCCCAGGCCCACGCCGGCCTCGGCGTAGACGTTCCACTCGGGAGAGAAGGAGGGGCGCAGCCCGAAGCCCGCCCCCGCCTCGAGCGAGAGCCACGGCAGCGTCTGCCACGTGGCCGCGCCGTCTACCAGGGTGTCGCGGGCCGCGGTGCCGCCATAGAGCCGCTGCTGGAGCTCGAGCCCGGCGCGGAGGCGGAGGCGCTCCGAAGCCGGAAGCTCGACCCCAGCCCGCCCCCTCCAGCCGGCGCCCGGGCCGCTGGACGCGATGGGCCCTGCCTGCAACAGCAGGGCGACGCCGCTGCGCTGGATATCGCGCAGCGCCTCGCAGGCGAGCGGATCGTCCTCCGCGCAGAGCGTGGCGAGCAAAGGCCGCGCCTCGTCCTCCTTTCCGTCCCGCAGACGGGCCATCGCCAGCGAGCGGCTCGCCCCCCGATCGTCCGGCCACGCCGCGAGATAGGAGGAATAGGCCCGATCCGCGGCGCCCCATTCCTCCCTCCACAGCGCGAGGTCGGCGCGGACCAGGGCGAGCGCCCGATGCTCGGGATCGGACGCGGGTTCGAGGGCGTCCAGGGTGGTCTGCGCCTCGTCGAAACGTCCCAGCCAGCCGAGAAGGCGGAGCCGCCAGGCCTGGAGCTCGGGATCGGCAGGCGCCAGCCCCAGCGCATGGTCCGCCAGCGAGAGGGCCTCCTCGTGGCGATCCTGCCAAGCGAGGATCTGCGAGAGCGCGAGGGCCCGCTCGGGGTCTTCGGGCGCCTCGGTCTGACAGGCGCGCGCCCGCTCTTCGGCGGCGCCGGCGCCGGCCGGCCAGAGATCGCGCGCAGGGGGGCAGTCGAGCCCGTGAGCAGGAGATGCGATCAGGAGGGGGAGAGCGACGAGGGCGGCGTTACGGATCGCGAAGAGCAAATGGTTCCTCAGGGTGCTGGTGCGGCTCTGGTAGCAAGATATCCGGGGCAGGTAAACCGCTCGCCCATGGGACACGCCCGGATGCGCGTAGAATGAGGCGGTAGATCGCGACGAGGCGGCTCGCCCAGCGGACTCGCCCGCCACAGTGCGTGGATCGTGGCGAGGGGTCTGGCCCGGAGGATTCGCCGGCTGCGTGATGGAATGAGGGTCGAAGAATCGTGATGAGGCGACCAACTCCTCGGAGGGGCCTGTCCTCCCGAAAGTCGCATACCCTGGGACCGCCCTCCCCACCGAGGCTCGGCCCCGGAAGCGCCTGGCGGACGGCGGCGGATCTTCCCTTGCCTCTTCGCGCTCTGCCTTGGCTCATGGTGGTGATGCTCCTCTCTTCGGCCTGCAGCCTGACCCGCGCGCGATCCGCCGCGAGCGGCGACGACGCGGCTGCAGCGCGCGCTTCCCTCGACGTGCGCCGCTTCGCCCTCGCCGTGGTCCACGACTCGACAGGGGCCGAGCTCCCGCTCAGCTGGCCTGCCGGCGCGCGCACCGGCGAGCTCGTCTCGAGCTACCCGGATCCCTCGCGCTTCGAAGGCGGACCCACCGGCTTCGCGCTCCTCGGCGGGAGGAGCTTTCTCTACGACGACGCCCTGCTCGCGCTGGATCGGATTCGGATCGGCGATCGGGAGGGCGCCGTTCGCGTGCTCGCCGCGCTGGCGGCTCTGCAGCTCCCTGACGGGGCCTGGGGCTTCAGCGTCGGGATCGACGATGGCTTCTACGACGCCGGCCTCGTGCGAAGCGGGAACGTGGCGTTCGTGATCTACGCCTTCGCCCGATACGCGGCGCGCTTCGGAGGCGAGGATGAGCCATGGATCCCGGCAGCGGCGCTGCGAGGAGGTAGCTGGCTCCTCGAACAACGCGACGACGCCACCGGTCTCTTGCGCGCCGGGCGTGGGCGATGGACGCCGGGAGGCGCCCGCCTCGAGTCGACAGCGGCGGTGGACTTCGCCGCGACCGAGCATCAGATCGACGCCTTCTTCGCGCTGGCCTCCCTCGCCCGGATCGATCCGGACGGACCCTGGTCGCGATCGGCGCTCGCGCTCGAGGCCTCGGTCCATCGCTTCCTCTGGCTCGAGGGAGAGGGTCGATTCGCCCAGGGCTGGCGCGACGGCGCCCCGGATCGGCAAAGCGCCCTCGACAGCAGCGGGAGCTGGGGCGCGCTCTTCCTCCTGGCGTGTGGGGAGCGGGCGAAGGCCAGGCGAGCGCTGGCATGGATCGACGAGGTGCATGCGGCCACGGGGCCGGGGTGGTCGGGCTACAAGCCCTACGCATCCGGGCCCGTCACTTGGTTCGTCGAGGCTTCGGCGGCGATCCCCCTCGCGCGGCATCGCCTCGAGCCGGGCGAGCCGCGGGCGGCGAGCGGGCTCTCCCGTCTGGCCGCGTTGGGACGATCGCGGGGATGGCCCCTGGTCTACTCGACTTCATGGGAGCCGGATTTTCCCCTGGCGCCGGCCGCAGCGCCGACGCTCTGGTTCCTCCTCGTCCATGACGAGGTACGGGAGGCGGAGGCGCCCTTTCTCTGGACCGAATGTCCCGGCGCGATGTGACCATGGGATGGTCGCCCTGGTCCTGATCGGGTTGATGTCGCCGGCACGGGTCAGCCACGATGTGGTAGACCTTCCCCTCGATGCTTGCTGCACCAAGAAGTGAAGCATGATTCGGTAGAAGTGGAGCAACGTGTACGACCGCAGTCCGCCGATCTTCCTCCCCCTCTTCTTCGCGCTAGCAGTCGTCTCGGCAGGCCTCGCCATTGCGATTCTCGTCGCCACGTTCTGGATGCACGCCTTCGGCGAGCTGAGCTACGCAGCGCTGCGCGCGAGCCTCGTCGGCGCGGTCGTGCTCGTGGGCGCGTTGGTGGTGGCCCTGGTCGCCTTCGTCCTCGCGTACCAGCTGACCTCCTCCGCACGGGAGGCGGCATGGCGGAAGAAGGTGCAAGGCTGGATCGAGTGGTGGCGCCGCGCCCTGGCTGGAGAGGTGGGGCCTGCGCCCCGCCCGCTGCCGAGCCCGGCCATCGAGGCATGGCTCCGTCTAAGGGAGGAAGGGGAGTCGGACAAGGACGCCTTGGAGAAGCTCGCCCGCGATCTTGGCGTCGTCGACCTGCTCCTCCGACGCCTCCGCTCGAAGCGGCGTGCGAGGCGCCTCGCCGCCATCGAGGATCTCTCGCGTGCGAGGCTGGAGGAGGGGCTGGAGCCGCTCCTCGCTGCGACGAAGACAAGGGATCGGATCGTGCAGCACCTCGCCCTCCGCGGCGCCGCCCGAACCCTGGCCAAGGTCTCCGCGCCGGCCCGGGAGCGCGCGACCGGGGCCTTCATCGACGCGGTGGCTGCTGCCGGCCTGCCCACCAGGCCATTGGAGGAGGTCCTGCTCCTGCCAGGTGACGCCGCCGCCCCGATCGTCACCGAGCTCCTCTCGAGACCCGGCCTCGAATCGGGGCATCTGCGAGCGGCCCTGGCCGCGGCCCGGCAGCTCGGGCTCAGGGATGCTGCCGCCGCCATCGAAGCGCTGGGGGGCCATGAAGATCCCGAGGTTCGATCCGCCGCGCTCCAATCCCTGGCGGCGGTGGGGAATCTCAGCTCGGCAGGAACGAGCGCCATCCACGCGGGCTTGGCCGACGAGCGCGCCTTCCTGCGCATCCATGCCACCCGCGCGTCGGCCCACCTCCCGGAGCCGGAGGCGCTGGAGATCCTCTGGGATCGTCTCGGCGATCCTTCGTGGTGGGTGCGGGTGGCGGCGGCGGAGACCCTCCGAACGCTCGGCGCTCCCGGCCGCGCCTGCCTGGAGAGAGCCGCGCGCTCCCACCCCGATCGCTTCGCGCGGGATCTGGCCGGCGATCACGGCGCCGTCGTGCAGCGGAAGGTGGCCTAAAGGTGGAGCGCCTCATCACGATCCTGCAGCTGGGCCTCCTCGCCTACTTCGCCGGACTCCAGATCCTCTCCCTGCTCCTGGCCTACCGCGGCATGCGCACGCTCTGGCGCTCCTCTCGCGAGCTCTCCGCCTCGATGCTCGACGATCTGACCACGCAGAAGATCGGGCTGCCCGTCTCGATCCTGGTGCCGGCCTACAACGAGGCCCACACCATCGTAGAGAGCGTCCGCTCTCTGGCCCGCCTCGACTTTCCCGAGTTCGAGATCATCGTCATCTCGGACGGATCGACCGACGCCACCGTCAGCTCCCTCGAGGCCGCCTTCGAGCTCGAGGAGCGCCCCCTCCTCCACGCGCGGCGGCTCCCGACCCAAGAGACGAAGCGGATCTTCGCGTCGCGGCTGCTCCCCAACCTGCTCGTGGTGGAGAAGGCGAGGGCCGGTAAGGCAGACGCCCTCAACGCCGGCCTCAACCTCGCGAAGTTCCCGCTGGTCTGCACCGTAGACGCCGACTCGCTCCTCGAGGGGGACGCCCTCCTCCGCGCCGCCCGCATCTTCGCCGACGACGACACGATGGTGGCCATCGGCGGCGCGGTCCGGCCGCTGAACGGCGCGACCGTCGAGGACGGCGCCGTCACCAAGCTCACGCTCCCTTCCAAGTGGCTCGAGCGGATCCAGATCCTGGAGTACGCCCGCGCCTTCTTGAACGGCCGGGTCGGCTGGGGCAGCTGGAACGCGCTGATGCTGATCTCCGGCGCCTTCGGCGTCTTCCGCCGGGAGAGCGTCCTCGCCGTAGGCGGCTATCGATTGGAGACGGTCGGCGAAGATCTCGATCTGGTGGTGCGGCTTCACAAGCACCATCGGCGCGAGAAGATCCCCTACCGGATCCTCTCGCTCCCGGTGCCGATGTGCTGGACCCAGGTCCCAGCCGATCTCGGCAGCCTGCGCGCCCAGCGCAACCGATGGCAGCGGGGCCTGTGGGAGACCCTCTGGCCCCATCGGGGCATGCTCCTCCGCCCATCCTTCGGACGCCTCGGCCTCGTCTCGATGCCCTATCTCTGGTTCTTCGAGGGCCTGGCTCCCCTGCTGGAGATCGTCGGCTACCTGCTGATCCCCCTGAGCCTCTGGCTCGGCATCCTCTCCGTCGAGCTCGCCCTCCTCTTCCTCGCGCTGGCGGTCGGCTTCAGCCTCCTCCTCTCGATGATGGGCCTCGCGGTGGAGATGCTCCTCGAGAACCGCTACAGCTCGCTGCGCGATCGACTCCTCCTGCTGGTCGCGGCCTTTGTGGAGTTGGCCGGCGTCCGCCAGATCCTCGCGCTCGAGCGGCTGATCGCGTTCTTCCAGCTCTGGTCGCGAAAGGGGCAGTGGGGCCGAATGAAGCGCCAGCGCATCGGCCCCCTGGAGAAGCCCGCCGGCTAGCGACAGAGACGCCGAAGGCGCCCGGCTGGGAGAGGGCGTCGCCAGCTTGGGGCCGGCGCTCGCAGGGCTGGCCGGGGGCCGGGCAGGCGATGGGGCCTCGGGGCCTTCGAGCCTTGATCCGGCGGGGAGCGTGACATACACCCCTTGCCCATGAAGATCGTCGTTCGACTGCTGTTGGCCGCCGCCCTGATCAGCGGGTTCTTTGCCTGCGTTCCGCCTCGCGCCACCTTCAACGGGGTGGATATGTCGGCGGATGACGCCTCCCGAGCCCAGCTCGAGGCGGCCCGGGCGAAGGCGAGCGCCGGGGACCACGAGAAGGCGGCGGAGCTCTTCGAGGATCTGGCGCGGCGGTTCCCGCGGTCGGAGGAGGCGGACGAGGCGCTGCTGGGCGCGGGGCGATCCTGGGAGGCGGTGGGCAAGCCGCTGAAGGCCCGGGGCGCGTACGAGCTGCTGCTCGAGCGCTACCCCCGCTCGGATAAGGCGCAGGAGGCGGGTGAGCGGGTGGCGGCCCTCGGGGGCTCGGTGGCCCCCCTCGCTGCGGCGCAGGAGGCCTTCGACCGGCTGCCGGAGGGGAAGAAGCTGGCGGAGGCGGAGCGTCTCGCGGTGGCGGCGGAGGGCGCCGGAGATGCGGCGCAGGCCCTCCATTGGCGCAAGGAGGCGCTGGCCCAGGCGCGGACGCCGGCCCAGACGAGCCGGGCGGAGGCGGGGCTGCGGCAGCTGGTGGAGGGGATGGCGGCGGCGGACGTGGAGCGGCTGGCGCCCCTGGAGGACGATCCGATCGCCGCGCCGCTGCTCCAATACCAGCTCGCGATGGTGCACCAGCAGCATCGCGATTGGGACGAGTTGGAGCGCGCCCTGGAGGACTTCATCTCGCAGAATCCGGGCCACGCCTACGTCGGGAAGGCCCGGGATCTGCTCCGCGCCGTCGCCGACCGCGGGGTGGTGGAGCCGCGGAAGGTGGGCGTGGTCCTGCCGCTCTCGGGGCCGTACAAGGCCTTCGGCCAGCAGCTCCTCGACGGGATCGAGCTGGCGGCTCGGGGCTCAGCCATCGAGCTGATCGTACGGGACGACAAGGGCGAGCCCACGGACGCGGCGGCGGCGGTGGAGCGGCTGCTCTACGAGGATCATGTGATCGCGGTGATCGGCGGCGTGTTGGTCACCGAGGCCCAGGCGGCCGCGGCGAAGGCAGACGAGCTGGGGCTCCCCTTCGTGACCTTCTCGCGCTCGGAGACCCTGGTGGAGGGATCGGAGTGGGTCTTCCGGGACATGCTCACCAACCGCGAGATGGCCGAGGCCATCGCGAGCTTCGCGGTGGAGCGTCGCGGGATGCAGCGCCTAGCGATCCTCCATCCGGAGATCCCGTACGGGGAGGAGCTGCGCGATCTCTTCGAGGCGCAGGTCGAGGCCCGGGGTGGAACGATCAGCCAGATCCAGGGCTACGAGGATAAGTCGACGACGTTCTCGGAGCCGATCCGCAAGCTGGTCGGCAAGGAGAACCTCCAGGATCGACCGGAGTACCAGCGCAAGCTGGCGGAGATCCGGGCGCAGAAGCTGGACTCCCGCCGGCACCGCAACGCGGTGGAGAAGATGCGCAACTCGATCTCGCCGCGGATCGACTTCGAGGCGATCTTCATCCCCGACCAATGGCGGACCATCGCCCTGGTGGCGCCGGCCCTCGCCTTCGAAGACGTGATCACGAGTTGGTGTGACGCGGTGGACGTGGATCGCACGAGGCGGACCACGGGCCAGGACGTCAAGCCGGTGATGCTGCTGGGCGCGAACCTCTGGAACCACCCGGAGCTGCCGACCCGCGCGGGCAAGTACGTGAACTGCTCGGTCTTCGTCGACGGCTTCTTCGCCGGCTCCTCCCGCCCGGAGGTCGCGATGTTCGCGGACGCCTTCCACGCCGCCAAGGGCCGGAGCCCGGGGCTGCTGGAGGCCTACGGCTTCGAGGCCGCCCACGTGGTCCGCCAGACCATCGAGAGGGAGCGGCCCGCCAGCAGGCGCGAGCTGGTGGAGGGGCTGATGAAGGTCGAGTCGTTGCCTGGGCCCATGGGGCCGACGTCGATCAACGAGGCGCGGGAGCTGCGGCATCCGCTCTTCTTCCTCTTCATCGACGCCGGGACGATCCGAGAGGCCGAGCTGGACTCTCCCGACGGTGCGCTTTGACGCAGTCTCACCCGGAGTATTCAGGGCAGATACGTGTCTGCTGAATCGTCCTCGAGCGCCGCAGCCTCGGGCGGGCGGGCCGGGCAGCTCCCCGAGCCTGGCGCGCCGACCCCTGACGCGACGCCGGCGAGGCGGCCGTTCCCGACGCTGAACCTCGTCCTCTTCCTCGCCACCATCGGATCGACCCTCTTCGCCGGCGCGCACTTCGCCGAGGGCTATAGCCAGCGGGCGGCGGCGGGCTGGGGGGCGCTGCTGCTCGACGGCGTCCCCTTCGCGGCGAGCCTCCTAGGGATCCTCGTCGCCCACGAGATGGGGCACTTCGTCACCGCCCGCTACCATCGGGTGGACGCGAGCTGGCCCTACTTCATCCCGGTCCCCCTGGGGATCGGCACCTTCGGCGCGGTGATCCGGATGCGGGGGCGGATCCCCACCCGTGACGCCCTGATCGACATCGGCGCGTCGGGGCCGCTGGCGGGCTTCGTGGTGGCGGTCCCCCTGCTGATCTACGGGATCTCCCTCTCCCACCTGGTGGAGGTCCCGGCGCCGCCGAACTTCTTCTTCGGCAACCTCTCGGCCTGGAGGCTGGTGGAGGGCTGGATCACCGGGGTCTGGCCCTGGGCCCACGAGTGGCCCATGGAGCCGCAGCCTCTGCTCTACGTGCTGCTGAAGAAGTTCCTCTTCACCTTGGAGCCCGGCATGGACGTGATGGTCCATCCGGTGGCCTACGCCGCGGTGATCGGCCTCTTCGTCACGGCGTTGAACCTCATCCCCGTCGGCCAGCTCGACGGCGGCCACGTCGCCTACGCGGTGCTGGGCAAGCGCGCCCGCATGGTGGGGCAGCTCGCCTCCGGCCTGCTGCTGCTGATGGTGGTCTTCTCCAGCATCGGCTGGATCCTCTGGCTCCTCCTGGTGCGTCGATTCGTGGGGCTGGGACATCCGCCGGTGGATCGCGACGATCTGCCCCTCTCCCTCGGCCGCAAGGTGGTCGTGGCCCTGACGGTCCTGGTCTTCTTCCTGACCCTGACGCCGGTCTCCATGGATCTGCTCTAAGGTGATTGCCAGACCCGAACTCCCCTTTGCGGCGTACCCTCCAACGCGCCTCCGCATCGGGAGTCGGAGAGGCGCAGACCCTATGGGTTGGTGTTTGACTATGATTCGTAGAGTGTTCAGACGCTCGGCGTCGAGGACGGCATGAGCACGACCGTCGCCAAGACCGACCCCATCCTGCGGGTTCTGGGGGAGGGAGGGCTCCTCTCCCGGGCGGTCCCCGGCTACGAGCTGCGGCCGCAGCAGCTCCGGATGGCGGAGGGGGTGCTCGAGGCCCTCACCAAGGATCGCTATCTCCTGGCCGAGGCCGGCACCGGCACGGGCAAGACCCTGGCCTACCTCCTGCCCGCGCTGATCTCCGGCAAGCGGATCGTGGTCTCCACCGCGACCAAGACCCTCCAGGAGCAGATCTTCTTCAAGGACATCCCCCTCCTCGCCGAGGTGCTGGGGGTCGAGGTCCGCGCGGCCTACATGAAGGGGCGCTCCAACTATCTGTGTAAGACCCGCTTCGAGGAGTTCGCCAAGGAGCCGAAGTTCTCGGTGAAGGCCGAGGCCCAGCGCTGGCCGGAGATCGAGAGCTGGGGCGAGTCCACCGAGAGCGGCGATCGCGCCGAGCTCGCGCTGCCGGAGAGCTTCGCCGCCTGGCGCGATCTCTCGGCGACCTCCGAGACCTGCACCGGCTCGCGCTGCCCGCTCTACGAGAGCTGCTTCGTCACCGAGATGCGGCGCAAGGCCCAGGAGGCGCAGATCGTCGTGGTGAACCACCACCTCTTCTTCGCGGATCTCGCCCTGCGCAGCAGCGGCGACGGCGAGCACGGCGCCGAGGTGATCCCCCGCTACGACGCGGTGATCTTCGACGAGGCCCACGCCCTGGAGGACATCGCCACCGACTACTTCGGCGTGCAGCTCTCCAACTATCGCCTGGAGGAGCTGGTCCGCGACGGCACCAAGGCCGCCGCCAAGGCCCCGGCGCTGGCGACGCTCCTGGCGCCGCTGCTGGGGCGGGTCGAAGGCAGGGCCGCCGGCTTCTTCTCCTCGGTGGAGGCGGCGATGGGCCGGGTCCGCACGGCTGGCGCGGGCGGTCCGCAGGGGGCGAGGCGATTCGCGCCGGCCGGAGGGAGCGAGGACGCCTATGGCGGTCGCGGCGCTGGCGGACGCTCCCAGAGCGGCAGCGGTGATCTCTTCGGAGGTGGGGGCCGGACCTTCGGGGCAGGGGCGCGGGCCGGCACCACGGATCGCGGGGCGGCTGCCAGCCAACGCCTCCCCTCCCCGCTCCGGGAGGGGCAAGACTCCACCGTCCGCCTCTCATCCGGCGACCTCGACCCTTGCAGCCAGGAGTTGGACGAGCTCCTCCATGCGTTGAAGGAGCTGAGCGCCGCGGTGGCAGGCGCCACCGACGTCCCCGAGCTGGAGGGCATCGCCAGGCGCTGCCTCACCCTCGGCGACGATCTCTCCTTCGTCAGCGACATCGGCGACGGCAGCCTCTTCGTCCATTACGGGGAGCGGCGGGGTAGGGGACTCTTCCTCCGGGCCGCTCCCATCGAGATCGCGGACGAGCTGGCGCGCAGGCTCTACGCCACGCTGTCTGCGGCGGTCTTCACCAGCGCCACCCTCGCCGTCGGCGGTCGCTTCGACTACCTGCGCCACCGCCTAGGCATCGAGGACCACCAGCGCGAGCTGCGGGTGCCCCTGGACGAGCTGCAGCTCGGCAGCCCCTTCGACTACCGCAGCCAGGCCGCCCTCTACCTGCCCACCCACCTCCCGGAGCCCCACCAACGCGAGTTTATCGACGACGCCACCTGGGAGCTCGAGCAGCTCTTCGCCATCACCGGCGGCCGCGCCTTCGCCCTCTTCACCAGCGTGCGCAACATGCAGCGCGCCCACGCCCTGCTGGAGCCGCGCCTCCCCTACCGCGTGCTCCTCCAGGGCCAGCTCCCCAAGGCCCAGCTTATCGAGCGCTTCCTCGAGACCCCCAGCGTCCTCTTCGCCACCGCCTCCTTCTGGGAGGGCGTCGACATCCCCGGCGACGCCCTCTCGCTGGTGGTCATCGACAAGCTCCCCTTCGCCTCCCCCACCGATCCCGTCGTCGCCGCCCGCATCGATGCCCTCCGCAACGCCGGCGGCGATCCCTTCGGCACCTACCAGGTCCCCCAGGCCGCCATCGCCCTGCGCCAGGGCTTCGGCCGCCTCATCCGCACCCGCAGCGATCGCGGCATCGTCGCCATCCTCGACAAGCGGATCGCGACCAAGGGCTACGGCCGCCAATTTCTCCGCTCCCTCCCCGATTGCCCCCGCTTCGCCCGCCTCGACGACGCCGAGCGCTGGTGGCACACCGCCTGACAATCTACCAGCGTGGTGCTCCAGCCAGCCTGGGGACTCTCCAGTTTGATTTACCGATCGGGACATTTCGCGCCGTGAACTCGCCTGAATGCTGGTGCCCTTCGGGATTGAACGGCTATTATGTCCCGGTCGGGTAATTTTCCGGGAACGGAGGGCCGGTGGACACCGCGAGCCAGGACCAAGAGCCGATCGGCTCCTTCGTGCGGGCGCGTCGGAGGGCGAATCGGCTGACCCAGACCGAGCTGGCCGAGCTGGCTGGCGTGGGCCTGCGTTTTGTCGTCGAGTTGGAGCGTGCGAAGCCCACCTTGCGGATGGACAAGGTCAACGCCGTGCTCCACGTCTTCGGGATGAGGCTGGGCGTGGTCCAAGCTGGGCGCGTGAAGGGTGAACCGTGAGGGCGCGTAAGGGGATCGTTCGATTGGACGGCGAACGCGTCGGATGGCTCGAGGAGACCGAAGCGGGCTCCCGGTTCACCTACGATGAAGCGTGGATGCAGCGTCCCGACGCGACGGCCGTCTCCCTCACGCTTCCGCTACGATCGGAGCCCTACGAATCGAGGGGCCTCCTGCCGTTCTTCGAGAACCTCCTCCCGGAGGGATGGCTCCTCGAGCTGGCCACCCAAAAACTTCATATCTCCGAAAGTGATCCTTTCGGACTCCTCCTCGCCACTTGCGCCGACTGTATCGGTGCGGTGGAGATCGTTCCATCTCAGGAAGACGAGCAGTGAGCTGTCTGATCTGCCTGCGAGATGCGGGTGGCGAACTCTATCACTCAAAGTGTGCAAGGCAGGTCTTCGGCCGGAACGCGGTCCCCAGCCTCGATCTCGATCAGGCGAAGCTCCAGACCCTGGCTCTGGCGATGGCGGGGCGCGCGACGCTCACCGGTGTCCAGCGGAAGATCTCCCTCGGCATCTCGGTGGGGCGGGGCGCGGCGCTCCACGTGGTGGGCGAGGGCGGGAGCTTCATCCTGAAACCCCAGGCCAGCGGCTTTCCGAACGTGCCCGAGAACGAGCACCTCACCATGCGGATGGCCGAGGCCTTCGGCATCGAGACAGCGCTCTGCGCCCTCGTGCGAATGGAGGATGGATCCTTCGCCTACCTGGTGCGCCGCTTCGACCGTACGCTCGACGGGAAGAAACGCCGGCAAGAGGATTTCTGCCAACTCGCGGGCCTCGTCTCGCGACAGAAGTACAGTGGGTCAGCCGAGCTCTGCGTTCGGATCGTGAGGCGCTACGCAGCCGAACCATTGGTCCAGCTCCTGGAGCTCTACCGACGTCTCATTTTCATCTGGTGGACCGGTAACGGCGATATGCATCTGAAGAACTTCTCGATCCTGATCCGCGAGGACGGCGTCCCCCGCCTCTCACCCGCCTACGACATGCTGAGCACGCGGCTCTTCCTCCCGAAGGACGACCTGGCGCTGTCGATTGGCGGCAAGCGTGATCGATTCACGCAGAAGAAATGGAGAGAGCTCGCAGCCTACATGGAGCTCCCTCCAAGCGCCGCCGCGCGAGTCCACCGCTCCGTAGCGACCAGCCTCGACGAGCTCCTCGCCATCGTAGGTGCGTCGCCTCTCCCCGCAGCCGATCGGGCCGCTTACGAGAAGCTCCTGCGACGCCGCGCCGTGGAGCTGACTCGAGGGCACTGAAGGGGCAGCGCCAGTCTGCGCCGCGACAGACTCAACGAGCTGCTCGAAAAGGCCTGCGCATAGAACGATCATCCTCGATCCCCCGATTGCGCTACCCTCATCGGCTGCATGAGGTCCGTCGCCGCGAGAAGGCGCAGACCGGTTGCCCAGCGAATCCTCGAGCGCCCAAAGGACCCCGACGTAAGGCTTCACGCTATCCCAGCGCTTCGACGAGGGCGACGAGCTGGGGGCGTAGATCGTCGTAGCGGACCTTGCCCCAGGCGAAGCTCTCGGTGCCGTGGAGGCCCTGGACCTGGTTGAGGCGGAGACGGGTGTCGAAGGTCGCCGCCGTCACCGAGATCGGCTCTTCGATGACGGCGATGGTGGCCTGCTCCTCCAGCTCGCGGAGGAGGCCCTTCTTGTCGGAGGGGGAGATCATCTTGCCCAGGCGAAGCACCAGGATCTGTGGGTGGTCGCGCTCGGCGTCGACCAGATGTTTGCGCAGCTCCGCCTCCCGGCTGCGCGCCTCTTCGTCGTATCGATCGATGGTCGCGGCGAGACTGGACGGCTCGTGGCCCTGACACAGGGCCGTCGAGAGATCCCGGAGGAATGATTCGTGCCCGCCGGGGTGGGCGTCGCGGCTCCAATCGATGGCCCGCGCCAGCCGGAGCCCCCTGGGGCTGGAGACGAAGCCCTGGCCCGGGGCGTCGATGGCCCGCCCGTCTTCGTCGGCCTCGGGGTAGGGCGGCCGGCCGCCCAGCAGGAACTTCACCGCGGAGATCAGCCCGTCGAAGTCCGCGTGGGCGAAGAGGTGCTCCACCGGCCCGATGGCCTCCACCAGCTCAGGCGTGACGAGTTGGGGACAGGCCGGGGCCACGCTCTTGTCCACGAGGAGGAAGCGGGGATCGCCGTCATAGCGGCCCCAGGCCGGATGGGGGTGGTGGTCGATCCACTGGGCCAGCCGCAGGCCCAACGTCTCGATGAAGGGGAGGGTCGACTTCTCGAAGCGATCGCCGGCGGCGAAGGCCAGGTCGAGGGTGACCACCCTGCCGTCCAGGGGCGGCCGCGGGAGCTGCTTGGGAGATTGCACGAATCGCAGAGCGGGGTTCACGGCGGCACCATACAGGCCGGCTCGATCATTCCACAGCGCCATCGCCTGATTCGCGCCGCCCGCTCGGCGGCTCGTTGCCCCGGACCCGACGCCGGGCGAGTCTGGCTGTCGCATAGGAGACTCCCCCGACCCGACGAGCGGGAGACTTTTCGAGGTCCCCTAGAGCCTCCTCCTCCCCATCTGAAATCTCCCTGGAATAGCGGCAACATCACCCGTTCCTGCGCCTGCGGCTGTACTCCTGCTCTCCTCCACGGTAGCCTTCTCGTTGGTCGCACGTAGATGGCGCGAGGGCAGGATGAGAGGCGCCAGCGTCGGTTTCAATGGTTCACGTGGTATTCATCCGACGAGAACCTCCTGGCCATGATTTGAAAGGAGTTCTATGGCAACGAACTACGGAAGCATGCCTGGCGGCGTAGCCTCAATCCTCGCGTTATTGATCGTCGCATCCGTGCCTTTCACATTGTCGTGCCATCCCATCTATACCCTCGAGGTGAAGAAGATCGGAGACGGAGCGGGTCGGGTGGTCGATTCGCTCGTATTATCTCATGGGTATGAGAATCTCGACTGTGGCACCTTCTGCAGAGAGAGTCACGTTAGTCGAAAGGTAACGCTTGTCGCGCAACCAGATTCGGTGTCGGTGTTTGACGAATGGTCTGGATGCGATTCGGTTTCGGCTAAAGGCTGCCACCTTCGAGTAGATCGTGATCGCGTTGTGGTGGCGAAGTTCGACTTCGTCACTCCGGAAGAGTGACCATGCGGCGGCAGTCGTGAGTGGGAGGGGCTGGGCTTGGCATTGCCGCGACGGGTGCTGCCGGGAAGGTTGAAGAAGTGACCACCACCGCGTTCGGATTGGCTGCATCGGTCATGGATAACTGAGAGGGTCGCGTGTTCGGTCAGACCTCCTCCGCGAGGATCTCGTGGGTGTCTCGTATGGTCTCGGATACGTCGGCAGGTTCGCGATCGGCAAGGAGTGGTGGACGGTAGTGGATCGCTTCGGGCTGGGAGTGGCCGCTACTGCGACGGTGGTGGGGACCAGCCGAAGTCGCAGCGGGAGCCGCTTGGGTGATTGCGCGAATCCGAGGCCGGGAATCCGGCGGCGCCCTGCAGGTGGGCCCGATCATTCCACAGCGCCATCCCCGGATTCGCGCCCGCCCGCTCGGCGGCTTGTTGACCCGGGCCTGGCGCCGGGCGAGTCTGCATGTCGCATATGAGACTCCCCCGATCCGACGAACGGGAGACCTTCGAGGTCCCCCAGAGCCTCCCCCTGCTCCCCATCCGGGATCTGGTGGTCTTCCCCTACATGATCGCGCCGATCTTCGTGAGCCGTGAGCTCTCGATCGCCGCGATTGACGAGGCCTTCGACAACGGGCGCCTGGTCTTCCTGGCGTCGCAGAAGGAGACCCTGGACGATAACCCCGCGCCCGAGTCGCTCCATTCCGTCGGCACCGTCGGGATGATCATGCGCCGCCGCAAATTGCCCGACGGCAGGATCAAGATCGTGGTGCAGGGGCTGGCCAAGGGGCGCATCGACGCCTTCCTCCAGCAGGCACCCGCCATCCGGGTGCGGGTGAAGCCCCTGCCGGAAGGCGCCACTCCGGCGGCGGACGACGGCGTCGAGGCGCTGCTGCGATCCTGCCGTGACGATCTGGAGAAGATCGTCCAACTCGGCAAGGCGGTCTCCCCCGACATCCTCGCGGTGATCGCCGGGATCGAAGAGCCCGGGCGGTTGGCGGACCTAGTCGCCTCCCACCTGGCGCTGAAGGTGCCGGAGGCCCAGGCGCTGCTGGAGTGCGCCGATCCGGTGGAGCGGCTGCGGATCGTGAGCGGCCACCTGCAGCGCGAGCTCTCGCTGCAGCAGATGCAGCAGCAGATCCAATCGCAGGCCAAGGAGGAGATGAGCCGCTCGCAGCGCGAGTACTTTCTCCGCGAGCAGCTCCGGCAGATCCAGAGCCAGCTCGGCGAGGGCGACGGCAAGCTGGAGGAGCTCGATCAGCTCCGCAAGCGGATCGCCCTGTCCCGGATGCCCGCCGACGTCCTCGAGGAGGCGAACAAGCAGCTCCGCCGGCTGGAGGGCATGCACGGCGACTCCGCCGAGGCCGCGGTGATCCGCACCTACCTCGATTGGCTCACCGAGCTCCCCTGGGCCGTGGAGACCGAGGATCTCCTCGATCTCAAGCAGGCCAAGCGAGTGCTGGATGAAGATCATTACGGCCTGGACGAGGTCAAGGATCGCCTCCTCGAGTACCTCGGAGTCCGCAAGCTCAAGGCCGATATGAAGGGGCCGATCCTCTGCCTCGCCGGCCCCCCCGGCGTCGGCAAGACCTCCCTCGGCAAGAGCGTGGCGCGGGCGCTGGGCCGCGGCTTCGTCCGGGTCTCGTTGGGGGGCGTCCGCGATGAGGCCGAGATCCGCGGCCACCGCCGCACCTACGTAGGCGCCATGCCCGGCAGGATCATCCAGGCCATCAAGCAATCCGGCTCGCGGAATCCGGTGGTGCTGCTGGACGAGGTCGACAAGCTCGGCCAGGACTTTCGCGGCGATCCTTCGGCGGCCCTCCTCGAGGTCCTCGATCCCGAGCAGAACAACAAATTCCGCGACCACTATCTGAACGTCGACTTCGATCTCTCCCAGGTGCTCTTCGTCGCCACGGCGAACCTCCTCGATCCGATCCCCGGCCCCCTGCGGGATCGCATGGAGGTGATCCGGCTGGCGGGCTACACCGAGCAGGACAAGCTCCACATCTGCAAGCGCCACATCTTCCCCAAGCAGATCGAGGAGAACGGCCTGGGCTCCGAGCTCTTCGAGATCTCGGACAAGGCGATCAAGGAGCTGATCCGCGGCTACACCCGGGAGGCCGGTCTGCGGAACCTCGAGCGCCAGGCGGCGAAGCTCTGCCGCAAGGTGGCCCGACGGGTGGCGGAGGGACGCGTTCGCAAGACCTTGATCACCGCCAAGGCGCTGCCTCGCTACCTGGGACCGCTGCGCTACGTGGACGATCCCGCCCAGCTCCGCGACGAGATCGGCGTCTCGACCGGGCTGGCGTGGACCCAGGCCGGCGGCGAGATCCTCCAGATCGAGGCCTCGGCGATGAAGGGCAAGAGCGGGCTGATCCTCACGGGCCAGCTCGGCGACGTGATGAAGGAGTCCGTCCGCGCCGCCCTCACCTGGGTGCGCTCCCGCGCCGCGACCTTCGGCATCGCCGACGGCTGGTTCGACGACCACGAGATCCACGTCCATGTCCCCGCCGGCGCCATCCCCAAGGACGGCCCCTCCGCCGGGATCGCCATGGCGACGGCCCTGGTCTCGGTGGCCACCGGCAGGCCCGCGCGGCACGACGTCGCCATGACCGGCGAGCTCACGCTGCGGGGGCGGGTGATGCCCATCGGCGGCCTCAAGGAGAAGCTCCTCGCCGCCATGAGGCACGGGATCACCGACGTGATCATCCCGCAGGGGAACGAGAAGGACCTCATTGAGGTCCCGGCGGTGGTGCTGCGCCGGCTCCGCGTCCACGCGATCCGCAGCCTCGACGAAGGGATCGGCCTCGCCCTGGCCGCGGACGTCGAGCCTCCCGCAGCCCAGCCCCCTGCCAAGAGGCGGCGCAGGACCGCGCCCGCCGATCTTCGATCGAGCTGAAGGAAAGAGGACGGCTGATGCGTCTGAGGGATAAGATCGGGCTCGACCTCGCCGGGACGAGCTGCGATGAGGTGAGAACGAGCCCTTAGGTAGCGGCAGTGGCAAGGGGTTGGAATGGTGCAGATTAACCAGGCGCTCCGCGAGCTGGCGCTGAAGATCGTCTACTACGGCCCCGCCTTGAGCGGGAAGACGACCAATCTGATCTCGCTTCACGAGCGCGTGTCGCCCGAGGTCCGGGGGCGTCTGCTCACCGTGGACACCAAGGACGATCGCACCCTCTTCTTCGACATGCTCCCGGTCTTCTTCCGGTCGAGCAACGATCTCAAGGTCAAGCTCAAGCTCTATACGGTGCCCGGCCAGGTGATCCACGCGGCCACGCGGAGGCTGGTGCTGCAGGGAGCGGACGGCGTCGTTTTCGTCGCCGACGCCCAGCGGAACGCCAGCTCCGCCAACAACGACGCCTGGCGCAATCTGATGGACGATCTCCGCGCCAACGGCCTCGACCCGCACTCGATGCCGATGGTGATCCAATTCAACAAGATGGATCTCCCCGAGATCAAATCCAACGCAGAGATCGAGGACTCGCGCACCAAGGGGAAGGAGCCGGTGTTCTGCGCCGTGGCCGTACGAGGGGAGGGCGTGGTGGAGACCCTGCATGGGCTGCTCCAGCTCACCTACCGCGATCTCGACGCGAAGTACGGGTTGGGATCGAAGTTCAAGCTCGACGAGGCGGAGTTCCTCGGCGAGATCTTCCGCAGCATGGACGTGGCCGTGGCCGACGGTGTCGCGGTGGAGTCGAAGTCTACGGTGGTGGGGGGACGCGGACGATGAGCGGGACTTTTCTGGACGAGCGGATCCCGCTGGGGGAGCTCCTCGATCTCAAATCCTTCCAGGAGGTCTGCCGCTCCTTCGTGGAACTCTATCAGATCGGCCTGAAGGTCTTCGACGCCACGGGCCAGAAGCTGGTCGACATCAAGGTCGGCTCCGGCGACTTCTGCGGCTACGTCTTCACGGACGCCGAGGGCGCCCGACGTTGTACCTCCACCGTGCTCAAGGTGAAGAGCGATCCGGTGGACGAGCCGAAGGTCCACACCGTCCAATGCTTCACCGGCGCGCGCTACCTGGTGATGCCCCTCCTCTACGACATGGACACGGTGGGCCGCGCGGTCTTCGGCCCCTTCGTGCCCCAGGATTTCGAGGAGCTGCCGCCCACCTTCACTGATCTCCGCGGCCTCGACTTCGTCCACGCCTCCAAGCTGATGTCGAAGATCCGCCGGGCCAGCGACTCCACCGTCAGTAAGGTTCTTGAGCACTTCGTCAAGATCTGCGACGTGCTGATCTTCTCGGCCTACAAGGTGAACCTCACCTCGCGGATCCACATCGAGTCGGTGCGGGAGAGCTTCAAGGAGCTCTCGGCCCAGAACGTCAGGCTGGAGGAGAGCTTCACCCGGCTCCAGGAGCTCGACCAGCTCAAGTCCAACTTCCTGGCCACCGTCTCCCACGAGCTGCGCACGCCGCTCACCTCGATCATCGGCTACGCCGAGATGTTGATCGAGGGGCTCGCCGGGCCGCTGACCTCCGAGCAGCTCGAGTACATGCGCACGATCATGGACAAGGGCGAGAGCCTCCTGGCGCTGATCTCCTCGATCCTCGACCTCACCCGGATCGAGGCGGGCAAGCTGCGGATCCAGGCCGAGGCCTTCGATCTGGAGGCCATCGTCGCCAACGCGATCTCCAGCGTGCTCCCCCAGGCCAACCGGCGCGGGCTGATCGTCTCTGCGGAGGTGGCCCCCGAGCTTCCGGCGCCGATCCTCGACCGGGAGAAGATCACCCAATGCGTGGTGAACCTCCTCGCCAACGCGGTGAAGTTCACGCCGGCGGGTGGGAGGATCACCGTGCGGGCCGATCGGGCGCCGCGGACCCCTGCCCGATTCTCGGGCCGCTTCGATTCCCCCGACGCCTACTTCGCCCTCTCGGTGACGGATTCGGGCATCGGCATCCCGCCGGAGCAGCTCCTGCGCATCTTCGACAGCTTCTACCAGGTCGATGGCAGCGCCACCCGCGAATACGGCGGCACCGGCCTCGGCCTCGCCATCGTCCGCAGCTACGTCGAGGCCCACGGCGGCGAGATCACGGTCGAGTCGAAGCCCGGGGATGGCTCGCGCTTCCAGATGATCCTCCCCCGGGTCTTCGCCGCCCCCCCCGCCCGCATGGAAATGGATGCCCGCCGACACGCGTCGTAAACGCCGGCCTCCCAGGGGCGAGTTCGAGCGGATCTCCCTCTTCACCCGAGCCTTTGCCGACGCGGGGCCCGACGTGATCGCCGGGCCTGGGGACGACTGCGCCCTCACCCGACCGGCGCCAGGTTGGCTCCTGGTCTCTAAGGTCGATCAGATCGTGGAGGGCGTGCACTTCAGCGGCGCCTTCCGGCCCGAGGAGATCGGGCATAAGGCCCTGGCGGTGGCCCTCTCGGATCTCGCCGCCGCCGGCGCGATCCCCCGCTGGTTCCTGGTGGCTCTCGCCATGCCCGAAGGGGTGGAAGATCGCTTCCTCTCCCGTCTCGCCATGGGGATGAGCCGCCTCGCTTCCCAGGCGCGCGTCTCCCTGGTGGGTGGCAACTTCAGCCGGGCCTCCGAGCTCTCCCTCACCGTCACCACCCTGGGCGAGGCTCGGCCGGAGCACGCCCTGCGCCGCAGCGGCGCCTCCCCCGGCGACGCGCTCCTGCTCACCGGCAGCCTGGGGGGCGCGGCCCTGGGCCTGCGTCGCCTGGCTGAAGGCTCGGCGCGGCGGAGCTCCGCGGCGGTGCGGGCCCAGCTCACGCCGACGCCGCGGCTGGAGGTAGGGGCGATCGCCGGCCGTTACGCCGCCGCGGGTATCGATCTCTCCGATGGCCTCCTCCAGGACCTCGGCCACCTCTGCGAGAGGAGCGAGGTCGGCGCGGAGCTGGAGCTGGCGGCGATCCCCATGGCCCGGGAGGTGCGGGCCCTCGGCGCCGAGGCATCTCTTCCGTTGGCGCTGCGAGGCGGCGAGGACTACGAGCTCCTTTTTGCCGTGCCGCAGGCCAGGGTAGCGCCCTTCGTTCGGGCCGCGGCCCGCCGGGGCCAGATCCTCAGCCGCATCGGCCGAGTGGTCGAGGGCCACGCGTTGCGGCTCCTCGGCCCGGACGGCCCGATCCCCCTCCCGGATCGCAAGGGCTGGGATCACTTCGGCTGATCCGAGTGCATGGCGGCGCCGACCGCCTGGTCCGCCAGGGAAATTGCGTTCAGCCGGGGCTCGACTACGATCGCGCGGATCATGTCAGCGGCCGCTACTTCCCAGAGATCCGATCTCGAGATGGATCCCGACCATCCCCATGGATCGGGTGATCCCGCCATCGGCGACGCCGCTCCGCCGGACGATGTCCCCGTCGGTGCGCTCTCTGGCGGGACGTCCCGGCAGAACGGGACCCCGGCCGCCATCGGGACGCTCCCCGACGAGATCGGCCGAGGGCGCGGGGATCGGATCCCAGCCGACTCCCGCCATGGCGAGCCGCGCCGTTCGTCCGTCGATCGAGTCGAAGGCTCCAGGGATCCCTTCCTGGTCCCGCTGCAGAGCAAGCTCTTCCTCGCGTTTCTGCCCCTGGGCCTCGCGCTCTTCGCCCTGGGCCGCAGCGAGGGGATCACCTGGCTCGTGGGCTCGAGCCCCTGGGCCGTGTGGTTCCTCGCCGGCGTCACCAGCATCCTCTTCGGCGCCCTCCTCACCTACGTCGCCGCCGGGGTGGCACGGGTACCGGTGCTGCGGCGATCGGCCCTGGAGATCGCGAGGGGCGATCTGGCCCGCTCCGCCGAGACCGCCACCCGGCGCGCCAGGCTCCCCGACGAGATCGACGAGCTGGCCCACTCCATCGTGGTGATGCGCGAGAGCCTGCGGGAGCTGGTGGGCCATACCCAGCGCACCTCCCGCAGGGTCGCCGACTCCGCCAGCGGCCTCGGCAGCACCGCCGCCGGCGTGGCCTCCTCCGCCAGCGAGGTCGCGGTCTCGATCGACCGAATCGCCGTCGGCGCCGGCGAGCAGGACCGCCTGGTGGGGGACGCCTCCCGAATCATCTCCCGCATGGCAGCCTCCATCGATCATACGGCGTCGTCCGCCGAGGAGGCCGCACGCTCCTCCGCCGAGACCGCCCGCGCCGCCGCAGGGGGGAGCGACGTGGCCCGCCTCGCCGGCGCCAAGGTCCGCAAGGTCTTCGAGCGGATCGAGGCCGCCTCCGATCAGGTCTTCGCCTTCGGCGCCAAGACCCATGAGATCGGGCAGATCGTCCGGGCGATGACCCGGATCGCCCAGGCCACCAAGCTGCTGGCCATCAACGCCTCCATCGAAGCGGCGCGGGCAGGGGAGTACGGAAGGGGCTTCGCGGTGGTCGCCGAAGAGGTGCGGCTCCTGGCCGAGTCTTCCGGGCGATCGGCGGAACAGATCAGCGGCCTCGCCCAGGAGATCGACGCGCGCTCCACCTCGGTGATCGCCGCCATGCGCGAAGGGATCGAGGAGCTCGACGAAGGCCGCGTCGATCTCGACTCGATCCTGCGGGCCCTCGAGGAGATCAGCCGGACCTCCCGCCAGCACGTGGAGAAGGTCGCCTCCATCAGCGAGGCGGCGCGGGAGCAGCGCCGCGGCTCGGAGGAGATGGTGGCGGCCATCCGCGACATCAAGGGGGTCGCCCAGGCCAACGTGCGCTCGTCGGGCGAGGTCGCCTCCTCCATCGAGGAGCAGACCGAGGCGATGAAGGAGATGGCCGGGGCCGCCAAGGAGCTGGCGCATCTCGCGGTGGAGCTGCAGACCATCGTCAGCAGGTTCAGGCTCTAAGCCATGGACCTCGTCCGAACGATCGAGGCGGCTGGCGCCCTGGAGGGAGAGGCCGTCCTCGCCAGGCTTCAGCTCGCGCTGGCGCCCCGCGACGGGGGCGGGGGGGAAGGGGAGACGCCGCCGGATGATGCAAGACTCTGCGTCCGGAGCGGGGCGTCGCTCTTTGCCTTGCCGCTCCGGCAGACGCGGGAGGTGGCCGCCCCGCCTGCGATGATCAGCCGGATCCCTCGGATGGCGCCGCCGATCCTCGGGGCGATCAGCCTCAGGGGCAGGGTGGCGGTGCTGACCGACCTCGCGGGCCTCCTCGGGCAATCACTCAGAGTATCAGGCGAAACGATCGACGGTGGTGGCTTCGATGACGACCTCGCTCGGGTGGTGCTCCTCGAAGGCGCCGCGGTCGCCCTGCGGGTGGACGAGGTCCGGGGCATCGCCGCCGCCTCCGCCCTCAAACCGATCGCCGGCCTCGAGATCCTCGATCCCAAAGACCTCATCGAGAGGGTGGAGCGGCTCCTCACGTCGCGCCGCCCCTACCGCCCTGGCATGGGAGCGAAGAACCTTGCATATGGATCCGAAGACCCGTCCCCCTAACCCCGGAGCCTCCATGGCCAAGCGTGTCCTGATCGTCGATGACGCCGTGTCGATGCGAGCCCAGCTTCGAGACATCTTCACCGAAGCCGGCTTCGAGGTAGTCGGCGAGGCCACCCATGGCCTCGACGCCGTCGATCTCTACGTGTCGCTGCGCCCGGATCTGATCACCATGGACGTCGTGATGCCCTATAAGAACGGCATCGAGGCCACGCGCGAGATCCTGGCGATCGATCGCCGCGCCGTGGTCCTGATCTGCTCGGCCCTGGGCCAGGAGCCGCTGGTGATGGAGGCGATCGAGGCAGGCGCCAGCGACTTCGTCCTCAAGCCCTTCCACCCCGAGCAGGTCCTCGACGCCGTGGGCAAGCTCCTGGGCGCCACCGCCTAGGTGGCTCCCCGCGATCTCTCCCGCTACCTGGGCCTCTTCGTCCAGGAGACCACCGAGCACCTGGAGGCCTATGGGGTCGAGCTGCTGGGGCTGGAGGAGGAGGGCTTCGGCGCCTCTCGCCTCGAGGAGCTCTTCCGACTGGCCCACTCCATCAAGGGCTCGGCGGCGGCGATGCAGCTCCCCTCGATCACGGAGCTGGCCCATCACCTGGAGGAGCTCTTCATCCACATCCGCGGGGCAACGGGGACGCCGGAGCGCGCCACCCTCGATCTCCTCGCCGCCGTCGGTCGTCGCCTCGAAGAGATGGTGGCAGCCGCCTCCACAGGCGCCAAGGGCCCAGGGCCCGGCGACCTCCTCGATCGCCTCGCCGAGCTGATCGCGCCACCGCAGGACGCTCCGCTCCGCGGCGAGCCTCGGCCCTCCGGCGAGAGCCCGCCGCTGCAAACCGGCGATCGCCGAGGCGCGACCCGGATCCGCACCTCGACCCTGGACGAGCTCCTGGACGAGGCCGGTGAGGCGGTGCTCACGGTCGCCCGCCTCCGCGAGCTCGAGCGATCGACGGACGAGGAGTCCAAGGCCCGCGAGCTCGCCGCCCTCCAGCGTCAGGTGAAGGGCCTCCACGCCAAGGTGCTCACCGCCCGCCTCACGCCGATCTCCTTGGTCGCCGATCGCCTGGAGCAGCTGGCCCGAGGGATCGCCCGATCGACTGGCAAGGAGGTCGAGCTCGCCGTGATCGGCGGCGAGACCGAGCTCGATCGCGCCCTCCTCGACGGCCTGGTGGATCCCCTCGGCCACCTCCTGCGCAACTGCATCCACCATGGGATCGAGACGCCGGACGAGCGACGCCTCGCAGCCAAGGCCGGGCGCGGCCTCGTCCGCCTCCGGATCCGCCGCGCCGGCGACAGGGTGGAGCTCGAGATGGAGGACGACGGCCGCGGCATCGACCTCGAACGCCTGGGCCGCGAAGCCGTGGCCCGCGGGCTGATCCAAGCCGAGGCCCTGGGATCGATGAGCCGCGCCCAGGCCCTCCTCCTCTGCTGCCTCCCGGGCCTCAGCACGGCGGCGTCGGTGACCGAGGTCTCCGGCCGCGGCGTGGGGATGGACGCCGCCGCCAGGCAGATCGAGCGCCTCGGCGGCACCCTCTCCATCGACTCCGATCCGGGCCGAGGGACCCGATTCTCCTTCAGCCTGCCCCTGGGGGTCTCGGTGGCGCCCATGCTCCTGATCGGCGTCGACGAGGAGATCTTCGCCATCCCCGTGGCCCAGGTGGTGGCTGCTGTGATGGAAGATGCCACCACTCGTGCAGCGCTCGAGCTCGCCGGGGATCCCACCCGCCGCTTCCACCTCTCGGCCCTGATGGACCCTACGGCGGAGCCCGAGCGACGCTTCCCCATGTTCGGCCAGCCCCGCCCTTGCGTCATCGTCCAGGCAGGCTACGAGCAGGTCGCCCTCCACGTCGATCGCCTGGTGGGCTACGAGGAGCTGGTGATCAAACCCCTGGCTCCGCCCCTGGATCGGGTCGCCGGGATCGCGGGCGCCACCCTCCTCGCCAGCGGCCGCCCGGTCTTCCTCCTCGACGTGCGACGCCTCCTCGACGCCGCTGGCGTTGCGGAACGACCGCGCTTGCGATAGCGGCGAGCCATGGATGCGCGCGATCTAGAGAAGCTCCTGCAGTCGGTGCGGTCGAAGGACGTCTCTCCCGAGGAGGCCTTGGGCAGGCTGCGCGATCTCCCCTTCGCCGATCTGGGCTACGCCGTCGTCGATCACCATCGGCAGCTCCGCCAGGGATTTCCGGAGGTGGTCTACGGCGAAGGCAAGACCGCCGCCCAGATCGCCGGCATCGCCGAGGCCATCGCGTCGCGGGGCGCGCCGCTGCTGGTGACCCGCCTCGATCTCTCGAAGCTCCCCGAGGTGGAGAAGGCGGTGCCCGGCGGCGTCTACCATCCGCTGGCCCGCTGCTTCGCGCTCCGACCCAAGCGCGCCCCCAAGGCCAAGGTCAAGGGCTACGTCGCCGTGGTCTCCGCCGGCACCAGCGACGGCCCCGTTGCCGAGGAGGCCGCCGTCACCCTCGCGGTGGCCGGTCATCCAGCGCGGATGATCAGCGACGTGGGCGTGGCGGGGATCCACCGGCTCCTCCACCGCCGCGAGGAGATCGCCGGCGCCAGCGTGGTCATCGCCATCGCCGGCATGGAGGGCGCGCTCCCCACCGCCGTCGCCGGCCTGGTGGGCGTCCCGGTGGTGGCGGTCCCCACCAGCGTCGGCTATGGAGCCGCGTTGGGCGGGATCGCCGCGCTGCTGGGCATGCTCACCTCCTGCGCTCCCAACGTGGCGGTGGTCAACATCGACAATGGCTTCGGCGCCGCTTTCTACGCCGCCATGATCAACAGGAAGTAGAATGAGCCTCTTCTTGATGCTGGAACCCGTCGGCGGCTGCTCCGGCGACATGGCCCTGGCCGCCCTGATCGATGTCGGCGTCCCGGTGGAGACCATCACCTCCTCCCTCGATCGTCTCCGCCTCCCGGGCTGGACGCTGGAGGTGCGCCCCGCCTCCAAATGCGGCATCCACGGCAGTCGGGTCGACGTGCACATCGATCACACACGTCACGAGCACGAGAGGAGCTGGGCCGAGATCCGCGAGCTGATCCTCGCCGCTAGTCTCTCCTCCGGCGCCACCGAGCTCTCCCTCTCGATCTTCGAACGGATCGCCGTCGCCGAGGCGAAGATCCACGGCGCGAGCGTGGAGGAGGTCCACTTCCACGAGGTGGGCGCCGTCGACTCGATCATCGATCTCGTCGGCGTCGCCATCGCGTTGGACGAGCTGGGCATCGAGCGGATCCACTCGCTGCCACCTCCGCTGGGCGGCGGCATCGTCGAGAGCCGCCACGGTCCCATCCCGGTGCCGGCGCCTGCCACCCTCGAGATCCTGCGGGGACGGGAGGTCCGCGCCTCCGGCCCCGGCGAGCGCACCACGCCCAGCGGCGCCGCCATCCTCGCGGCCGCCACCGCGCCCGGCATCCCCGCCTCCTTCGTCCCCGAGCGCGTGGGCTACGGCATCGGCCATCGCGACTTCGCCGACGCGGCCAACGTGCTGCGCGCCACCATCGGCAGGGAGGCCACTGCCGCAGGGCAGGGCGACGATGAGCTGCTGGTGATGGAGTGCAACCTCGACGACGCCAGCCCCCAGCTCCTGGCCCGGGCGCTCGAGCTGAGCCTCGCCGCCGGCGCCCTCGACGCCTGGATCGCGCCCCTCACCATGAAGAAGGGCAGGCCCGGCCACCTCCTCGGCCTCCTCGCCCCCGCCGCACTGCGCGCGCGGCTGGCCGAGCTCCTCTTCCGCGAGACGCCTACCCTGGGTGTCCGCCATCATCCGGTGGGGCGCCAGATCCTCGAGCGCCGCTTCGAGTCGGTGGAGACCCGCTTCGGCCCGGTGCGCATCAAGCTCGGCTCCGCCGGCGACTCGGTCTACAACGCCGCACCCGAGTGGGACGACTGCGCCGCGGCCTCCGACCGCCACGGCGTCCCCGCCCGGCAGGTTCGCGAGGAAGCGTTGGCGGCCTGGCTCGAGCGCTGAGGCCCTGTGAGGCCCCCCGCGGATGTCCACACCTATGCCCGGGGGAGGGCGTCGCATGTGACGCGGCGTTGATGATAGAGTCAGATACGTGACCGCTTCGCTTCACATCGAGCCTTCGGCTCGGCCGCTCCTCCTGGTCTGCTCCGATCGCGCCGAGATCGTCGCGCGGGTGATCCTGCTGGCGGAGCGGGACGGCTTCGAGGCGAGGATGGTGGAGCGCTCCGAGCTGCCGGCGGCGATCCTCCCCGGCGCCGTCGTCCTCCTGGACCTCCGCCTCGGTGGACCCATCGGCGCCGGCACCCTCGCGACCTTGCGCTGCGATCCGTACTTCGAGGCGACCCCGGTGATCGCGCTGGTGGGCGAGAAGGACGAGGCCGCGATCCGCGACGCCATCGGCGCCGGCGCCGACGACTTCGTCCGCGAGAGCCACCTCGATCGCGACCTGCCCTTTCGCCTCGTCGTCCAGCGCCGGCAGTGGGAGGGCCGCGATGAGCTGCGCAAGCGCGAGCGGGATCTTGGCTCGCTGGTCGATCTGACACGCTCCTTCTCCGGCGCCCAGGACACCGGCCTCCTCCTCGAAGCGGTGACCGCCACCCTCGCCGCCGATCTCTCGTTGCACCGATGCTCCCTCGTCATCGTCGATCCCGAGGGGAAGCAGGGCACCGTCCTCGTCACCAGCGACGAGTCCGGCCTGGTGCGCATGACCATCGAGCTCGCCCGTTATCCCGAGATCCGCGAGGCGCTCCGCACCAGGCGCGCGGTGGTGATCGAGGACGCCAAGCGCCACCCGCTCCTCGACCCTGTAAAGGACGCCATCACAGCCGCAGGCATCGGCACCCTGGCGGTGATCCCCATGGCCTTCGAGGGCGAGGTCCTCGGCGTCCTCTTCCTCCGCTCCGCCTCCAAGACCCTCTCGCCCCGAGCCGTGGACTTCGCCACCACCGTCGCCAACGCCACCGCCGTCGCGCTGCGCAACGCCCGCTCGGTCGACGACATTCGGGTGCGCGTCGAGCAGGCCGAGGCCAAGCTCAACGAGCTGCGTCAGTTCGAGGAGATCCACGAGCACGTCTCCGACGGCATTGCCCTGCTGGACGCGAGGGACGCCAGGCTGATCTCGGTGAACCCGGCGGCCCTCGCCATGCTCGGACTGGACGCCGCCGCGGCGCGGGGCCGGCCCCTCTCCGATCTGATCGGCGGCTTCGAAGAGGAGCATTGCCGCCGGCTGATCCAGCGGACCATGGAGGGCGACGAGGTCCGCAACGTCGAGATCGCCGCCCGCACCCTGGACGGCCGCGAGATCTTCGTAGAGGTGAGCGGGACCCGGCTGCGAGAGGACGTCGTCCTCTTCTCGGTGCGGGACATCACCGAGCGCAAGCAGTTCCAGGCGCTGATGAGCGAGCAGCAGGGCGAGTCCGCCAGGCAGGCGATGATCGTCGAGCTCGCCGGTGCCGCGGCCCACGAGCTCAACCAGCCGCTCACCGCCGTGATGGGCTACGCCGAGCTCCTCAACCGCAGGGTCCCCGAGACCGATCCCGCCGCGCAGCAGGTCGCGATCATCTACCGCGAGGCCGAGCGCATGTCCGAGATCGTCCGGAAGATCGCGCGGATCGTTCGCTACGAGACCAAGAGCTACGTGGGCGACGCCCGGATCGTCGATCTGGATCGGGCCAGCGACGACGCCTGAGCCGGGCGCTTCGCGACTCGAGACCGACGATCCTCCCCAAATGATCGATACCCCCTTGCGCAAAACGCCTCGCTCGGGGGATGCTTCGCACTCCCATGAATCCCCGGGAACGGGCGGCCCCGCTCCGATGGAAGATCCCCTCGGAATCGGACCGCCGGAACATGACGTAGATGATCGAATTTGCTGGAAAAACCGACGTTGAACCCGAGCGACCGTCGCTTGACAGTCCCAGGAATCCGGTGCTAGGGTCCAACGCATTTTTAGAAGAGCCGTCTTTCTGAGATCGCCGAACGAGCTGCTTTGGCTCCTCGACGTTTTCGAGTTTCACCAAGATTTCCGCCGCCCCGGATCGTGAGCGCGGTGGACCCCCCTCCATGAAGGTGGGGGGGATGTTCGGAGGTCGTACAAATGGGTCTGCTTGGTAGCCTTTTGCCGGTGCTCGCGGTGTCGGAGGGAGACGGTTTCTTCGGGACCCTCGCGCTTCGGTGGGAAGAGGGCGGATGGGGTATGTACCCGATCGCCGCCGTGGGCGTGTTCGTGGTCGCCATCGCCGTCGATCGTTTCATGGTCCTCTTCGGCAAGGCGTCGATCGACAAGGAGGCCTTCCTCCGTGGCCTGAAGAAGCACATCTACGCCGGTGACCTCGACAAGGCGATCAGCTTCGTCGCGGGTCAGAAGCGGACCCCGCTCACCGCGGTGGTCAAGGCCGGCCTCATCAACGTCCCCAAGGGGCCGGAAGAGGTCCAGGCCGCGATGGACGAGGCGATGCTCCGCGAGGCGCCGAAAATCGAGAAGCGCACCGCCTACCTGGCGATGTTCTCGAACGCCGCCATGCTCTTCGGCCTCCTCGGCACCATCTACGGTCTGATCGAGGTGTTCGGTGGCGTGGGCGCCGCGAACCCGGCCGACAAGGCCGCGCTGCTCTCCGCCGGTATTTCTCACGTGATGAACTGCACCGGCTTCGGGCTGATCATCGCCATCATGGCGCTGCTCTCCTACTCGGTGCTCCAGGGGCGTACCCAGCACATGCTCGACGACATCAACGAGACGTCGGTGGGACTCCTCAACCTCGTGGTGGCCAACAAGGACAAGATGAAGATCCCGGCCAACATCGAGAACCTGGACTAGTCCCGAGCGATCTTCCGGCGTCGCGGGCGGCCCCTTCGTGGGCCGCTCCTCGCGGAGGTCGGGAGCAGACGCGCCGATGTCGTCCAACAAGAGCGCTCACGCCATTGGCGGAGCATGGCTTCGGACGGAGTGAGGAACCATGGCAAGCATTAACGCGGGCGGCGGCGAAAAGAAGTCGCTCGACCTCGTCATCCCCCTCGTGCCGATGATCGACATGTTGGCGATGATGATCACCTTCTTGATGATGACCGCCGTCTGGACCGAGATCGGCAGGCTGCAGGTCGCGCAGGCGCCCAGCGGACCCTCCGACAGCGTCGAACCGCCGAAGCCCACCCTTCAGCTCACCCTCACCCTCACCGAGCGGGGCTACCTCCTCGCCGCCGGGGCGGAGTCGGTCGAGATCCCGAAGAAGGGCGAGGAGTACGACTCGGCCGAGCTGGTCAAGAAGCTGAAGGCGATCAAGAAGGACAACCCGGATCAGCGCGCGATCACCGTCGCTGCCGAGGACTCGGTCGAGTACCAGTTCCTCGTGATGGCGGTGGACAAATGCCTGGAATCCGAGCTCCCGGACATCTCCGTAACCGCGGCCATGGGCTGAGAAAGAGGAACGATCAATGGCTCGCGGCAATAGAGACAACGTAATCGTGGTGCCGGGCAAGCGCCCCGGCAAGCGCCTCCGGGCTTCGAGGGTCTTCGGAGCGAAGTTCGGCAGAGGCAAGCGCGAATCCAACGTCGAGCTCAACCTGACCTCGATGATCGACATCTTCGTGCTGATGGTCGTCTTCCTGATTCAGCAGTTCTCCGCCGACGGCGATCTGCTCTTCATGACCGAGAAGATCCGGATGCCGGAGGCCGCCTTCTACGAGCAGCTCGAGCGGGCGCCGGTGATCCAGGTCTCGCAGGAAGACATCATGATCGAGGGCGCGCTCATCGCGCAGGTCTCCGATGTGGCACAGGAGGAGCTCTGGAACATTCAGCGCCTCGAGGAGCAGCTCCGCGATCATAAGAAGGCCTTCGACGCCCTCCGGATGGCAGGCGCCGGCGGTGAGTTCAAGGGCGACATCAACATCCAGGCCGATCGTCAGGTGCCGTTCAAGATCATCAAGAAGGTGATGTACAGCGCCAATCAGGCGGGCTACTTCAACATCAACTTCGCCGTGAACGCGGCGGCCAGGCCCACGGCGGACGCTGGCGAGGCCTCCGAGGGATAAGAGACGGACCCGCTGAGGATTCGACGTTTCGGGGGCCGCTCGGGCAATATGCCGGAGCGGCTCTCGTCCTTTCCGGGGTCGAAAATTTGAGAGCCGGGGAGCTCGCTGGCGTGCCTGCCAGGGGCTCCGGCCTTCGAGAGCGGGGGGTATGTGACCGAAGAAGACAACGATGAGCGGCGAGCGGTCCTGGAGGCGCTGCCGCATCTGCGGATCTTCCCTTTGCCGTCCTCGGTGCTGATCCCGGGAGGGCATCTGCCGCTCCATATCTTCGAGCCGCGCTACCGCAAGATGGTCGCCGACGCCCTCGCTGGCGATCGGGTCATGGGCCTCGCCCTCCTGGCGCCGGGATGGGAGCCAGCGTATCAGGGGCGCCCGGAGCTCTTCACCTTCCTGGGCGCCGGCTACATCCAATCGGCGGAGCGCCTCTCCGACGGCAGGTTCAACATCCTCGTTCATGGCGTGCTCCGGGCTCGGATGCTCGAGGAGGTGGATGTCTCCGAGCCCTATCGGATCATCCGCGCCGAGGCGGTCGCCGACGATACGTCAGCCGAGGAGAAGGCCGCGGTGGTGGCGGCGAGCCGCAGCCTGCGCCAGCTCGTGGTCGATCTCTCCGCCGTGCTCCCGGACAACGCCGCCTCCCCCCTGGCCGAGTCCTGTGTGCGAGAGGGCGATCCGGGGAGGCTGGCCGATTTGGTGGGGGCCGCCGTCCTGGTGGATCATCGGCAGCGCCAGGAGTTCCTCGAGGAGACCCGGGTGGCCAAGCGGCTGGAGCGGGTGTCGGAGGCGGTGGCCCAGGTGCTCCTGCAGGTCTCCCATGGTCCCGGGGGCGGATACTTGATGTAAGGGTCGGATGGAGGCCTGGGAGGCGAGAATGGGGCGGGTCGCCCCCTCGTCCGGCTCTGGACTGTCGCGCAGCCGCCATGTTAGGACGTGCGAAACGCAGTCATTGTCAACCCAAGCCGTCTCGCTGCCGCCTCTTTTAGGGGACCAGCAGAAAGAGCCTTGCACCATGCACCGTTCGCGTCTCTCTGTCTCGGGTAGGACCCTCCTCTCCCGCCTCGCGGTAGCCGCGGGCCTCCTGCTCCCTGTGCTCGTCGCGTCCAACGCCCGCGCCAGCGAGTTGGACCTCGTGCTCCCCGACTTCGGCAGCGTGTCCGTCCTGGGCATGAGCGGCACCGCCATCCTCTGGATCGGCATGGCCATCGCCGTCCTCGGCGTGGCGATGGGCCTCGTCCTCGCCAGCAGCGTCCGAAGCCTCCCCGCGCATTCGTCGATGCGCGAGATCTCGGAGCTGATCTACGAGACCTGCAAGACCTACCTCACCACCCAGGGCAAGTTCATCCTCAAGCTGGAGCTGATGGTCGGCGTCGTCATCGCCTTCTACTTCGGCTACATCCAGCAGCTCAGCGTAGCCAAGGTGGTGGTCATCCTCGTCTTCAGCCTCCTGGGGATCGGCGGCAGCTACGGCGTGGCCTGGCTCGGGATGCGGATCAACACCTGGGCGAACTCCCGCTCCGCCTTCGCCAGCCTCCAGGGCAAGCCCTTCCCCACCTACGCGATCCCTCTCCGCTCGGGCATGGCCGTAGGGATGTCGCTCCTCAGCATCGAGCTGGTGCTGATGTTCGCGATCCTCCTCTTCATCCCCGCCGACTGGGCAGGCCCCTGCTTCATCGGCTTCGCCATCGGCGCGTCGCTCGGCGCCTCCGCGCTGCGGATCGCCGGCGGCATCTTCACCAAGATCGCCGACATCGGCTCCGACATGATGAAGATCATCTTCAACATCAAGGAGGACGACGCCCGGAACCCCGGCGTCATCGCCGACTGCACCGGCGACAACGCCGGCGACTCGGTGGGCCCCACCGCCGACGGCTTCGAGACCTACGGCGTCACCATCGTGGCGCTGATCTCCTTCATCCTCCTCGCCGTCCGAGAGAACGTGGCCAACGCCACCCAGGCCTCGGTCCAGGGCCAACTCCTGATCTGGATCTTCGCCGTCGCCGCGCTGATGATCGTCTCCTCCGCTGCCTCCTACGGCATCAACGCCATCATCGCGAAGAGCCGCTTCGGCGAGGCCGAGAAGATGAACTTCGAGACGCCGCTGACCTCGTTGGTTTGGATCACCTCGCTGATCTCCATCGCCGGTAACTTCGTCCTCTCCTACTTCCTCCTGCGGCAGGGCCTCGGCGACGACGGCACCATGTGGTGGAAGCTCGCCGGCATCCTCGCCTGCGGCACCATCGCCGGCGCGGTGATCCCGGAGGTCGTCAAGGTCTTCACCTCGACCAACTCGGGCCACGTGAAGGAGATCGTCACCGCATCGCAGGAGGGGGGCGCTTCGCTGAACATCCTCGCGGGCTTCAACGCCGGTAACTTCAGCGCCTATTGGCTCGGCCTCGTCATCGTGGCTCTCATGGGCATGGCCTACGGCATCAGCAGCCTGGGCCTCGAGAGCCTTATGGTCGCGCCGGCGGTCTTCGCCTTCGGCCTGGTCGCCTTCGGCTTCCTCGGCATGGGGCCCGTCACCATCGCCGTCGACTCCTACGGCCCGGTCACTGACAACGCCCAATCCGTCTACGAGCTCTCTCTGATCGAGACCCTCCCCGGCATCGAGGCCTCCATCCAGAAGGACTTCGGCTTCAAGCCCAACTTCGACAAGGCCAAGGATTACCTGGAGGAGAACGACTCCGCAGGCAACACCTTCAAGGCCACGTCGAAGCCCGTGCTGATCGGCACCGCGGTGGTGGGCGCCACCACCTTGATCTTCGCGATCATCATGATGCTCACCAGCGGCCTCACCGATTTGGAGGAGGTGGCGAAGCTCTCGCTGCTCCACGCTCCCTTCCTCCTGGGGCTGATCACCGGCGGGGCGGTGATCTATTGGTTCACCGGCGCCGCCACCCAGGCCGTGGCCACCGGCGCCTACCGCGCGGTGGAGTTCATCAAGCACAATATCCGCCTGGACACCGGCGCGGAGAAGGCGTCCACCGCAGACAGCAAGAAGGTCGTGGAGATCTGCACGAACTACGCGCAGAAGGGGATGTTCAACATCTTCCTCACCGTCTTCTTCAGCACCCTCGCCTTCGGCCTCCTCGAGCCGTACTTCTTCATCGGCTACCTGATCGGCCTCGCCATCTTCGGCCTCTTCCAGGCCCTCTTCATGGCCAACGCCGGCGGCGCCTGGGACAACGCCAAGAAGGTCGTCGAGGTCGACATGAAGGCGAAGGGCACCCCGCTCCACGAGGCGGTGGTGGTCGGCGACACCGTGGGCGATCCGTTCAAGGACACCTCCTCGGTGGCCATGAACCCCGTGATCAAGTTCTCCTCGCTCTTCGGCCTCCTCGCCGTCGAGCTCGGCTCCGCCGCGGGCATGACGTCCACGCTGCGCCTCTCGCTCGCGGTGATCTTCTTCGCGGTCTCGCTGGTCTTCGTCTGGCGCTCGTTCTATCGGATGCGGATCGAGCAATCCCCCACGGCGAACGTCCCGGCTGGCTCCGTCGACGCCGCCTAGAGAAGGCCCATGCTCGTCAGATGCCCCTGGTGCCAGGGAACCTTCGAGACGGAGCGCTACGGCAAGCAGCCCTGCACTCGCTGCGGTGCCGAGCTTGACCTCGAGGCGCCAGCGGCACCTCCCGGCAGCGAGCCGCCGTCGGGCCTGGGCTGGCGGCCCTCTGCCGACGAGAGCTGGTCCATCCCCCCGCCGCCTGAGCCCCCCCGCGATCCCCGGGGAGCCAGGTCGGCTGGCGCCGACGACCCCAGCGGCAAGGGCGGTGGCGGCTCCACCGGCGGGAGCTCGCCCGGTGGAGGTGGCGGCTCATACGGTGGCGGCTCGCCCGGCGATGGCTCGTATGGGGGAGGCCCGTTCGGCGGCGATGGCGGCGGCTCGTCCGGAGGTGGCCGGCCCGGCGGCGGCGGCGCGAGGGCCGAGCTCAATCCGTGGGAGAATCGTGGCGGGCGGGACTTCTTCTCCGCCCTCTTCGCGACCTGGAAGCTGGCCTGCTTCCGTCCCACCGAGTTCTTCTCCAACCTCGACCCCAAGGGGCCCATCGGACCGGCCTTCGCTTACGCCGTCATGGCCAACGGGATCGGAAGCGTCTTCGCGATGCTCTGGGTGTTCATCCAGGGCCCCGCGTTCGGACAAACCGCCAATCTGCCCGGATCCCCGATCTGGTTGCTCCTCTTTGCAGGCGTCTCCGCGGTTATCGGGATCTGGATCTCCGCAGCCATCATCCACGTGGGATGCATGGTCTTCGGATGTGGGAGCCGTGGCTTCGACGCGACGTTCCGTGGGGTCGCCTACTCCGCCGGGCCCGGCATCTTCATGCTCGTCCCTTTCTGCGGATCGGTGGTGGCTTCGATCTGGGTCGTCGTCCTGGAGGTGATCGCCATCCAGCACGTCCAGCAGACCAGCTCTGGCCGGGCGGTGGCCGCGATCATGCTCCCCGTCATCCTGGGGATCCTCTGCGTCTGCGGGGTGGCGCTGCTGATCTTCGGCACCAGCTTCGCCCTGCTCTTCAACGGCCTCTCTTGAGACGTCGCGGGCGACTTTAAACTACCTGAATAATCGAGGTGGTACTCGCGCCGGCATGTGCGTCGTAGTAGGCTCATTCTCTGCAGGGGGTGACGTCATGCCGAGAATGAGACTTTTGCCAGTGGTGGTGACGGGATCGTTGATCTCGATCGGATGCATCGGTTCGTGTGAAAGTAATACACAGACGCACCCTTCCGAGCCCGTCCGTGATCCGGAGCCTCTCGTCGTCCGAGCGAACGAGGGCGAGCTCCGACTCAACAGCGCCGGAGACTCGGTCCCCGACTCCTTCCCATTCGCGGTCCTCCCCGGCACCCGCATCACCACCAGCTACTCGCGACTCGAAAGAGGGAAGGTCAGCTCGCAGATGGCCCGCTTCGACTTCGACGGTCGAGTCGATCAAGCCCTCACCTTCTACCGCCTCGAGCTCGAGAAGGGCGCTTATCGGGTCGAGGAGCGCGAGGGTGAGGAAGACGGCTACCCCGTCTCCATCCTCGAAGGTGAGGCCTCCGACGGCTCCACCGCCCAGGTGGCGGCGATGCGCCGCAAGGATGGCACGGCTGGCCTGGTGGTGCGGATCTCCTGGACCGTCCCCGCCGCTCCTGCTCCGCATTGATCAGGGGCTTCGCCCACCCGCGCCTCTCGGCTGCGCCTGGCGACGGCCTCGGCTTGACAGGAGCGACCCCGCTGGCCGAAATGCCCTTTCGGCATGCTGCCGCTCCGGCTGAGCCCGGGATCCTGCCCCGAGGATGAGGATGAAACTCGCAACCCTTCGAGACGGAAGCCGGGACGGCGCGCTGATCGTCGTCCGCCGCGACAACGAGGTCTACGCGCCTGCCAGCGCCGTCGCCCCCAACCTGCAGGCCGCCCTCGACGATTGGGATCGCGCGGCCCCCGAGCTGCAGGCCATCGCCGACCGCCTGGAGTCCGGCGCGCTCCCTGGTGAGAGGGTCGACCTCGAGCGCCTGGAGGCGCCGCTCCCCAGGGCCTACGAGTGGGTCGACGGCTCCGCCTTCCTCAACCACGTGATCCTGGTGCGCAAGGCCCGCGGCGCCGAACCCCCCGCGACCCTCGAGACCGATCCGCTGATCTACCAGGGAGGCTCGAGCCGCTTCCTGGCGCCCACCGAGCCGATCGCCCTGGCGGACGAGAGCTGGGGCCTCGACTTCGAGGCAGAGGTCGCCGTGATCCTGGGCGACGTACCCCAGGGCACCACCGCCGCCGAGGCCGGCGCCCACGTCCGCCTCATCACCCTGGTAAACGACGTCACCCTCCGCAACCTCATCCCCCCCGAGCTGGCCAAGGGCTTCGGCTTCTTCCAATCCAAGCCCGCGACCGCCCTGGCCCCCTTCGCCCTGACCCCCGACGAGCTGGGCCCAGCGTGGAAGGACGGGCGCCTCCACCTGCGCATGCGCACCACCTACAACGGCGAGCTCGTCGGCGATCCCGAGGCCGGGGCGGAGATGCACTTCTCCTTCTTCCAGCTCATCGCCCACCTCGCCCGCACCCGAAACTTCACCGCCGGCACCATCCTCGGCAGCGGCACCGTCTCCAACGCCGATCGAGCCCGAGGCATCTCCTGCCTCGCCGAGCGGCGGATGATCGAGACCATCGAGACGGGCGCGCCCATCACGCCCTTCATGAAGGTCGGCGACACCGTCGACATCGAGATGCGCGACGCCGAGGGGCACAACCTCTTCGGCACGATCTCCCAGGAGGTGATCGCGCATTGAGGGGCTCTGCAGACATGCATTGCGCCCCCAGGGTCTGCGCTCCGCGTGGTCGAAGCTCCGCTTCGGCGCTCGAAAGCCAACCCGGGCCCGGCTCGAGACGGCTCACGGGCTCCAGAACCCTGATGACAATCTCTGAATGCCCTGTGAGGGTATGTGAATGAGCCACTTCGGATTCCGAACGGAAGGGCGGGAGAGGAGGAGCAGATGAAGCTTCACGGCTATTGGCGCAGCAGCGCGAGCTGGCGGGTCCGGATCGCCCTGGCCTGGAAGGACCTCGCCTACGACTACGTCCCCGTCCACCTCGTGCGAGGCGGCGGCGAGCAGCACGCGCAAGGCTACCGCGCCTCCAATCCCATGCGGCAGGTGCCCCTCCTCGCCCTCGACGGCGGCGTCGAGCTCAGCCAATCGTTGGCCATCATCGAGTACCTGGAGGAACGCCACCCCGCTCCAGGCCTCCTCCCCGCCGATCCCATCGCCAGGGCCCGCGCGCGCCAGCTCGCCGAGATCGTCAACTCCGGCATCCAACCCCTGCAGAACCTCGCCGTGCTCCAGCACCTCGACACCCTGGCCGTCGATCGAAACGCCTGGGCCGTCCATTGGATCTCCCGCGGCCTGGAAGCCCTCGAGTCCCTGGCGAAGACCACCGCCGGCCGCTACGCCGTCGGCGACGCCGTCTCCATCGCCGACCTCTGCCTCATCCCCCAGCTCTACTCCAGCCGCCGCTTCCCCGTCGATCTAGCGCCCTATCCCACCCTGCTGCGCATCGAAGCGGCCTGCGCCGAGCTCCCGGCCTTCCAGGCAGCCCACGCCGACCGCCAACCAGACGCAACCCCGGGCGCTTGACGCCGTCTACGGCTCCGAAACCCTGCCGGGCAGACAGAGGCCTGCGAACAATCGAGCCTCGTGGTCAACCGACTCCGTCGAGTGATCACCGGATCGGCGTGCGTAATCTGCTCTCTCAGGTCCCGATGCGCTGCAGCTCGAGGATCGGCTGGCCGCGATCTTCGAAGTCGCGCAGATCGATCACGCAGTCGATCATCCAATCGTGCTCGCCGGTGGGGTCGACGATCCGCTGCTGGGCGCTCCAGCGTCGATCGCCGGTCGCCTCCAGGATGGTGTTGTGTGCCTGGCGGGCTCGCGGCGTGAGATCGATCGAGCCGTGCTCTTCGAAGTAGGGCGCCATCGCCTCCTCGAGCTCCTCGACGCTCCACCCCGGCCGGATGCATGCCTGCGCCGTCTCCCAGCTCTTGTCGGCCAGCGCTTTGAGCAGCAGGTGCAGCTCGCTCCTCACCCGTATGGTGAGGACGCGGCGGTCGTCGCCGAGCTGCTGCGGCTTCGCCGCGAGCGTCTCGCGATCGTCGCGGCGCTCGAGGCCCTGCATCCGCTCCCACTCGTCGAGGAGGCTGGAGTCGACCGTGCGCAACATCAGCCGGTAATGCGCGATGATCGCCTCGAGCTCGTCGTCGCGGTAGCCCTCGGGCACCGCCTGGCTGAGCGTGCGGTACGCGTCGGAGAGGTAGCGCAGGAGCACGCCCTCGCTGCGCTGCAGCCCCAGCGCCCGGACGTAGTCGTGAAAGGAGGAGAAGGTCTCGTACATCTCGCGGGCGATGGACTTGATCCGGATGTTCTCCTGCCCCACCCAAGGATGTCTGTCGGCGAAGGCGTTGAAGGTGGCGTAGATGAAGTCGCTGTTGGGCTTGGGCCACTCCACCTTCTCCAACTCCGCCATCCGATCTTCGTAGTCCATCCCCTGCGACTTCAGCTCGGCGATCTTCTCGCCCTTGAGCTTGTCGACTTGGCGAAAGAGGATCGCCTTCGGATGCTCGAGGATCGACTCCACCAGGGTGAGGACGTCCAGGGCGTAGGTCGGGCTGGCGCGGTCGAGGAGCTCGAGCGCCTCCAGCAGGTAGAGCGAGAGGGTGTGGTGCAGCGAGAAGTCGTCCTGCAGCGCGGTGTTGACTCGTACGAAGGCCCCGGGCCTGCCGCTCTCGTTGGGGACCACCTCCACGATCGACGCGTGCCGCAGGTGGCGAAATCGAGCGGCGGCCTCGCGCGTATGCCTGCGCCTGGCGCGGTCGCTCTCATGTGATCGCGCGACGAGCTCCAGCAGCCGGCGGTAGCCGCCACCCCTTCGATCCGTGCGGCTCTGCAGCAGCGAGAGCAGCAGCCCATGGGAGACCTCGAAGCGCGACTCCAGCGGCTCCGGTGGCTTGGTGAGCAGCCGCTCGTAGGTCGCTTTATCCCAATGGGCGTAGCCCTTCGTCGGCGGCTGGCGCTTGACGAGCTTCTTCTTGGGGTTGGCCGCCTGCTTCTCGGCGATCCGCAGGTTCTCGATGGCGTGCTCCGGCGCCTGCACCACCACATGACCCCGATCGTCGAAGCCCTTGCGGCCGGCGCGGCCCGAGAGCTGGAGAAAGTCCCGGACGCTCAAGATCCCGACCTTCTCGCCATCGAATTTGCAGAGCTGCGAGAAGAGCACCGTCCGCAGCGGGATGTTCACGCCCACACCCAATGTGTCGGTGCCGCTGATCACCTTGAGCAGGCCCGCCTGCGCGAGCTTCTCCACCAGGAGCCGATACTTTGGCAGCAGGCCCGCGTGGTGCAGCCCGACCCCGTGGAGCAGGAAGCGGGAGAGCTCTTTTCCATAGGGCGTGTCGAAGCGCTGGCCATCCAGGGCCTCGCGGATCTTCGCCTTCTCCTCCTTGGTGGAGAAGTTCACGCTCATCAGGTTCTGCGCCTGCTCGGCGGCGGCCCGCTGGGAGAAGTTCACCAGATAGACCGGCGAGCGATTGCCCTCCACCAGCTTCTCGATGGTCTCGTGGAGCACCCGCTCGCTGTATTCGAAATCGAGCGGCACCGGGCGATCGAGGCTGCGCACCGTCGCCACCTCGCGGCCCGTGAGCGCCTGGAGCCCCTCCTCGATCCGCGAGGTATCCCCCAGCGTCGCCGACATCAGCAGGAAGGTCGTCCGCTCCAGGGTGAGCAGGGGGATCTGCCAGGCGATCCCTCGATCCCGATCGCCGTAGTAGTGGAACTCGTCCATCACGACGTAGTCGACCCTGGCGTCCTCGCTGCGCAGGGAGAGGTTGGCCAGGACCTCCGCCGTGCAGCAGACGATGGGCGCGTCCCGGTTGATACTCGCGTCGCCGGTGAGCATCCCCACGTTCTCCGCGCCGAAGGCGTCGCAGAGGGCGAAGAACTTCTCGTTCACCAACGCCTTGATCGGGCAGGTGTAGTAGCTCACCGCCCCCTCGGCCATCGCCTTGAAGTGAAGCGCCTGGGCGACCAGCGACTTTCCCGATCCGGTGGGCGTATTGAGGATCACGTGCTTGCCCGAGAGGAGCTCGAGGATCGCCTCCTCCTGCGCGGGGTAGAGCTCGATCCCGCCCACGGTGGCGTAGGAGACGAAGCGCTCCAACACCGCGTCCGGCTCGAGGGGGCCGTGGTCGCCGGCCGGGAGGAGAGCGGCCAGAGGGGCGATCGGAGGGGACATCAAGGGAAGAACCTCGGCGAAGATCGAGTTGAAAGCAGGGGGGCAACCTATCGCGAAGGCGCGAGGGCCGTCCCAAATTCCGCCCGCCGGAGAGCGGTCGCATGGCGCTGACGTCTCTAGCGCCCAAAGGCATTCATCGGCCTCTCGTTCAATCCGCAGCAACCGCTCGGCGTCATCGGCATCCTTAGCCTCGACCAGAACATGCCGGCCTCGTTGCACGGCCCGCACCCAAGTGAGATCCAGAGAACTCGAATGCCCCTCCTCTCGTCTGACAAGCAGCGCGACATCGGCCTCCTCTTCCTGCGGGTGGGCATCGGCCTGATGTTCATCTTCGCCCACGGCCTCCCCAAGCTGATGGGTGGCCCGGCCGCCTGGGCCAAGGTCGGCGGCGCGCTCTCCCACGTCGGCATCACCGCGGTCCCCGCGCTCTTTGGCTTCCTCGCCGCGATGGCCGAGCTCGGGGGCGGCGTCATGCTCATCACCGGCAAGTGGGTCCGCTTCGCCAGCGTGGCGATGCTGGGCACCATGTTGGTGGCCGCGACGATGCATCTCAAGATGGGCGATGGCTTCGGCAAGGCCAGCCACGCCATCGAGGCGGCGATCCTCTTCACCGGCCTGATCTTCCTCGGCGGCGGCAGGTACGGTCTGGATCGTCGCTGATCCGGCGACAGACTCAGGCATGCCGGAGGGGAGGAGCGCCGCAGCGTCTTCAGGTGATGATTAGGTTCACAGGCCTGCGCCGGGTGGAGCGGCGGGCTCGGCCGGCGCGGTGGTGGGACGCGATGTGACTTGAACCCGGGCGCCCGCTCGCTACACTGCGCCACATGTCCACGCGAACCCGAGCCACGAAGCCCCGATCCCCTGTCGTACTCCCCTCCGAGACCGCCCCCAAGGCGGCACACGACACCACGCCGCCCAGCGCGCTCCTGGAGTTCATGCGCTCGGAGTGGAAGCCGCGCAGGCCGAAGGCGCAGCGCAAGGTGAAGGGACACGCGGCCTTCCTCGCCAGGCGCAACGCCGTGTCGGCGCGCTTCAAGGGCGAGGTGATCATCGTGCCCACCGGCCACGAGAAGGTCCGCGCCAACGACACCAACTACCGCTTCCGCCCCAGCAGCGACTTCTACTACCTCACCGGCAACGTCGAACCGGACTGCGTGCTGATCCTCGAGCCCAAGGGGCGCGGCGGCCACAGGCACATCCTCTTCGTCGAGCCCAACCCGGGCAGGAGCGATGACACCTTCTTCACCGACCGCGCGAAGGGCGAGCTCTGGGTGGGGCCACGCCTCGGCGTCCCCGAGAGCCAGGAGCGCTTCGGCGTCGACGAATGCCGCAGCCTCGCCGAGCTCCACGAGTACCTGGCCGCGGTGCGCGGCGCCGACGGCAAGCCCTTCCGCGTCCTCCGCGGGTACTCCGAAGCGTTGGAGGCCAGGCTCCCCGTCCACCGCGAACGGGATCAGGAGCTCGCCACTTTCCTCTCCGAGATGCGGCTGCTCAAGGACGCGCTGGAGATCCGGGAGCTCCAGGCGGCCATCGACTCCACCAAGCGCGGTTTCGAGGATGTGATCGAGAGGCTTCGCATCGGCAAGACCGAGCGGGAGGTCGAGGGCGTCTTCAACCTCCGGGCGCGGATGGAGGGCAACGACGTGGGCTACGGCACCATCGCGGCCTCGGGCGCCAACGCCTGCATCCTCCATTGGACCCGCAACGACGCGCCCCTGAAGGACGGCGATCTCCTCCTGCTCGACGCAGGTGTAGAAGCCGACACCCTCTACACCGCCGACATCACCAGGACCCTCCCGATCTCGGGCAAGTTCTCCAAGGAGCAGAAGGAGATCTACGAGCTGGTCCTCGAGGCGCAGGAGGCGGCGATCGCCGCGGTCAAGCCCGGCAACGACTTCATGGAGCCCAATCGGGTGGCGATGCAGGTGCTGGCCCAGGGCCTCGAGCGCCTGAAGATCCTGCCCTCGGCGCAGGAGGCGCTGCAGGATCAGAATCAATTCTACAAGCGCTACTCCCTCCACAACGTCAGCCATATGCTCGGCCTCGACGTCCACGACTGCGCCCAGGCCCGTGCCGAGACCTACAAATTCGGCAAGCTCGAAGCCGGCATGGTCCTCACCGTAGAGCCAGGCCTCTACTTCCAACTCGACGACCTCACCGTCCCCGCCCGCTACCGCGGGATCGGCGTGCGCATCGAGGACGACGTCGTCGTCACCGCCCGCGGCTGCAAGGTCCTCTCCGCCGACATCCCCAAGACCGTCACGGACGTCGAGGCCTGGATGGCCTCGGTGGGCAAGCGCAAGCCCCCCGCCCGCATCCGATGATCGGGGGGGGCATTCGCGGGATCTTCCACTCATTGTGATGGGCGGGCCGGGTGATCGCGGGCGGGTCAGTCAAGCTGATCATGAGCGGCCAGGGGGCTCGCGTTCGCCGGATACTTCGCGCTCCTGATCGCCCTGTCGATCCTCGCGCATCAATTCTTCGAGGAGCCCGCCAGGCGCCTTCTTCGGGCCAGGCTGGAGTGGTCTCGCGCCCCCTATCTCCGCTCGAAGTGGACGTAGTCGATGAGGAGGGTGGCGGCGACGCAGAGGGCGCGCTGAACGCCGTCGAGGCTGGGGCCGAGCTCGACGGCGAAGTTGTCGGCGGCGGTGAAGGCCTCCTTGCCGAGGCCGCTCCACTTCTTGCGGATGAAGCCGTTGACCTTTCCCCGCACCTGGATCTGAAAGGTCCAGGGGCGAAAGAAGGGGCCGTGGAGCTCGGCGAGCTCTCTGCCGTAGGGATCTTCCAGGGTGTAGCGGCGTCGGAACCACGCCCACCGCTGCTGCAGCACGCCCAGCGCGTTCCCCCTGCCGTCGCTCACCCGCGCCCTGGCGAAGAAGAGGGTCCAGCGCCGGACCACCTCGAGGACCACTTCGTTGTGTGCGTCGAAGACCTGCACGGTGAAGGGTCGGTTGCCCTTGAAGAATTGGCGCGCGACGAAGCCGCCGGCGCCGTTCGCCACCTCTTCGGCCCGCAGGACCACCCGCTCGTTTCCGTCGTCGATCACATAGCGGTTGCGGACCTGAAAGCCGGTGAGGATCTCTCCCACCTCGATCTGCTGCCGCACCCTCACGCTCTCCGCCTGGTTGATCCACTCGAGTCCGTTCATGCTTCACCTCGCGGCGATGGCGCCGGTGTATTTCATGTGTCCTTCGAACCGCCTTGATTCATTTATTACGTATGGTCGTGAGACCCATCACCTGCGACGGCGCGAGTCTCCCCCCAAGAGCATGGGCGTCGGGAGGCGATCGGCCTCGACGTAGGCATCGACCGCCGCGGGATCCATGGGGTCGACGCCTGCCTTGGAGCAGTAGCGCAGGTAGTCCAGCAGGATCTCGGCGACCTTCTGGAAGCGCTCCACCACGTGGTCGCCCTCCTCCTCGATCAAGGCCGCCGCCGCCGCGAGCGAGGCGGGATCGCCGGAGGAGAGGGCCGCGAGCCCCGAGCGCAGGGCCTCGACCCGCCTCGGGTTCGGCTTGCCGAAGAGCCGATGACGGCGCAGGTGGGCCGCAAGAAAGAGGTGGCCGAGACACGCGATTCCCTGGGCCAGGGGGACGGTGCCAGCGTAGGCGTCGGCCTGCCTGAGGTAGGTCTCGAAGCGCTCGATCTGCCCCGAGGTGTTGGTGGACAGGCCGCTCACCGTGGGGAGGATGTCGTTCTCGATGTCGTAGCCGAGCTGGGCCGCGGTGAGGAAGGCGAAGGCGCGGGCGTGCTCCTCCTGCCGCGCCGCGTTGGCCAGCCGGGTCAGGTCCAGCTCCTCCTCGAGGTCGGAGAGGAGGTCGATCGAGCCGACGATCGGGGCATTGGTGTCGAGGCGGTCGGCGGCCTCGCGGGGATCGTCTACCGCAAGCGCCGCCCGGCAGCTGTCCCAGAGGCTCAGCAGATAGGGGTCGTCCCCGGCGAGGTCCGTCACCACGAAGGGATCCACCGCCAGCGCCTGGATCGTGGGGATCAGCGCGGCGAACTCCCGCTGCGACGTGGCGTGGCCCATCCGGGCGAGATCGAAGCAGATCAGGCAGGCGGCGAGCTGTGCCCGAGCCCCCGATCGCTCGCGGAGAACCTCCAGATAGAGGCCAAGGCGCGAGGGGCTTCGACGCAGGCGCATGCCCAGCGCGAGGAGCTCTCCGGTCTCCAGCTCTCGAAGCTCGCGACGGAGGCTCTCGCGATCAAAGCCCTGAGGCGGGAGCGGCGGGGGAATTGGCACCTTCCTCCAGCACTCGCATGCCTAGAGAGGCCAGGCAAGAAAAGCACCCCGGCGGACGGGGATCTCTCGGCTCCTCCTCCGTTCTCCCAGTCGGGGGAAGCCGTGGGCCCTAGCGTGGGCGGAAGGCCGACATCTCGTGGCGGCGTGGCGCCAGGGATGGGGCCTCGCTTCGTCGGGGGATGCCTTCTTGACGGCCAGCGTCGGAACCTCTATCCGCGTGTGATGAGGCGGGGAGATCGCCGCCTGGAGAACGACACCATGGAAATCCGGGGAATCCGATTCGTTTCGATTGTTCTTAGTTTGATCGTCGTGGCTGCATGTTCGTCGGGATCGGGAGGAGCTGGTCCCGGGACCGGCGGGACCGGCGGAACCGGCGGGGCCGGGGGGGCGCCAGATGGCGGCGGGGCCGGTGGGAGCGTGCCAGGATCGTTTGCCGCGGAGCTGGAGAAGCTGGAGAAGGGAGAGCCGGCGGATCTGGATGGAGACGGCTATGCCGAGGCCATCTTGCAGAAGAACGACGACGGCTCGTCGACCTATGAGAGCGATCGCGACGGGGATGGCGTCCCGGAGTACGTCCTGACCGACGACGGCAAGGGCCATACGATCGCCTGGGTCGACGCAGATGGAGACGGCTTCGCCGAGCAGTTGATCGAGGAGGTGACCACCGAGACGAAGCAACGGCAGGTGACCACCGTCGATCAGGATCGCAACGGGTTCATGGACCATCGCTACACCTGGGAGGTCGATCGCGACACACTCGACGTCGCGACCTACACCGAGGAGGAAGACGCCGACGAGACCGGAGAGTTCACGATCGTCGAGACGAAGACGGTCCCCTCCACCCGCAACGCTGGGAGCGGCGGATGCGATGGGATGGACAACTTCCCGAGCGGTGGGGACGCGGTGGAGCTCCCCGGCGGCACCACGCTCCGCACCGGACCGAGCCCGGGGGCGTGTGACGGCGGCGACGCCGATCAAGTGCGCGAGGCGTACGAGTGCGCGGTCGAGAGGGGGAGGGGGTGCCTCTCCCAGACCAACACCAAGGAGTTCCAGAACCTCGCCACGGCGCTCGCGGGGAAGCGGGTCCGACCGCTCCAGATCGGCTGCGGCAATGCCTGCGGTGGAGTGGTCGCCAGCACGAAGTCGTGGAACCGGCCCTGGTTCCTGGATTCCAAGCTGAACATCAACGTCGACGAGTTCTCCAAGCTCGACGACGACGGACGATGCAACATCATGCTGCACGAGCTCCTTCATTGGGCAGGCAACAATGGCTCCGCGGATCACAATGAGGGGGAAGGCGCCGGCGATGACGACGTGTACTCCTGCGGGCGCTACTGCGGCGGCTGCTCCCACGCGGGCCACGGCTCACCGAACAACAGCGCCATCGACTGCGCCCGATGCGCGGACACCGCCGAGCGAAAGGCGGAGTGCGGCGTAAAGATCGAGTACGCGGAGGCCTCCTGCGGCGGGTCGCTGCGGGGGATCTGCCACGCGGGGCTCGGCTGCGTCGCCGGTGACTGCCAGGAGTGCGGCGGGATCTTCAAGAGCTACTGTGACGGCACCGTCTTCGAGACCGCCGCGACCTGCTGCAATAAGTGTCCCCAGGGCTGCGATGGCTCGAACGACATGCCTTGCAGCGGGAAGCCGGACGAGAGCGACGGCTGCACCGACCAGAGCCCACCGTTCTGTGGGTAGGTGCCGCCGGGCTCGTGTACGGACTCGGGGCCTGCCCGCCTATGCGAAAGGCCGTGGCGAGAGTAGATTGCAGGCTCGGCCCGCGTCGGCGGAGGCTGCCTGGACGGGATCGGATCGCCGCCCGGCAGCCCGGAATGTCAGACCCATGGGGTAGAACCTTCCTTGGCCTCGGCGATGAGCGCTCGAGGGCTTGACCCGATGCCATGGGTCAACTAAACATACGTGCAGTTCCAGTCCACGCAGGGAGGTAGTCGATGTCGACCAACAACACGGAACGAGAGAGAGCGATCGACCTGGCCATCGGGGCCATCGAGAAGCAGTTCGGCAAGGGCGCGATCATGCGCCTCGGCAACGATGCGCCGATGGTCAACGACATCCAGACCATCTCGTCGGGGGCGCTCTCCCTCGACATCGCCCTGGGCGTCGGCGGCTTTCCCCGCGGGCGAATCGTCGAGATCTACGGGCCGGAGTCCTCCGGCAAGACGACCCTCACCCTCCACCTCATCGCCGAGGCCCAGAAGCGGGGCGGCGTCTGCGCCTTCGTCGACGCCGAGCACGCCCTGGACGTGACCTACGCCAGGAAGCTCGGTGTCCGCACCGACGACCTCCTCATCTCCCAGCCGGATAGCGGCGAGCAGGCCCTCGAGATCACGGAGATGCTCGTACGCTCCAACGCCATCGACGTGCTGGTGGTCGACTCGGTGGCGGCCCTCGTCCCCCGGGCGGAGCTCGAAGGGGAGATGGGCGACTCCCATATGGGCGTGCAGGCGCGGCTGATGAGCCAGGCCCTGCGCAAGCTCACCGGCACCATCTCGAAGAGCCAGACCTGCGTGGTCTTCATCAACCAGCTCCGGATGAAGATCGGCGTGATGTTCGGCAACCCCGAGACCACCACCGGCGGCAA
>JBEBXK010000006.1:0-130028 GCA_040391605.1 Vulgatibacter incomptus
AATAATACAGCGCGTCGACGTCCTTGGCGAACGTGGAGGCCTGCGGGGGGAAGAGAATGGAGTCTGGATTGGTCGCCATGTGATTCAGCTCTTGCTCTTGCGCGATGCGTTCCGGCGCCGGTTGATGAGGAGGAAGGCGCCGAGGCCAACCAAGGTGACGGCTCCGCCAGCCCGCATCAGTCGCTGCGCGAAGAGAACGTACTCCTTGGAGTCATCGTCGAAGTGATAACAGAAGAGAAGCAAGCGGTCGATCGTGCTCCCCACCTTGCCCTGTGAGGCGTCGAGGAGCGCGAGCTTGAGGTTGCCGGGCGGAAATTCGATCCCGTAGAGATAGCGGCTGATCTTCCCCTCGGGAGAGGCGATGAAGATCACGGCGGGGTGCGCCCACTGCTGCTCCTTCTCCACCCAATGGTATTGGAAGCCCAGCGCGTCGGCGAGGCGCCGCACCTCGGACTCCTCGGCCGTGTGGAAGACCCAGCCCTCGCCGGCGTCCTCGCGCTTCGCCTCCTCCAGGATGCTGGCGCGCTTCTGCGCAGCGAGCTCCGAGTTCTCCTCTGGATCGATGGAGATGGTGACGACCTCGAACTCCTTACCGGGTAGGTACTCCAGCTTGCCGACACCCTTGGCGAGGCCGTTGAGCACCAGGCCGCAGAGCATCGGGCAGCCGTAGTACACCAGGTTCAGCACCACGGGCCTGCCGCTCTTGAAGTAGTCGCCCAGCAGGACGTCGTTGCCCTCATGATCCTTGAGCTTCACGTCCAGCGGCAGCATCTCGCCCAGGTGCTCCTCCACGTCGACGGTCTCGAGCTGCTTGGGCAGCACGTTGGCCGGGGCGGAGAGCTCCCGCAGACCGCTCGGACCCATCTGGGCCGCGGCCTCCCCCGCCGGCAAGGCGAGGAGCGCGACGAGGGCGAGGGATCCGAGGCGGATCGCGCTGGGACGACGAAGGATCACTGGGCCTCGGCCTCCGGAGCCGCGTCCTCGACGGGAGCCGGCTGCACGATCCGCTGGGCGACGCCTGCAGCCTGCCGCTGCCGCGCCTCCCGGACGAAGAGCTCGACGCCCTTGTCGAGGGGCACCCGGTAGATCCCGTTCTCCGCGTCGATGATCCCGGCGTTGCCGAGCTGCTCCTGCTCGCTGGCGTGGAGCGCCCGAAGCGCCTCCGAGCCCTTGGAGAGCACCTGGGTATGGCGGACCTCCTCCGCCTCGCGGATGAAGTAGGCGTAGAGGAAGTAGGAGATGATCGCCAGGGCGATGGCGAGGCAGGCCAGGGCGACGCCGACGCCGGCGGCGCTGGTGGTGTCGGCCTCGGCCAGGGTCGGAGAGTGATGGGCGTCCGCAGCAGCGGACGCCGCCTCATGATGCTGGGAGGGCTCAAGCATTCTCGAAGTCCAGGGAAGAGCGGAGGTGGGGATCGCCGATGGGGATAAGGGGATGCTTGCCGAGGCGCCACGCCATCAGGCCTACAAAGATCCCCCCCACACCGAGCAACGCGGTGAAGACGACCCAATTGAGCTGCGGACCGGCGTGGTGGTGATCGAGGCTGGGCATGACGATCCAGTAGACGTCGAGGAGCCGGCCCAGGATCACCATCAGCGCGCCGATGAGGAGCGGGCCGAGGTTGCGCTTGGCGTGACGGGTGATCAGCCAGAGGAAGGGGAGCGCGAAGGAGAAGGCGATCATCGCGAGGCTGACGCCAGACCAGCCGTGGTTCCACCGATCGAGGTACCAGAAGGTCTCCTCGGGCATGTTGGCGTACCAGATCAGGAAGTACTGCACGAAGGCGATGTAGCCGTAGAAGATGGTGAAGCCGAAGAGCAGCTTGCCGAGGTCGTGGTAGTGCTCGATGGTCACCACGCCCCGGAGGAGGCCGCCGCGATGCAGCAGCATCGTCGCCACGATCAACATGGCGAGCGCCCCCTGGAACGCGCCGGAGAAGACGTAGACGCCGAAGATCGTCGAGAACCAATGCGGCGACAGCGACATCAGCCAGTCGAAGGCGGCGAAGGTGATCGAGAGGCCGAAGAGCATCATGCCCGGAGCGCTGGCCGCCTTGAGGGAGGCGAGGATGGCAGCTCCGTCGCCTCTATCCTGCTGGACCGACTTGCGGGAGAGGTAGACGGCGAGTCCCGACCAGATCGCGAAGTAGATCACGGCGCGGACCGCGAAGAAGCCGACGTTGAGGTAGCCGGCCTTGCCCTGGAGGATCTCGTCTCCTGCGACGATGGCGGGATCCGACCACTCGAAGAGGTGCTTCATCCCGAAGGCGATCGGGAGGAAGAGGAGCGCGAAGATCGGCAACGTCGACATCGCCGCCTCGGCGATCCGCCGCAGGACCACGCCCCAGCGCGCGCCGGTGATGTGGTGGAGCAGCACGAAGAAGAGCGATCCCAGCGCCACGCTGAGGAAGAGGATGTAGGCGAAGAGGTAGGCGCCGTAGGCCTGGACCGGATCCAGGACGGTGGTGCCGATCAGGGTGGCGCCGATGCCGATGGCGCCGACGATGAAGCCGATCATCGCCACGCGCTTGGAGCGGGCCTGCTCCCAATAGACCTGTCGAGCCGGCAGGGTGGCCGCCGGCGCAGTCTCGAAGGTGGGCGCCATGGAGGCTGCCACGGGATTGGACGAGCTCATCTCAGGTTGTTCCTCGACTCGGGCGGGACGTCCTCGAGCTTGGCGTGGTGGGTGCGCTGCAGCGCCTGGATGTAGGAGACGATGGCCCAGCGATCGCCCTCGGAGATCTGCTTCGCGTAGGACGGCATCGTCCGGACCCCGTCGCTGATGAGCTGGAAGAACTGCCCCGGGACGAACTCCTGGATGCGGGGCTCGTGAATGCTCGGGGGCGGGATCCAGCCGCGGGTGGGGACGAGCCCCTTGCCGGTGCCGACCGCGTCGTGACAGGGCGCGCAGTAGATCGTGTAGCGCTCCTTGCCGCGGTGGACCAGGGCCTCGGAGACCTCGACCGGATACTGCGTCACGGGCTGACCGTCGGCGTCGACGCCGCGGTAAAATGCCGGATCGGCCTTGAGCGAGTCACGGGCCACGGTGTGGGTCGGCGGCGTGCGCATGGTGCGGCCGTCGGGCCAGAAGGCGGACTCGCTCTGTGACTTGTCCTTCGGCTGGTTGTTCATGTTGGTCACGGGGACCAGGAAGAAGTCGACCCACTTCGGCGGCGGGAGGATCGGAGGATCCTCGCTGGTGCCGCCACGGCAGCCGGAGAGCGCCAGGGCGCTCAGCAGGGAGAGCAGGAGAAGCCGGCGAATCACTTTGCCTCCAACATCGCCACGCGCTTGCCACCGATCTGCTCGAGGAGGGCGTGGGTCCGGGTCGCGTCGAACTTGGCGTCGCGCGACTCCACCGAGAGGAAGAATTTATCGTCGCTGAACTTGCGGAAGCCCGGGTGGCTGAGGAGCGGGTGGCTCCACCTGGGCAGGCCGTTCAGGAAGAACATGCCGAAGACGCTTCCGAAGGCGGCGAGCAGGATCGTCAGCGCGAAGGTCACCGGGACGAAGGCCTGGAAGGAGAAGAACGGCTTGCCGCCGATGGTCATCTGGTAGCTGACCGCGTTGGCGTACCACTGCAGCGCGAGACCACCGAGGCCGCCGGCGACGCCGTGGGCCAGGACGATCCAGCCCAGGCGTGAGTCGGGGATCTTCATGGCCTTCTCCAGACCATGGACCGGGAACGGCGTATGTGCGTCGAAGGAGCGGTAGCCCGCCTCCCGCAGCTTGTCGGCTGCGGCGAGGATCTCCGCGGGCGTATCGAATTCGGCGACGAGAACCTTCTGCTTGGCCATGTCTATCGAGCCTCCGCGGCGGCGAGGGGGACGTCGTGCTCATGGCCGTGATGCGGGTTGGCCTGGGGCATGACGCCCTTCACCTCCGAGATGGCGATCATCGGGAGGAAGCGGATGAAGAGCAGGAAGAGGGTGAAGAAGAGCCCGAAGGATCCGACGAAGATCAGGATGTCCCACATCGAGGGCATGAAGTAGCCCCAGGAGGACGGCAGGTAGTCGCGGTGGAGCGAGGTGACGATGATCACGAAGCGCTCGAACCACATGCCGATGTTCACCACGATGGAGAGGACGAACATCACCGGGATGCTGCGGCGGAACCGCTTGAACCAGAAGAACTGCGGCGTGAGCACGTTGCAGGTGATCATCGTCCAGTAGGCCCAGGCGTAGGGGCCGAAGGCGCGGTTGATGAACGCGTACTGCTCGTACTCGCTGCCGCTGTACCAGGCGATGAAGAACTCCATCCCGTAGGCGTAGCCGACCAGGGTGCCGGTCAGCAGGATGATCTTGTTCATCTTCTCCAGGTGGTTGATCGTCACCAGATCCTTCATCCCGTAGAGCTGCCTGGCGAGGACCATCAAGGTCACCACCATGGCGAAGCCGGAGAAGATGGCGCCGGCGACGAAGTACGGCGGGAAGATCGTGGTGTGCCAGCCCGGGATCACCGAGGTCGCGAAGTCGAAGGACACGATGGTGTGAACGGAGAGCACCAGCGGCGTCGAGATCCCCGCGAGGATCATGTAGGCGCGCTCGTAGTTCATCCAATGGCGCATGGAGCCGCGCCAGCCCAGGCTGAGGACGCCGTAGGCGAAGGAGCGTAGCTTGGTGGTGGCGCGGTCGCGCAGGGTGGCGAGGTCGGGGATCAGCCCCACGTACCAGAAGAGCAGCGAGACCGTCGCGTAGGTGCCCACCGCGAAGACGTCCCAGAGCAGCGGGCTGCGGAAGTTCGGCCACATCCCCATCTGGTTGGGCAGCGGGGCCATGAAGTAGACCATCCAGATGCGGCCGACGTGGATGCCCGGGAAAATCAAGGCGCAGGCCACGGCGAAGAGGGTCATCGCCTCGGCGAAGCGGTTGATCGACGTGCGCCACTTCTGCCGGAAGAGGAAGAGGATGGCGGAGATCAGGGTGCCTGCGTGGCCGATGCCGACCCAGAACACGAAGTTGGTGATGTCCCAACCCCAGCCCACCGGCTGGGAGAGGCCCCAGATGCCGATGCCGGCCCAGATCAGGTAGAGGACCGAGCCGCCCAGCACCCCGAGGACGCTCAGGGCCAGGGCGAGGGAGACGTACCAGGCGAGGTCGGACTTTCGCTCGGTGACCTCGGAGACCAGCTCCGTGATGTCGTGAAACGAGCGATTACCGGAGACCAGCTCCTCGTGCGCCGCCTCGGGCGGGACGACGAGCGTTTCGGGCATGACGTTGGGAAGACTCACGACACCATCTCGGGGTTCGGGTTCCGGATGCGGGCCAGGTAGGAGGTGCGGGGCTTGGTCCCCAGCTCGCCGAGCATCTCGTAGCTCCGCGGCTGGGCCTTGCTCTTGCTGACCCGGCTGTTGGGATCGTTGATGTCACCGAAGACGATGGCCTCGGTGGGGCAGGCCTGGGCACACGCCGGGACGATGGCGCCGTCCGGCACGATCTCCGAGCCTCGGAGCTTGGTGTCCCGCTTGGCCACGTTGATGCGCTGGACACAGTAGGTGCACTTCTCCATCACGCCGCGGGTCCGCACGGTGACGTCTGGGTTGAAGCGGAGCTGGGAGACGTCGGTGAGCGCGCCCTCCCCCTCCTGATGCCAGTCGAAGAAGTTGAAGCGACGGACCTTGTAGGGGCAGTTGTTGGAGCAGTACCGCGTGCCGATGCAGCGGTTGTAGATCATGTCGTTGAGGCCGCCGTCCTTGGAGTGGACGGTCGCGGCCACCGGGCAGACGTTCTCACAGGGAGCGTCCTCACACTGTACACATGAGACCGGCTGGTGGACCACCTCCGGCTCGGAGAGATCGGAGGGATCGTCGGTGGAGCTCGCGAAGTAGCGGTCGATCCGGATCCAATGCATCTGCCGGCCCATGCGGACCTGCTCGGGCCCCACCACCGGGATGTTGTTCTCGGCCTGGCAGGCGATCATGCAGCCGTTGCAGCCGATGCAAGAGTTCAGGTCGATGGACATCCCCCACTGCTGGCCCACGTACTCATGAGACTTCCAGAGTGCGAGGCTCCTGGGCCCCTTGACCAGGGTCTGTGCGTAGGTGGGGTTGGCGGCGTACTCCTTGGCCGTCTGCTCCCGCACCAGCGGGCGCCCCTCCATCGACTGATGGTCCTGGGTGGTGGGCAGCAGCGCCGTGCCGGCGATACGGCTGAGCTTGGCGCCGGACGCCATCCAGAGGCTGTCGGTGGCGCGGAGGCCGTAGGCGTCGAAGCCGCGGCCGGTGCCGACCCGGCCCGCGTGCTTGCGGCCGTAGCCCAGGGCGATGGCGACGGTGTTGTCGGCGAGGCCGGGCTGCACCCATACGCCGGCGTCGAGGGAGCGTCCGCCCTGCTCGATCCGGACCATCTGGTTGGTCTCGAGACCCAGGGCCTTGGCGGTGGCCGGGCTCAGCATGGCCGCGTTGGACCAGGTGAGCTTGCTCATCGAATCCGGCAGCTCCTGGAGCCAGCCGTTGTTCGAGAAGCGACCGTCGAAGACCTTGTGATCCACGGTGAAGACGAGGTCGAGGGAGTCGGCGGAGGCAGCCGCGGGCCTCGCGACCTTCGCCGCTGCGGCGGAGACCGCCCCAGCCTGGAAGCTGGCCTCGACGAGCTGCGCGCCGCCATGGACACCGTCATGGAGCGCCTTGCGCCACTCCGCCTCGCCGCCCTGGGTCGCGAGGAAGTGGCCGTGGACGATCTCGTAGCCCTTCTTGGGAGCGCCGGCGAGCTGGGAGAGCAGCTCCACCTTGCTGCGGCCGTCCCAGATCGGCTGGATCAGCGGCTGCACCACGGAGTAGGTGCCGTCCAGCGCAGTGGCGTCGCCCCACTCCTCGAGGAAGTGGGTCTGGGGCAGCACCCAATCGGCGAGGAGGGAGGTCTCGTTGGGGGCCTCGGCGAGGTGGATCCTATGCTTGGCCTTGGCCATGGCGGCGCCGAAGCCGAGATCGGCCGGGGCGTCGAAGGCGGGGTTGCCGCCGAGGATCACCAGGGTGTCGACCTTGCCCGCGTCGAGGGCCTTGGCCGCGGCGGCGATCCCCTCGACCTGGCTCTTGGAAGGAGCGTGCGGCGCCGCGGCGAAGCGGACGGTCTCGCCCACGTTGCCCAGGGCCTCGTTCAGCGCCAGGGCGATGGCCTGGACCTCGGCGGGCTGATGGGTGCCGACGGCGATGACGCTGCGGCCTCGCTTGCCCGCCAGCTCCTTGGCCAGGGTCTGGACGAAGGCAGCGGGGAAGGCGTCGGAGGCCGCCGCGACGCCGGCCGGGAGGGAGACGCCGCGCTGCTGCAGCTCGGCGGCCAGCGCCCGAAGGAAGGTGCCCGCCTCGCCGGCGCGGATGCGGAGGCGATGGTCGGCGGCGCCGCCGGTGACGGTGAAGACGGGCTCCACCGCCCAGACCCGGTTCATGCCGCCGGGGCCCTCGGGGTGGCGCCGCGAGGCCCAATCCCTGCCGTAGCGGAGGTGGAAGGGGGACGAGCCGAGGAGGTCGGCGTCCACCGCCACGATGGAGTCGGCGCGCTCGAGGCGGTAGACCGGCTCGAGGGCCTGGCCATAGGCGAGGCGGGTAGCCGCCAGGGTCTGCTCGCCGCTGACGGGATCCCACTCGACGATGGTGGCCTTGGGGAGGGCCTCGGCGAGCTGCGCGATCATCGCCGCGTGGGCCGGGGAGCGGGTGGCCTCGTGGACCACCAGCAAGCCCTCGCCGCCCTTGGCCCGCAGCGCGACGAAGCGCTCGTTCCAATCGGCGTCGAAGGCGGGCCACTCGGACTCGGCGCCGCCCTTCAGCACCCGGACGGTGCGATCGGGATCGTAGAGCGAGAGCACCGCGCCCTGCTCCAGGGAGCCCGTGGCGCCGGCGGAGGCCGGATGGAGCTTGTTGCCCTCGATCTTGGTGGGGCGGCCGTCGTTGGACTCGACCACCAAGCCGGTGACCATGCCGGAGACGTTGAAGGTGGTGGCGTAATACTGCGGCAGCCCCGGGAGCAGATCCTCCGGGCGCTTGGCGTAGGGGATGATCTTCTCCACCGGGCGCCGCACGCAGGCGGTGCCCAGGCCGGCGAAGGCCACCGACGCGCCCATCAGGGAGATGAAGCTGCGGCGGGAGACCGGATCGAGGAGCTCGTCCGCGCCCTGGGGGAACTCACGGGTCACGAACTCGTGAAACTCGCTGGTGCCCGCCACGTGATCGGCGCTGCGCCAGTAGATCTTTCCATTCTCCTCCACGGGGAGGAGGGCGGGATCGCGCTCGGCGACGCCGTCGGACTTGGGGTCGTGGTGCATGTGATCGTGGGGCTCGTTGCCGTCGTGGCGGTGGCTCATCGGTGGCACCCCGAGCAGTCGGTGGGCGCGTTCACGTGGTACTCCTCCATGAGCTTCGCTCCAAGCTCTTGTCGATCGCCCTCGGGCTCCCAGGCCATGTTCGTGACCTGATCCTTGGGACGCAGATGCGGGGCGGGGTTCCGATGGCAGTCGAGGCACCAGCTCATGCTGAGCGGCTCCTCCACCCGGACGACCTCCATCTGGTCGACGCGGCCGTGGCACTCCACGCAGCCCACGCCCTTGTTCACGTGCTGGGCGTGGCTGAAATAGGCGAAGTCCGCGACCTTATGGACCTTGATCCACTCGATCGGCTCGCCCTTCTGGAAGCTGTCCCGCACCGCCTGCAGCTTGGGCGAGTCGTGCTTCACCACCGTATGGCAGTTCATGCAGATGTCAGCCGAGGGCACGGAGGCGTGGGGGCCCTCTTCTACGGCGATATGGCAGTAGCGGCAGTCGATACCGTACTGCCCCGCGTGCAGCTCGTGGCTGTAGGCCACCGGCTGGACCGGCGCGTAGCCGACCTCGGTATGCTTCGGCGAGAACCAAAACCAGAAGACGAAGACCACCACCGCCGTGAGCACGGCCGTGGCCACGGGGATGATCGTCGGGATCTGGTTGACCCAGGCCGGGAAGACGAATGGGACCGGCGATTCGTCGCGATCGTCGGGTCGCTGTCCGGAAGAATCCACTGGTGTCGCCCTACCTTTGAAAAAGCAGCTCGAGCCGGAACGTAGGAGAATGCCTCTCCTGCGATCCGGGAAACCTTGCATCGTCGGCTGCGGTGTCGCCGGGACCTTGGCAAGGTTCATGCCGGCCCATTGCTACCAACGCAGCGCGTCTTCGTCGCTTGGTCGTCTGTTCAACCGCGGCAAATTGCCGCGGCGTGACGCCGCACCATTCCACTTCGCCACATTCGAAGAGCGTCGCCGCCCGCCGATCCTGCCCTGACCCGCTCGCGCATTCGTAGGTGTCCGGGCGATGCACGCTGGCGCGATCGCTCGTTCCTCCGTAAGAAGGCGTGTTGCAATGCCTGTGGACAGACGGGGGTTTCTAGCCCACTGCTCCACGGAAAGGAAAGCGATTTTCGCCTATGCGACGTTGGCTGACGATAGGGGGCTTGATCGCCGTGGCTGTAGCCGGGGCAGGATATTTTCTGGCCACCGTCGGCGTGAAGAACGTGGTGGGCTCCGGCCAGGCCAGCGTGGAGAAGACCGCGGTCTCCACCCTGCGCACCCTCCATTGGGCCCAGGGCCTCTTCCGCCAGGGCGGCTACATCGACGTGGACGGCAACGGCGTCGCAGAGTTCGGCGAGTTGGGGCAGCTCGCAGGGCGCGATCCGCTGCCGAGCGGCGAGACGCTGCGATCCTCCCTGCTGCCCGAGGCCGGCACCCGAGTGAGCGGCCCGATCCTCGAGGCCGGGGGCTATTGCTTTCGCTACGATCTGCCGGAGGGGAGCCACGCCAGGGAGCGGGCCTTCGTCGGTTACGGCTGGCCGCGGCAGCTCGAGGCGGGGCGCAAGCTCTTCTGCATCGATCAGGACGAGCAGATCTACGAGTCCTCCAACCCGGAGGCCTACGCCGGCTGTGATCAGGGTCCGCCACGGGGGCTCTGCCCCGTCGATGGAGAAGCGCTGGGTCCGAGCTGGGTCCGCTGGCGCAACAAGACCAACGAGCTCTCGGTGGGGGCGAAGTGATCGCTCGGCCTGCCCGGGCGCCCCTCCCCATCGATCCGCTGATCCCGGAGATCCTCGAGGCGCTCGGCCGCCACCCCTCGGTGGTGGTGGAGGCGCCGCCCGGGGCGGGAAAGACCACCCGGGTGCCGATGGCCCTCCTCGAGTCAGGCCTGATCGAGGGCGAGATCCTCGTGCTCCAGCCGCGGCGCCTCCCGACTCGGCTGGCGGCCCAGCGGGTGGCCTCGGAGCTAGGGGAGAGGATCGGTGAGAGGGTCGGATACTCTTTGCGCTTCGATCAGGTCGGCGGCCCCCGGACCCGGCTCCGCTTCGTCACCGAGGGGATCCTCACCAGACGCCTCCTCGCGGATCCCGGGCTGCGCGGCGTGGGCGCCGTCGTCCTGGACGAATTCCACGAACGGCACCTCGCCGGCGATCTGGGGCTGGCCCTGCTGCGCCGCCTCCAGCGCGAGGGCCGCCCCGAGCTGCGGCTGGTGGTGATGTCGGCCACCCTGGCCGCTGGGCCGGTCGCTGCCTTCCTTGGCGACGCGCCCCGCCTGCGGAGCGAGGGACGCAGCTTCGAGCTGGAGATCCGGCATCAGGAGCGGCCGGACGATCGCCCCCTGCCCGAGCAGGTGGCGGGCGCGGTGAAGCGGCTGCTGCAGGAGGGGCTGGATGGAGACGTCCTCGTCTTCCTCCCGGGGGCCGCCGAGATCCGCCGGGCGGCGGAGGCCCTGTCGCCGATCGCCGAGGCCCAATCCCTGCTGGTGCTGCCGCTCCACGGCGATCTCCCTACGGCTGAGCAGGATCGTGCCGTGGCCCCCGCCGATCGCCGGAAGGTGATCCTCTCCACCAACGTCGCCGAGACCTCGCTGACCATCGACGGGATCGCCGCGGTGGTCGACTCCGGCCTGGCGCGGATCGCGGCGCACTCTCCCTGGAGCGGCCTCCCCACCCTGGAGGTCGGGAAGATCAGCCAGGCCTCCGCCATCCAGCGGGCGGGGCGCGCCGGCCGCACCCGCGCCGGCCTCGCGATCCGCCTCTACTCGCGAAACGACTTCGCCTCCCGGGCCGAGCGGGATCCCCCCGAGATCCACCGCCTCGACCTCGCGGAGCTCCTCCTCTCGATCCGCGGCGCCGGTGTCTCCGATCCCTCCACCTTCGGCTGGTTCGAGCCGCCCCTCCCCGCCGCCGTCGACGCCGCCGACTCCCTCCTCCGGCGCCTGGGCGCCCTCGACGAGGCCGGCGCCCTCCTCCCGATCGGCAGGCGCCTCCTCCGCCTCCCCATCCACCCGCGCCTCGGCCGGATCGTCGTCGAGGGCGAGCGCCACGGCGTCGGCGCGGACGCCTGTGTGCTCGCCGCTCTCACCGCAGAGCGTGACCTGCGCCAGGACAGCCGGATCAGCTTCGGCGGCGGCCGGGCCCGCGCCGCCGCCGCCGGCTCCTCCGATCTCCTCGAGCTCCTCGAGCGCTTTCGCGAGGCCGAGCGCGCCCGCTTCGCACCCCAGCGCCTGCGATCGATGGGCCTCGATCCCCGAGCGGTCGACGCCGTCGATCGCTCCCGGCGCCAGCTCGAGCGGCTGCTGCGCGATCCGGATCGAGACGCTGCGGGCCGCGAGGCGAAGGCAGCTCCGATGGGTGGAGGCTCATCTCCAGGCGGCGCGCGCGGCGGAGGCGCGCAGAGCGTAGGGCCAGGTAACGGAGGTGCGCGCAGCGGCGGCCTACCGAGCGGAGGCGCCCGCGGCAGCAGCCCAAGGATCGGAGGTGCGCAGGGCGGGTGGCCACGAGGGGGCGTTGCCGAGCGGGCGCCGCAGAGCGCAGGCCCACCCCCGGGCCGCGGTGCCGGAGGGACGATCGATCCCGCCCACGAGGAGGCGCTGCTCCAATGTGTCCTCGCCGGCTTCCCCGATCGAGTGGCCCGCCGCCGCGGCCCTACGGGCCGTGAGCTGCTCCTCGCCGCCGGCGGATCGGCCGAGCTCGCCGAGGCCAGCGTCGTTCATGACTCCACCTTCATCGTAGCGGTGGCGGCAGAGGAGCGCAGCGGCAGGCAGCCCGGCGCGCGCGCGGGCCTGATCCGCCTCGCCTCCGCCATCGAGCCCGAGTGGCTGCTCGATCTCCACCCGGACGAGATCACCGAATGCGAGGAGTGGATCTGGAACGACGCCGCCGAGCGGGTGGATCGGCTGAGCCAGCTTCGCTACGACGCCATCGCCATCGAGGAGAGCCGGGGTCCCGCGGCGCCTTCGGCCCGGACCGCCGAGGTGCTCGCGAAGGCCGCGATCGCCAAGGGGATCTCCGCCTTCGCAGGAGACGGCGCCGCCGACGCCGCCCTGATCCGACTCCAGCTCGCCCGTGAGGCGATGCCCGAGGCCCAGCTCCCCGCCCTCGGAGGCGCCGATCTCGAGGCGGCCTTGAGCGAGGCCTGCGAAGGATTGCGCAGCTTCGCCGAGCTGCGGGAGCGATCGATCCCCGCGCTCCTGCTCTCCCGCCTCGGCCCGGAGCAGCAGCGGCTCCTCGCCCGGGAGCTACCGGAGCGCCTCGCCCTCCCAGGCGGAAAGAGCGTGCCGATCCACTACGAGCCCGGCCGACCTCCCTGGATCGAGTCGCGGCTCCAGGACTTCTTTGGCATGATCCAGAGCCCGGCGATCGCCAGGGGCCGGGTCCCCCTCACGGTCCACCTCCTCGCGCCCAACCACCGCGCGGTCCAGGTGACCTCCGATCTCGCCGGCTTCTGGGAGCGCCACTACCCGGGGATCCGCAAGGAGCTCTCCCGCCGCTACCCCCGCCACGCCTGGCCCGAAGACGGCCGCAGCGCCAAACCGCCGGCAGGCGGACGCATCCGTTAGATGGGTGAGCGAGGCGAGCGCGCGCCACGCCGACGGCTGGGACGACCGACCGGGTCGTAGCCACAGCTACGAGCCCGGGGGGGAGGACGGAGCACGTCGGCAGCAGCCAGCCCATCGTTCGCCGCCGCAGGCAGGGGCGAGGCTTCAGTGCCAGGAAAAAGAAATCGCGCGGGCGAGCTCGTTGAACGAGTCACCCGCGCGATCTCGATGGGCGACGGCAGGTCCTTCGCGCGCTCCGGAGGCGATCGAACGCCAGCAGGAGCCGCTCGCACCGAGCGTCGTCGTACGCTGGCGCCTACTTCTTGCCGAAGCTGCGGATCTTCTGGACGAGCGCCTCGACGACCTCGGGCTTGTCCTTGAGCGAGGGGTTGCCGGGCATCAGCGGGCTCTTGCCCACAGCGGGGCCGCCGTCGACGATGACCTTGCGCATCTCCTCGTCGCTGACCCGATCCTGGAACTCCTTGGTATCGAAGCTCGCCGGCTTGACGGGGAAGGCGGCGGCGGCAGGGCCATCGCCGTGGCCGGTGGCGCCGTGGCAGGTGGAGCAGAGCGAGGCGAAGAGGCTGTCGGCCTCCTTCTGGGCCTCGGGGGAGACCTTGACCGCCTCCTCCTTTTTGCCTTCCTCGGCGGGAGCGGCCGGGGCCTCGGAGGGCGCCGGCTTCTGGGCCGGGGCCGGGGCGGTGGGGCTCGGCGACGGCTGCGCGGGGGGCTTGGGGTTGGCGGGCTGCGTCTCCGTGCCGCCCTTGCAGGCGACGCCGGCGACCATCAGGAGCGCCGCGAGGGTAGAGGTCAAGACGAGACGGGTGGAGCGATTCATGGCGCGATCTCCTCAAATGAAATTCGTACCGAAAGTGCGCTAGGGCTTTTCACTTTCGCCGCCTCCCGTCAAGACTTCGGCTGCGGGCTTATGAGGAGAGTAAGCGGAGGAGTCCGCCGAATCGCCATCGAGAGCGGGAGGAGGGCTCGCTCGCCATCCCGCGCCTCCCGTCCGCGGCGGATTGCCAAGCACCCGGCGCCTATGAAAAGACCACCGCCGCGAGAGCGAAGTCTTCTCGGCGTCGCTACGCGCGAAGGCGCCCTTGGCGCTCGCTCGCCCCTCCTCGCAGGAGATCCTCCCCTTGGACCACCCGACCCCCGACAGCCCCTTCGCCAACCGGCTCCGCAAGATCGCGCCTCGTCGGCTGCGCGAGAGCGCGCGCCGAGGCCTGAGCGCCTTCCGCCTCTACGACTCGGACATCCCCGAGTACCGCTTCACCGTCGATTGGTACGCCGGCTCGGTGCAGGTGGTGGAGCTGGCGCGTCGCGGCTTCGTCTCCACTGCCGCCAGGGACGCCCAGCGCGCCGAGGTCCAGGCCGCGGTCGAGGCGGTGCTGCAGGTGCCGCCCGAAAAGGTCCATTGGAAGGTCCGCGCGCCCAAGGTCTGGGGCGCCGAGCAATACGAGAAGCTCAGCGCCACCGGCAGCCGTCTCGTGGTCGAGGAGCAGGGCCTCCGCTTCTGGGTCAACCTCGAGGACTACCTGGACACCGGCCTCTTCCTCGACCACCGCCTCACCCGCGCCCGCATCCGGGACGAGGCCCGCGGCAAGCGATTCCTCAACCTCTTCTGCTACACCGGCGCGTTCACAGTCTACGCCGCGGCAGGCGGCGCCAGCCACACCGTCTCCGTGGACCTCTCCAATACCTACCTCGACTGGACCCGCGACAACCTGATCCTCAACGGCTTGGACGATCCACGCCACGAGCTGATCCGCTCGGACGTCACCCGCTGGCTGGTGCAGGAACGAGGCGCCCTCTTCGATCTCATCGTCCTCGATCCGCCGTCCTTCTCCGCCTCCAAGAAGATGAGCGCCACCTTCGATATCCAGCGGGATCACGTGCGTCTCCTTCGCGACACCACCGCCCTCCTCGCCCCGGGCGGCGTCCTCTATTTCTCCACCAACTTCACCGGCTTCGACCCCGACTTCGCCGCCCTGCCCGCCCTCAACTTCGAGGAGCTCACCCCCCGCTCCATCCCGGACGACATCCGCAACCGCACGATCCACCGCTGCTGGCGGATCATGTAGGCCGCGTGAGACACGGGATCCGATCGGCGAACGAAGGGCGTCGAGGCTTCACTCGAAGAGATGATGCTCTCAAAACAGAGTTCAAGACACCGCAGCTCACGTCGGGCCCTGCTCTGAGCCTCACGCCCTGGTCGTCGAAGGCGCTGGCAGGCGCCGAGTCCCCGAGACCAGAGTGGTTTCATTTCTGGCACCGACTCGAGGACCGTTCGAAAGAGCACGGACGTCTGTGAAGATCGCGGGCTATCTGAAGCGCCTCGCGCGGTGGTAGGCTCCTCCATCGGCTGCTCGCCTCTCGGGAGAGGATATGAGAACGCTCTTCTTTTCGATCGTGTTGGCAGGCATGGCGGCGGCATGTGGCGACTCCGCCATCGATGAGCTGCGGTCCCTCGCCGAGCGCGACGCACCATGTACGACGGCCGCGGACTGCTGCGTGGTCTTCGAGCCTTGCCACGCGGCGGCGTACGTCGTCGGCGAGGCCGACTTCTCCCGGGCGAAGAAGCTCGCGTCCGAGGTAGACGACTCCGAGTGCGTCAGGTGCGCGAGCCGTCCGGTCGAGGTCGAGTGCGTGGAGGGGGGCTGCACGGGCCGGGAGGTGTGGTTCGAGGAGGCGAGCGAAGGCCACTCCCGATCGCATTGCGGCCCGGTGGAGCCGCAGGCGGAGGAGGAGAGGCCACCCGCGGGCGCGCTCGCACCTGCCACGGACCTCGGGTCCGGGCGCGTGCTGGGATGCGGTTCCTGAGCGCCAGCGCATCTACGCATGAAGGGGCGCCTGGAACGATCGTGAATCGTCGCGGGTTCTGAGCCAGGCCGCCGAGAGGCGTCCGAGGCCGGCGCCGCCGATCGAAGCCGCCGAACGGCGCGGCCGGCTTTACCGTGGAGGCGGTTGACGGTACAGAAGACGGAGCGCGAACCGAGATGCTGCCCACCCCACCCGACGACGACCTGCCCAAGCGGGACAAAGAGATCCTGCGGGCGATCGTCCAGGACTTCATCGCGACCGGCGAGCCGGTGGGGTCACAGGCGATCGCGCCGCGCTACGAGCTCTCCTCCGCCACCGTGCGCAGCGCCATGGCCGACCTCGAGGCGCTGGGCTACCTCGAGAAGCCTCATACCTCGGCGGGGCGGATCCCCACCGACAAGGGCTTTCGCCTCTACGTGGACAGCCTGCTGCGGGTGCGGGCGCCCGGGGTGAAGGATCGGGAACGGATCGAGCGCACGGTGCAGCCGGCCCCGCTTGGCGAGCTGATGGCGGGGACGGGGAAGCTCCTGCACCAGCTCACCCGCCACGCTGCGGTGGTGATGGCGCCCGATCTGGATCAGACCATGATCCGCCGGATCGAGTTCGTGCGCCTGCGAGAGGATCGGGTCCTCGCGATCCTGGTCACCCAGGCCGGGCTGGTGCAGAACCGGCTGATCACCCTGGACTTCCCCCTGCTGCCGTCAGAGCTCGAGCACGCCACCCACGTGGTCAACGAGCTCCTGGGCGAGCTCTCCCTCGATCAGATCCAGCTGAAGCTTCGGCAGGAGCGCGAGCGGGATCAGGCCCTCTACGACGAGCTCCACCGCAAGACCCTGGTCCTCGCCCAACAGGCCTTCGACGGCAAGTCCGCCACCGAACAAGTGGTAGTCGAGGGAGAAGCGAGCTTCCTCGACGAGCCCGCCTTCGCGGAAGATCTCGAGAAGATGCGCAAGCTCTTCAACTCCCTCGCCGAGAAGGATCGCCTGCTCCTCGTCCTGCGCCGCGCCATCGAAGGCCGCGACATCCAGATCTTCATCGGCGCCGAGAGCGAGTTCGCCGGGGTGCCAGGCGTCTCCCTCGTAGCCGCCCCCTACACCCAAGGTGGACGAATCCTCGGCGCATTGGCGGTCGTCGGCCCCACCCGGATGAACTACGCCCGCGTGATCCCCGTCGTGGACTACACGGCAAGGGCCGTCTCCCGCTCCCTCGGCCTCGGTTGAGCCAAAGACGAAATTGCAGACTCTCAAATCCTGAGGCGAACTACCGAAGAGATTCCCCTCGCACCGAACACGAGGGGAGGGATTCGCTCTCACTCGTTTCGGGGACGATTCGTCCGCTGAGACTTACCGAGGGACGAGTGCGCCTGCGCGATCCATCAGCCTTCGGCTTTGCCGAGGAGCATCGAGAGGGCGAGGAGGAGGAGGACGCCCAGGCCGATCAGGGCCTGCTTGCGCTCGCCGGCTCTGGCGAAGATCGGGATGGAGAGGGCGACCCGCGCCACCGGGGTGAGGGCGAGCGCGAGGATGCCGAGCTGGGCCAGGGATTGGAGGCCGGGCGTATGGCCCTGCCAGAGATCCTGGAGCGAGCCGCCGCCGCCGTGGATGGGTAGGCCGAAGAGGAGGGAGATCGCTAGGGCGGCTCCGAGGAGGGAGGCGGCGGAGAGGACCCCACCTCGTAAGACCAGGGCGAGCAGGAGCTCGCTGCGCGCGTCGTCGTCGGGGTGGGGGGCGCCGAGGTTGGCGGGGGGGAAGGCGGCTTCGTTCGAGGCGAGCGTCGCCCGCTCGACGGGGGCGACGCTGCTTTCGCCCGTCGTCTGCACGGGGCCATCGCTCACGTCCAGCTCCAGAGATCGACCCCGAGGCCCTTGGTCAGCATCTGGACGCCGAGGGCGAGGAGGAGCACGGCGAAGACGCCCTTGAGCCTGGCGGTGGGGACGTGGGGCATGGCCATGGCGCCGAGCATCGCGCCAGCGAGGACGCCGAGGACGGTGGGGACGACGATCTCGAGGTCGAGGAGACCGCGGGAGAGATAGACGAAGACGCTGGCGGACGCGGTTACGCCGATCATCAAGTTGCTGGTGGCGGTGGCGACCTTGAAGGGCACGCCCATGATCATGGTCATCACCGGGACCTTGATGGGGCCCCCGCCGATGCCGAGCACCGCCGAGAGGGTGCCGGCGCCGACGGAGGCGGCGTAGCCCAGGGGGAGGTGGCGGACCTCGACGCCCTGCCCTTCGAACGAGGCGGCCTCGTCCGCCGGCGCCTTGCGGAGCATGGAGCGGGCGGCGGGGATCACCATCAGGGCGAAGAGGATCTGGATCGCGGAGGTGGGGAGCAGGGGCGCGACGAACGCGCCCAGGATCGCGCCGGCGACGGTGAAGATCTCGAGCTTCATGCCGAGACGGACGTCGCAGCGATGGTCGCGGACGTAGGTGGCGGCGGCGCCGCTGGAGCTGGCGATGACGCAGACCAGGGAGGCGGCGACGGCGTGCTGCATGGGGACGCCGAAGGCCAGGCTGAGCACGGGCACGAGGATGATCCCGCCGCCGATGCCGAGGAGGGCGCCGAGGGCTCCGGCACCCAGGCCGGTGGCGAAGAGGAGCGAAGGGATCAAGCGATCAGGCCGCCCTGGGATCGGGCGCCACGGGGTCGGGAGAGGCGGCGCGGGGTCGCCACATCGCGAAGAGGACGGCACCGAGGGCGAACATCGCCACGCCGACGATCTGCGAGGTGGAGAGGAGGAGCGGATCCGCCTCGGGCCAGCGCAGGAGCATGCCGCGGCCGAAGTCGCCGCGGAAGGTCTCGATGGAGAGGCGGACGATGGCGTAGAGCATCAGCCAGCTGGCGAGGATCTGACCGTGGAATCGCTTCCTCCCGGCGAGGTGGATGAGGATGAAGAAGAGGCCGAGCTCGCCCAGGCCCTCGTAGAGCTGGGTCGGGTGCAGGGCGGGGGTGTGGCCGTGGCTGAGGATGTAGTCGCGAAAGGCCGGCTCCGCGACCATCTCGCCGTAGGCGGCGGATCCCTGCGGGAACTTCGCGCCGAAGACGAAGGCGGGATCGGCGCAGACCTTGCCCCAGCAACAGCCGGCGGACATGCAGCCCATGCGTCCGAAGAAGTGGCCGAGGGCGATGGTGGGGGCGGCGATGTCGGCGAGGCCGCGGAAGTTGAGCCGATGTTTGCGGGCGTAGAAGATCGACGCCAGGGTGGCGCCGATGAAGCCGCCGTAGAAGACGAAGCCGCCCACCCAGATCTGGAGGATGCGGCCGGGGTGGGCGCCGTAGCCGTCGGGGCCACCCCAATTGACGAGGATGAAGAGGATCCTGGAGCCGGCAAGGGCGGCGAGGAAGACCCAGAGGGCCAGGTCGAGGACGCTCTCCTTGGCCTTGCGTCCCACGATCTCGTGGAGATCGCCGCCCTTCGACTTCAGCTCGCGGGAGGCCGCGGCGAGGGCGGGGGCGCCGGGGAGGTAGAAGGAGGCCGGATCCACCGAGGCGAAGCGCTGGGCGTAGCGGCCGGAGAGGTAGATCGCCGAGAGGAAGCCGAGGGCGATCATCAGGCCGTAGGTGTGGATGGGCAGGGGCTGCGCCTCCACGTCGGCGAGGCGGGTGGCGACGAGGTAGCCGCCGACGCCGGCGGTGAGGGCGAAGGCGCCGCCGACCCGCATCGGATCGCGCCGGATGCCGCCTCGGCCTGCGACCACCAACGCCACGCTCCCCGCGAAGACGGCGACGGCCGCGTAGGCGAGGAGGAGCAGGATCGAAGAGGGGATCGACCAGGGGAAGAGAAGGGGATGCATGCGTGCGCTCCTGCCAGATAGGAGAACGAGCCGGCATTCTCACCCGAAGCGGCGAGGCCTCGGGCGCTTGCGACAGCGCGAGGGTATCGCAACCGACAGCAGCGCGCGATCGCTACGCCACGAACTCTCGCGTCCGCCGGCGGCCCTGGCCTTCGACGTCATCTTCTTCGAAGTGGGCCTCCCTCTCGTCATGAGCGCCGGGCTCCCGACGCGATTCTGCCATCGTCTCGTCGTCGACGGCCCGACGCTCCAGGGATGGCTCATCGACGCGCCGGATCCTGGTGCCAAAGATCCCCTCGAGGATCAGCCCCGCCATCCCCAGGCTGATGGCGACGTCGGCGATGTTGAAGGTGGGCCAATGGCTCTGGTAGCGCCAATGCCAATCGATGAAGTCGATGACATAGCCGCGCACCAGCCGATCCATGAAGTTGCCCAGGGCGCCGCCGAGGATCAGGGAGAAGGCCAGGGCGAGGAGGCGCTGCTCTCTCCGCACCCGCGAAAAGACGACGGTGAGGAAGGCGATGGCCAGGATGGAGACCACGTAAAAGAAGGGGATCCGGACCTTATCGTCCAGGCCCCCCAACATCCCCCAGGCGGCGCCGGGGTTCTCCACGTATCGGAGCTGGAAGTGATCGGGATGGACCACCACCGGCTTGGTGCGGATCCGCTCGAGCTTCTTCTTCTGGAAGAAGACCTCGAGCTTCTCACCGACGGTGGTGGCCTCCTCCAGGGCGAAGGCTCCGGTGAGCGTCTCCACCGCCCGATACTTGCTCCATTGATCGAGGAGCATGACGAGGGAAGCGATCCCCACGAGCATCCACCAGCGTCGCGCCAACTCGCTACCCGCTCACCGCCGCCGCGCAGCGGGGGCAGAGCTCGGGGTGGCGAGGATCGGCGCCGCGCTCCTCGCTGAACATCCAGCAGCGCACGCACTTCTCGCCGCGGGCTGCCTCCACCGCGATGCGCAGGCCCGAGACCTCCTCGGCCTCGACGCCGGCGCCTCCCTCGATCACCTCGAGCTGCGAGACGATCAGCAGGGGGAGCAGGGTGGCCGCCTCGGCCCGGAGGAAGGCGAGGAGCTCGCCGCTGGCGCCGAGGACCAGCCGCCCCTCGAGGCTCTTGCCGATCTTCTTGTCGCGGCGGGCGATCTCGAGCTGCTTCGACGCCGCCTGGCGGATGGCCAGCAACCTCTCGAAGCGGCCCTCCAGCTCCGGCTCCACCTCGGCAACAGGGGATGGAAGGCCCGCGAGGAAGACTGAGGTCTCGCGCTCTCCGGGCAGGAAGCCCCAGGCCTCATCGGCGGTGAAGGAGAGGATGGGCGCGAGGAGGCGGCAGAGATCCCGCGCTACCCGATGGAGCACGGTCTGGGTGGCCCGCCTCTCGAGGGAGGTCCTGCCGCCGCAGTAGAGGAGATCCTTGCGGACGTCCAGGTAGAGCGGCGAGAGCTCGGCGGCGCAGAAGTCCAGGGCGGCCTTGTAGACCAGGTGGAACTCGTAGGCGTCGTAGGCCTTGCGCGCCCTGGCGGTGAAGGCGTCGAGGCGACCCAGGGCCCAAGCGTCCAGGGCTGGGAGCTCCGCCATCGGGACGGCGTCGGCTGCGGGATCGAAGCCGTCGATGTTTCCGAGGCAATAACGGAGGGTGTTGCGGATCTTGAAGTAGCCCTCGCCGAGCTGCTGGAAGTGCGCCTCGGAGGTGCGCAGATCGTTGCGATAGTCCTCCGACGCCGCGAAGAGGCGCATGATCTCGGCGCCGTAGCGAGCGATGAGCTTGGCGGGATCGATGTAGTTGCCGAGCTTCTTGCTGATCTTGCGCCCGTCGCTGTCGACCACGAAGCCGTGGGTGAGGACAGTCTTGTAGGGGGCCACGTCGCGGGTGCCCACCGAGCAGAGCAGCGAGGAGTGGAACCAGCCGCGATGCTGATCGGATCCCTCCAGGTAGAGGTCGGCGGGGAAGCCCAGGCCGTCCTCGCCCTCGAGGACCGCGGCGAAGGAGGTCCCCGAGTCGAACCAGACGTCGAGGATGTCGGTCTCCTGGCGGAAGGAGGTGCTCCCACACGAGCAGCGATGGCCCTCGGGGAGGAAGTCCGACGCGGGGTGGGAGAACCAGGCGTTGCCGCCTTCCTCCTCGATGAGGGTGGCGGCCTTCTCCATCACCGCGGCGTCGACCAGGGCTTCGTCACAGCCCTCGCAATAGAGCACCGGGATCGGCGTGCCCCAGGCCCGCTGCCGGGAGATGCACCAATCGGGGCGGTTCTCGATCATGCCGAAGATCCGCTCGCGTCCCCACCTGGGGATCCACCTCACCTTGTCGATCTCCTCCAGGGCCTCCTTGCGCAGATCGTTCCTCTCCATCGAGATGAACCACTGATCGGTGGCCCGGAAGATCACGGGGTTCATGCAGCGCCAACAATGCGGATACGAATGCTGCAGGCTCTCTTCGCCCAGGAGATGCCCGGATGCTTGAAGCAGCTCGACGACCTTCGGGTTGGCGTCCCAGATCCGCTGCCCGGCCAACGCCGGGCCGGCGGCCTCGCTCAGAAAGCCGGCGTCGTCGACGGGGTTCAAGACCTCGAGGCCGTAGCGCAGGCCGACCTGGTAGTCCTCCTGCCCGTGGCCCGGGGCGGTGTGGACGAGGCCGGTGCCCTGCTCGAGGGTGACGTGATCGCCGAGGATCAGCGGCGACTCCCGATCGAGGAAGGGGTGGCGGTAGCGCAGCCCCTCCAGCTCCCGCCCCTCGGCGAAGCCGACGATGCGGGAGGGATCGACCAGCGCACCTACGCCGAGCTCGGTGGCAGGATCGGCGTCGGCCAGGCCCTTGATCTCCGCTGGCGCCACCTTCGCGAGGAAGGGGAGCAGGAGATCCTTGGCGACGACGATGAGGCGCTCGCCGAGGCGGTAGGCCACGTAGGTGTAGTCGGGGTGCACCGCCACCGCGAGGTTGGCCGGGAGGGTCCAAGGGGTGGTGGTCCAGATCGTCACCTGGGCAGGGAGGCCCGCGGCGCCAGGGATCTTCTCCTCGAGGCCGGGCAGGAGATCGAGGGCCACCGTGATCGAGGGTGAGGTGTGTTCGGCGTACTCCACCTCCGCCTCCGCCAGCGCGGTCCGATCCTGCACACACCAATAGACCGGCTTCTTGCCCCGATAGAGTCCTCCCCGCGCCGCGAAGCGCGCCAGCTCCCGCACGGTCCTCGCCTCGTAGTCGAAGCTCATGGTGAGGTAGGGGCGATCCCAGCGGGCGAAGCCGCCGAGGCGCTTGAACTCCTCGCGTTGGATGTCCACCCACTCGGTGGCGTAGGTACGGCAGGCGTCGCGGATCTCGATCTTCGACATCTCCCGCTTCTTCGAGCCCAGCTTCTTATCGACCTGCAGCTCGATGGGGAGGCCGTGGCAATCCCAGCCGGGGATCATCACGGTGACCTTCCCCTCCATCGACCTCGACTTCACCACGAAGTCCTTCAGGATCTTGTTGAGCATCGTGCCCTGATGGATGTGGTTGTTGGCGTAGGGGGGGCCGTCGTGGAGGACGAAGCGCTCGCCGCCGGCGGCGACGTTCTTCGCGATCATCGCCTCGTAGATCCCGCTCTTCTCCCATCGCTCGAGGATGGAGGGCTCCCGCACGGGCAGGTTCGCCTTCATCGGAAAGTCGGTGCTGGGGAGGTTCACCGTCTTCTTGTAGTCGATGGGATCTGCCATGACGTTCCTGGGCAGTCGTGAGGCAAGGGCCCACCGCGGCTGCCGCGCGGCTCGAGACGGCCCTTCTGCACTTCGCCGGCTCCGGGGCGAAGGCGGCGGCCTCCCACGCGAGCGCGACGTTGCAAGGGGGGTTGGTTAACCGCTTGCGGGGTGCCGGGTCAAGCCGCGAGAGTTCGGGAAGAAATTCACCCGCGAGCCTGAGGCGAGGCGCCCAGCGCGGTTGCGAGGATCGTCTCCGCCTCGCGGGGAGGCGGGCCTCTCACAGACTCTGGTCGATCCGCCCGGACGGCTACAGCCGAGGCGAGCGGGCGAGCCCGTGCCGCTGGCCTCCCGCTGCGGCCCGCGTATACATTGCGCGCGTTTCATTCCCTGCCCCCTCGATCGTTCGGCGAAGCCCATGACCACGCGCTCCAGCGCGCCCCATCGCGTCGATGCTGCTCCCTCGCGCGCCCAGCCCGTCCCCAAGGCGACGCCGCGTCCAAAGCGCGGACCGAAGCCCCGCGGGAAGAAGCCACGTCCTGTGGGCCGGGCGGTGAAGACCCGAACCCGTCGGCGACCTCCCGCTGGCGGCAGCCTCCGCGTGGTGATCCTCTCCCGCAAGGAGAGCCTCTACAGCACCCGCCGCCTGATGGAGGCGCTACGGGCCTTCGGCCATGAGGCGATGATCCTGGATACCCTGCGCTGCGATCTCCTGGTGGATCGCCACGGGCCACGCGTCTTCTACGAGGGCAAGGCGGTGGAGGGGGTCTCGGCCTTGATCCCCAGGATCGGCGCCTCGATCACCCGCTACGGGCTGGCGGTGGTGCGCCACTTCGAGTCGATGTCGGTGCCGGTGGTGAACGACTCGGCGTCGATCGCCAAGTCGAGGGATAAGCTGCGCAGCCTGCAGCTCCTGGCCCGGGCGGGGATCGACGTGCCGCGCACCGTGATGATGCGGGAGCGGGATCACCTGGACCTCGCCGTCGATCAGATCGGCGGCCTGCCGGTGATCGTGAAGCTGCTCCAGGGCACCCAGGGTGTCGGGGTGATGCTCGCCCACTCCTTCGACGAGCTCGAGTCGATGCTCGACACGATGTGGAACCTGGAGCAAGAGATCTTGCTCCAGGAATTCATCTCGGAGTCCCGCGGCAGAGACGTGCGCGCGCTGGTGGTGGGGGATCGCGTGGTGGGCGCCATGCGCCGCACCGCCAAGGTCCAGGGTGAGTTCCGCTCCAACATCCACCGCGGCGGAAGGGGCGAGAGCCTCGAGCTGCCTGCCGACTTCGCCACGGAGGCCGTGCGGGCAGCCCGGGTCCTGGGCCTGGAGGTGGCCGGGGTCGACCTCCTCGAGTCCTCCAGCGGGCCGCGGATCGTGGAGGTCAACTCCAGCCCCGGCATCGAAGGCATCGAGCGGGCCTCGGGCATCGACATCGCCGCCGCCATCGTGAACCACACCGCGGAGATCGTTCGTCTCCGGAACAAGGCCTGAATCGAAGACATGCGCGACTTGCTCGAACCCATCGAATTGATCCTGCACCACGACGTCCTCTGCGGCTGGAGCGCTGTCGCCGACGACCGCCTCCGTAGCCTCCGCGAAGAGCTCGGGGGCGCCATCCGGCTGGAGCGCCGCCCCTTCATGGGCTTCCCCGACGACAGGCTGCCCACCAAGCGGGAGCGGCTCGCCCGGGCCAGCGCCCTGCGCCGGGTCGCGAAGGAGCGGGAAGCGGCGGGCTTCGTCCCGGATCTCTGGCGCTCGGACGATCCGCCCCGCTCGTCCCTCGCGCCGCTGGTCGCATTGGAGGCGGCGAAGATCATCGGCGGCGAGGCAGCCCACGATCGGCTGCTCGCCGCCCTGCGACGCGCCGCCTTCCACCACGGGATCAACGTGAGCCGTGAAGACATCCTGATCGAGCTCGGTGAGCGATGCGGCCTGGAGACCACCCGCTTCGCCGCCGCCCTCGGCGCCCAAGGACTTCGCCGGCTGGTGAGTGATCAGCACGAGGCATCCACCTTCCGTGGCATCGACACGTCTCCCTCTCTGGTGATCGGTGGGGAGTGGCTGGTCTCCGGCGTTCGCTCCATCGACGAATATCGAGACACGATCCAGCACTTCAGCGAGCAGAACGGGATCGTGGTCCCCGAGCGCGTGGTCCACTGATCGATCCTCCAGCGATCGGCTTCGTTCCCCCCTGCTTCGTTCGATCTGCGCTCCTCACGCACCTGGAGTTCGTGAAGAAATTTACGAGTTCCTCTCAGGAGAGACGCCAGGTGAACGGAGATCTCCGTCCCCTTTGAGTGGGCAATTTCTTTACAGGCCCGGCATCGGCCGCTGCCACACTGCGGCGCAGGCTCTTGTCCTGAATCGTACGGGGGCTGGCAGCGCTCCCGCCCCCCTACAGGTGACTACCTTGACCTCTCCGGGCGAACCAGCCTATGGATCGAGCGTGTGCTGTTCGGTACCGATTGTGCCCGCAGGCAATACTCGCGCGCGATCATGCGCGCCCCGATCAAGGGAGAAGTCTCGATGAATCAGTTGACCAGGTGGTGGATTCTTTCGATCGCATGCCTCTCGCTCTCGGCCTTCGCCTTCGGCTGCAGCGACAACGACGAAAACGAAGGCACGGGCGGCACAGGTGGCACAGGCGCGACGGGAGGCACCGGTGGCACAGGCGGCACAGGCGGCACGGGAGCCACCGGCGGCACGGGCGGCAGCGGCGGTACGGGCGGGACGGGTGGCTCCGGCGGCACGGGCGGGATGATCACGCTCCACACCATCGCAGGCCACGTGTTCTTGAACCCGGTGGCTTCCGCCGCGGGCATCGCGTCCCCGGACCTCGAGGGTCTCGAGGTCCGCATGGTCGACGCGGGCGAATCCATCGCCGGCAGAGATGGGACGCTCGCCACCACCCGCACCACCGACGCCACGGGCTCGTTCAGGCTGGAGGATGTCGACCTCTCGGCCCAGACCGCCGGCTTCGTGATCACCGTGGATGGGACCGGCTTCTCGACCTCCACCATGGGCTTCTGTGTCCCTGGCAGCACCGAGCCCACCCTCACCTGTGGCAGCCGCTCCGACCAGAAGGTCTTCGCTGTACCCTCTGAGCTGACCGCCATCCTCGAGGGCAAGCTCGATGATCCGGCGCTCCTCACCAACGGCTTCGTCCTCGGCAACGTGAGCGACAACGCCGTCGGCCTCCCTGGTGTCGCGATCAACGCCGGCCCGGAGGTGGTCCATTTTCTGGACGCCTCCCTCGACCCGATCGCCGGCGGCACCGAGACCTCCGTCATCGGCACCTTCGTGGTGAAGCCGACGTCGCCCATCTTCTCGATGACCCCGGAGCGCAACGGCTTCAGCTTCGTGCCGGAGACCCAGCCCGCCGGCAAGTCGCCGAACGTCGTCTTCCAGGCGTTCTTCGTCGGCACCGAGGACTGAGCCGCCGGGCCGCGAGCGTTTTCATCATGCGCTCCGACCAGCGTGTGGCCAGCGCCCAGCGCGCGTGAAAAGATCGCCCCCACGTTGGGCGAGGGCGATTCGAAGTGACTTGGAGCGGGCCCGGCATCCCCGGGCCCGCTCTTCTTCGTCCTGGGCCCATGGCGGCCGCGCCTGATCCCCCGGATCGGGAGCGATCGGGCAGGCGCCGGGCCACCGCTTGCGGGTTGCGCGTCGAGGCGCTGGCCGGTAGGTTGCCAATCGCGCCCAAGTATCCGAGATCGTGAAGGTCTTTCCCCTTCTCATCCGGGCAGGAGCTCCCGCCATGACCGCCCCTATCCCGCTGATACCCCTCATCGTTACCTGCATGATCCTGACGGCCCTCGGGATCTTCGCGATGAGCATGATCCCGCGGATGGTGATCCTCTGGCGCCTGGCGCCGGACGCCCGCTTCGACGACCCGATCACCCGCACCAAGCGATTGCTGAAGTTCGGCCTTGGCCAGCGGCGGCTGGTGAATCCCGAGGAGTTCAAACCCGGTCTCGCGCACGTCGTGATCTTCGGCGCCTTCATGGTGCTGGCGCTGCGCACCCTCACCCTCTTCGGCTTGGCCTTCGCCGGCTGGGACTTCCACTTCCCCTTCCTCGGCGCCAACACGATCACGGGGCAGAGCTACCTCTTCCTCAAGGACGTCGTCGCGCTCCTGGCCCTGCTGGGCGTAGCCTATTTCTTCTACCTGCGGCTCGTCGTCAAACCCGAGCGGATGACCAGGTCGGCGGAGGCGGTCTTCATTCTGGGGATGATCGCCGGCCTGATGGTGACGGAGATCCTCTTCGACGCCGGCCACCTCCTGGCCTTCGAGGGGGGCGTCGCTCATTGGTACAACCCGGCGGGCTTCCTGGGCCTCGCCTTCTATCGGTTGATCGGCGCCTCTCCCGAGACGGCGTGGACCATCGGCCAGGTCTCGTGGTGGGCCCACCTCACCCAGGTCCTGGTCTTCCTGAACTTCCTGCCCCTGGGCAAGCACTTCCATGTGATCACGGGCCTGCCCAACGTCTACTTCCAGCGCCTCGAGCCCCAGTACCGCCCGGCGCCGATGGATCTCGAGAACTCCGAGACCTTCGGCGTGCAGAAGGCGGACGAGCTGAGCTGGCGCATGGCCCTGGACGTCTACTCCTGCACCGAATGCGGCCGCTGCCAGACCCACTGCCCCACCTACGTCACCGGCAAGCCGCTCTCCGTGAAGGAGCTGAACACCACGATCCGTCACCACCTCATGGACGAGGCGGAGACCCTCGCGGCGGGGCCCGCCAAGCGGGACGAGCTCCCCGATCTGGTGGGGATGGTGATCAACCCCGACACGGTCTGGGCCTGCACCACCTGCGGCTGGTGCGAGACCTCCTGCCCAGTGATGATCGAGAACATCCCCCGGATCGTGGAGATGCGGCGGCACGAGGTGCTGGTGAAGAGCGAGTTCCCGCCGGAGGCCACCCGCGTCTTCCGAGGCATGGAGACCCAGGGCAACCCCTGGGGCCTCGGCGCCACCTCCCGCATGGATTGGGCGGAGGGGCTGAACGTGCCCACCGTCGAGACCAACCCCGAGTTCGAGTACCTCTGGTTCGTGGGCTGCGCCGGCTCCTTCGACGAGAGGCAGAAGAAGGTGACCCAGGCCCTGGTGGAGGTCCTCACCGCCGCCAAGGTGAACTACGCCATCCTCGGAAACAAGGAGACCTGCAACGGGGACAGCGCCCGCCGCATGGGGAACGAGTACCTCTTCCAGATGCTGGCGGAGCAGAACATCGCGACCTTCAAAGAGCACAATGTGAAGAAAGTGTTTTCACAGTGTCCTCATTGCTTCAACGTCCTCAAGAACGAGTATCCCCAGCTCGGCGGCGAGTACGAGGTGATGCACCACAGCCAGCTCATCGAGCAGCTCCTGGACGACAAGCGGATCCAGCCCACCGAGCGCTTCGACGAGCTCGTCACCTACCACGACGCATGCTACCTCGGCCGTCACAACGGGGAGTACAAGGCGCCGCGCAAGAGCCTCGGCAGCGTCCCCGGCCTGCAGATCGTGGAGATGGAGCGCAGCGAGCGGCAGAGCTTCTGCTGCGGCGCCGGCGGTGGCCGGATGTGGATGGAGGAGCACCTCGGGACCCGGATCAACCAGAATCGGGCGAAGGAGGCGATCGACACCGGCGCCAAGGTGATCGCCGCCAACTGCCCCTTCTGCATCACCATGCTCGGCGACGGGGTCAGCGAGCTCGGCGCCGACGGCGTGGTGGTGAAGGACATCGCCGAGATCGTGGCAGGCTCACTCAAGCTCCCCGTGGTCTCCGGCGCGGTCATCGCCGAGGACGAGAAGACCGGCTAGAGCCTCCAGAAATCTACTGCGCACCCCGGATGCTTCGTTGGACCTGCGCTCCGATGCCCACGCACCCAGGGCCTGTGGGGGAATCGCCTCCGCACCAGGCAGAAGCAATTTCTGCACACCGCACACCGCACAAGGGGCCCGTCTTGTGTTTGCTCGCCCCAGGCTCAAAGGTGTGGGCTCCGCTTCGGTGCTCTGTCTGCCTCCCATCCGTGGCGCTCGCTACGAATTCTGAAGGCTCAAGACAGAGGCAAGCTCTACCTCCTACGGTGGGTTGACGGAAGGCAACCCCTCCGTGTAACTCTGCTCTCTCAACCGCCGGCAGGGTTCTGCCGAGCAGCGCTGGAGCGACTCATGAGACGACTGACGAGCTGGTGCATCCTTTGCGCGGCATGCCTCGCCCTCTCGGCCGCAGGGGTCGGCTGCGGTGAAGACGAGGTGCGGGATACGGGCAAAGGCGGCACGGGGGGCGAGAGCACGGGCGGCTCGGGCGGCGAGAGCACGGGCGGCGCTGGCGGCGAGGCCATGGGCGGTGCTGGCGGCGAGGCCATGGGCGGCGCTGGCGGCGAGAGCACGGGCGGCGCTGGCGGCGAAGCCATGGGCGGCGAGGCCATGGGCGGCGCCGGCGGCGAGAACACCGGCGGCGCTGGGGGCGAAGCCACGGGCGGCGCTGGGGGTGAGGCCAAGGGCGGCGCCGGCGGCGCGGCCGCCGGCGGCGCCGGGGGCGAGGCCGAGGGTGGCGCTGGCGGTCAGGCCACCGGCGGAACAGGTGGGGGCGGAAGTGGCGGCGACCTCACGAGCGCCACCATCAGCGGCAACGTCTGGCTTCATCCACTGGCGGCGTCGCTGGGGAATCCGCCGAGCCGATTGGGTCTCATCGTCCAGATCCTGGACGCCGAGAAGGCGTTGATGAACGATCCCGACGCCTCCGTCGGCCTAGCGGTCACCACCGACGCAAACGGCTCGTTCACGCTCCAGGACGTCGACCTCTCCGCGACGACTCTGGGCTTCGTGCTGGTCGTCTCGGGAGTCTCCCCGGGGGCGGGCTTCTCCCACTCGATGATCCCCTTCTGCATGCCTGGCGCTACGGATCCCGCCATGGTCTGTGGCGATCGGAGCGGGCAGATCGCCTTTGCGTTCCCGAGCACGCTCGCTTCGACCCTCGAGACGAATATGAGCGATCCGAATATGGTCACGAACGGCGTGGTCCTCGGCTACGTCAGCGACGGCAGCACTGCCATGGACGGGGTGACCATCGACGCGGGCTTCGAGACGGTCACCTACCTCGACGCCGCCCTGGGCCCCATCCCCGGTGGAAGCACCACGTCGACGAACGGTGCCTTCCTGATCCGGCCGGTGCAGCCCATCTTCGACGTGACGCCGACGAAGGCCGGCTTCGGCTTCGTCCCCGTTACGGCGCCGGGCGCCAAGGCGGTGAACGTGGTCTTCCAGCTCTTCTTCGTCGGCGCCGCGGACTGATCGCCCCGGGATCATCAGAGGGAGGCGCGCGGGGCGAGGCGCCTCCTCGCTCTGCGGATCGGGAGGGGGTTGGAGGCGGCGCGAGCTTCACGATCACGCAGGCCCAGGGCAGCTCGCGGAGGCGCGCGCCTCATACGCGGCGCGCCGCTCCTGCCTACTCGGCGGCCGCATGAGCCCAACGCATCAGCCCCTAAGCTCCTCCTCCTCCTCCGACGATCGCTCCAATGCGCTGACGATGGCTGCGATCGAGTCGCGGACCAGCCGACGGGCGTCTTCCAGCGCTTCGACTGATTTGGGATCGTAGCCGAGACAGAGGACCACGTCGTCCTCCGGCGCAGCGGCGGCGCCCAGCCCATCGTAGTCGATGAGCCGTGAGACCGGCTCACCCAGATCGTCGCTGGAGAAGCGGCCGAAGATCGCAGCGTCCGCGCCGCGGTTCGGTGCACGCTCCTTGAGTTGGAAGTGGCGCCGCGCGGCGGCAAGGGCGGCGGGGCTGGCCACGATCGCATCGAGATCGACTGCGGCGCCTTCTTCGAGCTCCAGGAGCTTCACGGTGCCCCGCACCAGCTCGACGTCGGTGATCACCAGGCCGTAGAGGTACCAATCGGGGCAGGCCGCTCGCACCAACCTGGCCTGTGGCGCGTTCAGCCAGAGGAAGGATGGGCACTCGAAGCTGGCGCAGGTCTGCGAGTTGTAGGCGCCGCAATCACGGAGATCGACACCACCCGTAACCATCGGATGGGCCATGCACCCCACCCGACTCTCCTCGTCGTCCAGGAAGCCGAGGAGCGGGCAGAGCCGCACCGCCGGAAAGAGCGGGTTCTTATCCCAGCGCCGCAGGCTCCGCGCGGCGGCGAGGTAGGCTGGAGGCTCCTTGGCCAGCGGCGCGATGGTGCGGGTGCGGCGCCGCAGAGCCTGCACCAGCGCCGCGCGCGAATGATCCCGGAAGTTGTAGAGGCCGCAGCAGGCGCCACAGGACGCGCCGCCGCCGGGCTGACAGAGATGGAAGGGAAGCGCCATGCCCTAAATCTGGCCGCCCTTGGCCAGGAGCTGCCGACATGGGCCACAGAGCAGGCCGACCCGCTTCTCCAACTCATCCGGGAGACGGGGGCTCGCCATCACGCAGCGACTGTCGTCGCAGTCCCGGAGGCCCAGGGCGAGGCCCACCGCCCAGGTCGCGAGGGCGATCAGCCGTCGCATGAAGCGGTCGTCGTCGCCGATGTGGATCCGATGGGTGCCGATGACCGCCGATCGGAGGTGAGCGTCTCCGTCCCCGAAGATGAACTCGGTCTCGGGATCGAAGAGATCGAAGGGGCCCACCGCCAGGATCCATCGCCGATCGGAGCCCAGGTGACTCTGGCCGAGCTTCCGGAGGATCGACGCGGCGTTATGTTGATCGCGACCGGGGTTATAGGCGTACTTCGGCGCTGCCAGCCCCGGATCGATCATCGTGTCGATCTCGAAGGTGGAAGACGCGCCGAGCGCCGCCACCTCGAGCTGATTTCTCCCCACCCCTCCCAGCGCCACCACGCTCAGCGTTGCGGCCATCTCGTGCTCCCACCGATCCAGGCGGTTGTCGATGCGGGCGAATGAAGCCGCGAAGCTTCACCGCCCGATCGAATATGACTGCGGTGGATGGAATCGAACCATCATTAAGAGATTCAAAGTCTCTTGTCCTGCCCTTAGACGACACCGCATCAAACCAATGTGCGTCTCCACCCCGACCGGATCGATCGGAGCGGAGCTGCGCTCCGCGAAAGGGCCGTAGCTTGGCCTTTTCGGGTTTTCGGCGCAACCCCGACGAGCGCCTTTCCGTCGATCAGACGTCGAGGTTCTGCACTTCGAGGGCGTTGCGCTCGATGAACTCTCGCCGCGGCTCCACTGCGTCGCCCATGAGCACCGTGAAGATCTGATCGGCCTCGATGGCATCCTGGATCTTCACCTGCAGCAGGGTGCGGGTGGCGGGGTTCATGGTCGTCTCCCAGAGCTGCTCCGGGTTCATCTCGCCCAGCCCCTTGTAGCGCTGGATCGTATGGCCCTTGGAGGCCTCCCGGCTGATCCGCGCCACCAACTCCTGCACGGTGCCGACCACGGTCTCGGTGCCGTCGACGCTCATCCGATAGGGCGCGGGACCCAAGCTGGCGAAGGCGGCGGCCTGCCGGCGCAGCTCCGTATGCTCGGCGCCGACCATGAAGGCGTGATCGATCACGGTGTCGCGATGCGATCCGAGGGAGCGGCTGCGGACGTTGATCCGCTTGCAGCCATGCTCTTCGTCTTCCGAGATCAGGACCTCGAGCGGCAGGGCGTCGGTGTGGTTCGTCTCGAGCCACGCCTCCATCTTGCCGATCTCCAACTCGATCGCCTCCCGGCTGGCCAGCCCGGCGACGTCGAGGGTGGTCGCCTGCACCAGCGCATCGATGATCCTGCCGTCCCGTCGGCGGTTGATCGCCTGCAGCAGGCTCTCGTACTCGAAGACCGACTCCGCGAAGGCCTTCAACGCATCGCCGGTGAGCTCACCCTCGGGGATGTGGACCTTGGTGTAGGCGGCGCCGATGTCCAGGAGGTACTCGTCGAGAGCCCGCTGATCCTTGAGGTAGGTCTCCCGCTTGCCCTTGGCGATCCGGTAGAGCGGCGGCTGCGCGATGTAGATGTAGCCGCGCTCCACCAGCTCTGGCAGCTGACGGTAGAAGAAGGTGAGGAGCAGCGTCCGGATGTGCGAGCCGTCCACGTCGGCGTCGGTCATGAGGATGATGTTGTGGTAGCGCGCCTTGTCGGGGTTGTAGTCCTCGCGACCGATGCCGGTGCCCAGCGCGGTGATCAAGGTGCCGATCTCGGCGGACGAGATCATCCGATCGAAGCGCGCCTTCTCGACGTTGAGGATCTTTCCGCGCAGCGGGAGGATCGCCTGGGTGCGCCTATCCCGTCCCTGCTTGGCGGAGCCACCGGCGGAGTCACCCTCCACCAGGTAGAGTTCGCTCTTGGCGGGATCTCGCTCCTGGCAATCGGCGAGCTTCCCCGGCAGCGACGCGGTGTCCAGCGCGCCCTTGCGGCGCACGGTCTCCCGGGCCTTGCGGGCCGCGAGCCTCGCCCGCGCCGCGTCGCCCACCTTGGCCGCGATTCGCTTGGCGACGCCGGGGTTCTCCTCGAGAAACTGACCGAGCTTGTCGTTGATCACCGTCTCGACGATGCCCTTCATCTCTGGGTTGATCAGCTTGCCCTTGGTCTGCGAGTCGAATTGGGGGTTGGGCAGCTTGACGCTGATCACCGCGGTGAGCCCCTCCCGGGCGTCCTCGCCGCTGGGGCTCTCCTTCAGATCCTTCCAGAGCGCATTCTTCTGTGCGTAGGAGTTGATCGTCCGGGTGAGGGCCGCCCGTAGGCCCACCAGATGCGAGCCGCCGTCGCGGGTGTTGATGTTGTTGGCGTAGGTGAAGATCAGCTCGTCGTAGGTGTCGTTGTACTGCAGCGCCACCTCCACCATCACCTTCCGCCCCTCCACCTCCACTTCGTTCACCACGTGGACCGGCTTGTCGAAGAGCAGGGTCTTGTTCCGGTTCAGGTACTCGACGAAGGAGGAGATCCCCCCGTCGTACTTGAAGTCGTGGGCCTTGCCCGAGCGCTCGTCCGTGAGGGTGATCTGAAGGCCCGCGTTCAGGAAGGCCATCTCCCGCAGCCGCTGGGTGAGGGTGTCGAAGTTGTATTCGCGGTGGCCGAAGATCTCGTAGTCGGGCTTGAAGCGGATCCGGGTGCCGGTGCGGCGCGCCTCGCCGACCACGTCCAACCCTGAGGTGGCGTGGCCCCTGGCGTAGGTCTGATGGAAGAGCTTGCCGTCCCTGGCGATCTCGAGGTCCAGGTACTCGGAGAGGGCGTTCACACAGGAGACGCCCACCCCATGGAGCCCGCCGGAGACCTTGTACGAGTTGTTATCGAACTTGCCGCCGGCGTGGAGAACTGTGAGGACGACCTCGGGCGTGGGCCGGCCCTCGGTGGGATGCATATCGGTGGGGATCCCGCGGCCGTCGTCTGCGACGCTGATCGAGTTGTCCACGTGGACCGTGACGTCGATGCGGCTGCAGTGGCCGGCCAGGGCCTCGTCCACCGAGTTGTCCACGACCTCCCAGACCAGATGATGCATGCCGGTCTCGTCGGGTGGTCCGATGTACATACCGGGGCGCTTGCGCACGGCCTCGAGTCCCTCGAGGACGGTGATGGAGGACGCGCCATACTCGGAGTCGTCCACCTTGGGAGCCGGCGCGCTACCTTCCAGCGCTGCGGCGGCAATTTCATTGGTCACGTCGGACAATCGAGCCCTCGATCTCTAGGATTTTGCTTGAAATCCCCGATAGATGGTCGCTCTGGGGAGAGCCCCCACTGATACCACGATGGGAGGGGGGTCCACAAGCTTCAATTCAACACCGAAGATCCCGTTTTTCTTTCATTTTTCAGGTGTTTGCGGGAAGCCTCGAGGGTCGGAGGCGAGCGAAGGCGCAGAGGAGCCCTTGGCCCGCAGCGCGAGTGGAATAATCGCCTCCGTGCTGCCCGGGCCCGGACCTTCGCCGACGCGGGGGCTCCGCTTGGCGCCAGTCTCCTAGGGTTCCATCAACGAGAACTGGCCGTCCCGCACCTGAAAGAGGCGCGCGTCGGGTCCGGCGGCCTCCACCAGGGCCGAAGGATCGGTGGTGGTGAGGAGCACCTGCCCGTCCAGCCCCGCAAGGTAGGCCATCAGCTGCTCGTTCCTCTCGCGATCGAGCTCGGAGGAGACGTCGTCCAGGAGAAGCAGCGGCTGGTAGCCGTGGCTCACCTCGAGGTTCTCGATCTCGGCGATCTTCAAGGCCAGCACGATGGCCCGCTGCTGCCCCTGGGAGGCGTAGCTGCGGGCGGGCCTGCGCCCGAGCTCGATGCCCAGGCCGTCGCTGTGGGGGCCGACGCTGGTGAAGCCACGGGCGCGATCCCGCGGCAGGCGGCGGGAGAGCTCCTCGCCGAGGCGCAGTGCCACCTCCGCTTCGTCCTCCGTGCCCTCGGCGTAGCGGGGCGCATAGCTGAGGGCCCCGCGGAGCTGGCCATGGCTCAGCCGGAGCAGGACCTCGGAGAAGCGTGGCGCCAGCTCCCCGACCAAGGCCCTCCTCCTGGCCACCAGCCGCGCCCCCAGTCGCGCCAATGGGGCGTCGAAGGCCTCCACCACCTCCAGGCTGGCTTCGTCGCGCAGGAGGCGATTGCGGGAGCGCAGCGCCCTGCCGTACTCGCGGCTCTCGCCAAGATAGCCGGGGAAGCGGTTGAAGACGGCGCGATCGAGATAGCGCCGCCTGCCCTCGGGCCCGCCCTTTACCAGGGCGAGATCGTCCGGTGTGAAGGCCACCACCGAGACGCCGCCGAAATAGTCCTCGAGATCGCGGACCCTCTTTCCGTCGACGAAGGCCTGGCGAACACCCTCTTCGATCTGCACGGCGAAGAGACGGCTCGTGGCCCCCAGGTCGAAGCGGCCCTCCACCCCACAGGCCTTGGTACCGAAACGCGGCAGCTCCGAGAGGCGATTGGTGCGCAGCGCCTTCAGGGTGGCCAGGAGGTAGACCGCCTCGAGGAGGTTGGTCTTGCCGTGGCCGTTGGGCCCCGCGATCACGGTCGATCGAGGACCGAGGCTGAGCTCGGCCGACTCGATGTTCCGAAAGTCGCGGAGGCTCAGGTCGAGGAGGCGCAAGCGAACGGATCCCTTCGGATGCGCCCCTGGGGACGGATCGAGAGCCCTTCTTAGATCCGCACCGGCATCACGACGGCGGTGTAGGTCTTGTCCTCGAAGGGATGGATCACGCCGGGGGAGAGATCGTCGGTGAGCTCGAGGGCGACGTCGTCCGAGGTCAATACGCCGAGGACGTCGATGAGATAGCGGGCGTTGAAGCCGATCTGCAGGCTCTCGCCGGCGCCGTCGATGGGGAGCTCCTCGTTGGCCTCGCCGAGATCCGGGTTCTGGCAGGAGAGCCGGAGGACCCCCTCCCCCACCTCGAGCTTCACGGTGCGCGCCTGCTCGTTGGAGAGGAGCGAGACGCGCTTGAGGCTCTCGAGCAGACGCAGCCGCCCCACCTGCACCGTGCGGCCGCTCTCCTTCGGGATCACCTGGCCGTACTCGGGGAATTGCCCGTTCACCAGCTGCATCAGCAGCGTCAGCCCCTGCCGCTTGAGGACCGCCGAGTTCTCGACGAAGCCCAGCTCGGTGCCGTCTGCCCCCGCCTCGGCCAGGATGCGCTTGAGCTCCTGCATCCCCTTGCGCGGGATGATCACGCCGCGGCCCAGCTGGAAGTCACCCTCCACCGGCCGCTCCACCATCGAGAGGCGGTGGCCGTCGGTCGAGACCATCCGCGCGCCGCCACCGGGCATCGGCTCGAAGAAGACGCCGTTCAAGTTGAAGCGGGTCTCGTCCGAGGAGACCGCGAAGGCGGTGAGCTCGATCATCTCCAGGAGTTGCTTGGGGCGCACCGGGACGAAGGGGACCTTCGCCAACACCGGCAGGGTCGGGTAGTCCTCCGCGGGGCTCCCGACGATCCGGAAGTTCGACGCACCGCAGCTCAGCTCCACGTAGTGGTTCTGGCCCTGCCTGATCGTCAGCGTCGGCTCGGGGAGCATCTTGACGATGTCGTAGAGATGGCGCGCCGAAACGGTGAGGCGCCCCTCGCTCCGGATCTCGGCGGGATGCTCGCTGATCATCCCGATCTCCAGGTCGAAGGCGGTCACCGTGAGTGTGCCGCCCTTGGCCTCGAGGAGGACGTTCGAGAGGATTGGGAGGGTCGCCTTCTTCTCGACGATTCCCTGTGCGCGGTAGAGCGCCCGGTTCAGCTCTTCTACCGCGATCTGCAGCTCCATCGTTCACTCCAGGGCTTGGTCTCGATCATCTCTGAAAGAAGATCATTGTAGAGATCTGGATCGTAGCAGATCGTAGGCGACTGTGGAGATGTGAACATCGTCCGAGGCCGCCGGAATCGTTCCAAAAATTCGCTCGCCGGGAGTTGACCGGGCTGCGGATTCGCGGGGTCGCGATTGTGTAGCACCGGCCTTCGAGGGCTGTCAACGCGAGCGATCCGCAGGTTCTTCAACGTGATCCACAGAGGATCCCGAGGGCTTCACACAGTGCAATCAGGGGGGATCGAAGCGCGCGATCCACGCCGATCGACGAAGGGTGGAGGCAGCTGGAGAAGAGCGTCATGCACCCTACGTGTGATCGATCGAGGAGGGTGGGCGCAGCCTGGCCCAGACTTCGTGCGAAGGGCTCGTCGCGTGTAGAGGGGGACGTCAGATCCAGGATCGGAGCTGACGCCTTTCGCGCTGCACATCGAACGCGCCGCGCGACCGGCGGCCCTGGAAGCTGAGGAGGGTTCGGCTCGGCGATCAGCCCGTGATCTGGCGCTCGAGCTCCTCGAGCTCTTGAGCGAAGGCCGCATCCTTGTGGCGCCGCGCTGCCACTCGATCGACGGCTGCCATCACGGTGGTGTGGTGCTTGCCGCCGAAGGCCGCGCCGATCATGGGGAAGGAGGCCGAGATCAGCTTGCGGCAGAAGTACATGGCGATCGAGCGGGCGTTGGCGATGTCCCTGGGCCTCTTATCGCCTCTGAGGTCGTCGACGGAGAGCGCGTAGTAGCGGGCGATCACCTTCTGCACCTGCTCCACCGAGAGGGCCTGTCGCTGCGGCAGCATGTCGCGCAGCACCTCCTCTGCGTAGGCCGTGGAGAGCGCCCTGCCGGTGAGGGTAGCGTGGGCCACGAGGCGGGTCAGCGCGCCTTCGAGATCGCGGACGCTGCGGGTGACCTTGGACGCGATGAATTGGGCGACGTCGTCGGGCAGGTAGCCGTTCTCCTGCTCTGCCTTGCGCTTGATGATCGCGATCCGGACCTCGAAGGGCGGCTCATAGACGTCGGCGGTGAGGCCCGAGGTGAAGCGGGTGCGCAGCCGCTGCTCGATGTTGGGAAGCTCGTTGGGGTTGATGTCCGAGGTGAGGATGATCGCCTTCCCCGAGTCGTGGAGATCGTTGAAGGTATGGAAGAACTCGTTCTGGGTCTCCTGCGCCTTCTTCAGCACCTGGATGTCGTCCATCATCAGGACGTCCACGTTCTCCCGGAACTTGCGGCGGAACTCCTCCATCTGTCCCTTCTTCACCAGGACCACGAAGTCGTTCAGGAACTGCTCCGCCGAGGTGTAGACCACCCGCAGCTTGGGATCGCGGGCGCGGATCCGGTTGCCGATGGCGTGGAGCAGGTGGGTCTTGCCGAGGCCGGTCCCGCCGTAGATGAAGAGGGGGTTGTACTGCTTGCCCGGGTTCTCGGCGACCGCGGCTGCCGCTGCCGCGGCGAGCTGGTTGGACGGCCCCACCACGAAGCTCTCGAAGGTGAATCGATCCGAGAGACGGGCTCGAGCGTTCGACGGCGCCACCTGCCCGACTACCACATCGTGTGAAGGAGGCGTTGTCTCTCTAACTACGGGTCGGACCCCCGCCTCCCGGCTCTCGTCGATCACGAACTCGATGTTCAGGGGTACGTCCCCCGAGACCGAGTGGACCGCCTTTCGTACGAGATCTCCGAAGTGATCGACGATCCAATCCCGGACGAAGTAGTTGGGTACGCCGAGGGTGAGGGTCGTCTCGTCCAAGGAGACCTGGCCGAGCTGGGCGAGCCAGTTGTCGTAGACGTAGTCGGTAGTTGCATGGCGCAGCTTGGCCAGCGCTCGATCCCACACGGTTGCGACCTCGGCTTCCAAATTCCCGATCCCCGCCTTCAACACTACGTGTCTTCGATCCGACGACTCATCGATCCGATCCATCGCGATCCTCTCCCCGCAAGGAGCAACTCACCTGCCCGTGCGTCCCCAGCCAGCGCTCCTCCACCCCCCCACGACCGATTCCAGCCAGGCGCGATCGTCGTACGTCGACCGATCGCTTGTACCTGGCTTGGGACGTTCGATCGATTGGGGGGGAGCGGAGCTGCCGTTCGCCTGGTCGAAACGTTGCCCAGCTTGCATAGCCAAATCCGGTCGGGCGCGTCAACGACCTTGCCGGAACCTACCGAAACGACGAAGGATCGCTCGGGCGACGATCGTCGATCCATCGTCTCGCGATCGAGATCGCCTCCAGGCCCGGCGGACTCCCGCAGGCGAGCGCTCGCTCCACTCGACCCGGGCGGGTGGATTCGTCTTGACAGAGGGGTGCTGGATGCGCTTGATCCCACGCTTTCGCCCCCTACCGGGAACGCAGCCGCGACGGGGGGAGGCCAAGACGAGGTTTCGACGTGAAGCGTACCTATCAGCCCAAGAAGATCCGACGGAATCGCAAGCATGGCTTCCGCAAGCGCAACTCCACCCAGGCCGGCCGCGAGGTCCTCAGGCGGCGCCGCGCCAAGGGGCGCAAGCGCCTCACCACGTCCGCGCCGAAGAAGTAGCCGGCCGCTCCAAGCGATCATGTCGGGACCGACCTGTGGCGCGAGCGGGGAGGCCTTCCCGAAGACCATGAGGCTGCTCGCGCGCCACGAGTTCCTTCGTGCGAAGTCGCGGGCTCGCAAGGTCCACACCGATCATCTGATCGCTCTCGCGCTCCCCTCGAGAACCGGGGTGACGCGGGTCGGGCTCACCGTCTCCACCAAGGTGGGAAACTCGGTCGAGCGCAACCAGGTGAAGCGCTGGCTCCGGGAGATCTTCCGAAAGAATCGGGCGGCCCTCCCGCCCGCCATCGATCTGGTCCTGATCGGTAAGAGGGGCGCACCGACCGCTGGACATCGCAGGCTGGAGGCAGAGTTTCTCGAGGTCGCGCGTCGGCTCGCCCAGCCGGCGGGCGGCGCTCCCTCGCGGAGGGCGGAACGATGATCGTGCGATTGATCGCCTCCGCGCTCGCCCTCCCGATCCGCGCCTATCGCGCCTGGCTCTCGCCCTTTCTCCCTGCTTCTTGCCGCTTTCATCCGAGCTGCTCGATCTACGCGATCGAGTCGCTCGAGGTCCATGGGCCGCTCCGCGGGCTATGGCTCGTCGTGCGGCGGCTCGGGAGATGCCATCCCTTTCACGAAGGCGGGATCGATCCGGTTCCCCCTCCCCGTCGGCAGGAGGTCGGCGCCCGGGTCGGCTGAGGTCGATCCGCGCTCCCTCCTCCTGGGCGACATTGCAGCGAGGTTCTCAAGAAGTGGACAGCAACCAGCGGCTGATCCTCACGGTGACGCTCTCCATAGCGATCTTGTTCGGATTCCAATGGATCGCGCCGAAGCTCGGCTGGATCCCCGAGCCTGGCGCTCGCAACGCCGAGACGATTCCGGTCACGGAGGGTGCGGTCGCCGCCGAGTCGATGGCGGGCCAGGGGGGTGGCAGCCGGCAGGCCGACGCCATCCCACCGATCGAGCCCGTCGCCGATGTCGATGCGGACGCGGCGCCAGCCGAAGGCGCCGCCACCCATCCCGCCCAGGCCAGGAAGATCCCGGAGCGGCAGGTCAGCCTCCGCACCGAGAACCTCTCCCTGCGCTTCTCCAACCATGGGGCCGGGCTGATCGGCGCCGAGCTCCTGGGACGCAAGGGCCAGCGGCAGGGAGGGACCGACTCGCCGCAGGTGGACTTCGCCTCCGAGCTGCAGCCGACGGATCCGCTCTTCTACGAGCTGGATCTCGGGGAGGGTCTTCCGGCGCTCGGCCTGCGGGCCCCCTGTGATCTCGTGGGGAGCGACGAGCGCTCGGTGAGCTTCCGCTGCCAGGCCGGCACGGTGGCGGTGGACAAGAAGTTCACCGTGGTCGGCGATCGGCTCCTGAACCTCGACGTCGCCCTTCACAACCGCGGCGCTGCGCCGGTCGGAGGGACGGCCAACCTCCTCATGCCTGCCCGCATCGATCCCAGCAGGCAGCAGTCCGGACGGGGCTGCGCCGGATTCGGTGGGCCGCCCCCGCAGCCCACCCAGAACATCTGCCGTTCCGGCGAGGACACCATCACCCGTCATATGTATAAGGCGGATGAACCTAGCGTAACCCCTGCCGGGCAGGCCTCCTTCGCCGGCATCGAGGAGCGCTACTTCCTCGCCGTCGCCGTTCCGGACAAGGCCTCCACCTGCGCCCTGGTCGGTGACAGCCCGGACGTGCTGATCACCCATTTGAACACGCCCACCGGCACGATCGCGCCGGGCGGCTCCACCTCCTTCTCCTACCAGCTCGTCGTGGGGCAGAAGGATATGGGCTTCCTCCAGGACGTGAGCGCCACCATCGCGAGCTCCGCGAAGATCGCCAACCCCCACCTCGACGAGACGGTCGACCTCGGCTTTTGGGCGGTGATCGCACGGATCCTGCTCTGGATGCTCCGCGCCTTCCACCACATCATCCACAACTGGGGCATCGCGATCATCCTGCTGACCATCGCGGTGAAGCTCCTCACCCTCCCCCTGGCCTGGAAGTCGATGAAGTCCATGGAGGAGATGCGCAAGCTCGCCCCCGAGATCGCCGCGCTGAAGAAGAAGTACGGAGACGATCGCGAGAAGCTCAACGTCGAGACGATGAAGCTCTACCAGCAGCATAAGGTGAATCCGCTGGGTGGCTGCCTCCCGATGTTGATCCAGATGCCGATCTGGCTCGCGCTCTACACCACCCTGCAGACGTCGGTGGAGCTCTACAACGAGCCCTTCATCGCCGGCTGGATCAACGACCTGACGTCGAAGGATCCGGTCTACGCCCTGCCGCTGGCGATGGGTGTGACGATGTATATCACCCAACGTCTGCAGCCGATGCAGGTCGACGCGACCCAGCAGAAGATGATGCTCTACTTCATGCCCATCTTCTTCACCTTCATCATGTTCCAGCTCCCCGCCGGCCTCACCCTCTACATCTTCACCAACAACATCCTCTCCATCGGCCAGCAGCTCGTCCTCCGCAAGAGCATGGGTCTCCCCGCCATCGGCGCACCGCCGGCGTCGTCCGCCACCATCGAGGTCGCCCCTGCCCGCAAGCCGAAGAAGAAGAAGTAGGAGCCCCACAGCGATGAGCACGAACCGACGACGTGACGAAGAGGACGCCACGAGATCCCAGGCCGCCGACCCCTCCGCGACCGAGGAGGCCCGCCCCGACGCATCGCGGATCGACGTGCCGGGAACCAATGCCGCCAGCGGCGACGCTGCCGGAGAGGGAGCCGACGCCAGCGGAGCTGGCGCCGAAGGAGCCGATGCTGGCGGAGCCGGGCCGGCGCAACGGCGCCGCGGACGAGGCGGCGTGGGGCAGGCCGGGATGGGTGGGGCCGCCATGCCAACGGAGAAGCTCCTCCGGACCCGCGAGGTGATCGACGGCATCTTCTCGAGGCTCGGCATCGAGGTGGAGACCGAGGTTCACGACACCGCCGAGACGGTCGACTGCAAGGTGCGGATCAAGGCGGGCGCCGAGGTCCTCCAATCCGGGCAGCGGCGGCAGCAGCTGATCGACGCCGTGCAGCACCTCGTGGATCGAATCGTCAACCGCGACGCCGAGGGCCGCAAGCGGATCACCCTCGACGTGGGCGAGCGCGGCGCCGCGGCGGCATCGAGCGGGATGGACGAGACCGCCGCTTCGCTGGCGAAGGCCGTCCAGCGGATGGGCCGGAGTCTGACCATCGTCCCCATGCATCCGATGGATCGAAAGGCGATCCACCTCGCCCTGGCTGAGGTCGAAGGCATCCAAACCCGCAGCGAAGGCGACGGCAACCTCCGCCGCATCGTCATCGAGGCGAAGTAGGAGACGAAGGAACCCGCCCGTTCGCGGGCGCCCCAACAACGTGCTCGACCTCGAGGGGTCGCAGTGCCGGGGGTGCTGGCCTCTTGAAGCCTCGCTGGCTGAGGCGAATCGGCGATCGACTACCATCGGCTACGAGCCCATGACGCTCGAACCCACGATCGCCTGATCCCGGGCCGCTGGCCCGAGGGATCGGAAGGCTGGGCGATGGAAGTGAGCGGGCGCCTCTTCGCTCGCGAGATCCGCTGTCGGCCGCTTCGCTCATCGGGTCCTGAGGGGCCTCCACTCCAGGAAAACGGGCTTGGCGGGCCCCGAGCTCACCTAGATGGATCCTGAATTTCCTTCGGGCGAGGCGTGGTGGCGGGTAGGCTGGCTCGGAGAATAGGAGCGCCACCTGACGGTGTTTCCCTGGCTCTGGAGGCTTTCGACGATGGCGAACAGGAAGAAGGACCCCCTCTTTGGCGCGGCTGTGCTCAAGCTCTCGTTTCAGCTCCGGGGAGACGATGGAGGTCCTGGCTTTCAGTTCGTTTACGACGGCGTGCTCCGGGATCTGGGCCTCACCGACGAGGAAGTTTCGCGCTATCTCGAGGAGAACCGGCAGGAGATAGAGGCGGCGGCTCGGGGGAAGGTGGGCTGAAGGGCGTCACGACCCCGAGGCCGCCATCGCAGCCTTCACGAGTCTGAGGGGTCGGGTCCAGTGATGGCTCGAGCTGAGCCAGGCGGTTCGTGCGCGGGCTGCCACCTGATCGCCCCGCTGTCGCCCAGATTGATGGGCTGTACGGCCCCATAGCGACGATGGTCGCCACGAAGCGCCCTCTCCCATCCTACGCGAGAGGCTCCGAGGGATGCGCGGAGCAGGTCCATCGGCGGACGCAGGTGGGTCGAGACGCACGCCTTTACTCGATGTAACCTCGGATGACGCAAAAGTGGAGCCGGCCGGCGGCTGATCAGAGACTGCTCCCTCTCGTCGCCGGGGCAGCGCCGTCGCGGCAACTCAGGCGCCTGAGATCGACCGGGATGACCCTCCAGAGGCGGATCTTTAACCGGTCAGTGCGTCAAGAAGATTCAACCGGCTGCCCTCGGCGCGCCCCGATCTGGACTGTGGATAAGTCCGACCGCGGCGATCATCGCCCCTGATGGCCCTGATTGCTCGCCTACGGCGCAAGGAGGCAGGCCGCACCGCTGCCCCTAATAGAGGTTCGTTCGTCGCTTGGAGGGCCTCTGGCGAGGCCGATGAAATTCACATATCGTAGCGTATGGTCGAATGGTTCAGCTTGACTTCGAGATGTCAAGCGTGGCGATCGCGCTCCAACTCCCTCGAGATTTTCTGGAGTCCGCTGGCCAGAGGAGTCAAGGTGAATCTTCCCCGGGGAAGCTTGAGGCTGGTTTGGCGGATTTGGAAGGAAATGTCTTGAGCCTGACGGCCGATTGTGCTGGGAAGTCCGCCTGGCTCGGCTCCCGGAAGTGGGGAGGCGTTCGTGGTCCCGGGGTCCCATTGTCGATGACTTCGGATCGGTGGGTGGAGGGCGATCCGGCGACTGGGGACTGCCCGTGCCTGTGGATTAACTGTGTGCCCTCCTGGATTTCTTAGAATCCTCCGTTAAATCAAGAGCTTGAGGAGTTTCGTCGTGATTGGGTCTGTGGAGAGTGCGCTTCGATCGATCGCCCGGGTGGCAGAGGTGCAGTTTGGCGTGGCGCTCTCGGACGAACGATTGGGGTTGATGGGGCGCTTCATTCAGGAGCTCCTCAAGTGGAACGCCAGGATCAACCTGACCTCGATCACCGAGGTGCAGGCGGTCGCGGAGCTCCACATCCTCGATTCGCTCTCCGTCGCGTCGCAGCTCAGGGACGGAGCGACGCTCCTGGACATCGGCACCGGCGGCGGTTTTCCAGGCCTCCCACTTGCCATCGCGCGTCCGGACCTCGAGGTGAGGCTGGTCGATCGGACCGAGAAGAAGATCCTCTTCCTGAAGAACGTCATCGCGCGGCTCGGCCTTGGCAATGTGAGGGCGATGCAGGTACGGGTGGAAGGCGCGCCCGAGGGGGAGGGAGTGGACCAGTCGGATGTCGTGGTCTCACGAGCCTTCACGGCCGTAGAGCCCTGGTTCGAGCTCGCCCGACCTTACGCGCTCGCCTCCGGCCGAATCGTCGCGATGCTTGGGGCCCAGCAGCCTACCCTTGCCGAACTCGAAGGGTGCATACGTGGTGGGAAGGAGCGGATTGAGCTGCGGCCTTACGAGCTCCCGTCCGGAGCAGCCCGCGCCCTCGCGGTCCTCGACCTCGGAGGACCGACCTTCGTCAGTCAGCGGGAGGCCGACCTCTGATTGGGCGTCGATCCTCAGGCCGGGAGGAGGGACTGAGCTCGAACACGGTGGCTGGCCGCAGCGCCTTGTCCCTGAATGGGCTGCATCCGTGCGGTTGCATCTATGCGCTCTCCGGCGGGTGGTGGTGGCGCTCGTGAGTTGGCTGGTGAATCCCTCTCCCGTGGAGGAGCCAGCCGCTGGTTGGTTGCCTCACCGCCGTCGTTCCAGAATGGCGGGCTCGGGGGCTCGGGGGCTCGGGGGCTCGAGGGCTCGGGGGCTCGGGGGCTCGGGGGCTCGGGGGCTCGGGGGCTCGGGGGCCGGGGACCTGGCGCCGTCGGGGAAGATGGACGGGATCGGAGCTCTCGCTGATCGCTTGCTGCGATGGTCCGAGCTAAGTGATCGCTCGCGGGTCAGCCAAGCTGATCGGGTTGGGGGGCCGCCGCCCTCATGGCGCTCGCTGGAGATGGGGGGATCGAGGGACCCGCTGGCTGGGTACCCGATGTCGTCGTCGGAGATGGAAGGGGTCGGGGCTGTCGCCGATCGGATGTCCCGATGCTCTCGGTGGTGAAGTGTGGATGCGAAGCTCTGTACGGCTGGATGCCTCAGCGCCCTCGTCGGGCATTGGCGGGACTGAGTGTGTCGCTGCCGCAGGCTCAGAGGCGTCCCTCGATACCGGCGGGATCGAGGATGAGGACTGACCAGGTATTTCACGGGCGTCGTGGGAGAGCTTGGGATGCGAGGCGTCCCCACAACGGTGCTGTGCGCGCCTCGATCCTTGGAGAAGGGGGCAGGCGCATGGGTCTTCACGCCTCTATTAGGCTGCGTTTCTGGAGATAGCGGGTCCCAACTGATGTCGCCGGATGCTCGGGAAGGCTCCCGGAGGGGGGGCGCTCGTCGCTCGAGGCTCCGCTGAGATGAGCCATGGGCCCACGATCGTTCAGGGATCGTAGGTTGGCTCTGCGGGATGGCGCTGCGCTGCCTCGGTGAGGTCATGGGCCCGAGTTCCTTGCATCGACGTTCCACGTGAAACGCGGCCTTCGGCTCGGGGCCAAAGACTTCGACCAGAGCCTTGATGTGCCCACGTAGGGGCTTCTTGGAAGGTAGACCTTCGTGTTGCTGGCATCGTCCAACAGGCTTCCCGCCGGGCAACGCTGAGATCGGGTCCTCACTTGAGATCACTCCGCGCGCTTTGCTGCCCTTCGGTGCCGGGGCGATGTGGTTGTCGTGAGGCCCTCACCTTCAAACCGCCTTGTGAGAGGGCGCAGTGTCCTCAGCTAGGCCAATCGTCCCGATCCCCGATGGACACGATCGGCCACCGGCGAGCGGTCACGCTCGAGGTGCGGCCTCGGCTCGGTCCGGTATTGCAGCTTGGAGAGTTGGAGGAGCAAACGGAGGCCAAAGGGCGTGCCTCCGAATGGTGCGTTGGAGGATCCTTCTGGGGTCGAAGCGCGTGGCTCCAGCCGTAGGGCTCGAGGAGCCTAGGGTCGAGGGGCGAACCTTCGGGCGCAGACTCGGAGGAGCGTTCGGGGGTCGAAGGGCGTGAGTCCGGATGGCGGGTCCGAGGAGTGCTCTGGGGTCGAAGCGCGTGGCTCCGGCTGTAGAGTCGGACGAGCGTTCTAGGGTCGAGGGGCGGACCTCCGGATGGAGGCTCGGAGGAGCGTTCGGGGGTCGAAGGGCGTGCGTTCGGATGGCGCGTCCGAGGTGTGCTCTGGCGTCGAAGGGCGTGGCTCCGGCTGTAGAGTCGGATGAGCGCTCTAGGGTCGAGGGGCGGACCTACGGATGGAGACTCGGAGGAGCGTTCGGTGGTCGAAGGGCGTGCGTTCGGATGGCGCGTCCGAGGAGTGCTCTGGGGTCGCAGGGCGTGGCTCCGGCTGTAGGGCTGGAGGAGCCTAGGGTCGAGGGGCGGTCCACCTCCGGATGGAGAATCGGAGGAGGGCTCTGGGGTCGAAGGGTGGGCCTTCGGATGGACCGTCAGAGGAGCCTTCTGGGACCCCAGGGAGGGCCTCCGAAGCGAGCGTCGGAAGAGGCATCCGGGCCGAGCCGTGGGGATCTGCAAGAAGGGCTCGAGGAGTCGGCGTGTCCTCGAGACGGGGCTCAGGGCAGAGGGCTCGAGCCGATCTAGCCTCGAGAGACGCGGTTCGACCTCGTGGATTCGGGGAGCCGGGCCGCCTCAGACTCTCGGTGCTCGGGTTGCCGCGTCCGAGGTGCTGAGGTGGAGCGGGGCCTAGGGCTGGGGCGCTCGAAGCGGCGTTCAGGATTCGAATGGCGAGCCTCGGAATCGACGACTCTACGAGACTTTGTCGGGTCGGAACGCGCGCCTGAGCTTTCAAGCCTCGGGGACCGTCGGAGGGCGGAGGTTGGTCTCGAGGTATCGAGAAGCTTCCTTGAACCCAAGGCCATGGTTCAGCTCGTAGAGGCGGGGGAGCCCCGCCCTGGGCCGGACCGCGAATCCGGGCTGCGGGGCTCGAGGCAGTACTTCGGGGCCTGGACTCGGGCTCGGGACGGAGGGGTCGAGAAGTCGATCGGGGGCGAGCCCCGGGTTCCAGAGTGCTCGAGGGCCCGTCCGTGAGGCGAGACGTGGGGGGCCCGGAGTGCCGGAAGAGGCGATCAGAGCCTGAAGGGTGCAGCTCAAAAGGGCTCGAGGGCCCGTTCATCGGAGCCGATCAGGGCCCGAAGCGTGGGGCTCGAAAGGGCTCGAGCGGCCTCTCCGGGGTCGAGGTGCAGCCGCGGCCTGGAGCGTCCGAAGAGGTACTACGTGCTCCGAGAGCGCGGCTCTCGACACCGGGGAGAGCCAACGTTCCACGTGAAACCCTCGGATGTCGGAGCCATGTGGTATAGCTCGATCACTGACCATGAATGTCTGGTCATGTCATGCCTTTGTTGGCTTCGCGGACCAGAGGCTCAATGCCGTTGCAGGAGGTCCGAACGCGTGGTACCAAACAGGACCTCTCGCCCTCCTGCAGCGGTGGTCCGGATGCCCGGCTGGTGAGCTATTGCCAGCGGGATTGGAGTAGCTCGTGACCAGAATCCTCTCGATCTCCAATCAGAAGGGCGGCGTCGGGAAGACGACCACGGCGGTGAATCTCGCTGCTTCCCTCGCGTCCGCCGAGCGCCGCACTCTGCTTATCGATCTGGATCCCCAGGGAAATGCAGGCTCGGGCCTCGGTGTGATCCGCGATCAGGTGGAGCTCTCGATCTACGACGCATTGGTGGGGAATCGGACGCTGGATGAGGTGATCCGCCCGACGGAGTTCGCGTACCTGGATCTGGCGGCGGCGAGCCGCGATCTGGTGGGGGCGGAGATCGAGCTGGTCTCGACGGAGCGCCGGGAGTATCGCCTGCGAAGCGCGCTGAAGGGGGCGTCGGACTACGACTATGTGATCATCGACTGCCCGCCGAGTCTGGGCCTGCTCACCTTGAACGCCCTGACGGCCTGCACCTCGGTGTTGATCCCGCTGCAATGCGAGTACTACGCGATGGAGGGTCTGTCGGCGCTGATGTCGACGATTGATCTGGTGCGTGAAGGGCTGAACCCCTCTCTCTCGCTGGAAGGGATCGTCCTGACGATGTTCGACAGGCGGACGACGCTGGCGGCACAGGTGGTGAGAGAGGTCCGGGGTTATTTCGGCGAGCAGGTCTTCGAGAGCATCATTCCGCGGAACGTGCGCCTCTCAGAATGTCCCAGCTTCGGCAAGCCGATCATTCTCTACGACATCGAGTCTGCCGGCGCGCAAGGCTACCTCTCGCTGGCCCGCGAGCTGATGGGCCGCCACGAAGGCAGCCCTCCCGCACTGCGGACCGCGGTCGCATGAGGGGTCGCGAAGAGAGCACAAGCCCTGCTGCGATGCTGGGTAGCGCCACATCACACTCTTGATTCAAAGGGGACGGACCACGATGGAAACGACGGCGCGGGATAAGACAAGCCGGCTTGGCAGAGGATTCTCGGCCCTGCTTCCAAACGCGGGACCGTCCGCAGCGGCGGGCGAGCCTCCGCGCCAGGCAGGGGTGCTGAACCTGGCCATCGAGGAGATCGCGCCGGACAAGACCCAGCCACGACGGCGCTTCGACGAGGCCCGGATCGAGGAGCTCGCGGCGTCTATCCGAGCGAAGGGCGTGATCCAGCCGATCCTCGTTCGACGGGATGGCGACCACTACCAGATCATCGCGGGGGAACGGCGGTGGCGAGCCTCGCAGCGCGCGGGGCTGAAGATGGTGCCGGCGCTGGTGAAGGAGGTCACGGATCGCCAGGCCTTCGAGATCGCGCTGATCGAGAATATCCAGCGTGAAGATCTGAACGCGGTGGAGGAGGCGGAGGCCTACCGGCGGCTCATCGACGAGCACGGCCTCACCCAGGAGGCCTGTGCGGAGCGGGTGGGCAAGGATCGCTCGTCGATCGCGAACTCCCTACGGCTGCTGCGCCTGCCGGAGGACATCAAGGGGGCGCTGTCGGAGGGCTCGCTGAACATGGGCCACGCCAGGGCCCTCCTGGGCCTGGGGTCGGACGCCGCGATCCAGCGAGCGGCCGGCGATGTGATGGCCAGAAAGCTCTCGGTCCGACAGACCGAGCAGCTCGTCCGCAAGCAGAAGGAGGAGGTGGCCAGCGGCAGGTCGAGCAAGGATGTTGCAGCCAAGGCCTCCTCCAAGGACTCGCCGCAGGTCCGCTCGATCGAGGAAAAGCTGCAGCGTGCCCTCGGCACGAAGGTGCGCCTGGCGGACAAGGGGGGCGGCAAGGGCCGCCTCGAGATCGACTTCTTCTCGTACGAGGAGCTCGACCGCCTTCTTGCCGTGATGCTGCGCGGCGAATAGTCTCCCCATTCCCGTCCGAGCGCGCCGACATCGGCGGCGGCGACCCCCGCGTAACGCGGCGATCCGGTCGAGGGACGGCAGAGAGGAACGACGATGGCAATCCGGCGTGACGAGGGCTCCAGCCCAGGCGACATCAACGCGGTCCTGGGACGTGGCAGCTCCTTCGAAGGGAAGCTCAGCTTCGAAGGCACCGTCCGGATCGAGGGCAAGTTCTCGGGCGAGATCCACACCACGGACACGCTGGTGATTGGGGAAGGCGCCGAGGTCACCGCCGAGGTGTCGGCGGGGACGGTGATCGTCTCGGGGGGATCGATCTCCGGGAACATCCAGGCAAAGAGCGTGATCGAACTCGAGAAGAACGCTCGGGTTCGCGCGAACCTCGAGGCGCCGGCGCTTCGGATCGAGCGGGGCGTGATCTTCGTAGGCTCCTGCAAGATGGAGAACCTCGATCAGCCCCGCGCCGCGACAGCAGCTTCCGCACCTGCCGAGCCCGCGAACGTCGTCCAACGCAAGTAGAAGGTGCAGCTCGGGACGCGCGTTTTGTGTGGCTGTGTGACAAAAGGCCTCCTGTGGTGAGAGCGCGGAGCCTCTTGGCTCCAGCCCGGCGCGGGGCCCGGCCGGTGCGTTGGTGGTTCGCGCCAGCCCTGGGGTTGCAAGATGGCGTTGCGCCCGTCCGGAGCCGGGACTAGGAAAGGCGCGATCGTGAGCCGGGGCGAGGCCGCCCAGCGCTCGATCGGCCGGCGAAGGGATGCCTTGGGTCGCGCTGGCTGGCGTGGGAAGGAAGCGGGGCGCGGGCCCGTTGGATGCGCGTCCAAGTTGCCGTTGCCATAGGGGTTTTGGGAGGTCGGACTGTCCGGGATCGTCCTTGACCCCCCATAGGGGCACATGCTATGTGCCGCGTCCCTTTCTGGGCCGCCGCCGCGTGAACGAACTTCCGCATCTCGGTGGCGAAATCTCGCCCTGGAGGCGTCTTGATTCAGTCGTCTATTGCCCGGCGATATGCCCGGGCGCTCTTTGAGTCCGCAGGTTCCGACGTCGAGCGGGCGGGCACCGAGATCTCGGAGTTGGCGCAGTCGCTCACCGACGAGCCCGCGCTTCGGATGATCTTCACCGACCCGACCGCCTCGCCCGCGGTGCGACGCAAGCTCCTCGAGTCGATCATCTCCTCGGCGGGCTTCCACCCGATGGTGGCCAACCTGCTGCGCTTGTTGGACGACCGCCGACGGATCGCCGATCTGCCCTCCATCGCGGCGGTCTATGGCGAGCTGGTGGACGAGAGTGCAGGCCGACTCCGGGCAGAGATCGTCACGGCGGTGCCCTTGGCGAAGGAGCAGACCGAGAGGATCCAGGCCGCCTTGAGCGCCGCGACCCATAAGACGGTGGATGTGGAGTCGCGGCAGGATCCGGCGCTGCTCGGCGGTGTGGTCGCTCACGTAGGAAACGTCGTGTACGACGGCAGCCTCCGGTCCCAGCTCGAGCGCATGCGCCGAGAGCTGGGCGGACAGGTCTGACGCTTCAACCTTCTTCTTTGTGAATCGACGCGGCGCCTCGAGAAGGGCCGCGCGGATGGAGAGAGATCGAATGGACATCCGGGCAGACGAGATCAGCCGGATCATCAAGCAGCAGATCCAGGAGTATGGGAAGACGGTCGAGGTCGCCGAGACCGGCACCATCCTCTCCGTCGGTGACGGAATCGCGCGTGTCTACGGCCTCTCCGGCGTCATGGCGGGCGAGCTCGTCGACCTCCCCGGTGGCACCCGCGGCATGGTGCTGAACCTCGAGGAGAACAACGTCGGTATCGCGATCATGGGCGAGTTCAGCCACATCCGCGAGGGCGACACCGTCAAGCGCACCGGTCGAATCGCAGAGGTCCCGGTGGGCAAGGGCCTAGCGGGCCGGGTGGTGAACGGCCTGGGTGAGCCCATCGACGGTAAGGGACCCATCGAGGCCACCGAGATGGCCAAGATGGAGGTCAAGGCCCCGGGCATCATCTCCCGTGAGTCGGTGAAGCAGCCGCTGCAGACCGGCATCAAGGCCGTCGACGCCATGATCCCCATCGGTCGCGGACAGCGCGAGCTGATCATCGGCGATCGGCAGACCGGCAAGACCACAGTGGCCGTGGACGCGATCATCAACCAGCGTGGCCTCGACGTGTACTGCATCTATGTCGCCATCGGGCAGAAGCAGTCCACCGTGGCCCAGGTGGTGGAGCGCCTCCGCCAGGCTGGCGCCCTCGAGTACACCACCATCGTCGCCGCCAACGCCTCCGACCCCGCGCCCCTGCAGTACATGGCGCCCTACACCGGCGTGGCGATGGGCGAGTACTTCCGTGACAACGGGATGCACGCGCTGATCGTCTACGACGATCTCTCCAAGCAGGCCGTGGCCTACCGTCAGCTCTCGCTGCTGCTGCGCCGGCCGCCGGGACGCGAGGCCTACCCCGGCGATGTCTTCTACATCCACTCCCGGCTGCTGGAGCGGGCGGCGAAGCTCTCGAAGGAGCGGGGTGGCGGCTCGTTGACCGCGCTGCCGATCATCGAGACCCAGGCCGGCGACGTCTCCGCCTACATTCCCACCAACGTGATCTCGATCACCGACGGCCAGATCTACCTGGAGTCGGACCTCTTCCACTCCGGTGTCCGACCGGCCATCAACGTCGGCCTCTCGGTCTCCCGGGTGGGCGGCTCGGCTCAGATCAAGGCAATGAAGCAGGTCGCAGGGACCATGCGGATCGAGCTCGCCCAGTTCCGCGAGCTCGCCGCCTTCGCGCAGTTCGGCTCGGACCTCGATCGCGCCACCCAGGAGGCGCTGGCCAAGGGGGAGCGCCTGGTGGAGGTCCTCAAGCAGGGCCAGCACCAGCCCCTCTCGGTGGAGCGGCAGGTGATCCAGCTCTACGCCGCCACCTCCCAGGCCGCCGACGGGGTCGGCTGGATCCGCAACGTCGCCGTGGAGGACGTGCGCCGATACATGGTGGAGCTCACAGCGTTCATGGACGGTAGCTACCCCGAGGTCGGCAAGATGATCCTGGAGAAGAAGGAGCTCTCCGCCGAGGTGAAGGCCGCGCTGAACGAGGCGCTCACCGCCTTCGCGGACGTGTTCCAGGCCACGGCGTAAAGCGGATTCCCGGCTGCACGCAGAGCGCCGGAGTTTTTCCAAGAGGAGCAAGGCTTGCCTTCGCTACGTGACATCAAGAGGCGGATCGGCTCGGTGCAGAACACCCAGCAGATCACCAAGGCGATGAAGATGGTCGCCGCAGCAAAGCTGCGTCGCGCGCAGGAGGCGATGCTTCGGGCGCGCCCCTACTCGGACAAGCTGGAGGAGGTGCTCACCTCGGTGGCGACCCACGCCGACGAGGAGGCCCATCCTCTCTTGCAGCGCCGGCCACCGCGGAGGGTCGAGCTGGTGGTTATGACCTCGGACCGGGGTCTGGCCGGGGCATTCAACTCGAGCATCGTCCGGCGTGCGCAGCGCTTCCTCTACGAGAACGCGGATCGCTACGAGAAGATCCAGGTCTCGACCATCGGCCGCAAGGGGCGGGAATACGTGAAGGCCCGCGGCATCGAGACCCGCCGGGATTATAGCGGCGTGTTCAGCGAACTCACCTTCGACAAGGCGAAGATGATCGCCGAGGAGCTGCAGGCGGCCTACCTCGGTGAGGACCTCGACGCGGTCTTCCTCCTGTACAACTACTTCGGCTCCGCGATCTCGCAGAAGCCGGTGTTGGTGCAGCTCCTGCCGATCGCGACCCCGGCGGGAGGGGAGGACGAATCCGGCGGTGATATGGATTTCCTCTACGAGCCGAGCCGCGCCGCCGTCCTGGATGAGCTGCTCCCCCGCCACCTGGCCATGCAGGTATGGAGGGCGCTGCTGGAGTCGGTGGCCTCCGAGCATGGCGCGCGCATGGCGGCGATGGAGAGCGCGACCAAGAACTCGGGTGAGCTAATCGGCAAGCTGACGCTGCAGTACAACCGCGCCCGGCAGGCCTACATCACCAAGGAATTGATGGAAATCGTCTCTGGTGCAGAGGCGCTCAGATAAGGGCACACGACGACGTGAGTGCATCCAACGACTATCGGGGCGGGCCGAACGGCGCGTCCAACGCAGGAAAAGAAATGGCCAACACCCTCAACGGGAGCAAGCACGGCAAGATCACCCAGGTGATCGGCCCGGTCATCGACGTCGAGTTTCCGCCGGGGACACTCCCCGCGGTGTACAACGCTCTCACGGTGACCAATCCGTCCATCGGCGACAGCCCAGACAACCTGGTGGTCGAGGTGGCGCAGCACCTGGGCGAGAACACCGTCCGCTGCATCGCCATGGACGGCACCGAGGGGCTGATCCGAGGCCAGGAGGTCAAGGACACCGGCGCGCCGATCATGGTGCCGGTGGGCAACTCGACACTGGGCCGGATCTTCAACGTGATCGGTCAGCCGGTAGATGAGGGCAAGCCGGTGAAGGCGGAGAAGTACCTGCCGATCCACCGCGAGCCGCCCCCCTTCGTGGATCTCGACGTGAAGGTCGAGGCCTTCGAGACCGGCATCAAGGTGGTGGACCTCCTCTGCCCCTACACCCGAGGCGGCAAGATCGGCCTCTTCGGCGGCGCCGGCGTGGGCAAGACCGTGCTGCTGATGGAGCTGATCCACAACGTCGCGACGGCCCGCGGGGGCTTCTCGGTCTTCGCCGGCGTCGGCGAGCGTACCCGGGAAGGCAACGACCTCTACTACGAGATGATCGAGGGTGGCGTGATCAACCCCGACGACCTCGAGAAGAGCCAGGCTGTGCTGGTCTACGGCCAGATGAACGAGCCGCCTGGCGCCCGCGCCCGGGTCGCCCTCTCGGCCCTGACCATGGCGGAGTACTTTCGCGATGAGGAGAAGCGCGACGTGCTCCTCTTCGTGGACAACATCTTCCGCTTCACCCAGGCAGGCTCCGAGGTCTCGGCGCTCCTGGGACGCATCCCCTCCGCGGTGGGCTACCAGCCGACCCTCTCCACCGAAATGGGCGGGCTGCAGGAGCGGATCACCTCTACGAAGGACGGCGCCATCACCTCTGTGCAGGCCATCTACGTCCCCGCCGACGACCTCACCGACCCGGCGCCGGCCACCGCCTTCGCCCACCTCGACGCCACGACCGTGCTCTCACGCTCCATCTCGGAGATGGGCATCTACCCGGCGGTGGATCCCCTCGACTCGTCGTCGCGGATCCTCGATCCCGAGGTGATGGGCAAGGAGCATTACGACGTCGCCCGCGATGTGCAGACCACGCTGCAGCGCTACAAGGATCTGCAGGACATCATCGCGATTCTCGGCATGGACGAGCTCTCCGACGAGGACAAGCTGGTGGTGGCCCGCGCTCGCAAGGTGCAGCGCTTCCTCTCCCAGCCCTTCCACGTCGCCGAGCAGTTCACTGGCGTGCCTGGTAAGTATGTAAAGATCGAGGACACAGTGCGTGGCTTCCGCGAGATCCTCGACGGCAAGCACGACGAGATCCCCGAGCAGGCCTTCCTGATGTGCGGCACCATCGAGGAAGTCCTCGAGAAGGCCGCCAAGATGGCGGCGTAAGAGGGTAAAATGGCGATCCAGCTCGACATCGTCACGCCGGAGCAGCGCCTCCTCAGCCTGGAGGTGGAGTCGGTCCGCGCGCCGGGGGCCGATGGCAGCTTCGGCGTGCTGCCGGGACATACGCCCTTCGTCTCGGTGATGGAGCCCGGCGAACTCATCTACACCGTTGGTGGACAGGATCATCACTACTTTGTGGGCGGCGGCTTCGTCGAGGTCGCGGAGGGGAAGGTGATCGTTCTGGCCGAGAGCGCGGAGGCCGTCGAGGCGATCGACGTGGGTCGCGCCGAGGCCTCCCTCGCCGAGGCCCAGGAGCGGCTGAAGGCCCTGCGTCAGGAGGAGGACATCGCCGCGGTGGAGCGCGCCCGCGTGAAGCGCGCCGCCGCGCGAATCAGCCTGGCACGCCGCCGCTGAGGCCTGGCGGTGCCGGCGCGTCCAGCCGGGATCGGCGCGGCGGAGCGCGCCGCCACCAGGATCCGCGTGGCGCGCTGACGCTGAGAGCTGGTAAAGGAGCCACGAGCGCTAGGAGGAGCCGTAGCGCGTAGCGCGCGTGAAAAGACCGCCCCCACCCTGTGGACGGGCGGTATTTTACAGGCGCTGGCTGCGAGCCGAAGGCGAGCGAACGCTAGAAGGAGCCGTAGCGCGTAGCGCGCGTGAAAAGACCGCCCCCACCCTGTGGACGGGCGGTATTTTACAGGCGCTGGCTGCGAGCCGAAGGCGAGCGAACGCTAGAAGGAGCCGTAGCGCGTAGCGCGCGTGAAAAGACCGCCCCCACCCTGTGGACGGGCGGTATTTTACAGGCGCTGGCTGCGAGCCGAAGGCGAGCGAACGCTAGAAGGAGCCGTAGCGCGCGGCGCGCGTGAAAAGGCCGCCCCCCACCCTGTGGACGGGCGGTATTTTCACAGGCTCCGAGCCTTCCATCGCCGCTGGTGATAGACTGACGGGCCCTCGCTCTGCTGGAGAGACGCCTTGGCCGGCTCGTTTGGCAACACACCGGAACCACGCTCGGGTCGGACTCCGGCCGGGGGGAGCGCCGAAGAAGCGCTTCGCCTCGTGGTCGAGCTCGAAGACGCGACCGAGGGCCTGCGCAAGCGATACGATCAGTACTTCCTTGGTCTCGTCCGCACGGCGCCGCTGGAGGAACATCAGCGGGTCCGCAGTGCGCTGTTGCGGATGCGGGGGGCCGCGCCTCGGAGCGCGCCCGTGCGCTTTCGTCTTCAGGCCGTTCACAATCGCTTCCTCTCCTACGAGCGGATGTGGGGGCGGACCGTCCGGCAGATGGAGGAGGGGACCTACCGCCGGGATCTGATGAAGGCTCGGATGCGCCGACAGGAGATGGAGCCTCCGGCGGAAGAAGAATCGCCCCGCGCCGGTGGCGCCGAGGCCAAGGCGACGCGCATCGCCCCGAGGCATCCCGGAGCTGGCGGCGAGAGCCGGCGCGCTGCGGCCGACCTCTCGGAGCAGAGGATGCGGACGATCTTCGACGCCTATGTCGGCGCGAAGATCCGCTGCAGCGAGGATACCAAGGGGCTGACCTACGACGTCCTGGCCTCGAGGATTCGGCAGCAGGTCCCCAAGATCCTGGAAAAACACAACGCCACCTCGGTCGACTTCAAGGTCGTGATCAAGGACGGCAAGGCGATGCTCCGCGCCATCCCCAAATAGGCGCGGCCTCCCGGCCCACCACCGCGAGCAAGCCCAGGCCCGTGTTTTGAGGCCGGGAGCGAACCGGCGTTGGTTGGCGCTGCCGCGGGGGAGCTGGCAAGCCAGGAGGGTCGCCCTTCCAGCGCCGCCCATCGCGCTCATCCTGCACTCAACGTTGCGCGCCGTCCCCGGGATGAGGGGCGGCGATTGGGATGGTAGGACGCGTCCGCGATCGGGATCGGGCTGGCTGCGGTTGGCGTTCGAGGTCGATCCGATCGTGACCGGATACGGAGCCGACGACCGGACCTCCTCGCACTTCATTCGCTGGGAGCCGAGGGCCAAGCCCTCAAATGTGCAGGGTCTACTCGTTGCGCTCCGATCGCGGCATGTCGAAGATCCTTGGGCTGGCCGCCTCGACGGTTGGCAGATGAGGGGGATGTGTGGTCGATGTTCCGAAGGGGGCGCGAGCGGGGTGGCTCGCGCTCCTGCTCCTTGCCGTCTGCGCGTGTGCAGGGCGCGCGGATCTGGCGGAGCAACGTAGCCGGCTCCAAGGGGAGCATGCCGACCGAATGGCCGAGCTGGATCGGATAGAGGCGCGCCTCCTCGAGTCTCGGGCCCGAGCCCGCGCTTGGGACGAGCTGCGCACGAGGCATGCGAACGTCTCGGCCATTGCGTGTGAGAGCGCCGCGGCCCACGCCGAGGGCATGGAGAAGTACCAGCGGTGGCAGGTGGAGAGGAGCCGACGACTCGAGGCGCAGCTCGCCAGGGCGATCGACGCGAAGCAGGAGATCGGGTCGAAGCGATGGGCACGCCACGGAGCGCTGCCCACCGCCGGGAACTAGCAGCGCGCGCGTCCATCGAGTTCGCTCGGTCAGGGCGCCTGCTGAGAAGTTCCACCCAAGGCGTTCGTGGAGATCTCTGCCACGAGGCGTGGCGTCGCCCTCGGCGCCGGCCCGGCCCTTCGGTACGATCGCGGGTAGCGCGCGATCCACCTGCGCGGGGCGGCGATTCTCTCCGTGGCCTCGGTGAGCAGGACCCAAAGGGGGGCGGATAGCGGGTAGACTCGCGCGCGCACTTCGCCGCGAGGTTCTTCGATGCCCGAGTCCGCCCAGCGCCATCCGGCGCCACCGTCCGCCTACGTCGCGCCGCCACCCGAAGCGTTCAGCCTGGAGAGCCATCCGGAGCTCACCCTCCGGGCGGTGCTGGTGGCGCTGGTAGTGGCGGCGGTGATCGGCGCGAGCTATCCGCTGATCGTCCTCAAACTCGGCTTTGGGCCCAACATTTCGGTGGTCAGCGCGTTCTTCGGCTACATGGCCCTCTCGGCCATCGGTTTCTTCACCGGGACCAGGGCGGGACGTCTGGAGAACAACCTGGTGCAGACGGCTGGCACCACCGCGGGCCAGTCGGGGTTCATGTGTGTGGTGCTGGCCGCGTTCGACATGCTGAACGCCAAGCCTGGGCTGGGCTTCTCGGTGCACCTCAGCCCGCTGCAGACCTTCCTCTGGCTGAGCATCGCCGGCCTCCTCGGGGTGCTGGCGGCGGTGCCGCTGCGCCGGCACTTCATCGAGGAGGAGGAGCTCGCCTTCCCCGACGGGGTCGCCGCCGGTCAGACCCTGCTGATCCTCGATGATCCGAAGCAGGCGAAGCGGCGCACCCGAATGCTGGGCTTCGGGCTCCTGGCCTCGGGTGCCCTCACCTGGCTGCAGACAGGCCTGCCCAAGGCGATCCGCTTCGTACCCGAGCACCTCTACTTCGGTACGGGCGGATCGTTGCTGAAGATGGGGATGGGCTGGAGCCTGCTCTCCTTCGGCTCGGGCCTGCTGGTGGGGCTGCGGGTGATGGTCTCCATGGGGATCGGGATGATCGTGGCATGGCTGATCCTCCCGGGCGTGCTCCTGGCACACGGCGCCGTGGCCTCCGCCACCATGGGTGAGGTGATACGCTGGGTAATGTGGCCAGCTACCGGCATGCTTGTGGCCGGCGGCCTCACGTCCCTGGCGCTGAAGTGGAGGGTGATCGCGCGGACCTTCACCGCCCTCGATATGAAGAGCCTGGCCGACGGCGAGGAGTTTCCCATCCGCTGGGTGTTGATCGGCACGAGCATCCTCGCCGTCGCCCTCTGCGTCCTCCAATACGTGAGCCTCGGCCTCCCCGTGTGGATCACGGCCGTGGCGATCCTCCTCTCGCTGCCACTGATGCTCGTCGGCACCCGCGTGCTGGGCGAGACCAATTGGGCGCCGGTCTCCGCCATGGCGAACCTGATGCAGGGCGTGTTCGCGGTGCTGGCGCCAGGGCATCTGCCTACCAACATGATCGCCTCCGGGATGTCCGGGAGCATCGCCGCCAACGGCGAGCACCTGATGCAGGACTACAAGGCCGGAAAGATCGTCGGCTCCAGCCCCAGGCTCCTCACGTATCTGCAGCTCATTGCCGTGCCGGTGGGGGCGGCCGCGGTCTCCCTGGTCTACCCGATCCTCCGGGAGCGTTACGGCGTGGTGGATCGCACGCTGGCGGATGGGAGCGTCAAGGTGGCCGAGCTCTCATCGCCGATCAGCGTGAAGTGGGCGGGCTTCGCCGAACTCCTCTCGCAGGGGCTCGACGTGCTCCCGAAGGGATCGGGGTGGGCGCTGCTCGTCGGCTGCCTCATCGGCGCGGCCATCGCGGTGGGGGAGGGCCGGCCGGGCCTCAAGCGCTTTCTCCCTTCGCCCACCGGCATCGGCATCGGCATGCTGATCCCCGGCATCTACGTGCTGCCGATGCTGCTGGGCGGGATCACCCAGGCCGTGTGGAAGCGCGTCTCACACCGGAGCGAGGAAGAGTACTCCACCGCCCTGGCCTCCGGCTTCATCGCAGGGGAGGCGCTGGTCTCCGTGATCCTCGCGCTGATCGCTGCAGCCGCCCTCACCTTCGGCCTCGGAGGGTCGTGATGTGTGTAGAGAAGGATGACTTCATGTCCAGTGATCCAAGGAGTGCCGTGAGATGATTCACCTCTTGCCAGACTACGTCGTCGTCGACGGCGCGATCCGCAGCGGGCACGCCGTGGCCCTTGGAGAAGACGGCCGCATCGCCAGCGTGGGGCCGCCGCCTCCCGGCGCCGCGCTGCGACGACTCCCCCGGCGGCTCCTCGTCCCCGGCTTCGTCAACGCCCATAGCCACGCGTTCCAACGTGCCATCCGCGGACGCTCTGAGTATCGACAGCCCGGCCGCACCAGCGACGACTTCTGGACCTGGCGCGAGCAGATGTACGAGGCGGTCTCGAAGCTGGATCCGGATCAGGTCGAGGCCATCTCGCGGATGGCCTTCGTGGAGATGGCGTTGGCGGGGATCACTTCGGTAGGGGAGTTCCACTACCTCCATCACCCTGCCGCCGGTGGCCGCTACGACGATCCGGACGAGCTGGCGATGCGGGTGGCGGCAGCGGCTGAGGTTGCGGGGATCGAGCTGGTGCTGCTGCGGGTGGGCTACGCCAGGGCAGGCTTCGATCGCCGCCCGGATCCCCGGCAGGCCCGCTTCATCGACTCCAGCCCGGAGGAGACCCTCCGCTCGGTGGACAGCATCCGGTCCCGCGGCTTCAAGGTCGGGGTCGCGCCCCATAGCGTCCGGGCGCAGCCGATCGAGTGGCTGCGAGCGCTGGGCGCCTACGCTCAGGAGAACGAGCTGCCGCTGCATATGCACCTCTCCGAGCAGCCGCGGGAGGTGGAGGAGTCCCTGGCAGAGCACGGCCTGCGCCCGGCGGCGCTGGTGGATCGAGAGGGACTTGTGGACGCCCGATTCACCGGTGTTCATGGGGTTCACTTGATCGACTCCGAGGTGGACGCCCTCGGCGCCGCGGGGGCGACGATCTGCGCCTGCCCCACCACCGAGCGCAACCTGGGCGATGGCGTCGTCCGAGCGCGGGAGCTCCTGGCGTCCGGCGCGCGGATCTGCTTCGGTACCGACTCTCAGATCGAGATCGCGCCGCTGCAGGACGCGAGGGCGTTGGAGTACCATCTGCGCCTGGAGCGCCTCGAGCGGGCGGTCCTCGGCGATCCTGCAGGGGACGAGGCGCCGGATCGCCTGGCGGCGCGGCTGCTGGAGTGCACCGCTGCCTCTGGGGCCCGATCGTTGGGGCTGGCGGCAGGGCGGATCGCGGTCGGCGCCGCCGCCGATCTGGTCTCCATCGATCTCGACGATCCCTCCATCGCTGGCGCCGACGAGGCGAACCTCCTGCCCAACCTCGTCTTCTCCGCGGAGCGCACGGCGATCCGCGAGGTCTGGTCCCGCGGCCGCCAGATCGTGGCGGAGGGGCGCCACCTGCAGCAAGAGCAGGCGACCCGCGCCTTCTCCGAGGCGATGCGGAGGCTGTGGAGCTGAGGCCGATCCTTGAGGCGTAGGAGCCAGGGACTCCGCGTCACCTCACGCTCACGGCGCTTCGCGCGACGGCTCCTTCTGGCGGTCGCTCGCTTGCGGCTCTAGGAGCCTGTGAAGCCATCGTCCTCGCGCGAAGGGGGGACGATGATTTCATGTGCGCTTCGCGCTACGGCTCCTTCTGGCGATCGCTCGCCTCCGGCTAGGTGGTGGTGAGGACGGTCTTGCCGAAGTTTTTTCGATCCTGCAGGCGGTCGTGGGCGCCGGCGACGTCTTCCAATGGGTAGGTGGAGTCGATCGTGGGGAGGAACTCCCCGTTCACCCAGCGATGGACCACCTCCTCGAGGATCGTGCGGACCTTGTCGGCCTCACTCCATAAGTGTCCGAGGTTGACACCGATGACGCCCTTATTGTCGTTCATCAGCTTGATGGGGTGATAGATCGGGGTCTGGACCAGCGCCTTGGCGGTGGCAGCGAGGTTGCGTCGCTTGCCGCTGCCGCTGGTGGATGAGACGCCAAAGAGGAAGAGCCTCCCCATCTGGGAGAGGCAGCGGTAGCTCTTGCGGGCGTTCTCGCCGCCGATGGGATCGAGGACGACGTCCACCCCACGCCCTGCGGTCAGCTCGCGGATCTCCTCCTCGAAGTCCCGCTCGTGGTAGTCGATGACGTGGTCTAGGCCCAGGGCTCGCAGCCGCTCATGCTTGGAAGCACTGGCGGTGCCGAAGGCGATGGCGCCCCGCGCTTTGGCGATCTGAAGGGCGGCGAGGCCGACGCCGCCACCGACCCCATGGATCAACACCTTGTCTCCGGCGCGGAGGCAGCCGAGGCGTTCCAGCATCAGGTGGGCGGTGAGGTAGTTCACCGGGAGCGCGGCGGCGTCGACGTAGCTGCGGTCGTCAGGGATGCGGATCGCCTGGCCCGCGGGCACCACTGCGGTGTCTGCGTAGCCCCCGAAGCGGGTGAGGGCGACCACCCGATCGCCCACCCGGAGCGCCTCGACCTCCGGCCCCACCTCGTCGATCACCCCGGCGACCTCGTAGCCCACCACACAGGGAGGGGGGGGCGCGTCGGGGTAGAGGCCCATGCGGGCGAGGACGTCGGCGAAGTTCACCCCCGCCGCGTGGATCCGGATCCGGATCTCTCCGGCACCCGGCCGGGGATCGTCCACCTGTTCCAGCCGGAGAACTTCGGGGCCGCCATGGCGCGAGATCACGACCTGTCGCATCGTGCTCTACCTCATGTTCGGGCAGCGCCGGATGCGCCGTACCGTGCCGTCAATGTAGGCGCGGCGGCGGGGAACTCAACCAAGAGTTCATTATCGGTGATCAGCAACCCAACCCGCGTAGGCCTGGGCTGGAGCGGCCAACGCGGCTCTCCTATCGGGGCTCAGGGAGCCGCTTCATCGAGCCAATGGCCGAGGCGCTCCGCCCGATCGCTCCCGGGGAAGCGCTGCCTGAACTCATCGGCGAGCTCCAGGGCGGCGGAGGTCTCGCCGAGGCGCGCCTTCACGAGACAGAGGTGGAAGAGGGCCTCTTCCTCGAGGACCCCGCCGGGATGATCGGCCCGGTAGCGGGAGAGCAGGCGCGCGGCCCTCTCGAGCTCCCGGCCCTGGGAGACGAGGACGAGGGCCTCGCGGAGGAGCTCGGCGGCGGCGTCACCGTCGCTGCAGAACTGGCGCTGGTTGCCGGCGCTCAGGTGGTCCCGGTTGCCGCGATGATCGGTGACCCGGACCCGCCCCTCCTCGACGGCGACGACGCTGCAGCGGCCTCGCGACTCCACGGAGAAGCGGGTGCCGACGACCTCGACCAGGACCTGCTCGGTGCGGACCTTGAAGCTCTGGCCGGGCCCAAGCGGCTCGACCTCGAAATATGCCCGGCCCTGGACGACCCGCAGGTCGATGGCGTTGGCCTCGGCGTGCTCGACGCGGAGGCTGCCATGGACATCGATGTGGACGCTGTGGGCACCGACCGTGAAGCTGGTGGGCTGGTCGACGGCCTGGCGAACGGAGCCGGTGCCGGGCTCCGTCGTCGCGGCGAGCTGCGGATGGGGGGAGGGGGCCTCTCGGATCCCCGGCAAGGCCAGCACGGTGAAGAGGGCCGCCACAGCGGCGAGGCCGCCGGCAACAGCCAGGGGGCGGAGGATCCAGCGCCGCGCGGGCTTTCCGTGGGGCATCGAAGCCAGGGCCCGGGCCACCATCCGGCGCTCGGCGGCGGGGCTCGGCCGGGCATCGGAGAGGGATCGCAGAGCGTGGATGCTCGCCTCGTTGGTCTCGGTGTCGCGGTTCATCTCTTCCCCCAGGAGAGTCCGGGCTCTGTTGGCAGCGGGGCCTCATCGACCCAATGGGTACGGAACGCTTCCTTGGCCAGGCGGACCCGGCTGGCGACGGTGCCCGCCGGGATCCCCAGGGTCTCGGCGACCTCCTCGCGGGTGAGGCCCTCGATCTCCATGAGGATCAGCGCCTCGGCCTGGGCCCGGGGCAGCTTGGCCAGGCAATCGCGGACCGCCAGCTCGCGGGCGACGTCACCGGACTCGTCATGATCGAAGGCCGGCTCCGGGGTGCTGTCCCCAAGGACCGCCCGCTTCCACCAGGCGTTGCGCCGCGCGTTGCTCACGACCCGCCTCGTGATCTGGAAGAGCCAGGAGGTCAACGCCTCCTCGGCGCGGCAGGTCTCGATTCGTCGGCTCGCGATCATCAGCACTTCCTGCACCGCATCCTCCGCCTCGCCGGGCTGCAATCCGAGCAGGATGGCCCAGCGGTAGAGCTGGCCGTTCCGCTGTCGGAAGAGCTGCTCCCACGCTGCGGGATCTCCGGCCTTACATGCCTGGAGCAGCATGGGCCCCCCCCGGCGGTCGACTCGGCAGCGTCATCTCCACTCCTAATGTGGGCCAAGGGCCTCTCGGATCACCCGCGCCAGCCGAGGCTGAACATCGCGCGGCCCGAGAAGCGGTTCAACACGGCGGAGGGCCCCTCCCTGAGGCGAATCCGCCGCGAGGTGGGCATCCACTGGCCGTCGAGCAGGAGACCGGTGGTGAAGGCGCCTTCGGACCACTCCAGGCCGAGGCCCGCCGTGGGACCCAGATCCAGGACTCGTTCGGGAGCTCCTCCCTGGACGTCGGACCTCTCCAACTCGAGGCTGTCGACGCCGACGCCGATCATAGCGCGGGCGGCCCAGGAGGGCGAGAGGGTCGTGGTCTTGCCGAGGCCTGCCGCGAAAGAGACGGCGGAGATCCGTATGGGGATTCCGAACTCCCAACGGGTGGGCTCCTGTACCGCTGCCTGGGCCCAGAGGGGGCCGAAGCCGAGGCGCAGGCCGCCCTCCGCGGCGAAGAGGCCCGGGCCCCTCCATCGGAGGCCGGCGAGGCCCTCCGCCCGCGGCGCCCATCCGGACCACCACGACCGCCCCGTGCCGCGGCCGAAGTCTTCACCGGATGGAGTGGCGAGGCCCACGCTCCTTTCGATGGGCGCGGTCGTGTGTCGAGCTCCGGCCTCGCCCTCTCGATCACCGACGGTCTCGGCTCCGCCGGGGGCCGGCCCGGCGCCGGTGGCGCCGCTGGTAGCGGAGGACGACTCGGTGACGGGCTCCGATAGGGCTGGATCGGTGGTGGCGGCGCGCACCCCCGTCGCGGCGCGGCCATCTGCCGCCGCGCGAGCCTCTGCCGCCGCGCGTGCCTCCGCCGCCGCGGGAGCCTTCGCCGCCGCGGGAGCCTCCGCCGCCGCGCGAGCCTCTGCCGCCGCGGGAGCCTCCGCCGCCGCGCGAGCCTCCGCCGCCGCGGGAGCCTCCGCCGCCGCGGGAGCCTCTGCCGCCGCGCGAGCCTCTCCCGCCGCGCGAGCCTCTGCCGCCGCGCGAGCCTTTGCCGCCGCGCGTGCCTCTGCCTCGGCGGGTGTGGTTGCGGCCTGGTCTTTGGCGAAGGGCTGCGGCGTCGAGGCTGCCGTGGAGCTGCCCCTGCGGGCTGGCGTCGACGGGGCCTGGGCGGGGGCGAGGCTGGGAGGGCCATCGCCGGGTCTGGCTCCCGGAGCGTCGGCGCTGGCTCCCGGCGGATCGGGGGAACGCGGGCTCCAGCTCCAATCGAGCCGGTCTTCGGCGAGGAGGGACTCGAGGAGAATGGAGAACTCGGAGAGCTTTCCTGCTGCCTCGAGTCTGATCAGCGGCTGCTCGGCGGAATCGATCCAGGGAACCCTCCGCTCCAATCGCCGGCCTCCCGCGCCCTCGAGGACGAAGATGACGCCGCCCGTCCGTCGTTCGAAGTGTCCGCGGTAGGCGCCGCTGGTGGGGAGTCCATCGCAGGGGGGGCTGCGCCGAGAGATGCTCGCCGTGGACATCCAGCGATCCAGGTGGAGCGCGGCCCCCACGCCGCCGCTCGAGTCGTCACTGCAGATCTCGAGTGGACTCCGTGAAGGCTCGGCCCTGGCCCTGCCAGGTGTCAGCAAGGAGGCGAAGACGATCATCGCGATCGTCGCTGCCGTCCTCTGCGGGCACGGCCTCGGGCAAGTGACCCCAACGATTACACCCTTGGCCTCGAGGGAGGAGGGTTCGCTGTCCGTGCTGGCTGGAATCGGCATCATTCGAGGTCGCTCGCCCGGCGGATCGCAGCCTTGCCGAAGCGGGAGCGCACCCGATCCATCGTGCGATCGAGATCGTGGCTACGGGGATCGGGGCGGGTGGCGAAGAGCTCACCCTGGATCGGTGGGGAGTCTTCGCCGAGCTCGAAGGCGGTGACGCCCACCAGGCGAATGGGCTCGTCCAGCGGGAAGGAGGGCAGGAGGGCCAGGGCGGCGGCGTGGATGGCACCGGCGTTGTCGGTGGCGCGGTGGAGGGTGGTCTGCCTGCTGACGATCTGAAAGGAGGAGGTCTTGAGCTTCACCCGGACGCCTCGAGCGACGAGGGCGTTCTTTCGCAGCCGCGCAGCCACCTCGTCCGCGGCGTGGAGGAGGTGGGGCGCAATGGCGGCGGGGCCGATTACGTCCACATCGAGGGTCTCCTCTGACCCCACGGAGCGCGCCTCGCGTTGAGGGACGACCGCGCGGGGATCGTCACCCTGGGCGAGGCGGATCAGGTGCGGGCCCTGACGACCGACGCTCGACTCGAGGAGGTCGGCCGAGGCGGCGGCGACGTCGCCGATGGTCCGGAGGCCGAGCTTGCGGAGCTTCTCCTCGGTGACGGGGCCCACGCCCCAGAGCCGCCGAAGGGGCAGCGGATCGAGGAAGGCCCGGATGGCCTGCGGATGGACGACCATGAGGCCGTCGGGCTTCCGATGGTCGCTGGCGACCTTGGCGGCGAATTTGGTTGGCGCGACGCCCACCGAGACCTTGAGGCCGCCGGTGGCCTCGAAGACCCTGGCCTTGATCCGCCGGCCCAGCTCGTTGGGCGAGCCGAAGAGGGCGCGGGCGGCGCTCATGTCGAGGAAGGCCTCGTCCAGGCTCAGGGGCTCGACGATGGGAGTGAATGACTCAAACACCTCCATCACCTGGCGGGAGATCTCCTGGTAGCGGGAGAAGCGAGGTGGGATCACCAGGGCCTGGGGGCAGCGCTGGCGTGCGACCTCCATGGACATGGCGCTGCCGACGCCGAAGCGCCTCGCGGCATAGGACGCGGTGGCGACCACGCTGCGCGGGCCCTGGCCGCCGATGAGGAGGGGGCGCCCTCGCAGCGTGGGATCGTCGAGCTCCTCCACCGCGGCGAAGAAGGCGTCCATGTCCGCGTGGACGATGATCCGCGGCCAGCGATTTCCCTTGCTCCCTTCCATGTCCTCAAGTTGGCACGTTCGCCCCGGATCGCACAACGGAGCCGAGGACGTTGCTACGATGTCCGGATGACGGAGCCGATCGTGAGAGATAGACGCCTGTTGGCGCTGCCGCAGGTGGAGCGCTGGCCCACCGCGGCGGAGGCGGAGGCCTCGCTGTGGTTCTCGAGCTTTCCGCTGGGGCGATCGCTGGTGGCCGAGGCGCGCACCTGGGTGCCGGCGATGGTCCCCTGGCGCGCGACGGAGGACGGCTTCGTCACCGATTCGGTGATCGACTGGTACGCCCGCTTCGCCGAGGGGCAACCCGGAGTGCTGGTGGTGGAGGCCACCGGGATCCGCGACGTACCCAGCGGGCCGCTTCTCCGGATCGGTCATGAACGCTACGTCCCCGGCCTGCGCCGGCTGGTGGAGGCGGTGCGGGAGGCGAGCGGCGGCAGGACGCGGCTGCTGATCCAGCTCATCGACTTTCTCGCGATCAAGCGCCGCGCCTCGAAGGAGGCGTTCTTCACCCGCTTTCTCAAGGTGAACGACGAGCTGAGGCGCCGCGCCGCGGCCTCGCCCCGCGCGGCCGCCTGGCTGCTCGGGTTGGAGGGAGGCTCGTCTTTCACGGGAGCGGCGGCGCCAGGGGGCGAGGCGGGTGCGAGGGGCGGCGCCGAGCGCTCCGCGGCGCAGGCTCGAGGCGTGGCCGGGGCTGAGACGGGTGCGCCGGGCGGTGTGTCGGGAGGAGAGGGGGCGACCACCGAAAATGATGTGCTGCTATTTATTTCATCCAGTGAAGAGGCGCTCAGGCGGCGGCTGGCGGAGGCGCCGGAGGACGTCCTCGAGGAGATCCTGCCGGCCCGGGAGTGGGAGAGCTATCGGATGGGCCATCGGGAGCGGGTGACGGATCTGCACCTGCCCCACATCCGGGAGCTGCCTCTGACGCTGCCGGCGCTCTTCGCGTCGGCAGCGGGTCGGGCGCAGGAGGCGGGCTTCGATGGAGTCGAGCTCCACTACGCCCACGCCTACACCATGGCCTCCTTCCTCTCTCGCCGAAATACCCGCGACGACGGCTATGGCGGCGGGCGGGAGGCGAGGGTGCGGCTGCCCCTGGAGGTCTTCGCCAAGGTGCGGGAGGCGGTGGGGCCGGAGTTCTGTGTCGGCTGCCGCTACCTGGGGGACGAGGTGATCGAGGGAGGCAGCCGGGTGGAGGACGCCGCGTACTTCGCGGTGGAGTTCGCCCGGGCGGGCTTTGATTTTCTCAGCGTCTCCAAGGGCGGGAAGTTCGAGGACGCGAAGCAGCCGAAGGAGGGGGCCGCGGCCTATCCCTACACCGGCCCCAGTGGCCACGAGTGCATGCCGCCGGTGCGGATCGACGAGAGGGGGCCGTTCTCACGGAACGTGAGTCTTGCGGCGACGATCCGCAGGGAGGTGCGGGGCGCGGGCTTCGAGACGCCGGTGATCACGGCAGGGGGCATCGCCACCTTTGATGAGGCCGAGGGGATCTTGCAGCGGGGAGAGGCGGACGCCATCGCCTCGGCTCGTCAGACCCTCGCCGATCCCGATTGGTTCCGGAAGACTCGCCGGGGCGAGGGCGGATCCATCCGCCGATGCTTCTTCACCAACTACTGCGAAGCCTTGGACCAATCTCATAAGGAGGTGACCTGCCAGCGCTGGGATCGGGTCTTCCCCGAAGGGGAGCCGCCGGTGCCCAGGAGCCGTGATGGAAGGCGCAGGCTGACGCCTCCCCGCTGGGCCGGCTGATCGGCCGTCGCGGCTGGAATGCTACGGCTCCCGCTTCGGGTGGAAGTCGTGGAGGAAAACGTAGTCGTTGGCGGCGGCGTCCGAGTGGCAGGCGACGCAGACCGCTGTGCCGCCGGTGCCAAAGCCTGCGATGGGACGGCCCTGGGCGTCCAGGACCACCGAGGAGTCGGAGGTCTCGAGCCAGAACCAACGGCCGCGCTCCTTGGCCATGATCGTGAGGAGGGAGGGCTCGTTGGTGTTGGGGCTGCGTCGGTTCTCCATCACGATCTGGGCGCCGTCTGGCAAGGGCAGGAGCTGATCGCGCATGGCGGCCGTGACCACCGCGTTGTGGAAAGCGATCACATAGCGGCCGCCGTGCGCGGTGGAGAAGCCCGGGATGGGCAGCTCAGGGAAGGTCGGCCAGAACTGATAGTCCTGGATCTGATCGAAGATCATCCGGGCCTCCGCCGACGGCGGCGCAGCCTGGAGCTGGACGCTCTCCACCGCCAGCCCATCGCTCTCCGGGAGGGAGGCCGTGGCCGGCGGGCTCGAGGAGGTGGCGCATCCCGCCACGACGAGGGCGGCGAAGATCACGAGTCGATCCTTGGCAGCCATCGAAGCTTCAGGCTTCCTGGATCAGCTCGACGTCGATGAGGATGTCGACCGTGTCGCCGACCATCACGCCGCCGGCCTCCAGGGCGGTGTTCCAGACGAGGCCGAACTCCTTGCGGTTGATCCGGGTGGACGCCGACGCGCCCATGCGGATCCCGCCCCAGGGATCCTTCACCTGGGTGTCGAGGCCATCCACTTTCAGCGTGATCTCCTTGCTCACGCCGCGGATCGATAGATCGCCGACGACGTCGAGCTTGCCCTTGCCCTGGGAGGTGGCGCGCTTGGATTGGAAGCGGATCTCTGGATGCTTCTCCACCTCGAGGAAGTCGGCGCTGCGTAGATGCGTGTCGCGGGTCTCATCCCGGGTGTTGACGCTGGCTGCCTCGATGGCCGCCTCGATGGCGATCGCCTCCGGCCTGTCGGGATCGAAGCGGACGCTGCCGCTGACCTTGGAGAATTCGCCGCGGACGGTGCTGACCATCAGATGGCGCACCTTGAAGTGGGCGTTGGAATGGACGGGATCGATCTTGTACGAGACGGCGGACATGACGGACTCCTCGGAGCGGCGCTCGCTTCGGAGGTTGTGCATCCGGGCCGGCGGGCGCCCGGCTCCACCCTTCAGCTGGGGTAGGTGTGGACGATCCGCTCCCGGGTGACGGCGATCACGTCCCCGACGGCAGCTGGCGGATGCGTCTCGAAGACGGCGACGTCGAGCCCCGACTCGGTGCGGACGTCCAGGAGGCGGTCGCGGAAGATGGCGCCGTCCGAGAGCTCCACCTCCAGCTCCGCCCGCATCAGGACGGACTCCTCCAGGACTTCAAGGAAGTCACAGCGCCCCAGCGCCAGCTGTTCGAATCGGCTCATCCCTACATATTTGGGGCGTGCTACGTGCCCTTGCAAGGGCCTTCGGCGCGAGACGCCGCCCACCTTCTTCGACCTTGCCGACAGGCCACGCCGAAGGGGTGGGTGGCCCAGCTCACGCCGCCGCTCGAGCTCGTTGGCGGCGACGCTCGGAGCGCTCGATCGTCTCTGCTCAGAACCCCTTGCCGAACTTCGTCCGGTAGGCTCGTGAGTAGTCGACGTAGTTGCGCCAGGTTCGATCGAGGAGCTCGAGCTCGTCCGGGCGGAGCGGCCGGACCACCTTGGCGGGGGAGCCCATGATCATCGATCCGGCGGGCGCGACGAAGCCCGGCGTCACCAGGGCTCCGGCGGAGATCAGGCAGCGGTCGCCGATGGTTGCGTCGTCCATGATGGTGGCCCGCATGCCGATCAGTACCTCGTCGCCGATGGTGCAGCCGTGGAGCATCGCGGCGTGACCGACGCTGACCCGATCGCCGAGGCGCAGGGCGAAGCGATCCTTGAGCACGTGGAGACAGGAGAGATCCTGCACGTTGGAGTCGGCGCCGATGTCGATGGAGTGGACGTCGCCCCGCACAACCACGCCCGGCCAGATGGAGGAGCGGGGGCCCAGGCGCACCTTGCCCAGGACGAGGGCCGTCTCGTCGACGTAGCAGCTCTCGTCGATCGAAGGCAGGGCGTCGGTGAAGGGGCAGGGTCGGATCATCTGGGCCTCTCGTCTGGTGCGCGGATCCCCGACGGAGCGTCGGTGTTCATGGAGAGGGCTTCGGTCGATCGGGCCCGCCTCGTGAAGGGGTGAGCGATTCCCTGGGTCGCTTCCCGGCGCCAGGGCACGCCAGCGGTCGCATCCGATCTCAGAGCAGATCGTATTGGACCGCGGCCTCGAATTGGACCCCGGAGAAGGCGGGGAAGTCGCGGCAGACGCCGCCGACACATTTGATCCCACCACGCTGGGAGCCGACCACCGCCTTGAGGCGGAGCCAGTCTGTGGGGAAGAGGCCGATGATCCCCGCGAAGAAGAGCTGCTGCGTGTTCTCGTTCTGGGTGTCGTAGCCGATCTCGGCGGTGAGGGAGCCGAGGTGGGCCTGCTCGATGCCGAGCATGGTCGAGCCCCTGACGTAGTCGCGGCTGTCGAGGGTGCGCGACTCATGGGCCAGGACGATGTGGAGGGCGTAGGGGCCTCCCACCGACTGGACCCAATCGGTCTCGGCGTGCCGCATGCTCTTGGTGGCGATCAGGGCGTCTTCCTTGATCTCCTCCCGGTAGCCTGCGCTGGCGTACCAGCGGGATCGTCCGCCGCCGTAGGTGAGCTCGAAGCCGCCGTAGCCATGCCAGACGTTGGTGTAGACGGCCTTGGGATCGATCTGCCGCAGCAGACCGCTGGTGTAGAGCACCAGGCTGCCGTCGAGGAAGGAGCGGGAGACCTTGCCTCGGAGACCGCGGACGTTCTCGTTGTCCGAGACCTCCTGATCGATCCGTTCGAGGGTGGGGGGCTGGTTGTAGGTGATGGGGGTGGGGAGCACGGGGTTGGTGCTGCCGATCACCCGGAACTGCTCGAGCCAGAGGCCCTCCACCAGGAGGGAGACGAGCTGCAGATCCATGTCCGCCGAGGCGTAGACGGCGGTGCCGCTCTCGTCGACGGTGATGATCCGGTACTGCTCCATGGCCCCTTCGACGTAGAGCGAGAGCCAGTCGGTCATCGGCAGATCGAGGTAGGCGCCTCCTGCCAGCGTATGCTCGCCGTCGATCCCCTCGAGGGTAGGGGTGCGCTGCTGCAGATACAGACCGTGGAAGGAGAGATCGGCGCGGCCCAAATGCAGGGTGGTGCTGGCCCCGGCCAGGGTGTCGTTGGGGTTCTCCACGAATTTCTGGGTCGGGCCGTCGAGGTTGGCGACGTTGGTGATGCCGGCGAAGGCCTTGGCCGAGAGGATCTCGCCCTGCCAGCCGGCGACGCCCCCCCGCATCGACTGCTCCGCGCCGAGCTCGTCCACCTTGCGCAGGGAGAGGATCAGCCCCCGGCCGAGCTGCATGTAGCTATCACCGAGGGTAAAAGAGGCGTCACCCATCTGATGGGCGAGGGTGATGCGCTTGAGGCGGAAATCGTTGGCGTAGGCCGAGGACTGCCCTGGCGGGAGGCCTGCGGCGTCGGGGAAGCCGCTGAAGACGACGGAGTCGACCTGCAGGCTGAGGGAGGTGTCCTCCATCTGGCCATCGAGGTAGAGCTTGTTGATCCCGACGCCGTAATCGTCGTCGGTGTCGACGCCGTTCTTGTTGTCGCCGCGCTGCTCCACCACCGTCGTATTCAGCAGCCGGAGACTTTGGGCCGGCGCGACGCGAGGGAGGAAGAGGAGGGGGAGGAGGGCGAGGGCCGCCGCATGCCTCATGGGGTGGCGACTGGCGTGGGCCGATTGGAGAGGAGGCCCAGGACCTCGGCCTCGAGGGCCTTCTCGGCCCCGCTGGTGAAGCCCGTATGCTGAGAGACCCGTCTGCCCTCGTGGTCGATCACCTGAAGGAAGGGGAGGGCATGCCTGGGGTTGAACCTGCCCAGGACCTTGCTGTCGGTGTCCAGGGGGATGGGCATGGTGAACTTGCGGTCGGCGACGAAGCGGCGGACCTCGGCGACAGTCTTGGGATCGTCGATGTTCACCGCCAGCACGGCCAGGCCGCTGTCGCCGTGGCGCTCGAGGAGAGATTGCAGCACCGGGAGCTCCTGCTTGCAGGGCGCGCACCAGGTGGCCCAGAAGCTGAGGAGCACCACCTTGCCCTGGTAGTCGGAGAGCTTGACCCGCTTGCCATCCAGGGTGCGGAGGCTGAAGTCGGGGGCCTGGGGCCGCGCGTCCTGGGCGAGGGCGGGGAGGGCCAGGAAGCTGACGATGGCCAGGGGCAGCGCCCGGCGGAGGATCGATCGGAGGCTCATAGACACAGCTTACTCTTGATGGTGGCGCGGATCACCTGCTCGTCGAAGCCCTCCAGCTTCAGCAGGATCTTCATGGTGTCGACGTCCACGAGCATGTTCATCGGGGGCGTTCGATTGTAATAGGCGCCGAGTAGGAACTCCTTGTCCAGGACCAGGCGGTAGGGGAGCTTGTAGCGCTCCTTCCAGTCGGCGACCTGTTGAAGGGTCGCGGGTTTGAAGTTGGGGTCCTCGAACATCGCCGCCAGGATGGTGAGGCCCTCGCCGCCGAACTCCTTGTGGAGCTCCGCCAGCTTCGGCTGCTCCTCGATACAGGGGCCGCACCAGCCGGCGGTGGAGGTGATCAGCAGGAGGCGGCTCCCCTCGTCGGCGAAGACGTCGCCGAGGGAGTAAGTCCCGCCTTCCGGCGCCTCGAAGCTGAGGTCCGCGATGACCTTACCCACGTCCTTGCCGATGGGGCCGGCGGGGTAGGCGCCGCGGTCGCCAGGCTCGCAGCTGTCGGGATCGGCGGTGCCGCAGCCCCAGGCCAGCGCTGCCACGGCAAGCACGTAGAAGATGCGATTCAACGATTCACTCCTTGAGGCGGTAGGCGAGCCAGGTGAAGCAGGGGAGCCCCGATCCCGGCTCGGAGATGATGTGGGCGCCGTCGCCGGAGACCCGCCCCTCTCCGAACTTCGCCCAGCTCGCCTCGGGAACCTGGGTCCCATCCAGGAGCTGGCAGTCCAGCCCGCCGAGGACGAAGAGCTCCACCGCGGCGTCGGCGGGGTAGCCGTCGGCGTTGGGGATCTTCAGCTCGAAGCCGGGGGCGTCGATCTGGCCCTCGGGGAAGAGGACGTAGAGGCCGTCGAAGGAGGGGGCCTCTCCGCAGAGTCCCACGGCGTCGGTGGGGATCCGCCTGCCGCCGAAGCCGGCGTAGCCGACATCCCCGCCGCTGAAGAAGAGCGAGGGGGTCACCTGCATCGCCAGGCCGTCGTCGAAGACGACCTCACGCGGCGCCTTCACGTCGCCCTTCGGTGGGAGCGAGAGGGCGGGTCGCGCGGTGGGCAGGACGCTGGGCTCGCGGAGCCGCACCCCGGGGCCCGCCATGGGGTCGATCGAGCAATAGACGGTGCCGCGGTTGGTGCTCGGGTCGAGCACCCTCATCGCCACCTTGTCGAGACAGCGGACCTTCTCCGGGATCTCGACGGTGTAGACGCCGTCGAAATCCGAGCGGGCCGGGCTCAGGCAGATGAACTGTCCGGTGGCGGTGTGGACGCAGAGCTGCGCGAAGGCGCCGCTGATCGCGTCGCCGCCCGGCGCCACGATCCAACCCCGCGCGCCGGCGAAGAAGCCGTGCTCGGGGCCGCAGGAGGCAGGTCGCTCGAGATCGGGGAGCGGATCGTCCAGAGAGGCTGGCGCCACATAGGCCCAGCCGGAGTCGATCTCATCAGCGGGGACGCCGCCGAAGCCGAGGTCCTCGCCACCGTCTCCACCGCTGCCACCGTCGGCTCCCCCCATGCCGCCCGAGCCACCGATGCCAGGCGCGGCGCCGCTGCCACCGGAACCGGCGCCGCCCTCACCACCCCCGGGACCCGAGGGATCGGAGGCGCAGCCGGCGGCGGCGATCAAACAGAGCGAGGCAAGGAGAGAGAGGGCGCGCATCAGTTCTTGATCGGCTTGGTCGGGTCGGACCAATCCCACTCCGGGTTCTTGGCGATCGACTCCACGGGGAGCCGGTATTGCGTCCGGTTGCCATCCGCGATGATCTTCATATCCCGCGTCCGGATCACGAAGGAGGTGGGGAAGAAGCCCTGGAAGATACCCGAGCGGATCAGGAAACCGGGCTCGGGCGTGGTGTCGAGGTCGCCGATGGCGATCGAAGGGACCGACTTCGTGATCTCGGCGAGGTGCCGGTAGGCGAAGTCGGAGTCGGCGGGGACGCCATGCGACTTGGTCTCGAGCTCCGCGATGACGATCTTCATACCGTCGGCTTCCAACGAGTCGACCATCGTCTCGAGCTCCCGAGCCCATTGGGTGCAGGGCTGACACCATCCGGCGCTGAGCACGAAGAGGATGGTCTGGGTGTCCTCCCACTCCCGATCGCAGTAGACGTCTTCCATTCGGAGCTGGAAGCCCGCGCCGTCCCGCTGGCTCGCGAGCCAGCTGAAGTTGGGCATCACCCTGTCGAAGTTGATGTCCGCCGCGAAGCGAGGATAGTCGCAGCTCGTGCGGGAGGGGAGCTTGGCCTCGAGGCCCCGCTCCAGCGAGGCGACCTGGAAGGTCACGGGGCCGCCCTTATGGACCGAGACCAGCCCGCTCTCGTCGACAGTGGCGATCTCCTCGTCGTCGCTGAGGAAGACGAAGTCGGAGGTCCGCTCCAGCTCGCGGATGTCGCCGTCCTGATCGCCGAAGACCCGGAGCTGCACGGTGTTGCCCACCTTGAAGTCGCCGTCGGCCCGGACGATGAGGGCGGTAGGCTCGTAAGGGATCACGATGGGATCTTCGGGCTTTCCGGGCTTGGAGCCGGACGGACCTGCGGGATCGGATTCTCCTCCACAGCCGAAGGCCAGGAGCGCCGCCGCCAGAACGGCGGTCTTCAGTACGAAGCGGGTCATCATGATTCCTCCAACTTCACGGTACGAGAGACATTCTACAACGCCACTGACACCATTCAAGGCCAAGCGATGAGCACGGCTACCTGGCTACGCAGAACCACTGCTCACCCGATTGGGTGCAGACGTCGACATCGCGACACGTGCCCCAGGCCATATTTGGATCACAGGCTTCGCCCCGATCGACCTTGGGAGGGTTGGTGGTCTTGGCGAAGACGAGCTCGGTGGGGATGCCGTTCTCCCCGATGAGTTGCAGGCCAACCTTCCCTACAGCTGGGGCGCGATCGCCGAGTGAGAACGACGCCACCGCATCGAAGTTCCCTCCCTGCTGGGTCACACTCAGCCAGTTGACGGCCTCGAGAGGCATCTGTTCCGAGAAGATGCGCACGTCGTCTCCATCGAAGAGCTCCATCTTGATCTCAATGATGGGGCTGTCCGGATTCTGGCCGGTGGCTCGCCAGCCAGTAAATTTGGTGGATCGATTCGCGAAGGCCTCGAGGGAGCTGAGGGTCGGGGCGGTGACGTCGATCGGGCTGGCGGTGAGGGTGAAGTTCTTCTGGGTCTCGGTGAGGCTGTCGACGACGATGAAGAGGTCTTCGCCCTTCTCCACATACTCCGTGAATGACGGGTTCTTCGATCCGTCGCCGATCTTGCAGAAGAGCTCGGTGAACCCGTCGTTGCAGTCCGTGAGAGCGTAGACCACGGCGACGAAGTCGCCCTCGACGGCGAAGCTATGGTAGCCGCTCACCGCTGCCCGGAAGTGGACCACCGCGTCGTAGCCGTAGGACTCCGGCTCCGTACAGAGGCCGATCCAACCGTCTTCCCTGTCCAGGGTATCGCTCACCGAGGCGGTCCCCGAGGCGAGGCCGGCGAGCTCGATGATCCGCGAGTCGCCACAGCGGACCTCCTTCGGGGACTCCTCCTCGCCACCTTTGCCACCACCACCCGTGCCACCCGTACCGCCGTCGCCGCCCCCCCCGCTGCCGCCGGACGGCAGGGCTCCGCCGGAGCCTCCGCTTCCGCCTCCCGGATCCGATGTGCCGCTGTCGCATCCAGCGAAGGCAAAGGCGAGTGCCAGGGCCACGATCAGGAGAGGGCGCCGCATGTTTTCACCGTGTCCGAAAAATGGGGAAGAGAAAGCCTAGCCGAACAGGGAAAGGATGGGTAGGCCCCCCTCGAACTTTTCCGAACTCCGAGCCGGCGACCGGGGTCTTGCGTTCGGGAGACAGCCGGGGTACCAGTCGCGGCGCTTGTGCCACCCAACGCCTCGATGGCGGCCGCAGCCTCGCTTCGGCCGTAGGGCGTCCCCTTCGCGTGGCGTGCTCTCTCGGCGACAGCCCCCGCGCTCGAAGCCAGTCGCCGGGAGAAGCCAAGATGAACGTCAGGGAGTTCTGCCGAAAGCATTTTCGCCACTTCAACGCCGCCTCGTTGGTGGATGCGGCCGAGGGCTATCGCCGCCACGTGGAGGGCGGCGGGAAGATGATGATCACCCTGGGCGGCGCCATGAGCACCGCCGAGCTCGGGATCTCGCTGGCCGAGATGATCCGCCAGGACAAGGTGCACGCCATCACCTGCACCGGCGCCAACCTGGAGGAGGACATCTTCAACCTGGTGGCCCACGACTTCTACGAGCGGGTGCCCCACTACCGCGACCTCACCCCTCAGGACGAGCAGGCGCTCCTCGAGCGGCATATGAACCGGGTCACCGACACCTGCATCCCCGAGATGGAGGCCATGCGGCGGATCGAGTCGGTGGTGCTGGAGGAGTGGATGGCGGCGGACGCCGCCGGCGAGCGCTACTTCCCCCATGAGTTCATGTACCGCGTGCTGCGCAGCGGCAAGCTCGCCGGCAGCTACCAGATCGACCCAAAGAACAGCTGGGTCCTGGCGGCGGCGGAGAAGAACCTGCCGATCTGGGTGCCGGGTTGGGAGGACTCCACCCTGGGTAATATGTTCACCAGCCACGTGATCACCGGAGAGGTGAAGAACGTCCACACTGTGCGCACGGGCATCGAGTACATGCGGACCCTGGCCGATTGGTACGAGAAGACGGCGCCCAAGTCGTCGGTGGGCTTCTTCCAGGTGGCGGGCGGGATCTCCGGCGACTTCCCGATCTGCGTGGTGCCCATGCTGCATCAGGATCTGCAGCGGACCGACGTGCCCCTCTGGGGCTACTTCTGCCAGATCAGCGACTCGACCACGAGCTATGGCTCCTACTCCGGCGCCATCCCCAACGAGAAGATCACCTGGGGCAAGCTCGGCGTGGAGACGCCGAAGTTCGTCATCGAGAGCGACGCCTCCATCGTGGCGCCGCTGGTCTTTGCGTACGTGCTGGATCAGTAGGCCCGCGGCTCGGCGCGAGGGCCGTCGCAGATCTTCGCCCTCGCGCCGGATCAGCTGCTCGTCTCTCTCTCGATGAGCCGAAGAGAGCAGCGAGCAGGGCTCCTCCGGCAGCCTGCGCCGCCGGGCGGTTCCCTCGGCGCGTGGCGCTCTCCCGATGGGGAGAGCCACTGCCGAAGGCCGGGGCGAGGCCCTTAGGCCTGGACCTTGATCACGCCGCGGCGGATCTGGTCGAGCTCGATGGACTCGAAGAGGGCCTGGAAGTTCCCGTTGCCGAAGCCCTCGTTGCCCTTGCGCTGGATGATCTCGAAGAAGATCGGCCCGAAGAGCTCCTCGGTGAAGATCTGCAGGAGGAAGCCCTCCTCCTGGCTGCCGTCGATGAGGATGCGGTTCTTCTTCATCCGCTCCAGATCCTCGCCGTGGCCAGGGACCCTGCCGTCGACCAGCTCGTAGTAGGTCTCGATGGTGTCCTGGAAGACGACGCCGTTGGCCTTCATCTTCTCGATGGTCTCGAAGATGTTGGAGGTGGTGAACGCCAGGTGCTGGATTCCTTCACCATTATAGCGGCGCAGGTACTCCTCGATCTGCGAGTTCTCGTCCTGGCTCTCGTTGAGCGGGATGCGGATCTTGCGATCCGGCGCGATCATCGCCTGAGAGAAGAGGCCGGTGGCCTGGCCCTTGATATCGAAGTACTTCTGCTCCTCGAAGTCGAAGACCTGGTTGTAGAAGGTCGACCACACGTGCATCTGGCCGCGATGGACGTTGTGGGTGAGGTGGTCGAGGATCTCGAGGCCCATGCCGTTCTTCGCCTCCGCGTCGGCGCCTGGGAGCTTCTCCCAATCGGCGTAGAGCGCGCCGTCGTGGCGGTCCACGAGGTAGAGCAGCGAACCGCCGATGCCCTGGAGCACGTGGGAGCCCGCACCCAGCGCGCCGGGGGCGGCGTCGGCGGGCTTGGCGCCCCGCTCGATGGCCAGATCGAACGCCGCCTTGGCGTCCTTCACCCGGAAGGCCATGCCGTTGGCCGAGGGGCCGTGATCGGCGCGGAAGCCCGCCGCCTGCCCGATGGTCTCCTGGTTGAGGAGGAGGTTGATGTCGCCCTGCTTGTAGCGGACGATCGCCTTGGTGGGATGCTTCGACACCGCGGTGAAGCCGAGGAGCTCGAAGGTCTTCGCCATCTTCTCCGGCTCGGGGGAGGTGAACTCGACGAACTCGAAGCCGTCGAGGCCCATGGGGTTCTGCATCTTCTCCGTCATCTCTCGCTCCTCTTGCAAAATGCCGCGCTCTTGGCTGCGGCGATGAATCGTCTATGGACCGTGGCGGGGATCTTCCTCCTCCGCGACGCGCCGCCCTCCCACGCGGCCATGGAGCCGGGCGGGGTGGGGATCCTCTATAGCTTTTTGGTCTCGAGGCATAGCCGCCCCGGCATGCGCCTGCCTGGCCGCCGTTGGATGCGCGGCTTCGGCGATCGGCTCTCCAAGATCCGGGAGGCGCCCCAGCGACGGGAGGCGGGATCGAATCCCCTGCGACGTCCCGAACGGGGCGCCGCGACAGCGGGCGCTATCGGGCGGGGGGCAGCTTCGCCTTCTCGAAGGAGCCCCAGACGCCATCGTAGTCCCGCTGCAGGGTGGGGCTCTCCATCGCCCAGGCGGTCGGTGCGATCACCCAACGCGACTCGAACATGAAGGCGAGGCTGTCTTCGATCTTATGAGGCGCAAGCTCGGCGGCCACCGCCGCGTCGTAGCTGGCGCGATCGGGGCCGTGGGCGCTCATGCAGCCATGGAGCGAGCCGCCGCCGGGGACGAAGCCGCCTCCCTCCTTGGCGTCGTATACGCCATGAATCAGCCCCATGTACTCGCTCATGACGTTGCGGTGGAACCAGGGCGGGCGGAAGGTCTGCTCGGCGACCATCCACCGAGGCGGGAAGATTACGAAGTCGCAGTTGGCGGTCCCCGGCGTGTCGGAGGGCGAGGTGAGGACCGTGAAGATCGAGGGATCCGGATGGTCGAAGCTGATGGTACCCATGGTGTTGAAGCGGGAGAGCTCGTATTGATACGGCGCCAGGTTGCCGTGCCAGGCCACCACGTCGAGCGGCGAATGATCGAGCTCGGTCTCCCACAGCCTGCCCATGAACTTCTGCACCAGCCGGGCGGGGCGCTCTACGTCTTCGAAGGCGGCCATCGGCGTGAGGAAGTCGCGGGAGTTGGCTAGGCCGTTGGAGCCGAGGGGGCCGAGCTCCGGCAGTCGCAGCAGGGCGCCGTGGTTCTCGCAGATGTAGCCCGCCGCCTCGCCTTCCGGCAGCTCCACCCGAAAGCGGACACCCCGCGGCACGACGGCGATCTCGCCGGGGCCGATCAGGAGCCTGCCCAGCTCGGTGAAGAGGTGGAGGCTGCCGCGCTGTGGCACCAGGAGCAGCTCGCCGTCGGCGCTGAAGAAGAAGGAATCCTCCATGGAGCGGTTGGCGGCGTAGAGGTGGATCGAGAGCCCGGTGCCAGCGGCAGGGCCGCCGCTGCCGGCGAAGGTGATCAGCCCCTCGACGAAGTCCGTTGGCTCGGTCGGCGCCGGCTGGGGGTCCCAGCGGAGTCGGTTGGGCGAGACCGCGTCCTGGGCGAAGGGGCCCGAGTGGAAGAGGCCCGGTGCCAGCGGCGAGAACGGCGGGTGGTTGGCCGATGGGCGCAGGCGGTAGAGCCACGATCGGCGGTTCTCGCCGCGCGGCGCGGTGAAGGCGGTGCCGGAGAGCTGCTCGGCGTAGAGGCCGAAGGGGGTCTTCTGGGGGGAGTTGCGCCCCTGGGGCAGGGCCCCGGGCAATGCCTCGGTGGCGTGATCGTTGCCAAAGCCGCTGAGGTATCCGTCCGTCGCCATCGCGTTCTCCTCTCGTCGCAAAGTGCAGCGCGGATACTAATCGATCGCCGCCTCTTCGCCCGTCAGAAGGGCGATCGATCGGTCGTCGTGGATGCTTCGGCGCTGACGATGGCCGAGGAGGGAGGCCGAGTGGATGTCGGCCCATCGCCGGCCAGGCTCTCGCCCGGTACAGGGGCGATCGGCCGGGTCGGGCCGGCCGTCGGCTGTAGACGGGACGCCGAGGCCATCGCCGGCGCGGCGGCTGAGCTGGGGAGACGGCGGGGCTCTACTCCTGCCAGCCGCCGCCGAGGGCGCGGTAGAGGTCGGCGGTGTTGGCGAGGCGCTCGAGGTGCACATCGATCAGCACCCGCTGCGCCTCGTAGAGATCGCGTTGGGCCTGGAGAAAGGTGACGTAGCGATCGATGCCGGCGCGGTAGCGCAGGTCGGCGAGATCGTAGCGTCGCTGATCCGCCTGCGCCCGCACGGTCTGGGCCTGGAGCTGCTCCTCGAGGGTCCGCCTGGCGACCAGGGCATCCGCCACCTCCCGGAAGGCCGATTGGATCGAGCGCTCGTAGCGGGCGACCTCGATGGATTGGCTCACCTCGCTGACTTCGAGGTTGGCCCGAAGGGCGCCGCCCGTGAAGATCGGGAGGTTGATCCGCGGCGCGAAGCTCCAGCCGAAGTTGTCGCCGTTGAAGAGATCGCCCAGATCGGTGCTGGCGTAACCCGCGCTGCCGGTGAGTGTGATCGAGGGGAAGAAGGCGGCGCGGGCGGCGCCGATGGAGGCGCTCGCCGCCATCAGCTCGTGCTCGGCGGCGAGGATGTCGGGGCGCCGCTGGAGCAGATCCGAGGGGAGGCCGGCGGGCAGCTCGGCCAGGATCACCGACTCCTCCAGCGGCGCCGGCGCCGGGAGGTCCGGCGGGATCGAGGTGCCCAGCAGGAGGACGAGGGCGTTCTGGGCCCTGGCGTGGCGCTGCTCGTAGAAGAAGAGGTTGAAGCGCGCCGTCTCCACCTGGCTCTCGGAGGTGCGCAGATCGAGCTCGGACGCGGTGCCGAGCTCGAAGGCGCGGCGGGTGATTTCGAAGGAGGACGCCTGGACCTCGAGGGTGAGCTTCGCCAGCTCGAGCTGCTCGGCCAGGGCGCGCTCCTGGAAGTAGGCCGTGGCGACCTGGGCGACCAGGCTCAGGTGAACGCTGCGTCGGGCCTCGGCCGTGGCGAAGTAGCGCTCGAGCGCGGCGTCGCTCAACGAGCGGATCCTGCCGAAGAAGTCGAGCTCCCAGGAGGTGACGCCGAGGTTGACCGCGTATTGCTCGGTGGGGAGGAAGCTGCTGCTGGGCAAGGATTGGGAGGTGCCCTGGTAGGTGGCTGTGCCCGTGGCATTCACGTTGGGCAGCAGCGGCGCCCGCTCGATCCGGTAGAGGGCCTGGACCCGCTCCACGTTGAGAGCGGCGATCCGGAGGTCGCGGTTGTTCTCGATGGCGAGGGCCAGAAGGGCCTGGAGGCGTTGGTCGCCGAAGACCTCGCGCCAACCGAGCTCGGAGGCGGAGGCGCCGTCCGCGGGCTCGGTGGTCGGGCTCGGGTAGCTCTCCGCCACCGGGAGGTCCGGGCGGATGTAGGTGGGGGCCATGGTGCAGCCCGCGGCGGCGAGCGTCACGCCGATGACCACGACTATGAGGAATCTCGAACGCGACTCAACCATGGTGGGAGCCCTCCGCCGCCACAGCGGCGATCTGCGTCGACACTTCGTCTCCTTCGGGCGTCTTCCTGCCGAAGAGCTTGACCACCACCGCGAAGAGCACCGGCACGAAGATCACCGCGAGGACGGTGCCGGAGATCATGCCGCCGATCACGCCGATGCCGATGGCGTTCTGCCCGCCTGCGCCGGCGCCGGTGGAGATCGCGAGGGGCGTCACGCCCAGGATGAAGGCCATGGAGGTCATGAGGATCGGCCGCAGCCGCAGCCGCGCCGCCTCGATGCTGGCATCGATGAGGCTCATGCCGCCCGCCATCAGATCTCGGGCGAACTCGACGATCAGGATGGCGTTCTTCGCCGAGAGGCCGATGGTGGTGAGCAGACCGACCTGGAAGTAGACGTCGTTGCGCAGGCCGAAGAGGTAGGCAGCGCCGAGGGCGCCTACCACGCCAAGGGGCACCACCAACATCACGGAGAAGGGCACCGACCAGCTCTCGTAGAGGGCGGCGAGGCAGAGGAAGATCACCAGCAGGGAGATCGCGTAGAGCGCCGGGGCCTGGGATCCGGAGAGGCGCTCCTCGTAGGAGAGCCCCGACCATTCGAGGGCATAGCCGGACGGGAGGTGCGAGCTGAGCGCCTCCATGGCGTTCATCGCTTCACCGGTGCTGAAGCCCTTCGCGGCCTCACCCTGGATCTGCACCGAGGGCAGGCCGTTGAAGCGCTCGAGCCGCGGGGAGCCGTAGGTCCACCTGCCGGTGGTGAAGGCGGTGAAGGGCACCATCTCCCCGGCGTTGTTGCGAACGTACCAATGCTGGAGATCCTCCGGCTGCATCCGGTAGGGCGCGTCCGCTTGGAGGAAGACCTGCTTCACCCGGCCCCTGTCGACGAAGTCGTTCACATAGGCGCCGCCCCAGGCCATGGCGAGGGTCTGGTTCACCGCGGAGAGGGAGACGCCGAGGACCGCCGCCTTCTCCTGATCGATGTCGAGCTTGTACTCGGTGGTGTCCTCCTGCCCGGAGGGGCGCACCCGGATGACCGCCGGGTCCGTCGCCGCCGCGGCGAGGAGCTGGTTGCGGGCCTCCATCAGTGCGTCGTGGCCGTGGCCGGCACGATCCTGGAGCTGGAATTCGAAGCCGGTGGAGGTGCCGAGCTCGGAGACCGCCGGCGGGGTGAAGACGAAGGCGAGGGCCTCCTTCATCCGGGAGAAGGCGCCCGACGCCCGGCCCGCCACCGATTGCGCGTCCAGCCCGGCGGCCTTGCGCTCCGACCAGGGCCGCATGGAGACGAAGGCGATGCCGTTGTTCTGCCCACGGCCACCAAAGTTGAAGCCGGCGATGGTCATCACCGACTCGATCGCGTCCTCCTCCTCCTCGAGGAGGTGGTCCGAGACCTGGGCGAGCACCGCCTTGGTCTGCTCGATGGTGGAGCCCTGGGGAAGGGTGACCATCGCGATGAGCTGCCCCTGATCCTCGTCGGGGAGGAAGGCGGTGGGCAGCCGCACCAGCAGCACGCCCATCAGACCTACGATGGCGAGGTAGGCGAGCATGGTGCGCCCCCGCAGCCCGAGGAGCCTGCCGATCACGCCGCCGTAGGTCTCCTGCCCCTTGTCATAGGTGCGATTGAACCAGCGGAAGAAGCCCTTGCGCTCGGTGTGGCCCGGCTTGAGCATGGTGGCGCAGAGCGCAGGGGTGAGGGTCATCGCCACAAGAAGTGAGAGCACCATGGCGGCGACGATGGTGATGGAGAACTGTCGGTAGATGGCGCCGACCGAGCCGCTGAAGAAGGCCATCGGCACGAAGACGGCCGCGAGGACGGTGGTCACGCCGAAGAGGGCCGACGTGATCTGCTTCATCGATTTGCGCGTGGCCTCCTTGGCGGAGAGCCCCTCTTCGTTCATCACCCGCTCGACGTTCTCGACGACCACGATGGCGTCGTCGACCAGCAGGCCGATCGCGAGGACCATGCCGAACATGGTGAGGGTGTTGATGCTGAAGCCCGCCGCGGCGAGGACGCCGAAGACCCCCAGCAGCACCACAGGTGCCGCGATGGTGGGGATCAGCGTCGCGCGAAAGTTCTGCATGAAGAGATACATCACCAGAAAGACCAGGATGATCGCTTCGAAGAGGGTGTGGACCACGCTCTCGATCGAGAGGCGGACGAAGGGCGTGGTGTCCACCGAGGTGCGATAGGTCAGCCCCGGCGGGAAGAACTCGGCGAGCTCGTCGAGGCGGTCGCGGACGGCCTCGGCGGTATCGAGGGCGTTGGCGCCGGTGGCGAGCTTCACGCCGAGGGATGCAGCGGGTGACCCGTTATAGAAGGAGTCGGTGTCGGAGTTCTGGCCGGTGAGCTCCACCCTCGCGACATCGCCCAGCCGGACCTGGGAGCCGTCCACGTCGACCCGCAGGAGGATATCGCGAAACTCCTGGGCGGTGGTGAGGCGGCTCTGGGCGGTGATCGTGGCGTTGAACGCCGCGCCGGGGGCGGCCGGCGTGCCTCCGAGCTGTCCCGCCGAGACCTGTGTGTTCTGGTCGCGAATCGCGGCGGCCACGTCGGCGGGCGTGAGGCGGAAGGCCGTGAGCTTGTTGGGCTGGAGCCAGATCCGCATGGCGTAGGGGGCGCCGAAGAGTTGGGTCTCGCCCACGCCTGGGATCCGCGCCACCTGATCGACGATATTCGAGGAGACGTAGTCGGCGATGTCGTTGCGGTTCATGCTCCCGTCTTCGGAGATGAAGGCGAAGATCTGGAGGAAGTTGCGGGAGGTCTTGAAGACGGAGAGGCCCTGGCGCTTCACCTCCTCCGGGAGCAGCGGTTCGGCGGTGGCCACCTTGTTCTGCACCTGCACCTGGGCGATGTCGGGATCGACCCAGTCTTCGAAGGTGATGGTGATGCCCACCGTGCCGGCGCTGGTGCTCTCGGCGGTGAAATAGCGCAGGCCGTCGATGCCGTTGAGGCGCTGCTCGATCACCTGGGTGACGGTGTTCTCGAGGGTCTGCGCGTCGGCGCCGGGGTAGCTGGCGCGCACACCCACCGTAGGCGGCGCGATGGCGGGAAATTGCGCCACGGGCAGCGAGAGGATCGCCAGGCCACCTGCGAGCATGATGAGGATCGAGATCACCCAGGCGAAGATGGGGCGATCGATGAAGAAGCTGGGCACGGACGGTCTCCGCTACTGGGCTGGGATCGAAGAAGAATGGGGGTTGGAGCTCCCGTCGTGGCGGGATGTCCGACAGCTCACCTGCCGGTGCGGGCGGCGTGCTCCTTGGGTGCGGTGGTCGGAACGGCGTTGACCTGACCGCCCGGGCGGACCTTCTGCAGGCCCTCGACGATGACCCGATCGCCCACGGAGAGCCCCTCGGTAATCTGCCATCTCTCACCCACGGAGCGAGGAGCCACCACAGAACGAAGCTCGGCCTTGCCGTCGGCCCCCACCACCATCACGCTCGCCTTGCCCTGGGCGTCGCGGCGCACCGCCACCTGGGGGACGAGCAACGCTTCGGGGCTGGTGCCCTCCTCGAGCTGGGCCCGGACGAACATGCCGGGGAGCAGCTCCTTCTTCGGGTTGGGGAAGAGGGCCCGCAGGGTGATCGAGCCGGTGCCCGGATCGACGGTGGCGCCGGCGAACTGCAGGGTGCCGAGCTTGTCGTAGACCGAGCCGTCCTCCAGCACCAGGCGCACCTTGGCGCCGTCGCCGGAGCGGACGAGCTGGCCGCTCTCGAGCTGGCGCTGCAGGCGGAGGCCGTCGGCGCTCGATTGGGTGAGATCGACGTAAATGGGATCGAGCTGCTGCACCGTCGCCATCAAGGTCGCCTGGCTCTGCTGCACGTAGGCGCCCTCGGTGACCTCCGAGCGACCCACCCGGCCCGCGATGGGCGAGCCGACCCGGGTGTAGCCGAGGTTGATCCGGGCCGTCTGCACCGCCGCCTTGGCCGCCGCGACGTCCGCCGCCGCCGACTTCTGGGAGGCGATGGCGTTGTCATGCTCCTGCTGGCTGACGCCGTTGGAGCCGAGGAGCTCGGTGTAGCGCTGGGCGAGGAGGCTCTGGGAGGATTCGGTGGCCTGGGCGCGGGCCAGGCTGGCGGCGGCGCTGTCCAGGGCGGCCTGGTAGGGGAGGGGATCGATCCGGAAGAGGGGCTGCCCCTCCTCGACGTCGCTGCCTTCCTCGAAGAGGCGCTCGAGGACGATGCCGTTCACCCGCCCTCGCACCTCGGCGATGCGGTAGGGCACGGTGCGCCCCGGCAGCTCGCGGTGGAGGGTGATGGGCTCGGTCGCCATGGTGAGCACCCCCACCTCCACCGGGCCCGCCGCCGCCTGGGTGGCAGGCGCCTCGTCACAGGCGGAGGCGAGGAGGGAGGCGGCCAGCAGCGGGATCAGGAGGATGGGGGCCGGCGCGCGGGGCCCCCGCGCGGAATCAGAGGAGTGTTCGCCAACCATCGAAGCTTGCAGCACTGTTTTCACCGAGGCTCCCGTCGGATGAGCCGGGGAGGAATGAAGAGTAAGGCGCGGTTGCGCAGGTCGGGTGGGCCCCGGGTCTAAGCTCGTTGCGGCGGGACCCGCGGCGAGTGGATGTGAGTAATGGAGGACGGCTTGACGGTCAAGACTGCACCGTCTAGTTCAGTTGCTAGACCACTCCCAACCAGGAACCGCGCCATGGATAAGGGACGCGAGGGGCAGCCCGATCCCCCCTCGACCAAGCGTGCACAGATCATCGGCGGCGCCATCGCGCTCTTCCAGGAGCTGGGGTACGAGCGGGCCAGCGTCGACGCCATCGCGGCCCGGGCGGGGGTCTCCAAGGCGACGATCTACAACCACTTTCGAGACAAGGAGGCGCTCTTCCTAGCCGTCGTCGAGGCCGAGAACCTCGAGGTGCGCGAAAAATTCCTCTCGCTACTGGAGACGCCCTCCGACGACATCGAAGCGGATCTGCGGATGATCGGCGAGCAGCTCCTGCGCCTCGCCGGCTCGCCCAGCAGCGTGCTCCGATTTCGCATCGTCGTCGCGGAGGCGGAGCGCTTTCCGGACCTGGGCCATTCGCTCTACGACTGCGGCATGCGCGCGGGCAAGGCGAAGCTGGCGCTCTTCTTCCAGAGGGCGGGGGAGCGAGGGCTCCTTGCCATCGAGGATCCGATGGACGCCGCCATCGACTTCGGCGTCCTCTGCGCCGACCACCTCCTGCGCCTCCTCCACCTCGGCATCCTGCGGGAGGCCTCCGACGAGCAGATCGCCAAGGAGGTGGATCGCGGGGTCCGCACCTTCCTGCGAGCCTACCGGCAGGCGGAAGGTGTCTGAGGGGCCCCCTCCCTGCTGCTGGGAAGGGACGAAGTTGGCGACGCCATCTCCTGGCTGGGCGGCCTGCAATCCGGCCCGTGAGGGCCTACCTTTCCGGGGAACGGGAAAGGAGAGTCGATATGGGCGATCGATCGCAGGAGACGCCGTTTCTGACGGACATCACGGAGATTCGGAGGCGGGCGCGGGAGCACCTCCAGGCCGGCCCGGTGACGCCGGACTACGAGGGCGACGTCCAGCTCGCCCTGAAGCTGCTCAACGAGGCCCTGGCCACCGAGGTCGTCTGCGTGTTGCGGTACGTCCACCACTACGTGGCGGCGCAGGGGATCAACTCCGAGTCGGTGCGGCAGGAGTTCCTCGAGCATGCCCAGGACGAGCAACGCCACGCGCTGATGCTGGCGGAGCGGATCAACCAGCTCGGTGGGAATCCGAACTTCGACCCGGAGGGCCTGCTGACTCGCAGCGCCAGCCAATATGTGGAGGGCGCGAATCTGGTGGAGATGATGCGCGAAGATCTGGTGGCCGAGCGGATCGCGATTCAGACGTACCAGGAGATGATCCGCTACTTCGCCAACCACGATCCCACCACCCGCCGACTCCTCGAGCGGATCCTGGCCAACGAGGAGGAGCACGCCAGCGATCTCCACGATCTGCTGGTACGGCATCAGGGCAAGCCGATGCTCGATAGCTGAGCGGCGGGAGCCGTGCAGCCGGACCCGCTGCTACGTGGAGTTGGCGTCGCCGAACCAGGTCGGCGTGGTCCCTGGGCCGGAGGTGGTCCTTGGGACCATGACGGGACGAAGCGGCGCGGCGGGGCTCGCGTGGGCTCAGGCGCCGTTCTCCCATCGCCCGCGGATCCGCCCTGGGGCGGAAGCGCTCTGCTCGCGCCTCCAGCGGCCTGGCGCTCGTCCCGTCCAGGCGCGGAAGGCGCGATCGAGGGATTGCTGGGAAGAGTAGCCGAGAAGGAAGGCGATCTCGGAGAGACCCATGGCGGGATCCTGAAGATAGGAGAGCGCGAGATCGCGCCGGACCTCCTCCAGCAGCTCGGCGTAGGAGCTGCCTTCCGCCGCCAGGCGTCGCTGGAGCGAGCGCTCGCCGAGGGAGAGGCGGCGGGCGAGGCCGAGGAGAGAGGCGCGCCCGGTCTCGAGCTCGGCGAGGAGGTGCTGCCGCGCCCGGAGGAGGAAGGTCGAGCGCCCGTGAAGCTGAGGCATGAGCTGATCGGCGTGGGAGGAGAGCAGGCGGTGCAGGCGGGGGGAGGCGGTGAGGAGAGGCCAGTCGAGGGCGCCGGCGTCGAGGACGATGGCGGGGGCGGCGGCGCCGAACTCGATGGAGTCGGTGCCGTACCAGCGGGTGAGGAGGGCACGCTCTTCGCTTGTCCTCGGTGCGGCGTGGGAGAGGGCGACGCGCCGGACGGGAGGTCGACGCCCCGTGCAGCCGCGGCCCATGGCAACCATACAGCCGAGGATGTAGTCGATTGAGCTGCGATCGAGCTCGGCCTCATCCGATAATGAATACCTGGTCATTGCCTCGTCGCCTCGCGCTTCGAGGCGAACCGAGACACGGCCGTGTACCAGGGGCATGTATCGCTCGACGACCTCGATCGAGTCGCGGAGGGTGTTGGCGCTGGTGAAGAGGAGCTCGGGGAGGCCAAGGAAGCCGGGGGCCGCGATCCGGGAGGCGTGGAGCCCGAGGAGGGGCTGCTTGGTGCGCGCCACCGCCTCGTTCCAGATCGCGCGCTCCACGGCCTTGTCGACCCGCGCGTCCTCTTCCATCAGGGCCTCGTAGGTGACCCCGGTGGCAGCGAGGATCTCTGAGCGGCGGACTCCGTGGCGCTCGGCGGTGAAGAGGGCCAGGAGCGGGATCCGGGCGGAGACGGTGTCGACGAAGGATGGGGCTGCGGTGTGGCCAGGGCCTGATGCCATGCCGGGAGACCTCGACGAGGAGGCGCGCCGTGATGTGGCCCACTGTCCACCGGATGTCGCCAGCACGCCTGTGCTCCGCGAGCATAACAGAGCCGCCGGCGTTCCTCGCCTCTCAGCTCCCGCGGGCCCCCCGAGGCCCGCGGGAGCTGATGGCGGCGGCCGGTCCCCTGAAGTGTCTCGTCTGTCGTCATGCACCGCTTGGTTGACGGGACTATCGGCTTGGGACCTGGAGAGGTCCAGCTTGCGACATCGCTTGGCGTCTATTGGCGAAGCTTTGTCGTGATCCGATTACGTAGAGGCGGCTCAGCGGCCTCGGCGGGTCATGACACCGGCGCTGCCCAGGGCCAGGGCGGCGAGGCCGGCGGCGGCGATGGCGGGGTGGGTCCGCAGCCAGATGGCGCGGCTCCGTGGCCTGGCCTGTCGATCGAAGTCGCCGTGGGCGCCCTTGTCCCCGGGGATGGGCTGGTCGACGTTGTCGGATCGGTCGGGGCGGGCGGGCTCGTTGGTCTGCTGAGAGGCGTAGCCGGTCCGGGCCAGGTAGCGCTCCACCAGCCAGGGGGCGAAGAAGCGGCCGACGATGGCCTTCACCGTGGGCCAGCCCAGCCACATCTCCCGTGGCCTGTGGAGGGCGGCGTAGATGACGGCCCGGGCGATCACCTCGGGTTGGAAGATCGGGGGTACGGGCTGCGGGTGGTTGGGGAGGCGCGAGCGCACCACGTCGAATTGCGGTGTGTTCACGGCGGGGAGCTGGAGCATACAGACCTTCACCCGGCTGCGGTCGTGGCGCAGCTCGATCCGCAGGGAGTCGGTGAATCCACGTATCGCGGCCTTTGACGCACAGTATGCGCTCTGGAGGGGGATGGAGGTGTAGGCCAGGGCGGAGCCGATCTGGATGATGGTCCCCTCGTCTCGGGGCAGCATCCGGCGCAGGGCGGCGCGGCTGCCGTAGACGGTGCCGAGGTAGTTCACGTCGATCACCCGGCGGAACTCGTCGTCGTGCATCTCCTGGATCGGGGAGAAGACCGAGACCATCGCGTCGTTCACCCAGACGTCGATCGGCCCCCAGCGAGACTCCACCAGGGCCGCCGCCTCCTCCACCGCCGCCGGATCGCTGACGTCGGTGGGGATGGGCAGCCCGGCGCCTCCCTCGGATCGAACCTCCTCGGCGGCGTGGCGCAGCGCCTCGGCGGTCCTGGCGAGGAGGGCGACCTTGGCCCCTTCGGCGCCGAAGGCCCGTGCCACCGCCCGGCCCACACCGCTGGACGCGCCGGTCACCACCACCACCTTGCCCGCCAACCGTCCCGCCATGGTTTACCTCCCGTGGACGCAAAGATGCGCACGCCGAGTGGCGCAGACTGGACCCGAGAAGGAGCGCATCCCGCCCGGGACGTAAATCGAGAGATCCAATGTGCGAGGGAGGGCTGGCGCCGGGAGAAGGACACCGGTTCGCGGCGTGGATAGCGCCGGGCAGAGGGCGCTGCCGAGGGATCCGCTTCGCGGGATGGAGGGCAGCGAGCGAAGGGCACGGGCCGAGGGAGCTGGGTCCGCGGGATGGCGGGGATCATGGGCGGGCTTCCGATGAATGTCGTATAGCTTGCGCCATCGAGGGGCGACCCGCCCGAAGCGGCGGGCATCGGCCCCCAAGGAGCGAGATGGGATATTCGAGTTTGAGCGCCTGCGTCCGTGATCTGGAGGCGAACGGTGAGCTGATCCGGATTCACCAGCCGATCGACCCCCACCTGGAGGCGGCGGCGATCCACCGGAGGGTCTACGCCCACGGTGGCCCGGCGCTGCTCTTCGAGCGGATCGAGGGCTCCCCCTTCCCGGCGGTCTCCAATCTCTTCGGCACCCTGGAGCGTTCGCGCTTCCTCTTTCGTGACACCATCGAGAGGGTGCGGGCGCTGATCGCCCTCAAATACGATCCGATGGCGGCGCTCAAGGATCCCGTCGGCTCCCTCCCTGCGGCGATCGCCGCCTATACGGCGCTGCCCAGGCGCTCGCGGGCGGGCGCGCCGATCCTCCACGGCCGCACCACCTTGAGCGAGCTGCCTGCGATCGTGAGCTGGCCCATGGACGGCGGCCCCTTCGTGCTGCTCCCCCAGGTCTACACCGAAGACCTTCGACGCCCCGGGATCATGAACGCGAACCTCGGGATGTATCGGGTGCAGCTCTCCGGCAACGACTACGTCCCCGACGAGGAGATCGGCCTCCACTACCAGCTCCACCGTGGCATCGGCATCCACCAGAGCCAGGCGGTGGCGGCGGGGCGCCCGCTGAAGGTGAGCATCTTCGTCGGGGGCCCTCCCTCCCACACCTTCGCGGCGGTGATGCCGCTGCCGGAGGGGCTCTCGGAGGCGACCTTCGCGGGGCTGCTGGGCGGGAGGCGCTTTCGCTACTTCTATGACGACGCGGGGCATTGCGTCTCGGCCGACGCCGACTTCGTGATCACCGGAGAGATCCGGGACGGCGTGCTCAAGCCCGAGGGGCCCTTCGGCGATCACCTGGGCTACTACAGCCTGGCGCATCCCTTCCCTGTGCTGCGGGTGCAGCGGGTCTACCATCGCCGCGACGCGATCTGGCCGTTTACGGTGGTGGGGCGGCCACCCCAGGAGGACACCAGCTTCGGGGCCCTGATCCACGAGATCACGGGAGACGCGATCCCCAGGGAGGTGCCGGGCCTCGACTCGGTCCACGCGGTGGACGTCGCCGGTGTGCACCCGCTCTGCCTCGCGATCGGACACGAGCGCTACACCCCCTACCTGGACGAGCGACGGCCCCAGGAGCTCCTCACCATCGCCAACCACGTGCTGGGGACCAACCAGCTCTCCCTCGCCAAATATCTCTGGATCGCGGCGCGGGAGGATGACGCGAACCTGGATGTGAACGAGGTCCCAGCCTTCTTCCGCCATATGCTCGAGCGGGTGGATTGGCGCCGGGATCTCCACTTCCAGACCCGCACCACCATCGACACCCTCGACTACTCGGGGAGCGGGCTCAATGAGGGCTCCAAGCTCGTCATCGCTGCGGCTGGTCCGAGGCGGCGGGAGCTGTCGACGTCTCTGCCTCCGGGCTTCGAGCTGCCGCGCCCCTTTCGGGACGCGAAGCTCGCGCTGCCCGGCGTGCTGGCGGTAGAGGGCCCCGTCTTCGTCGACTACGCCGCTGCCGCCGCCGAGCTCACGCGTTGGTGCGAGCAACTCGAGGGGCGGGAGTTGGAGGGCCTCCCGCTGATCGTCGTCTGCGACGATGCGGGCTTCGGCGCGGAGAGCGTGGAGAACCTCCTCTGGGTCACCTTCACCCGCAGCAACCCCTCTCACGATATCCACGGAGTGGGCGCCTTCACCGAGCACAAGCATTGGGGCTGCACAGGGCCCCTGATCATCGACGCCAGGGTGAAGCCCCACCACGCGCCGATGCTGGTGGAGGATCCCGAGGTCGAGCGTCGGGTGGACGCCCTGGGCGCGAGGGGTGGGCCCCTCCACGGAATCATTTAATATGTGAGGAGATCATAGAATCTCGGGGGCAGGAGGGCAGCCAGCGAACGAGAGCCCTCCTCCCCTGTGCGTGAACAGAAGGCTTGCCGAGAAATCAATCCGGATCGTTCTAGGGCCTCCTCCCCGGTGCGTGAACCGAAGGAGCTGCTCCACCCGATGGGGCCGATCCGCCCATCGGTCGGGTGTTGGCGGGAGCACAGCGGGTCGCCCCTGGCGGTTTGACCCGATGCGGGGCGCTGCGCATCGTCCCCGAGATGAGTCCGGAAGCTTTTCGCGCCGCGTCGTGGGGTCTTGCCCTGTCGATCGTCCTGCTGATCGCGATCGTGATCGGCTCGCGGAACCTGGCTCACTTCGACGCGGCGCTGGTCGCCTACACCTTCGCCGTGGTCTTCGCGACCTTCGGCCTCACCTACCGCTATCTGATGTGGCTGCAGCGTCCCCCTACCGACGTCTACTGGAGGCGGGGCTGGCAGGCCTTCTTCGCCAGGGGCTTTCGCCTCCGAAATGCCGGGGCCTTCGCCGGCCGATTCGTCGGGGAGGTGATGGCCAACGGCTTCATCTTCCGCCGCGGCGCCCTACGAGGCCTCACCCATCTGCTGATCATGTGGGGCTGCATCCTCGCGGTGGCCATCACCTTCCCCCTGGTCTTCGGATGGCTCTTCTTCCGGCCGGTGCCAGGCGATCTGGCGATGTACGAGCTGATCGTCTTCGGATTCCCGATCTTCCGATTCCCCCATGAGGGGGCGGGCGCGTTCTTCATGTTCCACGGCCTGGTCTGGGCCTCGGTGCTGGTGATCGCGGGGGTGATGCTCGCCATGCGCCGGCGGATGCGGGAGGAAGGCGCGGGCGCCGTGCAGCGCTTCGCCGAGGACTTCCTCCCGCTGATCCTCCTCTTCGCGGTGAGCATCACGGGGTTGATCCTCACCGCGAGCTACTCCTGGCTCAAGGGCTACGGCTACACATTCCTGGCCATCCTCCACGCCATCACCGTGATCGGCACCTTCCTCTGGCTCCCCTTCGGGAAGTTCTTCCACATCTTTCAGCGCCCCGCCCAGCTCGGCGTCGGCTTCTACAAAGACGTGGGGAGCGAGGAGAAGGCCCATTGCCGTCGCTGTGGCCACGCCTTCTCCTCCAGGATCCACATCGAGGATCTGATCGAGGTGGAGCGCCGCCTGGGCTACCGCTACGAGATCCCAGCTAGCGATGTCGAGCACTACCAGTGGATCTGTCCACCGTGCCGCAGGGCCGCCTTCGCCATGGCGCAGACCCTGGCGTGGAGGGGGATCCGGGCAGGTGGCCCTCTGGCGGCAGGCGGTCGGCGTCCGATGCCCGTCTACGCCAACCCTGGCGAGGGTGAAGGCCCCCTGGGCGACGAGGATAGAGAGAACTTCCACCCGTAGAAGCGAGATCCCTCATGGCCGATCCCAGCCCGCCGACGACGCCCACGCCGCCCTTGGGTCTGCATACCATCGCGGAGTTCGGGCCTCATCGAGCCTACTCCGAGGGCGTCCGGGTCGACACCGGTGTGGAGCCCGATCGGGTCGTGAACACGCATTGCTGCTTCTGTGGACAGCAATGCGGGATGAAGCTCGAGGTGAAGGACGAGACCATCATCGGCGTGAAGCCCTGGTACGAGTTCCCTTTCAACCGCGGGATGATGTGCCCCAAGGGTGTGACCCGCTATCTGCAGCAGGCCCACCCCGATCGCCTGCTCCACGCCTACGAACGGGCCTCCGATTCTCCCAGCGGCTTTCGCGAGCTGGGCTATGGCGCGGCCATCGCCCGGGTGGCCGAGGCCATCGACCGCATCCAACGCGATCATGGCAGGGACGCCTTCGCCATCCTCTCCGGCGCGAGCCTCTCCACCGAGAAGACCTACCTCATCGGCAAGTTCGCCCATATGTGTCTGCGCACAGCGAATATCGATTACAACGGCAGGCTCTGCATGGTGAGCGCCGGCGCCGGGAACAAGAAGGCCTTCGGCATCGATCGCGCGGCGAACTCCTGGGCCGACATCATCGGCACCGAGGTGGTGTGGATCAGCGGCGCCAACATCGCCGAGTGCGCGCCGATCACCACCAACTACGTCTGGCAGGCGCGGGAGCAGGGGGCGAAGGTGATCGTGGTCGATCCTCGGATCACCCCCATCGCCAGGACCTGCGATCTCTTCCTCCCGATCAAGCCGGGCCGAGACACCGCCCTCTTCAACGGGATCCTCCACCTGATGATCGAGAACGATTGGCTCGATCACGAATTCATCGAGGAGAATACCGTGGGCTTCGAGGCGGTGGCCGCCGAGGTCCATCCCTGGACCCCGCGGCGGACCGCCGAGGTCACCGGCATCTCGGAGAAGCTGGTGCGGGAGGCAGCCGAGGTCTGGGGTCAAGCGAAGACCAGCTTCCTCATGCACGCCCGGGGCATCGAGCATCACTCCAGCGGCGTCCAGAACGTAATGGGCTCCATCAACATCGTGCTGGCGTCAGGCCGCATCGGGCGTCCACTCTGTGGCTATGCCACCATCACAGGGCAGGCCAACGGCCAAGGCGGCCGTGAGCATGGGCAGAAGTGTGATCAGCTCCCCGGCGGGCGGGACCTAGACAACCCCGAGCACCGCGCCTATGTCGCCGGGGTGTGGGGGATGGATCCGGCGGACCTCCCCATGCCCGGCGCGATCGCCTACGAGATCATCCGCAAGGCGGAGCGCGGTGAGATCAAGGGGCTCTTGAGCATCTGTTTCAATCCGGTGGTCTCGCTCCCCGACAACAACTTCGTCCGCCGCGCCCTGGAGAAGCTCGACTTCTACGTGGCCATCGACTTCTTCCTGAACGAGACCGCGCGTTACGCCGACGTGGTGCTGCCCGGCTCGCTGCAGGAGGAGGACGAGGGGACGGTGACCCAGCTCGAGGGCCGGATCATCAAGATCAACCAGGTGGTCGATTGCCCAGGCGAGGCGAAGCAGGACTGGCGGATCATCCAGGACATCGCCAAGGCGTTGGGCCGGGAGGCGGGGCTTGTCTTCGAGAGCTCCCGAGGGATCTTCGAAGAGCTGCGGATCGCGTCCAAGGGCTGGATCAACGACTACTCCGGCGTGAGCTGGGAGCGGGTCGAGGAGAACTACGGCGTCTTCTGGCCGTGCCCCGCCGAGACCCCTCCGGGGGTGCCGCTGCCGCCTCCCGAGGGGACCCGCCGCCTCTTCGAGCCCGGATCCTGGAACCCGATCGCCAAGGGGGCGGGGCCCTTCTACTTCGAGGACGGCAGGGCCCGCTTCAACGTCACCGCCTACCAGGGGCCGGCGGAGGACGTGGATGAGGACTATCCCCTGATCCTCACGACGGGGCGGGTGGTGAGCCAATTTCTCTCCGGCACCCAGACCCGGCGGATCGGCCCGCTGGTGGACCACTATCCCGAGCCGCGGATCGAGCTCCACCCCAGGCTGGCCGGGAAGCTGGGCATCGAGGACGGCGATTGGACCCTGGCGGAGAGCCGCCGGGGAAACTGCACGCTGCGTGCGCTGGTGGTCCGATCGATCCGGCCCGACACCGTCTTCGTCCCCTACCACTGGCCTGGGCGCAAGAGCGCCAACCAGCTCACCAACGCCGCCCTCGATCCCATCTCCGGGATCCCGGAATACAAGGTCTGCGCCGTCCGGGTGCGCAAGGCCGACGGGCCGCCCGAGTACGCCGGAGTCCTGCAATCCCAGCAGTAGCCAAGGAGGAGCACGCGATGCCCGTCCCAGACGATATGGTGTTCTACGTGGATCCGGCGAGGTGCATCGGCTGCCAATCATGTGTGCAGGCCTGCATGGAGTGCGATACGCACAAGGGTCAGTCGATGATCCAGCTCGACTTCATCGACAAGGCCAACTCGCCCCAGACCGTGCCGATGGTGTGCATGCATTGCGAGTCGCCGACCTGCGCCGAGGTCTGCCCCGCCGACGCCATCAAGCGCACCGAGGATGGCGTGGTCCAGACGGCCCGCAAGCCCCGCTGCATCGCCTGCAACAACTGCGTGATCGCCTGCCCCTTCGGCGTGCCGAAGATGAACACCGACCGCGGTTTGATGATGAAATGTGATATGTGCTACGACCGTACGTATGTGGGCCTCAAGCCGATGTGCGCCTCGGTCTGCCCCAGCCAGGCCCTGGCCTTCGGCACCCGGGAGGAGATGGCCCGGACCCGGCCCGGCTCCATCCCCACCAACACCTTCCGCTTCGGGGAGCAGCTGATCAAGACCAAGGTGGTGGTGATGGTCCCGAAGGACGCGAGAGAACCAATCGTCGACGTCACGGCCTCGCTCTTCGAGCCCACCTACGGGAACGAACTGATGGACGATGTCTTCGCGGAGGTGGAGGGGCCATGAGCGACGCGATCAGCGAGGGCCATCGGCGCCCGGACAGCCAGACCACGCCGCCGGACGGGCGGCCGTATCGGATGCAGCCGAAGTGGAGGCAGGACTTTCCCATCGACTCGGGACAGGACGAATACATCTCGCGCCGGGAGCTGGTGAAGTTCATCGTCCTCACCAGCGGCGCCTTCGTGGTAGGGCAGTTCTGGCTGGTGCTGCGGCGCCTGACCAGCGCGGACTTCGAGACGCCGCCGCCCCTGGCGATCGCCTCGGTGGACGAGCTCCCCATCGGTGGCGCGAAGACCTTCCACTACCCCGAGGGGAGCACGCCGCGACTGCTGGTGCGCACCGGCGCCGATCGTTTCGTGGCCTATGACCAACAGTGCACCCACCTCCTCTGCCCCGTGGTCCCCGCGGTGAAGGAGGGCAAGCTCCACTGCCCCTGCCACAACGGCTGGTTCGATCTGGAGACCGGGGCGGTCACGGCAGGACCGCCGCAGCGGGCGCTGCCCAAGGTGCTGATCGAGGTCCGCGGCCGGCAGGTGGTCGCCACCGGCGTCGAGCTCCCCGGGAGATGAAGACCCGACCGCCGTTCATCCGGGCCCGCCGGATTCCCATCGTCAACGCGATCCTGCTCTTCGTGATCCTCCTGGTCTCCCTCCAGCTCTGGCTCCTCACCGCCACCATGAACGCCTGGCTCGCCGGAGACGACTCCATCGTGGTCCCCGCCGCGCTGGTGAGCCTCCTCTGCCTCGCCCTCAACATCGGCCTGCTCCGTTACCTCACGAGGTAAGGAGCTTCAGCGCCCGTCGGGAGGATATTCATCCTGGCGAAGCGGCCTCCTGGGGTAGGCGGCGACGAGGCATGGCCGAGGGTCTCCGGGGCGTCCAGGCCGTGCCGGCCACAGGAGCCTCCATGCGCCTCCTCGCCGGGAGGCGCCGGAGCCCTTGCGCGCTCACGACCCTCTCGAATCCCCCTTCATTTTGCTTGTTGCCATTCATAAGCCTCACCTGGTGAATGCCAATGGCGTCATTAAGCCAATTGAGGGGGAGTTCACGAACTCATGGCGGGCGAGGGAGGCTGTGCTCTCGTCTCAGGCGAGCTCCCAGAAGGAGGGGTCGATGATCTCGACCTGAGTGAGGTCGCCTTCGCGGAGCTCGGAGAGATGGGCGGGGAAGACGAGGAGGCCGTTGGCCCGGACCATGGGGAGGAGTGCGCCGCTCGATTGATTGCCGGCGAGCCGCACCCGGAAGGCCTCGCCGTCACGGGAGACCAGCGCGCGGAGGAAGCTGGTGCGGCCGGGTCTTTGGTGGAGGGTCTCCTGGAGTAGGGCCGGGACGGAGGGACGGCGCAGGTGGCGATGGCCCATCATCCGGAGGAGGGCGGGGCGGACGAATTGCTCGAAGGAGATCATGCAGGAGACGGGGTTGCCTGGCAGTCCGAAGACGGGCTTGCCGCCCAGGGCGCCGAAGGCCAGCGGATGTCCGGGCTTCATCGCCACCCGCCAGAACTTCATCTCGGTACCCAGGCGGGCCAGCACCCCCTTGACCCAATCGTAGTCTCCCACCGAGACACCGCCTGTGGTGATGATGGCGTCAGCTATCAGTGCTTCCCTGAGGCTGGCCTCGATCGCCTCTTCGCGATCGGCGGCGACGCCCAGGCTGAGGGGGAAAGCGCCACACTCTCGCACCAGGGCCTCCAGCGCGTAGAGGTTGGACGCGACGATCCTGCCATGCTTGCGGCTGCCGTCGACCTCGACCAGCTCGTCGCCGGTGGAGAGGATCGCCACCCGCGGCCGCTGCACGACCCGGACGAAAGAACGCCCGACGCTCGCCGCCATGGCGATGGCCGCAGGCGTCAGCGCCGCGCCGGCGGCCAGGACCTCCTCGCCCCGCCTGACGTCCTCACCGGCCCGGCGCACGTTCTCTCCGGGTTGTACGGCCGACTTGATGAGGACCGTCGCCCCCTCGGAGCGAGTGTCCTCCACTCGCACCACGGCGTCGGCGCCCTCGGGCGTCGCGGCGCCGGTCATGATCCGGATCGCGGTCCCGGGCCGCAGGCTGGTGGTGGGCAGCCGCCCCGCCGGCAGCTCGTCGATCACCTCCAATGACGCCGGCTGGGCGAGGGTCGCGCGGCCCACGTCCACCGCACGGATCGCGAAGCCGTCCATCGCCGAGTTGTCGAGCGGCGGGAGATCCCAGGGGGAGGCGATGGACTCGGCGAGGATCCGGCCTAGCCCCTCGGTGATCGGCAGCTTCTCGCCGCCCATCCGCACCACCGAGTCGAGGATGATCGCGCGGGCTTCGTCTACGGAGATCGACTCCTTCATCGACGCTCCGCGTGACGCGTCGGCCGATGACGTAGTGGAGCGTCTACGGAGATCGACCCTTTCACCGACGCTCCGCGTGGCGCCGCCGGCCCGAGACGTAGTGGAGCACGGTGGGGAAGATCGCGGCGTGGCTCTCGATGACGCCGCGGCTGCTCCCTGGGAGGGTCACCAGCAGGGTCTCGCCGATCAGCCCGGCGAAGCCACGGGAGAGCATGGCGTAGGGCGTCCGCCGCTGGCCGTAGGCGCGAGCCGCCTCCATGATCCCGGGGATCTCCCGATCGACCAGGGGGCGCAGCGCCTCGACGGCAAAGTCGTCCGGCGAGAGGCCCGTGCCTCCCACCGTGAAGATCAGCTCCGTCCCCCGATCCACCAGCTGGCGGACCTGCGCCAGGAGCGGTTCGGCGCCGCCTGCCAGCCGGAGGTGCTCGGTGATCGCGATCCTGGGATCCCGATCCAGCACCTCCGCCAACGCGGCGCCCGCGCGATCCTTCTCACCGGTGAGGGAGATCAGCGCCAGGGACGCAGGCGGCGCCAGACCCTCGTGGAAGTCGGTCTTCCCTCCGGTCTTCGCCACCAGCCTCAGGGCTTCGATCTCGAGCTCGGAGGTGTGGGGCTTGAGCATGTCGTAGAGGGTGAGCGCAGCCAGCGACGCGCCGGTGAGCGCCTCCATCTCCACCCCGGTGGGGGCGTTGGAGCGCACCGTGATGCGGACGCGCACCCCCGCCTCTTCGAGGTCATAATCCACCATCACGTGGGCGATGGGGATCGAGTGGCAGAAGGGGATCAGCTCGTGGGTCCGCTTGGCAGCCATGATCGCCGCCACCCTCGCGATCTCGAGGGCGTCGCCCTTCTCGAGCCGTCGATCCCGCAGGGCCCGAAGGGCGGAGGCCGGCATCCTCACGAAGGTCTCGGCGATCGCCTCGCGGTGGGTTTCGCTCTTGGCGCTGATGTCTCTCATCGCGGCTCCTCCTTGATCAAGGAGACGCCGTCCAGGTAGACGGCCTCCCCGTCGTCGTAGTGCTCGAGCTTCCAGATCGGCGCCCGTGTCTTCACCGCTTCGACGGCGTGGCGCAGCGCCGAGAAGGCCGGGTCCCTGTGGGCGGAGCGGACCACGCAGGCGACGCTGGCTTCGCCGACGGAGAGCCTCCCCATCCGGTGGACCACGCGGCAAAAGAGGATCGGGAAGCGCTCCCGCACCTCGTCCTCGATGGAGGCGAGGACCTTCGGCCCCAGCCTCGTATGGGCCTCGTAGGTGATCGCGACCACCGGTCGTCCTTCGTTCTGCGCCCGGACCGTCCCCACGAAGATCGCGAGGGCACCCGCCGTCGGATCGTCGCCAGCGCGGATCAGCGCTTCCAGGTCGATGGCGGCGGTGGTGAGGTGCGGGTCGATGTCTATCCCCCGCTCACGGGCGGGAGGAGCGAGACGACGTCCCCTTCTCGCAGGGGATGGGAAGGGCCGACCAGCTCGTCGTCGACGAGGACCGCGATCCAATCGAAGCGATCGAGGGGCATCTCGATCCCCCAGGCGACCTCCTCGATCACGTGACGGACGGTGGGCGCCGAGGGAGCCAGCTCGTACTCGAGCCGCTCGGCCTTGGCGGCGGACTTGAGGTAGCCCATGAACTCGACCTCCACCTTCATCTTCAGCCTCCTATCCCCGACATGCGGGTGTGGGTGATCTGCCCATCTCTCCAGGCGTGCCCCGCGGGCTTGATCGCCGCGGCCCGGCGCAGGCCGGCCTCGATCGCGGGCTCGTCTCCCGCCCGGGCGGCTTCGGCCAGCGGCACGCTCTGCTCGTACGCGAGGCAGGGGCGCAGCTCACCTCGCGCCGTGAGGCGGAAGCGGCTGCAGGTGTCGCAGTAGCTCTGCGAGAGCGGAGTGATAAAGCCGAGCACGCCCTTGGCGCCAGGGATCTGCCAGTAGCGGGCGGGGCCGTTGCCCTTGGGCCCCTCGATCCGCACGATGCCGAGCCTGGACTCCAGCCGCCGGCGCTGCTCGCTCAGATCCACGAAGCGCCCGGCGATGCCGGCGGCGGCGCCCTCGCCGATGGGCATCAGCTCCAGGAAGCGGACGATCAGATCGTTGCCGCGCGTGAGCTCGGCCCAGGCGTCGATCTCGTCCTCGTTCATCCCCCGCAGGACCACCACGTTGATCTTGATCGGCCGGAGGCCAGCCGCTGCGGCCAGGCGGATCCCCTCCCAGACCTCATCGAGCCTCCCTCTGCCGGTGATCGCCAGGAAGCGATCGGGGCGCAGCGAGTCGGCGCTCACCGTGAGGCGATCGAGGCCGGCGGCGGCGAGGGCTTCCGCGTGGCGGGCGAGGAGGACGCCGTTGGTGGTCAGGGCCACCTCCCGCGCCGTGGTCTCCGCCCTCAGCCGGCCGATCAGCTCCGCCACTCGAGGTCTTAGGAGCGGCTCGCCGCCGGTGATGCGGATGTGATCGACGCCGAGGCGGGAGGCCACCCGCACCACCCGGACGATCTCGTCGAAGGAGAGGGTCTCCTCTCTGGCGCAGAAACCCCTGCTGCCCTCGGGCAGGCAGTAGGCGCAGCGCAGGTTGCAGCGATCGGTCACCGAGACCCGCAGGCTCTTCAGCCGACGTCCGCAGGAGTCCACCAGCCCCGGCAGGCCGAGGTCGATCGGCAGGGGTTCAGGAGGCATGGGCAGATCGTTGGCCGGCTATGAAGCGGCGGTGGTCGTCGGGCGTGTTGAGGTTCTCGAAGATCCGCGGACCGCCCAGCTCCTGGTCGGAGACGGTGTGGACCCGAAGGCCCGGCCGTCGCAGGCTGGTCGAGAGGCAGCGGCTCCCCTCGCGGATGGACGCGCGGAAAATCGGCGCCAGGCTGCGACGGTAGAAGCCACAGGTGACTTGCAGCTTCTCCGCCGAGAGAGCGACGGTGGCGTCGGCGGCTGGGGCATGGAGCGATCGCAGCCGATCGAAGGCGATGAGCGCAGCGGCGTCCATGCCAGGGACATCGGTGGCGAGGAGGAAGGCGAAGGGGCGATCCAACCTCTCGAGGGCGTCGGCCATGGCGGCGAGCGGACCCGCGTCCGGACTTCGATCGGGGAGGAAGCGGGCGGCGGCGCCGAGGAGCGGCGCGAGCTTGCGGATGTCCTCCTTTCCCGCCACCAGCACCCAGGGCGCGCCGAAGGCGTCGTCCAGCGCGCGATAGGCCCGCGCCACCATCGGCTCGCCGTCGATCGGCAGTAGCCGCTTATCCCGCCCCATCCTCGTCGACCGCCCCCCGGCGAGGAGCAGCCCCCTGACGTCTTCGTTGTTGCCCACGCGCGCTCTCCCGACCGCAGGCAGCGGCCCGATGCGAATCCCACCCCGCGAAAGCTGCGCGCCAAGGAGCGGCAGCCTGGCCCTGCGCCACGGAAGGCGAGGGCAGGGTGGGAGCTGAGGCTAGGGCCTCGCGGGGGCGGCGCGCGCGGCCGGCCTTCGGGCGGTTGTTGAGAACCATGCGGATCGCCCAATTGCAGGTCTGGGGAGCCCCGCAGGACACGGTCGGGCCGATCGCCGAGGAGCTGGATTGGCTCGGCCCGAAGCAGCTCCCTGCCGATCGACTGCGCCTCCAGGTCGCGATGTGTTTCGGCGAACGAGGCTACGGAAGGGCTGCTCGATAGCTCACATTATCCGGCGGGGATGTTCCAGAGATCCCAGTCGATCCTCGCGTGCGACGGCTCGTCCACCGCCGTCCGCTGTCGGTCGCTGATCCCCCGCTGGACCGCGATCTTCTGGAACCTCTCGTATGCGGCCACGTCGCCGACGTAGACGCACCCACAATCGTCCCCGTCCGCGTAGGTGAAGAAGGTACCCCGGTTGCTCTCATGGGCCACGATCCGATTCTGCGTGAGCCCATGGAGCTCCCGGGTCTTCTCCGGCGTGTCCGCCTTCCGCTCCTGGAAGCCGGCCGCCTTCAGCGCGCTGACGACGTCCCCCTTCCCGCCGGTTGGCTGCGACTCCTTCTGCCCGTGAGCGCAAGACGAGATCAGAATGAATCCAAAGAGCGGCAACATCGCCTTGATCGACTTCGACATGGTTTCCTTCCCTCGTGGACCCGCGGGGGCAGGCCGTTGACGCCAATGCTTGGGATCGAGCGGGCGCTCTTGCAACGCTGCGGGGCGCCGCGATTGGGGCCCTGCCGGCGGGAGAGATGCGAGGCGGGGAGCGATCCGGCCAGAGAGCAGGGCGGCGGGTCGGGCTCTGTGATCTCTTCGAGAACGGTTCAAGTAGGGCGCGAGGGGCTCCTCGAGCGCGCGGACGATCCCTGCAATCGATCTGCGAAGACCGTCCGCTTCACACCCGCCGGAGAGAAGAGCCTCCTCGATGGGCCGGAGGTCCTGCGGTGGCTCGAGGGCGAGCTCGGCGTCCAGCGAATGGCGGCGCTCCGGGACATCCTGCGCCGCCTCGTCGGCCTCCTCTGACCCTGCTCTCGCAAGCGGACGCCGCGCTCTATCGCGCCAAGGACGAGGGACGCGGTCGCGTGGTCGACGCGGCTTGATCTCGCTGCGCTCGACGCCAGCGCAGCGATCGATTGTGGGGGGTGGTTCGCTGGCCTATCCTCCCGCCCATGGGAAAACTGATCGATGGCAAGTGGACGAGCAAGGAATACGAGGCGGACGAGAAGGGCGCCTTCCGGCGGGAGCAGACGACCTTTCGGGATCGGATCGCGGCGGATGGATTGTCGGACTTCCCTGCGGAAGCCGGGCGCTACCACCTCTACGTCTCCCTCGCCTGCCCCTGGGCGCATCGCACCTTGATCCTGCGCAAGCTCAGGGGGTTGGAGGACGCGATCTCGGTCTCCGTGGTCGATCCCTACATGGGAGAGGACGGCTGGTTCTTCTCGGACGCCCCGGGAGCGACGCCGGATCAGGTGAACGGCGCCACCTGGCTCTGGCAGGTTTACGTCAAGGCGCGGCCCGAGATGACGGGGCGGGTGACGGTGCCGATCCTCTGGGACAAGGTGCGCCAGACGGTGGTGAACAACGAGTCGCGGGAGATCATGCGGATGCTCGACACCCAGCTCGACGCGATCGCGAAGAATCGAGTCACGCTCTACCCAGAGGCGCTGCGAGAGATGATCGACGCCGCGATCGGCGGGATGTACGAGACGGTGAACAACGGCGTCTATCGGGCGGGCTTCGCGTTCACGCAGGCCGCCTATGACGAAGCGGTCTCGGGCCTCTTCGCCGCGCTCGATCGCTACGAGGCGCTCCTGGGAAAGCAGCGCTACCTCTGCGGAGACTCCCTCACCGAGGCGGATGTCTGTCTCTTCACCACGCTCCTCCGCTTCGATCCCGTCTATTACGTGCACTTCAAATGCAACATCCGGCGGATCTCGGACTACCCGGCGCTGTCTGGATATCTGCGTGATATCTACCAGACGGACGGGATCGCCGAGACCTGCAACCTCGACCACATCAAGCAGCACTACTACCGCAGCCACCCCGCCCTGAACCCCCGCCAGATCGTGCCCAAGGGGCCCGAGATCGATCTGGACGCCCCCCACGGGAGAGCGCACCTCGGCGGAGGGCTCGCCCGATAGCTGCGTGAGAGGGGGGCCCGTCGGAGCCGTTCGAGTCGGTCGCGACGCCCTGATCGTCGATGATAGCCTGGGGCTATCGAATCAATAGGGCATATGTCTTGGCCCTATCGCCTTCCAAAGGTGATCCTCTCGAAGTCCGGACATCCTGTCCGGAAGGATCCCCCTTTGACGGAGGTGAATACATATGAGGAAGACGGCGACGATGTTTGCGGCAGCAGGAGTGCTGCTCGCACCGGCCTTCTCGATGGCAGAAAACATGATGACGACCGATCACGGCACACCGGTCGGCGATAACCAGAACTCGCTGACGGCGGGATCGAACGGCGGCGTCCTGCTCCAGGACTTCCACCTGATCCAGAAGCTGGCCCGCTTCGATCGGGAGCGGATCCCCGAGCGGGTAGTCCACGCCCGCGGCACCGGCGCCCACGGTGAGTTCGTCAGCGCCGGCGACTTCTCGAAGCTCACCCGCGCCAAGATGCTCTCGGCCTCCGGCAAGAAGACGCCGATGTTCGTGCGCTTCTCCACGGTGATCCATCCGGCAGGTTCGCCGGAGACCGCCCGCGATCCCCGCGGCTTCGCGCTGAAGTTCTACACGGAGGAGGGCAACTGGGACATCGTCGGCAACAACCTGCCCATCTTCTTCATCCGGGACGCGATCAAGTTCCCCGACATGATCCATTCCCTCAAGCCGGATCCGGTGACCAACCACCAGGATCCGAACCGGTTCTTCGACTTCTTCAGCCACCTGCCCGAGTCGACGCATATGCTCACCCGCGTCTACTCCGACCTCGGCACGCCGGCCACCTATCGGAACATGGACGGCTCGTCCGTCCACGCCTTCAAGTTCGTGAACGCGAAGGGAGAGGTCCGCTACGCCAAGTTCGGCTGGAAGACGAAGCAGGGCGTGAAGAACCTCACCCTGGATCAGATCCCCGAGGTCCAGGGCAAGGACGCTGCTCACGCCACCCGTGACCTCTACGAAGCCCTCGGCCGCGGCGACTTCCCGAGCTGGGACTTCTTCGTCCAGATCATCGAGCCGAAGGATCTAGGAAAGTTCTCCTTCGATCCGCTCGACGCCACCAAGGATTGGCCCGAGGCGGAGATCCCGCCGGTGAAGCTCGGGACCTTCACGTTGAACCGGATCCCCGACAACTTCTTCCAATACACGGAGCAGGTCGCGTTCTCTCCAGGAGTTCTCCCTCCCGGGGTCGAGCCCAGCGAGGATCGCATGCTCCAGGGCCGGCTCTTCTCCTACGCCGACACGCAGCGTTACCGGCTGGGGGCGAACTACCTCGACCTCCCGGTCAACCGTCCGATGGTGCCGGTCTTCACCAACAACCAACACGGCGCGATGAATATGGGCGTGGTGCAGACGGTGGATCCCCACGTGAACTACGAGCCCAGCATGGTCGCGCCGCTCCCGGCCTCGGATCACACCCGCGTCGTCGGGATGACCCTCACCGGGCCCACCCAGCAGATCGCCATCGCCAAGCAGAACCCCTATGGGCAGGCCGGCGACTTCTACCGGGCGCTCAACCCCGGCGATCGCGACAACCTGGTGCGAAACCTCGCCGCCGACCTCGGCCAGGTGAAGTCCGCCGAGATCCGCGCGCGGATGATCCACCACTTCAAGCAGGCCGACGAGGAGTACGGCCGCCGCCTCGAGGCAGCGATCGGCGCCATGGCCAGGACCGAGTAGCCCCACCCCTTGCGCGGTCCGGGGCGCCTGCGTCGCGCCCCGGACCTGTCGGAGGCCCCATGATCCGCTCGTCTCTCTTTGTCCTCTGCGCGCTCATCCTCTCGAGCTGCGCCCCGAACACCGCGTCATCCCCGCCAGAGCTCGCATCCGATCAGGGCGTGGTCGTCGAGCGCTCCCGCGCCGAGGCCCTCCTCCTCGAGTCCGCCCGCGAAGGCGATCTGAAGACCCTCCAGGGCCTCGCGCAGGCCGGCGTCTCCCTCGACGCGGCCGACGACCGCGGCTACACCGCGCTGATCCTCTCCGCCTACCACGGGCACCTCGAGGCGGTGCAATGGCTTCTCGGCCAGGCGGCCGATCCCTGCCGTGGCGACAAGCGAGGCAACACCGCCCTGATGGGAGCGGCCTTCAAAGGACACGAAGACGTGGTCGATCTGCTGCTCGCCCAGGACTGCCCCGTCGATCAGCCGAACCTGGTCGGGCAGACCGCGCTGATGTTCTCCGCCCTCGCCGGCAACCAGGCGGCCTCCAAGCTGCTGGGCCGCGGCGCCGATCGCAGCCACCGCGACGGCATGGGCCGCACCGCGGCGGATTGGGCCTCGACCCAAGGCCACGCGCTCCCTCGATGAAGGGGGCCGAGGCCAGAGAGCGGGTGCTGAAAGATGCCGTCTGAGGGCGCTTGCAGGACGAGTTGCCGGCTGCGCGGTCTGGGTTAGAGTCGTAGGCTATGGGAACGAGCCGACGCCATTTCCTCGTACAGTCGGGCCTCGCCGTCGTGGCGGCGGGCTGTAAGGCCCCCGCCTTCGTGGGCCGTTCGCAGCGTCGGGTCGAGCGGGTGCTCCACGGCATGCCGACGACGGACGGTGACGGCGTCCGGATCAATCGGGTGATCGGACAGCCGTCGCTTCGGAACCTCGATCCGTTCCTGCTGCTCGACCGATTTCATTCGGATGATCCGGGCGCCTACATCCGGGGCTTTCCTTCGCATCCGCATCGGGGCTTCGAGACGGTGACGGTGATGATGGAGGGGCGGATGCGGCACCGTGACAGCCGTGGCAACGAAGGGTCGATCGCAGGCGGAGGGGCCCAGTGGATGACCGCCGGACGCGGGATCATCCACTCCGAGATGCCGGAGCAGGAGGAGGGGCTGATGTCGGGCTTTCAGCTTTGGGTGAACCTGCCTTCCACAGAGAAGCTCTGCCCGCAGTTCTATCAGGACCTCGGTCCGGCGCAGCTCGCGCAAGGGACGCTCGCGTCCTCGGGCAGCCGCCTCTCCGTCATCTCCGGCGAGGTACAGGGGCTCGTCGGCCCGGTCCGCGAGAGGCCGACGCAGCCGATCCTCTTCACCTCCTTGCTCGAGGACGACCGCCCTTTCGAGATCGACACGCCAGAGTCCCATACGGCCTTCGTCTTCGTCGGCAGCGGCGAGGTGGCGATCGGGCCGGAGGAGATCCTGGTCCGCGAGGGAGGGCTCGCCCTCCTCGGCCCGGGGCAGCGGCTGAAGGTGCGCGCGCCCTCGCAGCGGAGCGAGCTCCTGGTCGCCGCTGGCCGCCCCTTGCGCGAGCCGATCGTGCAGCGCGGCCCCTTCGTGATGAATACGGAAGGTGAGATCCGGCAGGCGTTCGCCGACTACCGAGCGGGCGTCCTCGATCGCAGCTGAGCTCGATATGCGGGGCAGATATGCCTGCCCGATGCACCCCGAGGTCGTGAGCGACACGCCGGGCTCCTGTCCGAAGTGCGGCATGGCGCTCGAGCGCGCGACGCCTGCACCCGCCGCCGAGAAGGCCGAGTGGACGTGTCCGATGCACCCCGAGATCGTGCGGGACGCGCCGGGTTCCTGCCCGAAGTGCGGCATGGCCCTCGAGCCGAAGGTCGTCACCGGCCTGGTGGAGGAGAACCCGGAGCTGCGGGAGATGAGACGGAGGTTCTGGGTCTCCGTCGTCTTCAGCGTCCCCATCATCCTCCTCTCGATGGGCGACATGCTCCCGGGACAGCCGATCTCGGCGCTCCTCTCGCCTCGGACGCGAACCCTCCTCGAGCTGCTCCTGGCGATCCCCATCTGCACCTGGGCGGCGTGGCCCTTCTACGTCCGTGCCGTCGCGTCGGTGAAGCACCGCAGCCTCAACATGTTCACCCTGATTGGGCTCGGGGTCTCCGTCGGCTTCGTCTACAGCTCGATCGCCGCCGTCGCCCCGGGGATCTTTCCGGAGGCCTTCCGGGACGCCACCGGCGAGGTCGGAGTCTATTTCGAGGCCGCTGTCGTCATCGTGGCGTTGATCCTCCTCGGGCAGGTCCTCGAGCTGCGGGCCCGTAGTCAGACCGGCTCGGCGATCCAGAAGCTCCTGGGCCTCGCCCCCAAGACCGCCCGGCGTCTGCGCGACGACGGGAGCGAAGAGGATATCCCGCTCGAGCATGTTCACGTCGGCGATCGGCTGCGCATCCGCCCGGGCGAGAAGGTCCCGGTCGATGGGATCGTGCTGGAGGGGAGCAGCACCATCGACGAGTCGATGGTCTCGGGAGAGCCGATGCCCATCGCCAAGGCATCGGGCGATCAGGTGGTGGGCGCCACCATCAATGGTAGCGGATCGCTGGTGATGCGCGCCGAGAAGGTCGGCTCCGACACGCTGCTGGCGCGGATCGTGGCGATGGTCTCCGAGGCGCAGCGGAGCCGGGCGCCGATCCAGAAGCTCGCGGACGTCGTCTCCGGCTACTTCGTCCCGGCGGTGATCCTGATCGCGATCGGCACCTTCGTGGTCTGGTCCCTGGTTGGCCCCGAACCGCGCATGGCCCACGCCCTGATCAACGCGGTGGCGGTGCTGATCATCGCCTGCCCATGTGCGCTCGGCCTCGCCACCCCCATGTCGATCATGGTCGCGACGGGGAAGGGCGCGTCCCTGGGCGTCCTCTTCCGGAACGCCGAAGCGATCGAGAACCTGCGAAAGCTCAGCACCCTGGTGGTCGACAAGACCGGGACCCTCACGGAGGGCCGTCCGCGGCTGATGTCGGTCATCGCCACCGAAGGCGTCGCGGAGGATGAGCTCCTCGCCCTCGTCGCAAGCCTCGAGCGGGCGAGCGAGCACCCGCTGGCCGAGTCGATCGTGCGGGGGACCCAGGCGCGCGGGCTCCCCCTCATGGACGTGGAGGGATTTGGAAGCGTCACCGGAAAGGGCGTCCGGGCGCAGGTCTCGGGTCGCTTCGTGGCGGTCGGCAACCGCGCGATGATGCGGGACCTCGGCCTCTCGATCGATGCGCTGGACCGAACGGCCGAGGAGCTGCGGGCCGAGGGCCAGACGGTGATGTTCGCCGCGATCGATCGCGTGCTGGCCGGCCTGATCGGCGTGGCCGATCCGATCAAGGAGGGGACCGCCGAGGCGATCCGGCAGCTCCACGAGGAGGGCCTGCGCATCGTGATGCTCACCGGCGACAGCCGGACCACCGCGCTGGCCGTCGCGAAGAAGCTGGGTATCGATGAGGTGATCGCCGAGGTACTCCCCGATCAGAAGGTGGACGCCGTGAAGAGGCTCCAGGCCGGGGGCGCGTTCGTGGCGATGGCGGGCGACGGGATCAACGACGCGCCCGCCCTGGCCCAAGCCGAGGTCGGGATCGCCATGGGCACCGGCACCGACATCGCGATGGAGAGCGCTCCCGTGACCCTGGTGAAGGGCGATCTGCGCGGGATCGTGCGAGCGATTCGCCTGAGCGGGCAGACCATGGCCAACATCCGGCAGAACCTGTTCTTCGCGTTCGTCTACAACGCCGCGGGTGTGCCGATCGCCGCCGGTGTGCTGTACCCGGTGTTCGGCCTCCTGCTCAGCCCCGTCATCGCCGCCGCGGCGATGAGCCTGAGCTCGGTCTCCGTGATCGCGAACGCGCTGCGCCTGAGGCGTGCGCAGGGATAAGAGAAGCGTTCGACGTGCAGACCGCGAAGCATCGGACGAGGAGGAGGCGCTCCTGCTCTTTGGTCGCGAGTCCCAGCTCACGTATCCTTGCGCCAGAGCTGACGCGGCTGACGCCCAGGAGACGAGCTGGCTCGGCTGGTCTCGCTGGGCTATGCGGTCATTCGCTACCGACGCATCGCAGCGACGGCGGACCTGCTCGGGCGAGACCTACGCCTCGCCCGCTGCGATGGAGCGGCGCGCCGGAGGAGGCCGCCGAAAAGGGGACGTAGCGCCAATTGGTCGACAGTCCCGCGGCCGGCCGGGCTTGCCGGGAGCGCCAGCGCCCCTAGCTTGCTCGGGCGCGGGAGGTGTCACGATGGCAGAGTGTTCGCATCTCGAGAAGTTCTCCAGGATGGATCGGGATCCGGTCGATCCGAGTGGCCCCGGATGCAAGGAGTGCCTGGCATCGAAAGGTGAGTGGGTCTCGTTGAGGCTCTGTATGGATTGTGGTCACGTTGGGTGTTGTGACAGCTCACCGGGCCGTCACGCCACCGCCCATTTTCAACAGAGCGGGCATCCTGTGATGAAGGCCTTCGAGCCCGGCATGAACTGGGCGTGGTGCTATCCCCACGAGCGGATGCAGGAGGAGATCCCCGCGTTTCCGCAGGAATCACCGTCCCATCACCTCGAGATGCCGCAGGCCTGAAGGGGCGATAGCCCTCAGACGAGGGATGCGTAGGCCTCCCGATCGAAGCCGACGATCACGCGATCGCCGTCGACGAGGAGCGGGCGCTTCACCAGCTTCCCGTCGGCGGCGAAGAGCTGGGCGAGATCTTCCGGCGAGAGGTCGTCCACCGCCTGCTTGCCCCGCTCCGCGAGGAGGGCGCGGTAGCCCTGGCCCGAGGTGTTGATCCACTTCCTGGTCGGATGGCCGTTCGCCTTCATCCAGCGCAGGAAGGTCGCGGCGTCAGGAGGTGAGTCGACCAACGCGACCTTCTCGTAGGCGACACCGCTGTCACGGAGCGCCTTCTCGGCGTCGCGACAGGTGCTGCACTTTTGATAGCCATAGAGAATGAGCGTCTTCTTCATGGCCCGGCACAGTAGTGCGATCCCCCGGAGACGTAAAGCGGCGGGGTGACGCCGGGAGCTGCGGTGGCGCTGCACGCCGTCGTCGGAGGGGCCAGCCGGGAGCGGGGCCGTGATAGGGTGGACAGATGAGTCCATCACACGCAGATGAATTGTTCAGCATTGGTGCTCCGCTCGCCGTTCGCCGCCGCCGCCGCCGCCGTCGGCTCGACTCGTCGATCCTGGTGGCCGGATGGTTGCTCGTCGGCGCCGTGTCGATCCAGGGTTGTGGCGGGGGCGGCAGCGGCGATCCCGCCTCGACGCTCGGCGAAGAGGGGATCGAGGTCAGCCACGACGGCGTCGTCCGCGACGCGAACATCAAGGTCTCGAGGGTCAACACCTTCTGGTTCGACGAGGGGCAGCGCTTCAGCGCGACGGCGCTCGCAGGATGGACCGATGGCGGTCACTTCGGCACGATCACCGCCAGGGTGATGATCAAGGGGAGGAAGGGCGAAGCGGTGCAGCCAGGGACCTACCGTCTGATCGCCGACGCCGAGGATTATAAAGCGGAAGAGATGACCGCCACCCTCGTCCTGGAACACGGGGTCGCTGGCCTCCCGTTCTATCAGCGGTCGGTGTCGGGGACCCTCGAGCTCGAGGCCATCGAGGGGGACCTCCGGTTCCGGCTCGATCGGCTCGCGCTCACCTTCGAAGGACTCTTCCAGGACGGTAACGCTGAGGACCTCGAGGAGGAGAACGCCATCTCCGGATCGATCCGGCTCTCTCCCGAGAAGTGAATTCGCGATCAGCGGAGCGACGGTCCGGGGCCGGCGCGGCTTCGGCCTCTTCGATGGGCTGATGCTCGGATTCGTGGCCCGCGAGCGGGGAGGCGAACGCAAGGGGAGCCCTTCGCGCGAAAGCGCGACCTGAAGGATCGCGCTCCCGCGCCTTGCGGGGGCGGTTCCTTCAGTGGGCAGCGCCCGGCCAGTATTGAGCGTCGTCGGTGGGCCTCGGTCCGAAGATTGCCTGCCCGACGCGTACGACGGTGGCGCCCTCTTCGATGGCGACCTCATAGTCGCCCGACATGCCCATCGAGAGGCCCTCGAGGCCGGGGTGGACCTGCACGGCGTGGTCGCGAAGGGTGCGCAGGAGCCGGAAGCAGGCGCGCACCTTCTCCGTGTCCGAGCTGAAGAGCGCCAGGGTCATCAGGCCCCGGGGCTTCAAGCGGGGGTAGTCGGAGAGTCGTTCGACGAAGGGGAGGAGCTCGTCGGGCTGAAGCCCATATTTGCTGGATTCACCGGAGGTATTCACCTGGACGTAGACGTCGAGGTCGCGCCCCTCCACCTCCAGGCGACGATTCAGCTCGTTGGCGATCCGGGGCCTGTCGAGGGCGTGGAACTCGGAGGCGAAGCGGACGAGGGTGCGGACCTTGTTGGTCTGCAGGTGTCCGATGATGCTCCAGCGGATGGGCAGGTCGTCGAGCTCGGTCTGCTTGTCTCGGGCCTCCTGCAGCTTGTTCTCCCCCATCTCGGCGACGCCGGCGGCGAAGGCGAGGCGCAGGACGTGGGCCGGTACGGTCTTGGTGACCGGGAGGAGGCGGACCTCCTCCGGCCGCCGGCCCGCCCGGGCACACGCCGCGGCGATACGCGCCTGGATCGCCTCGAGATTCGATTGGAATGATTCGGTCGGGCTGCCACCGAAGCGCGCGATGTCTTCTGCGGAGAGCACGATCTCGGGCTGTGGGCTCATTCGGGGCTGAGCTCTGGACGCGGAGGGCGAGCAAGGATCAACTGGTAGATCTCCATCTTTGGATCCGACGATGCGGCAGCCTGTCAGGATCGACCGCTTCGGCGACGATCTACCACGGGAGCGGCGAGGATACCGAGCGCCCCGGATCGCCGCCGGCCGGCGAACCCCCGGGGCCGCCTGGCCGCGCCTGCCGACGATCGCCTGGACGAGGCAGCCCGCGCGCTCCGACGACGGCCTGGAAGAGCAGCCCGCGACGGATCGCGCCCCGGCTGGAGGCGCTCGTTCAGCTCCTCCGAGGCAGCCGCACCTCGAAGGCCGTCCCCGCCTCGTCGCTGGACTCCAGCGAGATGGTGCCCCCATGGGCGAGGACGAACTGTCGGGTGATGTAGAGCCCGAGGCCGAGCCCCCGCGATCGCCGTTTGCGATCGGCGGTGCCACGGAACGGCTCGAAGACGACGGAACGCAAGGACTCGGGGATGGCGGGGCCGGCGTTGCGGATGTGAAGCGCCACCTCGTCGTCGGACCGACCGTCGACTCGCAGGTGGATCGGATGGTCGGGGGGCCCGTGATCGCAGGCATTGCCGATCAGGTTGGAGAGGACCTGGAAGAGACGATCCGGATCCCAGCGGCCGGTGGTATCGCCCAGGGTCTCCACCTGGAAGCGGCCTCGCGGCGCGGCGGCGCCGAGCAGCACCTGATCCAGGAGCTCGCAGAGGTTGGCGTCGTCGAGGCTGAGGGCGATGGTCCCGCCATTCTGGATCCGGGTCATGTCGAGGAGCTGGTCGATCATGCGCACCATCCGCGCGCCGCCGTCGAGGACCCGCTGGAGGGGCCTGCGGATCGACTGCTCGTCGGATCGGGAGAGGGCGAGCTGGGCTCCCAGCAGCATCGACCCCAGCGGGTTGCGCAGATCGTGTCCGAGGATCGCGACGAAGAGCTCGCGCATTCGCTCCGATTCCTTCTGCTCGGTCACGTCCAAGACGAAGGAGACGGCGACGCCGTCGTGATCGACCAAGGCACCTCCGGCCAGGACGGGGACCTTATGGCCGCTCCGATGCAGGAGCTCCTGATGGAACGGACCGTAGCTGCCCTCCCGATCCAGCTGGTCGAGGGCGGTCTCGCCACCGCCGGAGAAGCCCGGAGGCACGAGCTCCAGGGTGGAGAGGAGGCCCTCCTCCAGATCCGCCCGGGAATAGCCGACCAATTCGAGGAAGGCGTCGTTGGCGTCGACGATGTCGCGGTTCGGGCAGGTGTAGACGACCCCGATCATGCCCAGCTCGTAGAGGCTGCGGAACTTTGCCTCGCTCGCCTCGAGGGCCTTGCGCTGACGCTCCAGGGTGATGAAGACGTCGACCTTGCTGCGCAAGATCTCCACGTCGATGGGTTTGAAGAGGAAGTCGACGGCCCCCGCCTCGTAGCCCCGGAAGATCCGCTGACGATCGCTGGAGCCCGCGGTGACGAAGATGATGGGCACGTGCCGGGTGCGCTCCACGCCGCGCATCAGGGCGGCGAGATCGAAGCCGTCCATCTCCGGCATCTGGACGTCGATGAGGGCCAGGGCGACGTCGCGGGTGAGGAGGAGCTCCAGCGCCTCGGGGCCCGAGCCCGCCGTGACGATGTCGACGTCGTCGCGGCGGAGGACCTGCTCCAGGGCGAAGAGGTTCTCGGGGAGATCGTCCACGAGCAGGAGGGTGGGCCGCTCCTTGGGAGGGAGCCTCGGGCCCTCCCGGCTCGACGCGGACGAAGGGCTCGAGTCGGCGATCGCTGGCCTCATCACGCCACCGCCCGAAAGATGTTGTCGTCGCGAGCGAACGCCTCGAAGCTGGCCCCGCCCTCGATGAAACGCAGCGACTCATGCTTTCCGAGCCCCACGAAACCCCTCGGGCAGAGCGAGTCGATGAAGAGGCCGAGGGTGCGGCTCTGCAATGATCTCTCGAAGTAGATGAGGACGTTCCGGCAGGAGATGAGCTGCACCTCGGCGAAGGCGGCGTCGGTGGCGAGGCTATGATCGGAGAAGAGGATACGTTGGCGAAGGTCGGCCGACATGGAGGCGCGGGCGTAGGCGGTCTCGTAGTAGTCGGAGAGGGAGGCGCGGCCGCCGGAGGCGAAGTAATTCTCGGAGAAGGCGCGGATGCGCTCGACGCCGTAGATGCCGGCTTCCGCGTCCCGGAGGCTCTGGGCGTCGATGTCCGTCGCGTAGATCTGGGTCCGATCCAGGAGCCCCTCTTCGTGGAGCAGGATCGCCATGGAGTAGGCCTCCTCGCCGGCACCGCAGCCGGCGATCCACACCCGGAGAAACGGGTAGGTGGAGAGGATAGGGATCACCCGCTCGCGCAGGGTCCGCCAGTAGGTGGGATCACGGAAGAGGTCGCTGACCTGGATGGTAAGGCAGGGGAGCAGCCTTGCGAAGGCCTCGGGGTCGTGGATCACCCGATCGAGGAGCGCGGTGGCCGTGGGGATCTCCAGCTTCTCCAGCGCCTGCGCGATCCGCCGCCGCAGCGACGCCCTCGCATACGAGCGGAAGTCGTAGTGATACGCGCGGTAGATCCCCTCCAGCAGGAGATCCAGCTCGAGCTCCCCCGGCTCTTGCGGGGTCATCGGGGCATCCACACGCGCACCATGGAGAGCAACTTGTCGAGGACGATCGGCTTGGCGAGGTAGTCGTTGGCGCCGGCATCGAGGCATTCCTGCCGATCGTTGGGCATCGCCTTCGCCGTCAGGGCGATGATGGGGAGCTCGGCGTAGTGGGTCTGCTTGCGGATCTCGCGGGTGGCCGTCAGCCCATCCATCTCCGGCATCATGATGTCCATCAGCACGAGGTCCACGGGGGGGCCCCGGTGGATGCGGTCCAGGGCTTCCTTGCCGTTGCGGGCGATCTCGATGGTGGCGCCCTTGGGCTCGAGGGCGCTGGTGAGGGCGAAGAGGTTCCGCACGTCGTCTTCCACCAGGAGGATCCGCCGCCCCTCGAAGATCGCCTCGCGATCGCGGGCGACCTGGAGCATGCGGCGCTTCTCCGGGGGGAGCTCCGACTCCACCTGGTGCAGGAAGAGGGTGACCTCCTCGAGGAGGCGCTCCGGAGATCGGGCCCCTTTGACGATGATCGACTTGGCGTGTTGCCGCAGCCGTCCCTCCTCCTCGGCGGTGAGCGCCCTCGCCGTGTAGACGATCACCGGAGGACACGAGGTCTCGTCTTCGCCCATCCTGGCGAGAAGATCGAAGCCGCTCGTCTCCTGGAGCATGAGATCGAGGACGACGCAGTCGAAGGTGGTGGAGCGCAGCTTCTCCAGCGCCTCGTCGGCGGTCGCCACCGAGGTGATCTCCACGCCGTCCACGTCGAGCAGCCGGTGGATGGCGTCGCGTTGGATGTCCTCGTCCTCGACGACCAGGATCTTGCGGACGTGACGGGACAGGTGGGCCTCCAGCCGCGCAAAGGCCGCGGCCAGCTCCTCATGCTTCACGGGCTTGAGAGCGTAGCCGATCGCCCCCATCTCCAGGGCGACCTGCTGGTAGTCGTGGAGGGAGACCACGTGGATCGGGATGTGACGGGTCTCGGGGCCTCGCTTGAGGAGCTCGAGGACCGCGAGGCCCGAGTGGTCCGGGAGGCCGATGTCCAGCACGACGGCGACGGGACGGAACTCGCGTATGAGCTGTAGACCTTCTTCGGCGCTGCGGGCGACCACGCATCGGAAGTTGAGATCCCGGGCGAGGTCGCGAAGAATCGACGCGAAGATCGGATCGTCCTCGATGGCCAGGACGATCCGCGATGAGTCTCCCGGCGCGTCGCGATCGTCGTCGAAGGCGGCGATGGGCGCGCGGGGGGGAGCCGGATCGATGACCGGTCGGAGGGCGCCTGGGGCCGCGGCGGTCAAGGTGGGCTCGTTCCGGATCGCCTCCGGGCGCGTCGGCAGGGTGAGGATGAAGCGGCTCCCCTCCATGGGCGCGCTCTCCAGGCGGATGTCTCCGCCGAGGAGGAAGGCCAGCTCCCGGGAGATCGAGAGGCCGAGGCCGGTGCCGCCATGCCTGCGGCTGGTGGTGCCATCCGCCTGACGGAAGGCCTCGAAGATCACGGCGTGCTGATCGGAGGGGATTCCGATGCCGGTGTCCTCCACCGTGATCGCGACCTGCCCCGAGGCGGAGGGCGCTGCGCGCAGCTCGATCGATCCCTCCTGGGTGAACTTGATCGCGTTCGAGAGGAGGTTGGTGAGGATCTGCTGGAGGCGCCGCGGGTCTGTCTCGACCGTCCCGGGACAGCCCGCGTCGATGGAGACACTGAGTGAGAGGTTCTTATCCTTGGCCATCTGCCGGAATCGGCCCTCGATCCCTTCGAGGTGCCGAGCGAGGTGGACCGGCTCGAGGTTCACCTCGGTCTTGCCCGACTCGATCTTCGCGAGGTCGAGGATGTCGTTGATCAACGCGAGGAGGTCATTGCCGGCGGTGTAGATATTCGAGGCGAACTGGACCTGCTCCTCGCTGAGGTTGCCGGGCTTGTTGTCCGCGAGGAGCTTGGCGAGGATCAGGGTGCTGTTCAAGGGCGTGCGCAGCTCGTGCGACATATTCGCGAGGAACTCGGATTTATAGCGGCTCGAACGGCCGAGCTCGGAGGCCTTGCGCTGCAGCAGATCCCGCGTGAGGAGGAGCTGCTCCTGCTGGGCCTGGAGGGTGTGGGCCTGCTCCGTCAGCGTGGCGTTGGTCTCCTCCAGCTCGGCGTGTTGGGCCTCCAAACGCGCTTGGGAGGCCTTGAGCGCCTGGGTCTGCTCCTCGAGCTCCTCGTTGGTGACGGCCAGCTCGTGCTTCTGCTCCTGCAGCTCCTCGGCCTGCCGTCGGGTCTCCTCGAGGAGCTCGGCCTTGCGCATCCGCTGCCTCGCGGAGCGAAAGGCGACGCCGATGGGCTCCGCCGCCCTCTCCAGGAGGTCGCGTGACGCGGGGGACGGGGGTGAGAAGAAGCCCAGCTCGACGACGCCGGTGACGATCCCATCGGCTCGCGCCGGGACGATGACGAGGGTGCGGGGGATCGCGGCGCCGATCCCCGAGCGCACCTGGACGTAGTCCTCCGGGACGTCGTCGATGACCAGGGTCTGCGGCTCCGTCGCCGCCTGGCCTACGAGCGATTCCCCGATCGTGAAGGCTTTACTTGGGGTGATGGATGCGCCCATCGCGAAGCCGCCGCAGGGGATCAGCTCGCCGGAGTCGTTGATGATGAACGAACAGCTCAGCGGCGCACCCAGGTATCTCGCGAGGAACGACGCGATGTTCTTGCCGAGCTCCCGTAGCTCCTGCTCCCCGCGCATCACCAGGGCGAGCTCGGTGCGTCCCTGCTTGATCCAGTCTTCCTGCAGCATCCGGACCTTGTTCGCGACGAAGAGCCTGCCAAAGACGCCGAGCAGGCAGAGCACCACCATGATGATGCCGCGGTTCCAGGGAGCGAGGGCCGTGACCAGCGGATCGAGGACAGGCGCCGTGAGGAAGTAGCCGACGGCGACCAGGACGCTGGTCAGGAAGCCGAGGAGGAGAGGGAGCGCGGGGCGCGTGGACTGCAGGGAGAGGATCAGCGGGGCGACGTAGAGGGCCCAGACCGCGAGGCCGAGCTCTCCCATCGTGTCGAGGACGAAGGTGAGGGCGATCAGCGCGGCGATCAGAACGTAGAGTCCGGGCGATTGCTTGATGCGGCTCTGCATCGACGGTCTCCTGACGCAAAAGACGTCGGACGTCGGCGGATGGGAGGGGCGTCGACGTCCGGCTCGCGGCGGACATGGCTGTGAGTTGCAGGAGCAGACGCTACAGCGATGGGTATCCGGTGGGCAATGGAGGATTCGGCGATCGCCCAGGCCGTCACTATGAGTGTTGGATAGCAGACATCATGCTGCCTGCTGTAGAGCTCGATCGAGGCGGTCTCCGCCGATCCGGACAGCGGCGGCGATCCCGAGGAGGCCCGGCACGATCGCGACCAGGTAGGCCGCGCCGATGCTGCCGTGGGACGACCAGCCCCATGCGGCGGTCCAATCCACCGCGGCGCCGGCGAGCCCGGCACCCAACGCGATGCCAAGGTTCTCGGCTAGGTTGAGGGAGGAGGAGGTCTGCCCCTCCTGCCCCGGCGGCGCCAGGCCGAGGACGATCACGGAGAGGGTGGGGTAGACCAGACCCATCCCCAGCGCGGCGAGGGCCCAGCAGGCGATGGCCAGCGGGATCGGGACGCCCTCGAGGAGCACGGCGGCAGCGAGCAGCGCCACACCGGCCACCACCACCGAGAAGCCGACGACGGCGCGGCGCGAGCGGGTCGCCTCGCCGAAGGCGCCGTCCAGCCGGGCCTGGAGCCAGGTGCCGCCGAACCAGGTACACGCCGCCGCCGAGAGAGCGAGGCCGGCACCGCCGGGGGAGAGGCCTCGCAACGAGGTGAGGCCCAACGGCAGGAACGCCTCGGCGCCGAAGTAGCAGTAGCAGAGGAGCGCGCGGGTCAGCAGACCGGCGGGCAGTCCCGGCCGCGCGGAGAGGATCCCGACAGGGAGCAGATGGCGCCCGGCCTCTGCGGCGAGGCCGATCCCCAGGAGCGAGACGAGGGCGCCCGTCCAGGCGTGGTGGGAGAGGCCTGCCAGGAAGAGCCCCACGCCGGCGGCGAGCCGCAGCGCCCGCAGCAGGTTCCTCCCATCGAAGGGCTCCCGGCTGGACCTTCGTGCCCCTGCAGGCGTGATCCCTTCAGAGACGCCGAGCCGCCGCAGCGACGGCAGCATCAGCAAAGGCACGGCCAGCAGGAGGGGAATGAGGCCCAGGAAGACGGCGCGCCAGCTCAGATGATCCGCGAGGAGGCCCGCCACCGCGGGCCCGATCAGCGCGGGGAGCACCCACGCGCTGGAGATCAGGGCCATCACGCGCGCGCGCAGATGGTCGGGGAAGCCCAGGCGCACCGTGAGGTAGGCGGTGGTCATCACCGCCCCGCCTCCGAGCCCCTGGAGCGCGCGTCCGACGATGAAGGCGGGCCACGTGGTGGCGAGCCCCGCCACCAGGAGGCCGGCGGCGGCGAAGAGGAGGCCCGTGACGAAGGGCGCGCTCGGCCCCTTGGCGTCCGCCGCCTGGCCGGTGGCGATGGTCCCCACCACGTTGGCCAGCATGAAGGCGCTGAACGCCCAGCCATAGCCGCCGAGGCCGCCGAGCTCCCCCGAGACCACGGGGAGGATCGTGGCCACCGACATCGCCTCGAAGGCGATCAGGGAGACGCTGATCACGACGCCGATGCAGAGCGCGCCGCGCCCCGAGCCAAAGAGGCTCTCCCGATCTCCACCTTCCGCTCGCGCCACGAAGCTCCTCTATCTGAATGTTCGTTGAAAAACGATCGGCCTTCGCGTCGGAGGCGAGTGGGCGCCAGCAAAGAGCGGTAGCGCGCAACGCGGGTGAAAAGCCCGCCCCTGGCTTTCAGAGCGCGATTGTTTCACAGGCTCTCTTGCGAACTCGAGTCGAGCCAACGCGAGGAGGAGCCGCAGCGCGCGGCGCCCATGAAGAGATCGCCCCCACCTTTCGGGAGGCATTCTTGAAACAGGATCGGAGCGCCTGCCCTTCCATCGGTAATGGGGATGCCCCCGCGCCGCGAAACGCGGCCTTCCGTCGACGCCTTCGTAGCGATGGGGCGCTCGCGAGGAGATCGCTTGACAGCCTCCTTGGAGTGGCCTAGATCATGGGTCATGATTTTGAGAATAGTTCTCATAATCGCAAGACGGACCCAGGATGATCTGCCCCTCCCCTCGCCTGTCCGGCATCCAGCGCCGCGCTCCCTCCATGGCCGCATGCCTCTGCTTTCTCCTGCTCCCCACCGCCGCGGCCGCAGCCGCCGATGAGCCCGCTGCCACCGAGGCTCCCGGGGAGGTCCCTGCCGAATCCCAGCAGGTGGAAGAGTCGGCGGCAAAGGCGGCCCCACAGCCGGCCTACGAGCTGGAGACCGTCACGGTGACCGCGACCCGCAACGAGCGGGAGGTGAGCACGGCGCCTGCCAGCGTCAGCGTGATCACGTCGGCCGAGTTGGAGCGGATGCCGGTGGGCGATCTCACCGACGCGATCCGGGACGTGCCCGGCGTGAGCCTCAGCGCCGGTTCGCAAGGGCGACGCGGCATCAACATCCGCGGCATGGGGGCCTCCTACACCCTGATCCTGATCGACGGGAAGCGGGTGAACTCCAACGAGGCGGTCTTCCGCCACAACGACCTCGACATCGGCATGGTGCCGACGGAGGCCATCGAACGCATCGAGGTGGTCCGCGGTTCGATGTCCTCGCTCTATGGCTCCGAGGCGTTGGGCGGGGTGATCAACATCGTCACCAAGCCCGTCTCCAACGAGTGGAGGGCTGGCATCGACGCCAAGGGCCAGACCCCCTTGAACGGCACCGACGGCGAGGAGCTGCACTCGAGCGTCTACGTCAGCGGCCCCCTGATCCAGGACAAGCTGGGGATCCGGCTCACCGGTGCCTTCGATCAGCGGCTGCCGTGGCGCGGCGCCGACAACCCGGGCGGCGCGGTGCTCGACGCCAGCGGAGGGCCGGTGAGCCGGCCGGACGGCAGCCCGGTCTATCGCGGCGATCTGGCGACCTTGGAGGGCCGCAGGGATCACAACGGCAGGGCGCGGCTGGTCTGGACGCCGGATCGGCGCCAGTCGATCGCGGCGGAGTACGGGCAGGCCTATCAGACTCGTGAAGGTGAGTACTACATACAGTCCTATGGCGTGGCGGACAGCCGGGTCGATCGTCAGGACTTCGTGCTCAGCCACGACGGCAGGTGGGAGTGGGGCTCGTCCCAGCTCCGCGGCTATCGGGAGGCGGTGGACACCGCGCCGGACGAGCTGCACCAGCAGAATTGGGTGCTGGAGGGGAACTCCACCGTCTTCTTCGGCGATCACGCCCTCACCTTCGGCGCGGAGGGCCGCTGGACGGATCTGGAGGCCATCGACACCTTCACCACCAGCGGCAGCGCCTCCGTCTCACAGCAGGCGATCTTCGCCCAGGACGAGTACCAGCTGACCGAGGCCGTCTCCCTCCTCCTGGGCGGCCGCCTCGATCACCACGAGAACTTCGGCCTGCACGCCACGCCCCGCGGCTACGTGGTCTACACGCCGGTGGACGCGCTCACCTTCAAGGGCGGCGTGGGGACGGGCTTTCGCGCGCCGACCCTGCGCCAGCTCAGCGAGGAGTCCATCGTGACGAGCTGCCGCGGCGCCTGTGCGATCGTCGGCAACCCCAACCTCGATCCGGAGCGGAGCGTCAGCTACGAGGTGTCTGCCGCCTACGAGCCGAGGGGCTGGGGCGTGGGCGCGACCTTCTTCCAGAACGACGTCAGCGATCTGATCGACACGCCCCGCGGCGCAGGGGTGGAGCCTGCGGGGCAGACGGACGAGGGCCTGGACATCTACCTGCCGCGGAACGTCGACAAGGCCCGCCTGCGGGGCGTGGAGACCTTCGCGCGGGTCGAGCCCCTGCGCGTGCTGCGCATCAGCCTGAACCATACCTTCGTGGAGTCGCGGGACGTCGAAGCGGACGAGGAGCTGGACAACCGCCCGAGGCACGTGGTCAACGGCCAGGTCGATTGGAAGGTGGGCTGGCAGCTGGGGGTCTTCGCGAGGGGGCAGTACATCGGCGAGCAGAAGAGCGGCGACCTGACCCTCGACGGCTACGCCCTCTTCGACGCGGGGCTGAGCTATCGGCCCGTCGAGACCTTCGGCCTCACCGTGGGGATGCTGAACCTCGCGGACGCGCGGACCGACAGCGGAGATGGATACACCTACCAGGAGCGGGGCAGGACCCTCTACCTGGGGATGAACGCCAGGTATTAGGAGGCGATGATGACGCCGGACGACGAGCTCCAGCTCCCTTCCCAGGTCCCGGACGACATGGATCCGACGCCCTTCGGGAGGCAGGTGCGCCAGAGCCGCAGGTTCTCCTGGCCCGTGATCGGATCGGTGGCGGTGCACGGCGTCCTCGTGGCGGGCGCGCTGATGATCGAGGCGCCCGCCGCCGCCCGAAGCGATCAGCCCGTCGAGATCATGATGATGACCCGCCTGGTCTCCCCGGCGGGGGGCGGTGGGGCCGCCGCGGTGGCCGAGGCGCCCGCTGCAGCGCCAGCCGCCCGGCCGATCCGCGAGGCCCGGCCTCGCATCCGGAAGGCGAAGCCGAAGCCCGAGGTCTCCGCGGCGCCACGGCCGACGCCCGCTGCTGCCGAGGAGCTTCCTCCGGAGCCTGTGGAGCTCGTCGACGAGGATCTCGCCGAGGCGGTCGAGGAGCCGGAAGACTCGCTCCTCGCTTCGGCCGATGACGAGGGCTCGTCGAGCGTTGGCGTCGAGGGTGGGTTCACAGGCGGCGGGCCCATGGGCGTGGGCGGCGGCGATCTCCTCGCCATGGGCGGTGGGGTGGGCAGCGGCATGGGCAGCGCCTTCGGCACCGGCCTCGTCGATGGATCGCGCGCGGCGGTCGCTCCCAAGATCCGCGAGCAGGTCCAGCCGGACTATCCGAGGGTGGCCCGGCGCCGAGGGATCGAGGGCCTCGTCGTGCTGCACCTGGTGGTCGGCAGGGATGGGGCGGTGGAGCCCGCGTACACCAAGGTGCTCGAGTCGGTCCCGGGGCTGGACGCCGCCGCCGTCGCCGCCGCCAATCGTTGGCGATTCAGCCCGGCGCGAGACTCGTCGGGATCGGCGCTTCGATCCTTCATCCGCCTGCCCATCCGCTTCTCGCTTCGTTAGGCTGCGCTGCGAGGCGGAGGCGAGCGAGCGCATGAGGAGATCGTCCTTCGCCTGGCGCGAGCTGGCCGGTGGGCTCCGGGCGCGCTTGCAGCCTCTGTGTCGCCTGTAGGCACACTCTCCGAGCAGGTCCTCAGATGTTTCGAAAGACCCTCTTCTGGATGCACCTGGGCTCCGGCGTCGTCGTGGGCCTGGTGGTGGCGCTGATGTCGTTCACCGGGATCGCCCTGGCGTTCCAGCCGCAGGTAGAGGGATGGCTGCGCGCCGGACTCTACGAGCTGGAGGTGGATGCGGCGGCTCCGCGGCTCCCCCTCGAGGCGCTCCGAGGGATGGCGGAGGCGGCGCGGAAGCAGGAGTCCGCCACGGCGATCACCGTCCCCGCCGCCCCCAACGCCGCCGTCGCGATCCACTTCGGCCGCGCGGGTGTCTCGTATTGGCATCCCAACACAGGCGTCCAGCTCGAGGATCCGGCGGCGGCGTGGTCCGGGCGCTTCGCCGCGCTCAGGGATTGGCATCGCTGGCTCGGCGCACAGGCGGATGGCCGCGCGTTGGGCCGAGCCATCACTGGTGCTTGCAATTTCGCTTTTGTATTCTTGATCGTCTCGGGGCTCTACCTCTGGTTCCCGCGCAGGTGGACCCGGCGGACCTTCGCCGGCGTCGCGAGCTTTCGAAGGGGGCTCCGCGGCAAGGCCCGGGATTTCAACTGGCACCATGTGATCGGCTTCTGGTCGCTGCCCGTGTTGCTCGTGCTCGCGGCGTCCGGGGTGGTGATCTCCTATGATTGGGCGCATCGACTGGTCTTTGCGGTGGCGGGGAGCGAGGCGCCGGTCGGACGCCCGGGCCCACCCCGGATCGAGGTAAAGGCACCTGCCGGCGCGGCGCCGCTGCCACTCGATGCCCTCGTCGAGCGCGCGCGGCTCGAGGCCCCGCTGGCGACGGAGCTGCGCGCGACCCTGGCGCCCCCCGCTGACGAAGGCGTGACCGCCCAGCACCTCAGCATCCGGGAGGCCGGCGCCTTCCCTCCCTTCGCGAGCTTGAGCCTCTCGCTGGATCCCCACGGAGGCGAGGTCCTCCATCGGATGGCCTTCTCCGAGCAAGATCGGGGCAGGCGGCTGCGAGGCTGGCTGCGATTCCTCCACACCGGGGAGGCCCTCGGCTGGCCGGGCCAGCTCGTCGCCGCCGTGGCCTCGGCGGGATCGTTGGTCCTGGTCTGGACCGGCTTCGCCCTCGCCTGGCGGCGCTACGCCTGGTGGCGCCGCAAATCCGCCGTCTCCGGCGCGCGGATCATCCGGAAGGCCCCGGCGATCGAGGGGCCGGACGCCAGCCTCTGACGAAGGCGGGGCTCGGCGAGCGGGGTGGAACCATCTGCGGTCGTAGGCATCCCAGGAGCTTCCTCGGCGCTTCTCGCGCGAGGTCCAAGCGGGCGGCCTCGGGCCCTGGCCCACGGAAGGTGGTTGGATGATCCCTCTGTCGATCCTAGAGTTGGGCCGCGTACGCGAAGGCTCCGATCGCCGCACGGCGCTGGACGAAGCCAGGCAGCTCGCACAGCACGGCGAAGCGCTGGGCTACCAGCGGATCTGGGTCGCCGAGCATCACAACATGCCGACCGTCACCACCTCGGCGACTTCGTTGGTGGTGGCGCACCTGGCGGCGGGCACGGAGACGATCCGGGTGGGCGCCGGCGGGATCATGCTGCCCAACCACGCGCCCTACGTGATCGCCGAGCAATTCGGCACCCTCGAGACCCTCTTCCCCGGCCGGATCGACCTGGGCCTCGGCCGAGCGCCGGGGACGGATCAGATCACCCTGCGGGCGCTCCGCCGCGATCCCGGCAGCTCGGACGCCTTCCCTCAGGACGTACTGGAGCTCCAGGCCTTCCTAGCGCCGGTTTCACCGGGCCAGCGGATCGAGGCCGTGCCGGGATCGGGCACCGAGGTGCCCCTCTGGATCCTGGGCTCGAGCCTCTTCGGCGCGCAGCTCGCCGCCGAGCTGGGCCTCCCGTACTCCTTCGCGTCGCACTTCGCGCCTCAGGCCCTCGATCGCGCCCTCGACGTCTATCGCGAGCGCTTCAAGCCATCGGAGCAGCTCGCCGCCCCCTACGCGATGGTGGGCGTGAACATCATCGCGGCCGAGAGCGACGAGGAGGCCAGGCGCCTGGCGACCTCCCAGCAGATGTCCTTCACCGACATGTTCCGGGGCAAGCGCGGACTCTTCCAACCGCCCATCGACGACATCGAGAGCTATTGGGCGCCGCATGAGAAGATCCAGGCCGGCTCGATGCTTTCGTTCAGCATCATCGGCGGCCCCGAGACCGTGCGCACCGGGATCCAGCAGCTCCTCGAGCGCACCCGAGCCGACGAGCTGATCGTCGTCTCCGACATCTTCGATCCCGGCAAGCGGCTGCGCTCCTTCGAGATCATCGCGGAGCAGGTGAGGGCGGCTCGGCCCTAGGTGTCCTAAGTCTCGTCTACAGCATGGCGCTCGCGTCGAGGCCCGCAGCTGCTCATGCGAGGATCCGCAGCGCCGTGAACTGTCTCAGCGGCAGAGACGCGAGCGGCCAGCCTCTCCGTTCATTGTCCGAAATCAGACAGCCTCACCTACAGCTCGGATCCGGCGGTCCCGATCGTGTTTGACATTCGATCATGGATCGTGAGGAGATTTCTCTACCTGAGCTGAAGGAGATGCCCCGAAGGCGAGGCCTCTCTGCGATCGGCATCATGAGGCGACCGCGGCTCCCCGATGAACGTCGGCGCCATGCCTCGCCTCGAAGACATCGGTGGTGGCAGGTGAAGACGCGGTAGATACAGGCAACCCAAGGAGCGCGCTCGTGATCGTCTCTCGACTTGGAGTCCTCGCTGTCACCCTCTGGCTCTTCTCCGGCTGCGGCGCCGCGGACCTCGACGAGCAGCCGCACAAGCCGGATGGGGAGTGCGCGTCCGCATGCGATGAGAACGCCCGCTGCGAGACGGTCGACGGGGTCGCGATCTGCCTATGCGACGACGGCTACAAAGGCAGCGGCACGAGCTGCTCCGATATCGACGAGTGCGCGACGGGCACCGCGGGATGCTCGCCGAACGCCGTCTGCGTCAACCTCCCCGGCGGCTTCAGCTGCACGTGCAGGGACGGCTTCGAAGGCGACGGGACGATCTGCGAGCTCGCGAGCCCCTGCTCCGACGGCACGGCGGTCTGCTCCCCGAACGCGACGTGCACGGACCGCTCGGATGGATACGACTGCCGCTGTGACGATGGCTTCGAAGGAGACGGCAAGGAGTGCGCCGACATCGACGAATGTGCGCTCGACCTCCAACGCTGTGCGCCGGAGGCCGTGTGTACGAACACCGTGGGCAGCTTCGAATGCGCCTGCGCGGAGGGCTTCGAAGGGGACGGGCAGAGCTGCCAGGACATCGACGAATGCGCCGACGGCTCGGCCACCTGCGCCGCGGACGCGACCTGCGTGAACCGGCCGGGTGGGTACGACTGTTTCTGCGATGCCGGGTTCATCGGCGACGGCTTCGATTGCCAAGACATCGACGAGTGCGCCGACGGCACCGCGACCTGCCACGAGGACGCCGTCTGCACCAACACCCCCGGGAGCTATGAATGTGTCTGCCCAGAGGGCTTCACCGGGAACGGCCTCCACTGCGCCGACATCGACGAGTGCCGCGAGAACATCGACGAGTGCGCGCTCCATTCGATCTGCGCCAACACCCAGGGCTCCTATCTCTGCACCTGCCGCGCGGGCTACGAGGGCGACGGCTTCGTCTGCGAAGACGTCGACGAATGCGCCGACGGGACCCACGGATGCTCGGACGACGCCACCTGCACCAACTGGGCAGGCAGCTTCAGCTGCGCGTGCAACGAGGGCTTCGTGGGCGACGGGATCACCTGCGTCGCCGACTCCTGCGCCACGAGCGCTGGTGCATGCTCCCCCGACGCCGTCTGCGTCAACGTCGTCGGAGGGTTCGATTGTGTCTGCGTCTCCGGCTACGAAGGCGACGGCTTCAGCTGCGCGGACTTCGACGAATGCGCCGCCGGGCTCCACGCCTGCTCGCCGGAGGCGCGTTGCGGATACGACTGCGCCTGCGAGCCGCCCTTCACCGGCGATGGCTTCAGCTGCGCGCCACCTTGTGCGGCGGGCCTCGCCTGGAATGGGACGGCCTGCGTGCCCGAGGGCGCGATCTCGCTCGGGAGCGACGCCACCACGACGTCGGCCGAAGTGGTGGTCTACCTGCAGGAGCCCGGGAACCTCGTGATCAACGGGAGCTTCGAGACGCAGGACCACAGCGGCTGGGCCTTGACCGGCGCCGCACCCGCCATCGCGGACGGCGGGCTGTTCGGCCTCTACGCCTCCGTCGACACCTACTCCTTGGGAGTTCGGACGCAGACCATCGATCTCGGGGGCTCGGGGCTCGATCTCGCCGAGCTCGATCTCTCGCCGCCGCTCAACGTCCGCGTTTGGGTCCGGGGGAACTCCATCAACACGGCGGACCCGTACTTTTTCCGGGCGCGGCTCCGAGACGAGCTTGGCGGGCAGCTCGCGCTCTTCGGACCAGCGAGCGACCAAACTGATCGCGTCGGAACCCCCGATTGGATCGACGTCTCGCAGACCTTCACCGGCTACGACCCGGGCTTGCGGACAGTCGAGATCGCGGGAGGCGGCAAGGACGCTGAGTACTGGGCGGGGCACTACGGCTGCCTCTATGACGGCTTCAGCGTCACCGTCGGCACCTTCGAGATGAGGTTCTCGGAGGACGGCCTCAACTGGGGCGTCTGGATGCCATTCGCTCCCTCGGTCGATTGGAGCTTCGATCCCTCCCTGGGGACCAAGACCCTCTACGTCGAGTACATGGACGAAAACGGTACGGTCTATCCGGCCGTCAGCGCGTCGATCGACCTCGAGGAGGAGTAGGTGGCTGGTGCCAAACGGAGTCCCTGCTGCGACGAACGATTCGGGGCTACGGACGGCGTGCTCACTCTTCGCTCCTGCGACGTGGCTACGGCCACG
>JBEBXK010000007.1:0-129708 GCA_040391605.1 Vulgatibacter incomptus
TCTCGAGCTTGAGGGCGGAGAAGAGGTTCTTGTTCATCTCGCCCCAATCCTTGACGCGGAAGGGGTAGCCCTCGAGCTCGCCCAGGACCTGCCGCGAGATCCGGCGGGCGTCGTCGATGTCGGAGACCTTCATCTCCAGGCCGGTGACGCCCTTCCCCATCTTGAAGAAGGCCTGGGCGCGATCGAGGGAGATGTAGACGAACTTGGAGTCGTACTCGTACATCCCCGAGAAGAAGACGCCGGCCAGTCGGAACTGCATGCTCTTCGGCTGGGGACCCATGGGGCCGAGCTCCCCGGCGATGGGGGAGACGACGGTGATGGGATCGCCCACGAAGACCTTGAGCTGCCGCGCCAGCTCACGGCCGATGACGATGCCGGGGAGCTGGTTCTTCTCCCCCTCGCCGGCGGCGCCGGCTCCCGCGGCAGCCTTGCCGTCCTGCAGCCTCTCGGTGCCGGCCCGGGCCAGGCGCTCGAGCTCGGCCTCGAGCTCGTCGAGCTCCTTGCCGAAGCCCCTGGCGCCGCTGCCCAGGGAGGACGGCATCGGGATCTCCTCGGGATGATCGAGGTACTCGAGCTTGCCCTCCTGGATCTCCCGGGGCAGCTCGGTGACCTGGCCGACCGTCTGGGGATCGATGCCCTTGATCAGGGCGCCGGCGAGGTTGGTCTCGGTGGTGACCATCACCTCGTTGAGGACGAAGGGCGTAACGCCGACGACGCCAGGGCTCCGACGGGTGGTCTCTGCGGCCTTCTCCCACTCGTCGAAGCTGCCGTATTTGAGGACGACGGCGTGGGCGTTGGTGCCCAGGATCTTCTGCTTGAGGTCGAGCTCGAAGCCGCTCATCACCGAGAGGACCACGCAGAGGGCCATGACCCCCACGGCCACGCCGCCGATGGAGAGGACGGTCATAATCAGGGTGGGCGAGCGGCGCTGCTTGCGCAGGAGCAGGTAGAGGGCGATGACGCCGGGGACGATGCCGACGGTGAGGAGGGAGAGGCCGACGAGGAGCTTGCGCGAGAGGCGCAGGTGGCTCTTGGCGACGAAGAGCTCGTAGCCGAAGGAGAGGTCGAGGGAGCGGCCGGCCCCGAGCATATAGCCGGAGGTGGCGGCCAGGCTGGCGGCGAGGAGGCCGCCGACGCCGTAGATCAGGGGCGCGAAGAGGAGGCCGCCCTCCGGCACCAGGGAGAAGACCTCACTAGCGAAGGGGATGCCGGAGAGGATGAGGGCGTAGCCCGCCGCGATCACCCCGCCGGCGCCGATCAGGAGCTCCCAGAAGCCCACGCGCCTGGAGACGGCGGCGGTGAGCCAGCCCACCAGGCCTATGGCGGCGACGCCCAGGACGGCCGAGAGGATCTCGGCGGTCTCCACCCGCAGCCCGAGCTGGTTGGCGAAGGCCAGGCGCGAGACGACCAGGAGGGCAATGGAGCCGAGCTGCCCCCCGAGCGAGATCAGCAGGGGGATCAGGGCCAGGCGGGGAAGCGCCATGGCGGGAGGCTGCGCCGAGGGCCCGGGGCCACTCGGCGCGGTCGGACTCCGGATTCCGGCGGGGTTCGAGCCGGCGCGCGGATCGGCGGCTTCGGGCGTCGGCTGCAAGCGGCTACCTACCTGGGCTTGAGGAGGGGAAAGAGGATCACGTCGCGGATCGACGCTGCGTCGGTGAACAACATGGCCAGTCGATCGATGCCGATGCCGGCGCCGGCGGTGGGCGGCATGCCGTGCTCCAGCGCGGCGATGTAGTCCGCGTCGAAGTCCATCGTCTCCTCGACCCCTCGCTGCTTGGCCTCCACCTGGCGTTCGAACCTCGACCGCTGGTCCACGGGGTCATTCAACTCCGAGAAGGCGTTCATGATTTCCCTGCCGGCGCAGTAGAGCTCGAAGCGGTCGGAGAACTCGGGATCCCGGTCGTTGCGCCTGGCGAGGGGGCTGATCGCCGTGGGGAATTGGGTGATGAAGGTGGGGTGGATGAGCTTGTGCTCCACGTGCTCTTCGAAGAGCGCGCCGACCAGCTCGCCGATCGACATCAGCTCGATCTCGCTGCGCTCGGCGTCGGTGCCCCGGAAGCTTTGCAGGAGGATGGCCTTGAGCTTCTCCGGGTTCCCGATGTCCTCCGGAGCGAGGCGGCCCTCGGTCCCTTCGAGGACGGCCTGGCTCATGGGGATGCGCTTCCAGCCGGGGCCGAAGTCGATCGCATGACCCTGGTAGTGGATCCGCGTCGTGCCGCAGATCGCCTGGGCGGCGCCGGCGATCAGCTCCTCGCTCAGATCCATCAGATCGTCGTAGGTGGCGTGGGCCAGGTAGAACTCGAGCATGGTGAACTCGGGGTTGTGCCTGGTAGACAGCCCCTCGTTCCGGAAGTTGCGGTTTATCTCGTAGACCCGCTCGAAGCCGCCCACCACCAGCCGCTTGAGATAGAGCTCCGGCGCGATCCTCAAATAGAGGTCCATGTCCAGGGTGTTGTGGTGGGTCCTGAAGGGCTTGGCCGCGGCCCCCGAGACGAGCGGATGCATCATGGGAGTCTCCACCTCCATGAAGTCGCGCTCGTCCAGGAAGCGGCGGATGTAGCGGATCAGCTCGGTACGCTTGCGGAAGAGGTCGCGCACCTCCGGATCGGTGGCGAGGTCGAGGTAGCGCTGGCGGTAGCGGGTCTCGACGTCGTCCAGGCCATGCCACTTCTCGGGGAGGGGGCGAAGCGATTTGGTGAGGATGGTCCACTCGTCGGCGACGACGGTGATCTCGCCGGTGCGCGTGCGGGTGGCCCTGCCGCTGCCGGCGGCCCAATCGCCCATGTCCAGGAGCTTGAGGAGCTCGTAGCCCGGCTCACCGAGCTTGTCTCTGCGGAGCTGGACCTGGATGTCGCCGCTGCGATCGCGCAGGACCACGAAGGCCATCTTGCCGAAGGTGCGGACCATCATCACCCGACCGGCGACCGAGAAGACGGTGGGATCCTCCTCCACCACTTCGGTGGGGGCATCGCCAAAGCGGCGCTTGACCTCGTCTGCGGTGTGCTCGACCTTGCGGCCGTTGCCCCAGGGGTTCACCCCGAGCGCACGGAGCTTTTCGGCCTTCTCGAGGCGGAGCGCGCGCTGCGCCTCGAGAGAGGAGGATCCGGTGGGTGCTTCCTGCTCCGACATCGACGGCTCCCCGCGCTCCCGAAGACGATCCTTAGGAGCCCGGGAAAGCGCTACACACTGGCGAAAAGACGGCGCACCCTACGTTCCAGGTCTCGGATCGTCAAGGCGCACGAGGGCCCCCCGGCTCGTTCGAATCTCAGGCGATCGCGGGCGGCGGAGCGCCCGGCTGGCAGACGTCGAGCGCGAGCGGAGCGGATCGCTCCACCTCCTTGCGTGGGCGCCCTCTCTCCGGGCTCCAACCCTCCAACCCCTGGCCTCCAGCGGCTCGGAGCCGCCAACTGTCTGAAATCTGGCACTTCTTCTGTCTCCCGGGGGGTCGCGCCAAATCCATCGCCATTTTCATGGCGTATCGTACCCTCACATATGGCATCCTACATCGCAGCACCTCCTCCTGATCCCGTCCCCTCGCCCGGAGCCAACCCTCATGGTCGTCACCGCAAATCTGCGCGGCGCATCGTCCACCTCGCTGATCCATGGCCCTGGCTCACCGCTGGTCGATGTCGCGCGGCTCTGTTCTCGAATCGCCGCCAGCGAGGCCACGGTGATGATCACCGGAGAGACCGGAACCGGGAAGGAGGTCTTCGCCAGGCTGATCCACGCCCGCAGCCCTCGGGCGGATCGTGCGCTCGTGCCGGTGAATTGCGCGGCGATCCCGGAGGCCCTCCTGGAGAGCGAGCTCTTCGGCTATGTGCGGGGCGCATTCACAGGAGCATTCCAATCCCGTAGGGGGCGGCTGGCGCTAGCCGAGGGAGGCACCCTCTTCCTGGATGAGATCGGCGAGCTTCCCCTCTCGCTGCAGGCCAAGCTGCTCCGTGTGATCCAGGAGCGCTCCTACGAGCCGGTGGGGAGCACGGAGCCAGTTCCGGCGGACTTCCGCCTGGTAGTCGCGACGAACCGCGATCTGGCGGCGGAGGTGGAGGCGGGCCGCTTCCGGCAGGATCTCTTCTATCGCCTCCTGGTCTGCCCAATCGAGCTGCCGCCGCTGCGCGAGAGGCGCGGGGACATCGCGCCGCTCTTTCTCCACTTCTGGCTAGCCCGCGGCGAGAAGCGGGAGATCCTTCCGGCGGCCCTCGCCGCCTTGGGCGGCTACGATTGGCCGGGGAATGTCAGGGAGCTCGAGAACCTGGTGGAGCGGATCTCGATCTGCTCCGAGGGAGAGGTGATCGGCCTCGCCGACCTCCCGCCCGAGGTCCGGCGGGCGCCCGCCCTGCTCTACCCGCTGCAGGCGCCTGCGGGATCCCGCGCCACCATCGAGGGAGAGAACGACGAGCTCCGGCGCACGCTTCGAGACCTCTCCTCCGATTCCTACGACGATGGCGGCGAGGCAGCCCAGGCGTCCGACCCGGCCGCTGTCGAGATCCTCGACGCAGCCGAGTCCAACGGCTCGCCAGCCCAAGCGCCTTCGGAAGAGATGCCGCCAGCGGAGACCGTGGCCGCCGTGGCGGCGAGAGCCCAATCGGAGGAGGGCGAGGCGCCGCAGCGTCCCCTGGAGTCCCTGGAAGAAGATCCCGCCCTCGGCCTCCCGATGAGTCTACCTACCCTGCTGCGCTCGATCGAAGAGCGATATATCCGCGCCGCCCTCGAGCAGGTCGGCGGAAACCGAAAGGCGGCAGCGGATCTCCTCGGCCTCCAGCGGACCACACTCGTGGAGAAGCTGCGGCGCCAGAGCCGTGACGCCTCGGCGCAGCGTGATTGAGAGGATCGCCCCCGCCTCGAGCGGAGGCGATCCCTTCACACGCCAGCGAGCCGGAGCCGAGCGAGCGCAAAGGGGCGCAGCTCGCGCGCCGCACGGATCAAGGATCCACTCCCGTTTTGCGCGGAGGCGATCCCATCACACCAGCGAGCCGGAGCCGGGCAGCGCGAAGCGGCGCAGCACGGATGAAGGAATCGCTCTCGCTCGAGCGTTTCGTTCACCGCCCGAGCGGGCACGGTGCGTGCAAATTTGAGGGGCAATGTCCTTCGCCGCCATGATCCTGACGATCGCCTGGGCGGCGCCTGTCTTCGCCGCGGGCACGCCTCCCCCCGCCGCCCCCGACGACGGCGCGCCGCGCCTCGCCGACATCCTCACGTGGGAGGAGATCCCCCTGCCGGCAAGAAGCCAGCAGGCGACGATCGAGGTCGACGCCATGGGGGCCCGGATCATCGTGCACCTGAGCCCCCGAGGCGCTGCGACCTGGCGGGAGAAGGCGAGCGCGATCTGCCCACGCCATAGAGTGGAGGGATCCCGGCTGATCCTGGAGTGCCGCAGCCGCCAGCTCGCCGCCCGCATCTCCCACAGGAAGGGCCGAGCGTCCCTCGCCATCTACGAGCTCCGCGGACTCCCGGATTCTCCGGGCTTCGACGCGGCGCCCAAGACCTTCTGGGATCCAAGCGTGCTGGGGCTGGGCTCGAGCTGCCCCGGGGATTCGGCCTTCGCCAGAGGGGAATGCGCCCTAGCGCAAGGGTGGAAGGCCGAGGCGCTCAGGCAGTTCGAGGAGGCGCTGCAGGATCCCAAGACCCGGCGCCCGGCGCTGATCCGACTGGGAGATCTCGCCGCCTGGAGCGGCGACACCGTCGGTGCCGGCGAGCGCTACCAAGAGGCCGGCTGGGCGGGGACCTGGGGCCGGCTCGCGGCGGCTAGGCTCTGCGAGCTCTTCGGTGCCTGCCTCGGGCGCAGGGAGGAGCGTCGGATCTTCGATCCCGCCGGGCTCCCGGAGCCGCTCCGCGGCGAGCTGACCCTCCGACACGCGAGGGCGCTGGCCTTTCGCGGCGAGCTGGAGGCTGCGGCGGCGATCCTGACGAAAGAAGCATCATCATGTGGCCTCGCCCCTGACCTCTGCAGCCGGATCGCAGTGGAGGCCATGCGATCGGATCGCCCGCTCGACACCACGGCGGGCCTCTCCCTCTACCTGCGCCTCCCCGATCGCACCTCCGGCCCCCTCACCTTCGATCTCTCCCAGAGCGCAGCCGAGGTCGCCGCCGCCCTGGGCGCACCGATCTTCGGCGCCAACGTCCTGGCCATCGCCTCCGACTTCGCACCAGCGACCAAGCTCGACGCCCACCTCCGGCGAACGGCGGAGCTCTACCTGGAGGGAGACGATCGCGTCCGCGCCGGGGTGATCGTCGACTTCGCCAGAGGCCGCCTGTCTCGCGGCGCGCTCGGCTCCAAGGCGTGGCTCGCGATCCACCAGAGGTTGCTCCCGTCCAAGGAGGTCGACGCTCCCATCCCCGGCGTCCCGGAGGCGGCGCTGCTGGAGGCAGAGCGCGAGGTCGCTGCGGCGCTGAGGGCGGTGCAGGAGGCAGCGAGCCTGCGCAGCCAAAATCATGACGCCGCGCCGGCACGAGACTCGCAATAGCGGGCGGCCAACCGAGTAGTCGCCTCGCGATCCGTCGGGAGGTTGGCGGTTCTAGACGCAAAAGCCGCATCCCCCACGAGCGATCTCGCTCATGGAACGAGGAGCTTGATGAAGCTGATCGACGGAACCCTCGCCGCGCTGCAGCGCAGCCTCGACGTCCGCATGCGGCGCCACGAAGTGCTTGCATCGAACACCGCGAACGCCGACACGCCGGGTTATAAGGCCCGCGACCTCGACTTCGGCAAGGCGATGAGCCTCGCGCGGCGCGACGCCTCGCTCCAGCCGGCGAGCTCCGGCAGGGGAGCGGCCCTGCGGATCCCGTTGGGTGATCCCGGCACCTCCCTCCCGCCTCCCGCTCCCCTCCCCTTGCAGGCGCCGGGCAGCGCGTCGTCCATCATCCCTTCGGCCGATGGACGGCTGCCTATCGCCGATCCTTCGCAGGAGGGCGCGCTGATCCCGCTGGGTGGTACCTCGGCGGGCCTCGATCGGAACTCGGTCGACCTCGACAGGACCATGGTGGCCATGGCCGAGAACGCCCTGCTCTATGGCGCCGCGGCGAGGGCGGCGTCCAAGAAGCTCGCCATCCTCCGCTACGTCGCCTCCGACGGTAACGCCTGAGTCAAGAAGGAGATCGGCTATGAGCTTCCTCACCTCTCTACAGATCGGCGCCTCCGGCCTCTCGGCCCAGCGCACCCGCGTCGATCTCGCCACCTCGAACCTCGCCAACGCCGAGTCGACCCGGGGGCCGGATGGCCAGGCCTACCGGCGCCTCGATCCCGTGCTCGAAGCCGTGGCCTTCGAGGCCGGTCTCGACGCCGCCACGCCTGCAGGGAGCGCGGCGGTCCGCGTGGCCGCCATCGCCCAGGATCAGGAGCCGGGGCGGGAGGTCTACGCCCCCGGCCATCCAGACTCCGACCCCGACGGCTTCATCACCCTGCCCAACGTCGATCCGATCCACGAGGTCGTGAACCTCATGTCCGCGTCGCGCTCCTACGAGGCGAACGCCACCGCAATCGAGACCCTCAAGGGCATGGCCCAACGGGCGCTCGACATCGCGAGGTAAGCCATGCAGCCCAACTCGATCCACATCTCTCGCGAAGGCTTCAGCCTACCGCCACCGACGACGATGGCCAGCGGCGGGGGAGCCTCATTCGCGTCGGCCCTCGGTGAGGCCATCGCCCAGGTCGAGGCCTACCAGCAGGTGGGCGATCGCCAGGCCTCAGCGCTGGCGGCCGGCGGCGGCAACCTCCACGAGACCGCCCTCGCCCTGGAGACCGCCGACATCGCGATGCGGGCCGCCCTGAAGGTCCGCAACAAGCTGGTCGACGCGTACCAGGAAATCATGCGGATGAACCTCTAACAGGTCCACTTGGAAACCCTGCTCAAACAGCTGCGGGAGCTCCCTGCGAAGTTCCAGGCGCTCCCCTCCGTGGCGCGACTGGCCATCGCCGGCGTCGCCTTGCTCGTGATCGGACTCGCCGTCGCGCAGTCCTTGAACGTGAAGGGAGACGATTTCCAATACGCCTTCACCAACCTGGCGCCAGAGGACGGCGCCGAGGTCGGGGCGCAGCTCAAGGCCGCCGGGATCCCCTTTCGCCTGGACGCGGGCGGGACCGCCCTCGCCGTCCCCGCCGAGAAGGTCTACGACACGAGGCTCCTCCTCGCCGCCGCCGGTCTCCCCCGCGGCGCCGGGGTGGGCTTCGAGCTCTTCGATCGCGGCGACATCGGCGTCTCGGAGTTCACGCAGCGTGTAAACCTGCGGCGGGCCATCGAAGGAGAGCTGGCCCGAACCATCGGCAGCCTCTCCGAGGTGCGCTCGGCGAGGGTGCACGTCTCGTTGGGAGAGCGGGGCCTCTACCGCGACGAGGATCGCAGCTCCTCCGCCTCGGTGGTGCTGAACCTGCGGCAGGGCCGCTCCCTCGGGGAGCGAGAGCTCGCGGGGATCCGCCACCTGATCTCCGCCGCGGTGCCGGGCCTCGCCAACGAGGACGTCACCGTGGTCGACGGCCGCGGCAGGGTCCTCGGTGGGAAGGACGGCTGGGGTGTCGGCTTCCAGGAGCGGGAGCTGGAGCGCGATCTGGAGCAGCGGCTGATCGGCCTCCTCGAGCCGGCGGTGGGGGCGGGCGCCGTGGTGGCGCGGGCGACGGTGGTCCTCGACGCTTCGGAGGTCCACACCACTAGTGAGACCTTCGATCCGGAGTCCGCCGTGGTCCGCAGCGAGCGGCAGCTCACCCAGGAGCAGGCCCAGACCCAGCCAAGCTCCGGAGGGATCGCCGGCGCCGCGGCGAATCAGCCCCTGGGCCCCGTGGCGACCAACCAGGCCCAGGCCGGCTCGACCTCCAACATGGAGGATCAGACCCGGAACTACGAGGTGAGCAAGACGGTCACGCAGACCGCGGTGAAGGCGCCGCGGGTGCAGCGCCTCTCGGTGGCGGTGATCGTCGACGGCGTCGACGGGCTGCCCCGGCCGGCGGAGGAGGTCGCGCGGCTGGGCGAGCTCGCCAAGCGCGCGGTCGGCTTCGACGTCAGGCGAGGCGACCAGCTCGACATCTCCAGCGTGGTCTTCACCGCCTCGGGCGACGAGGCGCCCCTCCCTGACGAGCCCGGCTGGAGAGAGGTGCCCAAGCCGATCTGGCTCGTGGCCGCCGCCGGCCTGCTCCTCCTGCTGCTGATCGCCGCCGCCTTCGCCCTGCTGCGCCGGCGCCGCCTCACCGGGGTGGTGCTGCCCCCCTTTCGGCCCGGCGTGACCCTGGCCGAGCTGGAGGCCATCGCGGAGGGCAGCCTCCCGAAGCCCGCCGCGATGCAGGCTCCGGCGCAGCCCGCCCTGATGGATCCCGAGCTGGCGCTGCGCGACCGCGCGCGGGAGCTGGCCAGCCGGGATCCGGCCCGGGCCGCCCATCTGCTGCGCGCGTGGATCGACCAAGAGACCGAGGCGAGCTGAGCCGACATGCCCACCACCCACCAGAGCAGCGAGACCGAAGAGGTCCAGAAGCCGAAGGCGCCGGCGCCTCCCAGCGGGGCCAGGCGGGCGGCTGCCGTCCTCCTGGGCCTGGGCCATGAGGTGGCGGAGGACGTCTTCCGACTCCTCCGCGAAGACGACGTCCGCAAGATCGCCGTCGGCGCCAAGGAGCTGCGGCTGGCCCGGGCCGGTGAGGTGCCCGCCGCGCTGCGCAGCTTCGTCGAGTCGATGGAGCGCGTCGGCGGCGAGGTCGGCGCCGGCGAGGAGCTGCTGCGGGAGCTCACCGAGCGGGCCCACGGCCCCGACCTGGCGCGGCGCGCCTTCGAGGGCGGCCCGATCCTGCTGGAGGCCAACGATCCCCTCGGGCCGATCAGCCTGGCGGATCCGGAGGCCTTGGGGATGATCCTGATCCGCGAGCATCCCCAAACCACCGCGCTGGTCCTCAGCTCGCTCCCGCCCGAGAAGGCGGCCGACACCATGGAGTTTCTGCCGGAGTCTCAGCGGGCGCCGGTGCTGCGTCGGATGACCGCCGTCGAGTCGGTCTCGCCCGAGGTGCTGCAGGAGGTGTCCCGCGCGCTGAGCGCCGAGCTCAGCGCGGCGGCTGCAGGCGGTCTGCGCCACGTGAACGGCAAGGCCGCTGCCCTGGAGATCCTGCGGCGGACCGCTGGGCCACTCCAGGCGGAGCTGGTGGCGGAGATCGAGCGGGCGGATCCCAAGCTGGCCGCGGAGCTGCGCACCCGGCTCTTCACCTTCCAGGATCTCGTGAACCTGGGGGATCGCGACATCCAGGCGTTGCTGAAGGAGGCCGACACCGGCAGGCTGGCCCTCGCGCTCAAGGGCGCGACGAAGGAGCTCAACGACAAGTTCATCCACAATATGTCGAGCCGCGCCGGGCAGATGCTGGTCGATGATCTGGAGGCGATGGGGCCTGTGCGCCTCGCCGTGGTCGAAGAGGCCCAGGGCGAGCTGGTCCGGCTGGCCCGCGAGCTCGCCGACCAGGGCAAGCTCACCATCGTCTCCGCCTCCGACGAGATGGTTTAAGGAGTCGACGTGCGCTCTCTCGACTCGAAGCGGACTCATCCCGACGACGCCCCCGAGGTCCGTCTCCCTCGCTTCCTCGAGGTGGTTCCGCCAAGGAGCGACCCCGCGCCAGCCCACTTCCCCAGGGAGCGAGAGGCCGGCGGCCACGCAGCGTCGACGGCGTCGTTTGGCGATGCGACGCAGAGTGATCCGGTCAATGACGTCGACACCAATAGCATCGACGCCTCCGAGGCAGTGGGCGGCGCGGGCGGTCTCCAGCGGGAGGGGCACGCCCCGAAGATCCCCTTGCCCGGCCGCTGGCCTTCGGCGGGGCATCGCGAGCGTACGGCGGGCGCCCCGCCCCCAGCGCCTGCCGGCGATTCGCCGGAGGTCGAGGCGCCCAGGGCGACAGGGGCAAGCACATCGCCGCCCTCCACGCGGGACGCCGCGTCCGTCGCCGCCCTCGCCGCGGCGATCGATCGGCTCCGCATCGAGTCCGAGCGCCTGGCCGAACAGGCCCGGGCCGACGCCCTGGAGATCGGCTTCCAGGTCGCCCGCCGAATCCTGGAGATCGAGCTCTCCACCAGCCCCGAGCCCCTCTTCGCCCTGGTGCGCTCCGCCGTCCGCCGCGCGGGGACGTCCCGGACCTTGAAGGTGCGACTCCATCCCATCGATCTCGCGACGATGGAGGCGGGAGGCGGCGCCACCAGGGTGGACGCGCTCGCCGCTGCGCGGATCCAGCTCGTCGGCGACTCCCTCCTCGAGCGGGGCGACTGCATGATCGAGGCCGACTTCGGGACGGTGGACGGCAGGCTGGACACCCGTCTGGAGGAGTTGAAGCGAGCGGTCTCCTCCACCGTCGACGGAGCGCCGACGTGAGCCTCTTCGATCCCGAGCGCCTGCGCGCGGCCCTCGCCGAGAGCGATCCGCTGGTGGTCCAGGGGCGGATCATCCGCGCCGCGGGCCTGGTGATGGAGGCGGCGCTGCCCGGTGTGGCAATGGGCACCCAATGTGAGATCCAGGGGGCGGGCAGCAAGACCGTCTCTGCCGAGGTGGTAGGCTTCAACGGCGGCAGGGCCCTGCTCATGCCCTTCGGGGAGGTTCAGGGGATCGGCGAGGGATCGGTGGTGATCCCCCGGGCGGGGTCCTCGGATCTCCCGGTGGGCGACGCCCTCCTCGGGCGGGTGGTCGACGGATCGATGCGCCCGATCGACGGGGGGCCGCTGCCCCTGCTACGCCGGAGACTCCCGCTCCAGACGAGCCCGCCACCTGCGATGTCGCGGCGACGGATCACCGCGCCGCTCCCCTTGGGGATCCGCGCCCTCGACACCTGCCTCACCCTCGGGGAGGGCCAGCGGATGGGGATCCTCTCCGGCGCCGGCGTCGGCAAGAGCGTGCTGCTGGGGATGCTCGCGCGGAGCGCCGAGGTGGACGTGGTGGTGGTGGGCCTGGTGGGGGAGCGGGGGCGAGAGGTCCGGGAGTTCGTCGAGCGCGACATCGGCTCAGGCCTCGCGCGCTCGGTGGTGGTGGTGGCCACCAGCGACGAGCCGCCGCTGATCCGGATCCGCGCCGCCATGGCCGCGACCACGGTGGCCGAGTCGTTTCGGGCCCAGGGCAAGCGGGTGCTCCTCCTCCTCGACTCCCTCACCCGGATCGCGATGGCCCAACGAGAGATCGGCCTGGCCGCAGGGGAGCCGCCGACCTCCAAGGGCTATCCGCCCTCGGTCTTCGCCCTGATGCCCAGGCTCCTGGAGCGCGCCGGGAACGACTCCGGCACCGGGAGTATCACCGCAATCTACACGGTCCTCGCCGAGGGCGACGACCTCAACGATCCCGTGGTGGACACGGCGAAGTCGATCCTCGACGGACACATCGTCCTCTCCCGCAAGCTCGCTGGCGCCGGTCACTTCCCTGCTGTGGACGTCCTGGCCAGCGTGAGCCGAGTGATGACCGAGGTGGTCTCGCCCGACCACCTCGCCCTGGCGGTGGAGGCGCGGCAGCTCCTCTCCGCGTATCGGGAATCGGCGGATCTGATCGAGGTCGGCGTCTACGCCGCGGGGACCAACCCGAAGATCGACCGCGCGATCCGCTCCAAGCCTGCCCTCGACGCCTTCCTCCGGCAGGATCCCCAGGAGCGGATGGCGCTGGAGGAGAGCCTGCGCCGCCTCGCGGCGATCGTCGGTCCAGCCGGGGAGGCGCGCCATGCTTAGAAATTGGCTGTCGGCGATCCTCGGAGGATCCGGCCTCGCCCTCGCCTCGTTCGCGGCCTTCGCGGCGTTGGATCCCCCCCCTCCAAACGCGCCGGAGGCCCCGGCGCTCCCCTCGGCAGCGATGGCCCCCACCCCGGCGCCGATCCCGCCGTCCCTCCTCGAGCGTGCGCTCCATGAAGAGCTGGCCCAGCGCGGCCGCGCGCGGGAGGAGGAGCGCGCCAGGCTCGAGGCCCTCGCCGCGGAGGTCGCTCGGGCCCGAGAGGTGCTGCGGGAAGAGACGTTGAAGTTGGAGGAGCTATTACGAAAAGCGCCCACCGCCGTTCCAGGTCCCACAGAGGGCGGCGAGGGAGCGTCGGACACGCCCCCCGGCGCGGCGGCCACCAAGGGGCGATCCTCCGGCTCCCCAGGTTCCGCTGCAGGCAAGGGGCGGTCTTCGAACTCCCCCGACGCCGCTGCCGGCAAGGGGCGTCCCACATCCGCCGGACCCGCCGCAGCCGTAGAGGAGCCAACCCCGGTCGCCGCACCAAGCGCAGCCGGCAAGGCACCACCGGCAGCCGCCGTCGCGGCGGAAGCTGCGGGCGCCTCCTCCCATCCGCGCTCCGCCATGGAGGTCGATGGCGAGACAGAGGGCGACTCCACCGACCCTTCGCCTCGGCTGCCGGGCGGCCTCGACTCCGAGAGGGTCACGAGCCTCGCCAAGGCGCTACGCGGCATGAAGCCTCAGGAGGCCGCTGCGGTGGTCGCCAAGATCCGGCCGCCCCTGGCGGCGATCCTCCTCGCCCAGATGCGCCCCGCCGACGCCGGCCCGATCCTCGGCAGGCTCCCACCGGATAAGGCCGGGGCCCTCGTGGACGAGATCGCCCGCCTCCCTCCTCAGGAGCCGCTCCCATGACCCACTTCGATCTCTCACCACTCTCAGCCGCCGACAGCGCCGCTCTCGATCGACGGCGCGACACCTCCCCCCGAAGCGAGACGGTCGGAGACTTCGATCCGGCGCTGAGCGCGGCTCTCGCCGAGGCTCGCAACGCGTCGGAGAGGAGTCCGAGCGTAGAGTCGGGGCAGACTTCCTCCGCCGCGTCGGAGCGGAGCGCGACATCGACCGCTGCTGTGACGCAGGATCAGGAGCCGCCCCTTGCGCCCGATCCCTCCCGGGCGGAGAGCGGGCGTGCCACGACGGCAGACGCCGCGAGCGCCGCCCGCCCCGACGCGGCCGCTTCCACCGAGGCGCGCCCTACGGATGACAGCGGCTCCTGGGAATCCACCGCTGACGATGTCGCGATTCTGCAGACGAGCCAAGAGGCTGACACGATCGGCAGAGACGCGGAGCCCGACGATGAGCGCAGCTCGAGCGCCGAGATCACCCGATCCTCCGGCGCATCGGCCGGCCCTGGGTTCACCGCTGGCGCGTCGACCAGCGTCGGTCACGACACGGGGATCGCCCCTTCGGAGGGGGAGGACATCGCGGCCCCCGACGCCCTGGATGACGCGAGCGGCGTGGAGAGCGACGGAGGAGGCGCTTCGATGGGGGCGGCGAATCAGGGCGCCGCCGGCACCGCCCGGGCGGAGGCAGGGGCTCATCCGGACCAGGACGAAGGCGCCGAACGGGGCGAGACCGCGACCCGCCGGTCGCGCGACGTCCCGATCCGCGCAACGGGTCCCGGTCGGCCCAGGAACATGGCATCGAGGCAGAGCGGAGGTCCGATCGCAGGCACCGATTCAGGACAGCGCAGCGACGAATTCCACGGCGGCCCTGGACTACGAGGGGAGGCGATCGCTGGCATCGGATGGGGTCGAGGCTCTATCGACGATCCGGTTGGGAGCCGCGACGCCGCCGACGGCCCCGGCCCGGGACAGCGCCTCGTCCCAGCCCTTGGCGCCCATCCTGGAGCGCGCGGGGATGGCATCCGCGGCGCCGTCCCGGATCGAAGCGGCTCGATTCCCATGATCAACGCGGAGGCGAGCGCCTCCGACGGCAGTGACGAGACGACATCGGACGCGGGGAAAAAGCACGCGGTGCCTGTCGCCTCCCATCGCAGCGGAGGGAGCGAACCAAGAGGCATCGCAGCCCGAGGCCGGATGGCCGGACCGGATGCGACCTCTGACCTGGATGCCGCCGGCCTCGCGGCCCCCGACGGCGAAGAGGCAGGGCGCTCCACCGTCGTGAGAGGTCGCGGCACACCCATGGACGCCCCCTCTCCGCTCGGCGCCGAGGCCCGCGGATCTCCGGCTGAGCGGCGAGCTTCGGACGTCCGAGCGATATCGGAGGGCTCGCGGATGGGGAGCGCGCGCCCCGGGGGAGAACGATCGCTCGATCCCACGATCCCGGGGGCTGCAGGCGCAGCCTCGGAGGGCTCCGACGAGAGCGCATCCCGCCAGCGGATGCCCTCCGACGGCGCCGCGCTCTCGCGCGACACAGCGCCGACCAAGGCGCAGCCGCCGGCGCATCGAGCAGAGGCGATCTCCACCGCCCAGCCTGCGTCGCAGCTCGCCGGAGGTGCCGGCGCACCGAAGCGCGGCGAGGGAGCCGCCGCCGGGCCTGGGTCCCCCGCCGTGGCTCCCTCCTCCACCGAGCCCAGCGCCTTCGATCGGGTGCGGGATCGGATGTTCCGCGAAGCCGAGATCCTCGATGGCGGAGAGCCCATCGCCCTCGGCATCCCCACACCAACAGCGACAGGACCGAGTGCCTCGGCGGGACGCTCCAGCACGCCGGCCTCCCTGCCGCAGGCGCCGATCCTCCCCGCTGACGATCTCGGCCTGACGACGGAGGCGGGCGGCGCGAAGCTGCGCATCGCCGAGACCCGAGCAGGCGATCTGAACCTGGATCTGCGGCTGCAGGACGGGAACCTCGACATCCGCGCCTCAGGGGCTGCCGCGAAGGTCCTCGGCTCCCACGAGGCCGAGCTCCGAATCACCCTCGCCGGCGCCGGCCTCCGCCTCGGGCAGCTGGACGTGGATCCCGGGATGGCCGCCCGCGCAGCCGTCGGCCTCGGCGCCGCCGAAGAGCTGCGCAAGCGAGGCCGCGCCGAAGAGAGAGGGACGAAGAAGCCCAGTCAATCACCGACCTCCGACCCCGAGACGAGAGCCAGCGTCTCCGTGAAGGCCTGAAAATGAACCTCTCTTCGATCCACTCACGCCCCGCCGCCGCCGCCGCCGACGAGAGCGGCGGTGGCACCACCCTGGGCAAGGACGAGTTCGTCAAGCTCCTGATGGCGCAGCTCGGCAACCAGGATCCCACCAGCCCCATGGACAGCCAGGCCTTCGTGGCCCAGCTCGCGCAGTTCGCCAGCATCGAGCAGCTCCAGGGGATCGGGGGGAGGCTCGACTCGCTCCTCCTCGCCCAAGCCGCGAGCAACCAGACCAGCACCGCCTCGCTCGTAGGCCGCGAGATCGTCTACCGCACCGACAAGGTGCAGCTCGCGGAGGCCGGCGCCCCCACGCCGCTGCTGGCGGAGCTCTCCGGGCCGGCCTCGAGCGTGACCGTCACCATCACCGACTCCAGCGGGAAGGTCGTCCGGACCGTGCGCCTGGGCGCCGCGGAGAAGGGCGCCTTCGACTTCGTCTGGGACGGCCTCGACGATCGAGGGCAGCCCCTGACCGCAGGCGAGTACAAGGTCCGCGTCGCCGCAGCGGACGAGAACGGCAAGAACGTCGCTGTCGAGCAGCGCGCCCGCGCGATCGCGGCCGGGGTCTCCTTCGAGAACGGATTCCCCGAGCTGATCGTGAACGGAGCGAAGATCAACCTCTCCGAAGTCGTCGAGATCCACCAGTGAAGCAAAGCCCCGCCCAAGCGCGGGAAAGGAACGTGCCATGAGCCTCACCTCCTCTCTCCACACCGGCGCCACCGGTCTCGCATCGAGCAGCGTCGACCTCTCCGTCATCGGCGACAACATCGCCAACGCCAACACCATCGGCTTCAAGGGGAGCCGGGTCGCCTTCGAGGAGGCCCTGGCCCAGAGCCTGATGGGCGCCGGGGGCCGCGGCCTCGGCGTCAACATCCAAGCCGTGCAGCGGATCATCACCCAGGGTGCCCTGATCCAGACCGGCTTCGCCACGGATCTGGCGCTCCAGGGCGACGGCTTCTTCGTCGTCAGCGGCAACCATGCCGGACGCGACGGGACCTACTACACCCGCGCTGGCCAGTTCACGGTGGATGCCGACGGCTTCCTCGTGAACCTCGACGGCCATCGCGTGCAGGGCTGGTCCGCCGACCTCCTTGGGAACGTCAGCGGATCCCTCGGAGACCTGGACATCGCGGGGCGATCTTCGCCGCCACGGGCCACCAACAACATCACCATCAAGGCCAACCTCCAGGCCGACGCGGAGATCCTCGGGCCGTGGGATCCCGTCAACGCCCGGGACACCTCGAACTTCTCCAGCAGCGTCACCGTCTACGACTCCTTGGGCGCAGCCCACGCCGTGGAGGTCTATTTCCGCAAGACCGCCGACGGGAGCTGGGAGTGGCATGCGATGACGGACGGCGGCGGCCTGCAGGGCGGCACCGCCGGGGTGCTCAGCGAGGTCGCCACCGGCACCATGGACTTCGACACCGACGGGCTCCTCTCGGCGCAGACCCAATCCAGTGCCTTCCAGCCCAGCGGTGCCACCATCCCCCAGGCCCTGGCCTTCGATTTCGACGGCATCAATCAGTTCGCGAACCCGTCGGCCACGACCTTCCTCAACCAGGACGGCTGGGCCGCCGGCGATCTTGCGGGGATCAGCATCGACCAGGAGGGCAATGTCACGGGCTCATTCACCAACGGCCAGAGCCTGGTCCTCGGCCAGCTCGCGGTAGCGAACTTCGCCGCCACGGATCAGCTCCAGCGCCTGGGCGGCAATCTCCTGGGCCGCACCGCCATGGCCGGCGAGCCCACCGTCGGCAGCGCCTCCTCCGGTGGACGCGCGGCGATCATCGCTGGCGCCCTCGAGCAGTCGAACGTGGACATCGCCACCGAGTTCATCCGGATGATCGAGGCCCAGCGCGGCTTCCAGGCCAACTCCAAGACCGTGACTACCGCCGATCAGCTCCTGGCGGATCTGATCCAGCTCAAGCGCTGATGCCTGGCGGCCTTCGGACTCCTGAGGCCGCAAGGGATCCCCTAAGCCGGGGCGGCGCCATCCTCCCGCCAGACTGCGAGGCGAGAGGCTTCACTTCTGCCCGCCTCATGTCTCCCGCGGGCAGCTTCCACGGGCGAAAACCATGATCTTCCTCCATCGGCTCGACGGCAGCGAGGTGGCGGTGAACACCGAGCTCATCGCCACGGTCGAAGCCACGCCGGACACCATGCTCACGCTCACCAACGGGCTCAGGATCCTGGTGCGGGAGGGCGTCCGTGAGGTCGCCGACGCCATCACCGAGTATCGAAGATCCGTCCACCAGCTCCCCGGCCTTCAGCCGGTCCGAACCCAAGGGTAATCGACGATGGACATCACCAGCATCGCGGGGATCATCCTCGCCCTCGGCTTCATCCTCCTGGGCCAGGTCCTCGAGGGCGGCCACGTCAGCTCGATCCTCCAGCTCACCGCGGCGATCATCGTCTTCGGCGGCACCTTCGGAGCCGTGATGGTCGCCTACCCCACCAAGGACTTCGTCCGCGGCTTGAAGATGCTCCGCCTGGCATTCTTCGAGACGAAGTCCGACATCGGCCCCCTGGTTGGGCAGATCGGGGAGCTCGCCTCCGTGGCCAGGCGAGAGGGCGTCCTCGCCCTGGAGTCCCGGGTCGCCGGGCTGGAGGATCCCTTCCTGCGCCGCGCGGTGCAGTACCTGGTGGACGGCGTGGACCCTTCCGTGGCCCGCGAGGCCCTCGAGGCGGAGATCGACTCGCATTACGCCGAGCAGATCGCGGGCTCCAAGATCTACGAGTCCGCCGGCGGCTTCGCTCCCACCATCGGCATCCTCGGCGCCGTCCTCGGCCTGATCCACGTGATGGAGAACCTCGACGATCCGTCCAAGCTCGGCGGTGGCATCGCGGTGGCCTTCGTCGCCACGGTCTACGGCGTCGGCGCCGCCAACATCCTCTTCTTGCCCATCGCCACGAAGCTGAAGCGGAAGATCGTGCTGCAGCGCGATCGCAAGACGCTGATCGCCGAAGGCATCCTCGGGATCCAGGAGGGGCTGAACCCGCGGATCCTCGAAGAGAAGCTCCAGGCGTACGCGGGCGAAGAGGGTGCATCCATCCAGCGGGCCGCCGCCTGAACCCCTTGACGCCGACTCCGGCCGAGGTCCTCGATGGCTCGTAAAAAGAGGAGACACGAAGAAGAGGAGCACGAGAACCACGAGCGATGGCTCGTCTCGTATGCCGACTTCATCACCCTGCTCTTCGCCTTCTTCGTGGTGATGTACTCCGTGAGCCGTGTGGACAACGAGCGGCTCGTCCAGGTCTCCCACGCCATCCGCTTCGCCCTCAGCTTCGAGGGCACCGGCGGCGTCGAGCGCCTCCCGATCTTCCAGGGGCCGCCCACCGACGGCTCCGAGGGGATCAGCAGCGGCTCCGGCCGGCCGGTCAGCCTCACCGAGCGGGAGAAGGCCCGGGCGGATCGGGTCCGGCGCAGGCTCGAGAACCGACTGCGTCCCCTGCTCCGGGATCAGCCGTCGGTGTCGGTGATCGTGGACTCCGAAGGGCGTCGGTTGATCATCCGTCTCTCCGCGGCCCGCTTCTTCGACAGCGCGGAGGCGGTCCTCCATCCGGAGGCGATCCCGATCCTCGACGCCGTCGCGGGGGAGATCGTGCCCCTGGGGAACCCGATCCGGATCGAAGGACATACCGACGAGCGCCCGATCCACACCGCGCGCTTTCGGAACAACTGGGATCTCTCTGCGTCGCGTGCGGCTTCGGTGGTCGCCTTCCTGGAGTCGGCCCACGGCGTGCCGGCGTCCCGTCTCGCGGCCGTGGGCTATGGCTCGGCGCGCCCGCTCTCCGCCGACGATCTCGAAGCGGATCGCCGGGTCGACATCGTCGTGGAGATGACGATGGACGATCCGCTAGAGAACGCGTCGCACGATCGCTGACAGAGTCTCTGACGAAACTCACGAGGTCGGCGAGTCGGACGCGCGCAACCGAAGAGTGCCCCTCGCGATTCGGCGGCTGAACGGAGGTCCGGCGTCACAGCAATGACGCCGGCTGCCTCCATCTCGTCGGCACGCGCCTTGCTCTGTTCCCGAAGACAATGGATCCCGTCAACGGAAAGTCGCAGGCCGGAGGAAGCGGGAAGATCGTCCCCCTCCTCCTCGTCGTCAACAGCCTCCTCCTCGCCGGCGTGCTAGCGCTGCTGTTGCTCCGGGAGAGCCCCGCGCCCGCCGACGGCGCGCCGGCCCAGGCGACATCGGAGGCAGCGGCGGACGGCGCCCTCGCGCCAGGAGCCACCGGCCCCATCGTCCGCCTCCCCGACTTCGTGATCCATCTGCGCAACCCCGAAGCCGATCGTTACCTGCGCCTCGTCCTAGAGATCGAGCTCGGCAAAGACAGCGATCGGGAGCTGGTGACCACCAACCTGCCCCGGATCCGCGACGCCTTCATCGCCCACCTCTCCGATCGCAGCCTCGAGGAGATCAGCGGCACGGAGGGCATGGACCGCCTCCGCAAATCCCTCCTCCTCCTCCTCGGCGACTTCCTGCCGCGCAGCTCGACCCGGGCCATCTACATCACCGAGTTCATGGTCCAGTGAGGTAGATGCGTGAGCGCCAACCTCAACCCCGACGAAGTCAGCGCGCTGATGAGCGCCATCGAGGAAGGTCGCCTCGATGCACCGCAGGCTCCCGCCCGCGCCCAGGCCGTCCCCTACGATCTGACCAGCCGCGATCGACTCCTTCGCGGGCAGATGCCGGCCCTCGACTCGATCCACGAGCAGATCGCGTCGGCCTTCGGCACCGGCCTCTCGGGGCGGACCCGGCTCCCGCTCCGGGTGGAGCCGTCGCCGGGCAGCCTGGTGCCCCTGGCGGATCTCGGTCTCCTCCTCGCGCCACCCGCCACCGTCTGCATCCTCTCGCTGGGTATGGGCGGCGCCGAGGCGGTGGTGATCCTCGATCCGGGGCTGGCGGAGTCGTTGGTGGCGGCGTCCCTCGGCGATCGCAACCCCGGCGAAGGCGCAGCGGAGCGGCGCAGCCTCACCCCGGTGGGCAAGCTGATCCTGCGCAAGCTCCTCGGCCTCCTCGCCACCTCGATGGGGCAGGCCTGGGCGCCTTACCTCCCGCTGCGTCCGGAGGTGCTGCGGGTCGAGGTCGATCCGCGCCTCGCCCTCTCGATCAACCCCGGCGGCGATGTCGCGGTGCTCACCTCCTTCGGGCTGAGCGGGCCGATCACCGGGCGCATCCAGCTCGCGATCCCCTACACCGCGATCCAGCCGGCGAAGCGCCTCCTCGACCAGGTGGCGGCCACACCCCGCGCTCACAAGGACCACCGCCTGCAGGAGCGGATCGCCGCAGAGGTCGAGGCCACCGAGGTCGACCTCCAGGGGATCCTCGGGCGAACCACCCTCACCATCGCTCAGCTCCTCGAGCTCGACGAAGGCGACCTCCTCCCCCTCTCCACCGACGAGGCGAACCCGCTGCCGCTGCTGGTAGGCGGGCGCGAGAAGCTCAGCGGCTTCCCCCTGGTGGTGCGAGGCGCCCTCGCCATGAAGCTGGTGCGCGCCGTGGGCCGGTCCACCGCCTCCTCTCCCGCCGACGCGGACAAGCAACACTTGGAGATTACATGACGGACATTGGAACCCAGGAACGCGAGCCCTCCGTCCGGAGGCTCGAGCTCCTCCTCGACGTCCCGCTGGAGATCACGGTGGAGCTCGGCCGCACCCGGATGACGATCCAGGATCTCCTCGGCCTCGGCCCCGGCGCCGTGGTCGAGCTCGACAAGGTGGCGGGAGAGCCCCTCGACATCCTCGTCAACGGGAGGCTGGTCGCCAGGGGAGAGGCCGTGGTGGTGAACGAGAAGTTCGGCGCCCGGATCACGGACATCGTCAGCCCTGCCGAGCGCCTGGCCCGGCTGAGGTAGCCATGCTCGCCCCCCTCCTCCTCGCCGCTGCCGCCTCGATGGCGGCGCTCCCCGCCCTCTCTTCGGATCCTCCCGAGGATCCGGCGGCCCGAGCGGTGCCCGCCGATCCTGGGGCGGAGGGGCACGCCGAGGCTGCTGCTGCCCAGCCTTCGGAGAACGCAGAGACCGCCGTGTCCCAGCGCGAGGAGGATCCTCTGGGCATCGCCTTCCCGCTGGCGCCATCGTCCGAGCTCGGCGTCATGGACGACGCCTCCCTGATCAGCCTGCGCCGGATGCTCCTGCCGGCGGCGGCCCTCCTCCTCCTGGGAGGCGTAGCGCTCTTCTTCAGCAAGCGCCGCGCTGGCACCACGGGCCTCCTGCGCGTCGTCGAGTCCGTGGCCTTGGGCCCCAAGCGCAGCCTCGTGGTGGCCGAGGTGGACGGCGAGCGGCTGGTCCTCGCCTGCAGCGAAGCCGGGATCCACCTCCTCTCGTCGCGCGCCGCATCCGACGAGCCGAAGCGGCCGATGCCTCGCGGCCTCCGCGGCTACCTGGACAACGCCGCGCCGGCCTCCCCCTTCGACGAGCTCCTCTCCGAGAGCGCCGAAGACGAGGAGCTGCGCCGCAAGCTCGCCCGGAGGGCTCCATGAACCTGCTGGCGGCAGCGGCGACCGAACCCGGGCTCCAACTCATCGTCGGCAGCGGAGGATCGACCCCGGTCAAGCTTTTCCTGCTGCTCACGGCCCTCTCCTTCGCCACCGCCGCCCTGGTCTCGATCACCTCCTTCACCCGGATCGTGATCGTCCTCTCCTTCCTCCGCCAGGCGATGGGCACCCCGCAGCTCCCGCCCAACCAGGTGGTGATCGGCCTGGCCCTGGCGATCTCCTTCTTCGTCATGGCCCCGACCGCCACCCGGGTCTATAGCGAATCCCTCGGGCCCTACCTCGACGATGAGCTCGATCACGCCACCGCCTTCGAGAGGGCCTCCACCCCGGTTCGTGAATTTCTTCTGCGCCAGACCCGGGAGGACGATCTCCGCCTCTTCTACGACATCTCCCGGAGCCCCCGCCCACTCCGCGGAGAGGAGGTGCCGCTCTCGGTCGCCGTCCCGGCCTTCATGGTCTCCGAGCTCACCACCGCCTTTCGCATGGGGCTCTTCCTCTACATCCCGCTGCTGCTGGTCGACCTCCTCGTCGCCGCGATCCTGATGTCGATGGGAATGATGATGGTGCCTCCCACCCTGATCTCCCTCCCGATCAAGGTCGCGATCTTCCTCCTCGCCGACGGCTGGCATCTGGTGGTGGCCTCCCTGGCCCGGAGCTTCGGATGAGCGCCTTCCCTGGCGAGCTGGTCCGAGAGGGCCTGGCCCTCGCGGCCTACGTCGGCGGCCCCGTCTTCGGCGTCCTCCTGGTGACGGGCCTCATCGTCGGCGTCTTCCAGGCCGCCACCCAGATCAACGATCCCGCCATCGGCTTCCTGGTCCGCCTTGGCGCCGCCGGCACCGTCTGCTGGATGCTCGGACCGTGGATGAGCGATCGCCTCGCCGCGTTCTTCGTCGAGGCCGCCCAGCGCATGGCGAGCCCTTTTTGATGAGCGAGGAGGCCTTCCCCACCCTCTTCGGCTTCGCCCTGGTGCTCTTTCGCGCCGCAGGCCTCGTCGCGGTGGCGCCGGTGCTCTCGGCCCGGATGGTCCCGATCCGGATCCGCCTCACCCTCACCTTCGCCGTGGCCTTCGCCGCCTTCAGCGGGGCAGGCCTGCCGGAGGCGGCGATCCCCGCCTCCCTCCTCTCCCTGGGCGGCGCCGCCCTCTCCGAGACCGCCATCGGCCTCGCCGCAGGACTCGCAGCGCGGCTGGTCTTCGACGCCGCCCTCGCCGCCGGGCAGCTCGCCGGACTGGGCATGGGCCTCGGCTTCAGCGCCATCGTGGATCCGGTGGCCGGCGTCCCCTCCTCCGCCCTCGGTCAGCTCTTCACCATCGTGGCCCTCGGCTTCGCCGTCAGCTTCGGCGTTCACCGCGAGGCCTTCGCGTGGCTGGCTCGCTCCGTCCTCATCTTCCCCCCCGGCCTCCCCGCCGATGGCCCGCAGCTCGCGCGGGTGGTCCTGGCCCACGGCCTCAGCTCGGTGGCGCTGGCGGTGCGCCTGGCCTTTCCCATCCTCGCGGTGGTCACGGTGGGACACCTCTCCCTCGGCCTCGTGGGCAGACTGGCGCCCCAGCTCAACATGGCGACCCTCGGCTTCTCGGTGGCGATCCTCGCCGGCGGCGGCGCCGTCTACCTCGTGGTCCCCACCGCCGCAGAGCTCGCCGCCCGCCTCACCGTCGAGGCATTGACCCGCCGCTGAGCGAAGCTGCGAGCCTCCGAGCCGGAGGCGAGCGAACACCAGGGAGGAGCCGTAGCGTGTAGCGCGCGTGAAAAACCGCCCCCGCCTCGCGTGAGGGCGATTTTTCACAGGCTCCGAGGAGGAAGGAGAGATGGCGGACGAGAACAAGGAGGAAAAAACTGAGGCGCCGAGCCCCAAACGCCTGGACCAGGCGGCGGAGAAGGGGCAGGTCGCCCTCGCGAAGGATCCCGTCACCGTCGCCGCCCTCGGCTTCGGCCTCCTCACGGTCTACTTCCTCGCTGCGCCCCTGCGCGACTCGCTGATTGAGCTCTTCGCCTCCTCCATCCGCGCCTCCGCAAGCGGCAAGCCGGGCGCGCTGCTGAGCCTCATCGCCAAGCCCGGCCTCCTCGGCCTCGCCGCGTGTGTGGCCGCCGGCGCAGGCGGCCTAGCGGCCACCGTGATCCAGACCCGCGGCAGGCTCTGGCCCCATCTGGCCTCCCCGGATCCCGAGCGCCTCTGGCAGGCCGGCAAGCTGAAGAAGCTCTTCTCACGGGAGGTAATCGTCGATCTTGGCCTCGCCGCCCTCAAGGTCGCCGCGATCCTCACGACGATCTGGATCTCGATCCGCGACGACCTCCGCACGCTGGGCGCCCTCTCGACCTCGCCTCCTGCAGCCCAGCTCTCCCACCTCTCGTCCACCCTCGTCACGGCAGGCGTCAGAGCGTTGGCGGTGATGGCCATCCTCGCCGGTGTGGACTTTGCACTGACCCGCTCCCGCTTCCGGGAGAAGATGAAGATGACCAGGGAAGAGGTGAAGCGAGAGCATAAGGAGGACGACGGCGATCCCCTGATCCGATCCCAGCGCCGGCGCCGCCAGCGCGAGCTCGCCCGAGCACGGGTCACGGTGGAGGTCCCCCGGGCCGACGCCATCGTGGTCAACCCGACCCACGTCGCCGTCGCGATCCGCTACCGCCGCGACGAGAGCCGCGCGCCCAGGGTAATCGCCAAGGGCAAGGGACACCTCGCCGAGATCATGCGGGACCTCGCCCGCAGCCACGGGATCCCCATCGTCGAGGACACCCCGCTGGCCCGCCTGCTCCACCGCAGGGTGAAGGTCGGCCGCGAGATCCCGGCGGAGACCTACAAGGCCGTGGCCACGATCCTCGCCTTCGTCTACCGGATCACCGGACGCCACGGCGCGGCGGGGGCGGCATGAATCAAAGCACCCAAAGAAGCATCTACCGACACAGGCACGCGCGATGAGCCAGCCCCTCCCCCGCAGCCTCGGCGAGAACCTCTCCGCCGTCGCCGTCCTCGCGATCCTGGCGATCCTGATCGTTCCGGTCCCCGCCCCGGCCCTCGACGTCCTCCTCGCCTTCAACATCGGCCTCTCGATCCTGATGCTGCTGATCGGCCTGGGCATCAAGCGGCCGCTGGACTTCTCCGTCTTCCCTTCGCTGCTGCTGATCAGCACCCTCTTCCGCCTGGGCCTCAACGTCGCCACCACCCGGCTGATCCTCCTCGATGGCGGCAAGGGTCCCGGCGCCGCCGGCCAGGTGATCGAGACCTTCGGCCGCTTCGTCGTCGGCGGCAGCCTCGTCGTCGGCGCCGTGATCTTCCTCATCCTGCTGGTGGTCAACTTCGTGGTGATCACCAAGGGCTCGGGACGCGTCTCCGAGGTGGCCGCGCGCTTCACCCTGGACGCGATGCCCGGCAAGCAGATGGCCATCGACGCGGATCTCGCCGCAGGGATCCTCGACGATCGTGAGGCGAAGGAGCGCAGACAGACCCTTTCGCAGGAGGCCGAGTTCTTCGGCGCCATGGACGGCGCCAGCAAGTTCGTCCGCGGCGACGCCATCGCCGGCCTCCTGATCACCGCCATCAACATCGTGGGCGGCCTCGCCACCGGCCTCTTTCGCGACGGCCTCTCCCTCTCCCAGGCCTTCGAGACCTATACTCTCCTCACCATCGGCGACGGCCTGGTGGCACAGATGCCCGCCCTCCTCGTCTCCACCGCCGCCGGCATCGTCGTCACCCGGGCGCAGGGCGACGATCTCGGCTCCCAGGTTGGCGGGCAGATCCTCGGCAACTCCAGGGTCCTCGCCTCCACCGCGGCGGTGCTGGGGATCATGGCGCTGCTCCCGGGGCTGCCCATGGCCGCCTTCGGCTCCCTGGCGGTGGGGGCCTTCGTCCTCTCCCGCCGGGTGGACGCGGCCTCCAAGCGCGCCGCCCGAAGCGCGCCAGCCGAAGCCGAGCGCCGGGAGCCGGAGAAGATCCAGGATCTGCTCGCCGTAGACGCCCTCGAGCTCCACGTGGGCTACGGCCTGCTCCCGCTGATCGATCTCACCAAGGGCGGCGAGCTCCCCGGCCGCGTGACCGCCCTGCGCCGCAAGCTCGCCGAGGAGTTGGGGATCGTGCTCCCCTCCGTGCACCTGCGCGACGAGCTGCGCCTGGACGCCAGCGAGTACCGCCTGCTCCTCCGGGGCCTCGAGGTGGCCCGGGGGGTCGCCTACGTGGATCGGCTGATGGCGCTCGATCCCACGGGGCAGGCGCCGACCATCGAGGGGATCGCCGGCAAGGAGCCCGCCTTCGGCCTCCCCGCCACCTGGATCCAGCCGGGCGATCGCGCCAAGGCCGAGGCCGAGGGCCTCACTCTGGTGGATGCAGCGTCGGTGATCGCCACCCATCTCTCCGAGCTGCTGCGCCGCAACGCCCACGAGCTGGTGGGGCGCCAGGAGGTCCAGGAGCTCCTGGCGGTCTGTGCCCGAGAGGCGCCGAAGCTGGTGGAGGACGTGATCCCCGCCACCCTCACGCTGGGAGAGTTGGTGCGGGTCTTGCGGGGCCTGCTCAAGGAGCAGCTCTCGGTCCGCGATCTGCGCACGATCCTCGAGGCGGTGGCCGACGCCGCGCCCCGGAGCAAGGAGACCCCCTTCCTGATCGAGCAGACGCGGCGGCGGCTCAGCCGGCAGATCACCGCCAAGGTCACCGGAGGCAGCGGCTCCGTCCACGCCATCACCCTGGATCGCGCCACCGAGGAGCTGCTCCGGGGATCGCTGGGGGCGTCGGAGGGCGAGGCCGCCCTGGCACCGGATCTGGAGTCGGCGCGGCAGCTCATCCAGCAGATCGAGCGCCTCGCCTCCACCCTCTCCACCGCCGGACACCTGCCGGTGATCCTCGCCCCACCGGAGCTGCGCCGGCCGATCTTCGACTTCGCCTCGCGCTTCGTCCCGGAGGTCTGGGTGATCAGCGCCAGGGAGCTGATCCCCGGCACCGCCGTCGAGCCGGCCGGGGTCTTGCAGTTGACGGCGAGGGCCGCCGCATGACGGTCGATGCGTCAATTTGCCGACGCGCCTGGCGGCCGGCCTATGATTGCTTGATTTATCGAGAGTCCAAGATGTCCATAGAGGAACGCGAAAATGAATGACATCCGCAGCTTCCGCGGCCCCGACGCGAAGGCGGCCTTCGCCGCGGTGAAGGCCTCCCTGGGCCCCGACGCCGTAATCCTCTCCGCCCGCGAGGTCCCCGGCGGTCTCCTGCGCCGCCCCGAGGTCGAGGTCCTCGCCACCGTCGGCCAGCCGAGCGCCCCCCCTCCGCCGCCCAAGGCGCCGCTCCCGGAGCCCCTGCCCCTCCGCCCCCGCGCCCCGGCCGAGAGGACGCCCACGCCGGAAGCTCGCGCCCCTTTGCTGCGGGAGGAGCGGCGCCTCTCCGCTTTGCCGACGCGGGAGACCGAGACCGCCGGCCCCGAGGCCGCCCTCGCTCACGAGGTGCTGGCCCTGCGCCGCAGCGTCGAGGAGGCCCGCCGGGAGATGCGCATCGTCTCGCAGCGCGCCCGCTCCGAGGTGGAGCTCTACCTGCGCCCTGCCGCCGCCGAGGCCTATGGCCGCCTGGTCGGCGGCGGCGTCGAGGACGCCCTGGCCGAAGAGGTCCTGCGCCAGGCTCTCGGCTCCTCCTCCGGCGGGGACTCGGCCCGCGCCCTCTTCGATGCCGCCACCAAGCTGATCTCCCAACGCCTGGTCCCCGGCCGCGCCCCCTGGCTGAAGGGGCCACCGCGGGCGGTGGCGCTGGTGGGTCCCACCGGGGTCGGCAAGACCACCTCCCTCGCCAAGATCGCCGCCCGTGCCCTGCTGGACTCGCGCCTGCGGATCTCCCTGATCACGGTGGACACCTACCGGATCGGTGCCAGCGAGCAGCTCACCCGCTACGGCGAGATCATGGGCGTCCCCTCCTTCGTCGCCCGCAGCAAGGCGGAGCTCTCCCAGGCCATCACAAACAGCCGCGGCGCCGACCTCGTCCTCATCGATACGGCGGGGCGCTCCACCAGCGAGGCCGTCGCCCAGCAGGCCGAGCTCCTGCGCTCGGTCCCCGGGATCCAGCTCCACCTCGTGATCAGCGCAGCCACGGGCTGGCGCGATCTCGCCGCCCTCGCCGATCGCTACCGCAGCCTCGCCCCCGAGGGGCTGATCGTCACCAAGCTCGACGAGGCCGCCGCGCCGGGATCCGTCCTCTCCGCCGCCACCCGCCTGCCCAGCCCGATCCTCTGTGTCGCCGACGGGCAGCGGGTCCCCGAAGACCTCCACGAAGCCAGGGCCGACGATCTGCTGGAGCGGGTGCTGGCCTCCTGCCGCGGCGTCGGCTCGAGGCAGGCTCACGCATGAAACACGGGAGCCACGCTGCGAGTCGTGGCATTCTGGGGAGGGGGCCACGTCGCCGTCGACGAGCCGGGCCGCCCCCGGACGAAGGGAAGTGCAGTCGTGGGCGCTCTCGCCCGAGAGCTCGTGAAGAGAGCACGAACGCTGCGAGCCGGAGGCGAGAGACCGCCAGGAGGAGCGCTTCGCGTGCAGCGCGTTGGAGACAGTCACTCCCGCCCGATGCGGGGGCGACCTTCTCTCCGGCGCTGGAACATGCGGACGGATGGACGGGAGGTGGGCATGTTGGACCAGGCTGAGAGCCTTCGACTATTGGTGAATCACAAACGGAACGAGAGCCACGAGCCGCTCCGGGTGATCGCCGTGACCTCCGGCAAGGGCGGGGTCGGCAAGAGCACCCTCGCCTCCAACCTCGCGGTGCTGGTCGCCAAGCAGGGGCGGCGGGTCCTCCTCCTCGACGGGGATCTCGGCCTCGCCAACGCAGAGATCCTCTTGGGGATCGCCCCCCGCTTCCACATGGGACACCTCCTCGAGGGCTCGATCTCCATGCGCGAGGCCCTCGCCACAGGCCCGCACGGCCTCAAGCTCCTCTCCGCCGGCACCGGCGTGCAGCAGCTCGCCAGGCTGGGCTCCGCCCAGAAGCTGCGCCTGATCGCCGAGCTCGACACCCTCGAGGACGACTTCGATGTGGTGATCGCCGACTCAGCCGCCGGCATCGGCGACAACATGACCTTTTTCGTCGGCGCCTGTCAGGAGACGATCCTCGTCGTGAGCCCGGAGCCCACCTCCCTCACCGACGCCTATGCGGCGGTGAAGGTCCTCTCCCTCGGCGGCATGGCCGGACTCTTCCACGTGGTGGTCAACCCCGCCGGCAGCGAGAACCAGGCGCGGGACGTCTTCGGCAGACTCTCGCGGATCACCGAGCGCTTCCTGCACGCCCGCCTCCGCTACCTGGGCCACCTCCCCCGCGACGAGAACGTCCGCCGCGCGGTGATGATGCAACGTCCCCTGGTAGAGGGCTTTCCCCTCTCGCCTGCGAGCCGAAGCCTGGCGCAGCTCTCCGATCGCCTCCTTCGAGAGTCGCCGCCTCCACGGGTGGAGGGCGGCTTGAAGATCCTCTGGCAGCGGCTGTTCCGGGAGTCGACGCCGGCCTCCGCCGGATAAGGGATGCGCCGCTTCCACGCCCTCTACGCCACCGAAGGCGGAGACGCCCGGGCCCTGATCTCCCGCTACGGCTCGGTGATCGATCGGAACGCGCGCAGGCTGGCCACCCGCGCCGGCCTCCCCGATCTCTTCGACGATCTCTGGTCCGCCGGCGCGGTGGGTCTCCTCGACGCGGCCCGACGCTTCGAGCCGGCGCGGGACGTGCGCTTCGAGAGCTTCGCCGAGCATCGGATCCGCGGCGCCATGATCGACGAGCTCCGACGGCTCGACCATCTGCCCCGCCGTCTGCGGGCCGATCTCGATCGGATCGTGCAAGGCCGGGAGCGGCTGATCGCCACCCTGGGCCGCGACCCCACCGACGACGAGCTCGCCGCCGACCTGGGCCTCGATCCCGAGAAGATCGGCGAGTTGGAGTCCCTGGCCCAGCCGCCCCTTCCCCTTCTCGAAGATGCGCCGATCGCGAGCCCCGATCTCCTCGCCGACGAGGGCCTCGCCAGGGCCCAGCTCCGCGATCGCGTCATCGCCGCCATAACGACCCTCCCCGAGCGCCTCCAGCTCGTGATGAGCCTCCTCTACGCAGAGTCACTGACCAACAAGGAGGTCGCGAAGATCCTCGACGTCAGCGAGCCCCGGATCAGCCAGCTCCACGCCGACGCCGTCAAGCGGCTCCGCGCGACGCTGGAAGCGGAGGCGGGCTGACGCCGGAGTCGCATCGCCGGAGCGCGTCGCCGGTGCTTTCCTTCGCGGCGGCTAGTCGTCGTCGGGCGCCTCGCGGTGGTAGATGAATTGGAGCTGCGCCAGCGCGTCGAGCTCCTTTCGCTCGGCGCGTTCACGCTCCAGGATCAGGGCCTCGCGTCTGACCTCCACCGCGCGGCGCACGGCCTCCGCCTCACGGTGGGCGGTCTCGAAGGCGGCCTTCGCCACCACCTCCCGAGCCTCCGCCTCCCGATGCGCCGCCTCCGAGAGACGGACCGATTCGAGCATCCGCTCGTACGAAGCCTGACGCAACGCCCACTCCTCGATCCGGGGGGAGGTCGGCGCGTCTCGCTCCCGCTCCGCCGCGCGGCGCAGTGTCTCCAGCTTCAGGAGGGCATCGCGGGTCGCGGCGGCGGCGGCGGCGAAGGCCTCCTTGGCCCGCCGCTCCTCGTACTCCCGCACTCGCACCACCGGGTCGAGCCGGGTCTTGGGGATCATCGCCGCCGCTGCCTTGCAAGAGGCCCACCCAAGGCAGCGTCAAGAACGCGACGCCAGAGTTGGCAAGGTGCTTGCTCTGGATCCTGGCCGAAGGAGAGAGGCGACGGATGAGTGACGGGATCTATGTGGGGATGAGCGCGGCGGTCGCCCGAGCGAAGCAGCTCGAGAGCGTCGCCGACAACCTCGCCAACGCGCAATCCGTGGGCTTCAAGGCCTCGCGCCCCGCCTTCGAGTCCTTCCTCCCGGAGGGCGGCACCGGCGACAAGATCTACGCCGCCGCCGTGAGGACCGAGGTCGATAGGGCGCCGGGCTCCATCGCCCAGACCGGCCGTCCGCTGGATCTCGTCCCGGAGGACGGCGCCTTCCTGGCCGTGCGCCTCCCCTCCGGCGCCCTGGCCTATACCCGTGACGGCCGCATCTCGGTGGACGCCAACGGCGTGCTCCGCACGGCAGGCCATCCGCTGGTGGGGGAGAACGGCGATCCAATCGGCATCCCGCCAGGGGAGCTCGCCCCGACCATCGACGGCGAAGGCATGGTCCGGGTCGGGGATCTCGAGGTCGCCCGCCTCGCCCTCTTCCAGCTCGGCGGCCCGGTGGAGAAGGTGGGCGGCGCCCTCCTCGCCCCCAGGGATCTCGAGGCCGTCGCGACGATCCCTGCCCGAGTGCGGGTGGGCGAGATCGAGTTGGGCAACGCCGGCCCCCTGGAGGCGGCCGTGCAGATGGTCAACGCTCAGCGTGCATTCGACCAAAGCATGCAGGCAATCCAGACCTACCGCAAACTCGACGAGCGCATCGGCGAGCTCGGCAAGGTCCGATAAGGTATCCAATGCTTCGATCGCTCTACACCGCCGCCACCGGCATGGAAGCCCAGCAGCTCAAGATGGACGTCACGGCCAACAACCTGGCCAACGCCAGCACCACAGGCTTCAAGAAGGGCCGCGCCGAGTTCGAGGATCTGATCTCCGAGACCCTGCGACACCCCGTGGAGCCCTCGCCCAACGGCGGCAGCGATCCTGCGCCGCTCCAGGTGGGTCTCGGTGTACGAACCGGCTCCACCACACGTGCATACACTCAAGGTGAACTCATCGGGACAAACAACCCGCTGGACGTCGCCATCGAGGGTGATGGCTTCTTCCGGATCCAGCGCCCCAACGGCGAGCTCGCCTACACCCGAGCCGGCAACTTCCGGATCGACGCCGAGGGCCGGCTGGTCACCCAACGTGGCGAGCTGGTCGATCCCGGCGTCAGCTTCCCCATCGACACCCAGCAGATCACCATCCGGAATGACGGCGTGATCCTCGCCCAGGTGACGGGCTCCGACGTCGCCGACGAGATCGGCGCCCTCGACCTCTCGGTCTTCGCCAACCCCGGCGGCCTCGTCGCCATCGGCAGCAACCTCTTCTCCGCCTCGCCGGCCAGCGGCGAGCCCCTCCACGTGCGCCCCGGCGAGCAGGGCGCCGGCGGCCTCTCCCAAGGCTACCTCGAGGGCTCCAACGTCAAGGCGGTCGAGGAGATGATCGACATGATCGCCACCCAACGTGCCTACGAGCTGAACTCCAAGGTGATCCAGACCGCCGACCAGATGCTCCAACGCCTCACCTCCCTGAGATAGGCATGGCCGTCCTCCTCGCCACCGCCCTCGCCTCCGCCGCCATCCTCGGCGCGACGCCCGGCGCCCCGGCGCTCGGAGCCTCGGCGCGGACACCAGGAGTCGAGCATACCGGCAACCTCACTGCGGCCGAGATCACCGGAACAGCATCCACCGACTCCGCCGCCGGAGCCTCGAGCGAGGATCGCGACGCTGCGCCTGGCAAAGGCGCAAAGCCCGAGCCCGCATCCGACGACGGCGTCCCGGCCCTGGTGCGCCGCGCCGTCGACGCGGCGAGGGCCGCCCCCAACACGGAGGCCGAGGTGCGACGCTACCGCTCCTTCCTCCCCGAGGGCTGCGCGCCGATCCGCGCGGCGATCGACCGTCCGATCGAGCGCTCGGGTCGCAGCGCCGTGAAGCTCTTTGGCAGAGACGACGGCGGGCTCGCTTGCGAAGGCTGGGCATGGGCCGACGTCCGGCTGGTCGGCGACGCGTGGGTCACGACCCGTGCCGTTCGCGCTGGCGAGGCTCTCGCCGATGCCACCCGCAAGATCCGCCAGGAGATCGTCGGCGGCAGGCGCCCCATCCATCGGCTCCCGCCGGAGGCGGTGGCCAGGCGCGATCTGATAGCGGGCAAGGTGATCGGCGAGAAGCAGCTCCAGGCGGGCGCCGCGCCGGGGGAGCCGCTGAAGGTGATCCTCCGCTCGGGCTCCCTCTCGGTGGAGGCCTGGGGCCGGGCGGTGGGCTGCGGCAGGGGACGGAGCTGCGCCACCCTCCCCTCCGGCAAGCGGGTCGAAGGGAGGATGGAGGCGAACGCGCTGGTGGTGGAGACCTCATGAGAAAGAGAGACAAAGCGCTCATCCTCGCCGCCACCCTCACCCTCTCGAGCTGCGCCGCCAGCCATGTCTCTAATTACGAGCCCAAGCGCCGAGAGTACCAGCTCCCCTCCGAGACGGTGCTCTCCGAAGACACCTCCACCCCCGGCAGCCTCTGGCGCGAGAACCGTCCGGTGGCGAACCTCTTCACCGACGCCCGCGCCCTGCGCACCAACGATCTGCTGGTGGTGAAGATCGAGGAGGTGGCCGACGCCAAGCGCAGCGCCGACACGGACCTGAGCCGCAGCTCCCAATCCCAAGCCAGCATCACCAGCTTCCTCGGCCTGCTGGAGCGCCTGCAACAGGACTCCGACTTCCGCGCCAACCTCGCCGGTTCGTCGTCCTCTACCTTCCGTAGCGAGGGCGCCACCGGCCGCACCGAGCGCCTCACCGCCACCGTCCCCGCCATCGTCCGAAAGGTGCTGCCCAACGGCAACCTCTTCATCGAGGGCCATCGGGTGGTCCTGGTGAACCAGGAAGAGCAGCACTTCTACATCTCCGGCGTCGTACGCCCCATCGACATCGATCAGGAGAACAGCATCAAGAGCACCATGGTCGCCGACGCCGAGATCGAGTTCACCGGCCACGGCGTCCTCACCGACAACCAGCAGCAGGGCTGGCTCTCCCGCTACCTCGGCTGGGTCTGGCCATTTTGAGGGAGATCTCTCGCACCATGTCTCGTGCCGTCGCCTTCGTGATGCTCCTCGTCCTCGCCGCTCCTGCGGCAGCGGCCCCCGTGCGCGTCAAGGAGCTGGCGTCGGTGGAGGGCGTCCGCGACAACGAGCTCTTCGGCTACGGGCTGGTGGTGGGCCTCGCCGGCACCGGCGACACCGAGCGGGTCTTCTTCACCTCCCAATCCATCTCCAGCATGCTCGGCCGGCTGGGCATCCGCATCGATCCCCGGGAGGTCCGGGTGCGCAACGTCGCCGCCGTCATGGTCACGGCGCGGCTCCCGCCCTTCTCCCGCCCCGGCGGCCACATCGACGTCAACGTCAGCTCCATGGGAAACGCCCGCAGCCTGGCAGGCGGCGTACTGCTGGTCACCCCCCTCACCGGCGCCGACGGCACCGTCTACGCCCTGGCCCAGGGGCCGGTGCAGGTGGGCGGCTTCGACGCCAGCGCCTCGGGCTCCAGCCTTCGCAAGAACCACCCCACCGCGGGCAGGGTCCCCGCAGGTGGCACCATCGAGAAGACCGTGGCGGTCGACCTCGACACCGGCCCGCTGATCTTCGCCCTCGGCGATCCCGACTTCACCACGGCGAGCCGCATCGCCGCCGCCTTCAATCAGGCGTTGGGTGACGGCGCCGCCAAGGCCCTCGATCCCGCGTCGGTGCAGGTGTCGGTGGCCGACGATCGCGACGCCGATCGGGTGGGCCTCATCGCCCAACTCGAGGCCCTCGAGATCGACGCCGACGAGAGGGCAAGGGTGGCCATCAGCGAGCGCACCGGCACCGTGGTGGCAGGGGCCAACGTCCGCATCCGCCCGGTGGCCGTCGCCCATGGCGGGCTGCGGATCTCCATCGTGGACACGCCCTTCATCTCCCAGCCCGCCCCCTTCTCCGAGGGCGCCACCGTCCGCGATCGCTACGCCACCATCGACGCCCAGGAGGCCGGTCGCGGCGCCGTGGCGCTCCCCGCCACCTCCAACGTGGACGAGCTCGTCCAGGCGCTGAACCTCCTGGGCGCCACCCCCCGCGACCTCATCGCGATCCTCCAGGCCATCAAGGCCGCCGGCGCCCTCGACGCCGAGATCGAGGTGCTCTGATGGCGATCCTCGGCGATCCCTCCGCGACCAGGCCCCGGGACGCCCGTGAGGCGGAGCGGGCCTTCGACGCATTGGTCCTGAAGCAGCTCCTCGCCGCCAGCGGCGCCTTCCGCAGCACGGGCATAGGGGGCTCCTCCCTCTTCTCGGACATGATCGTGGACGCGCTGGCTGACTCCCTGGCCGACGCCGGCAGGCCCGACGGCGGCGCGCCCCGGCCGGGAGGCCTCTCGCTCCTCCCGCCCGGCCTCCTCGGAAGGCTGGAAGCCGAGGCCGCTCAGCCCGAGGCCCTCCTGGCGCCCCGTGGCCTCGCCGCCTTTGCCCGCTCGAATGACCGGCAGCCCAGCGACACCCTGGTATCCCACGGCCACCCGGGCGATCACGCCCCCCACCCCCGCCCCTTGGCCGCGCTCTCGCCGGGGCAGCTCGTCGACGGCGGGAGCGCCCTCACCAGCGGCTTCGGCAGACGGATCGACCCCTTGGGAGACGGCCACCGCCACCACCAGGGGGTCGATCTCGCCGCGGCGGAGGGCAGCGACATCGCCGCGGCGGCGGACGGCGTGGTGCGGCGGGCAGGCGCCAGGGGCGGCTATGGCCAGGCCGTCGAGATCGACCACGGCGGCGGCGTGACCAGCCTCTACGCCCACGCATCCGAGCTCCTGGTCGCCGAGGGCGATCGGGTATCCAAGGGGCAGCCCATCGCCAAGGTGGGCCAGACCGGCCGCTCCACCGGCCCCCACCTCCACTTCGAGCTTCGAGTCCGGGATCGACCGGTGGATCCCATTCGCGCCCTTAAGGCATATGGCGAACGTGTCGAATAGAGTGGGAACAGACCCGTCCAGCCATGGGGGCAAGCATGACACCCAAGGATATCAGCGATGTAGCGAGGCTCCCCGTCGCCAGGAGCGCCACCGGCGTGCGGCCGCGGACCGAGGCCACTGGAGCGGTGGAGGCGGTCCCGGATCCCGTCCTGGAGCCGAGCGCCGCCGACAGGATCAGCACCGACCAGCAGCGGGAGATGCAGGCGGCCATCGCCAGGGCCAAGTCCGCCGCCGGGGATGCCAGGGCCGCCCGGCTCGCCGAGATCGAGGCGGAGGTCCGAAAAGGGAATTACCGCCCCGACCCGGCCCGGATCGCCCAGCGGATCATGGACGAGGCCGAGCTCCTCGCCACGATCCACGCCATCCTGCGGCGCTAGGGCCGATCGAGCGGTCCGGCCCCGAGTCGCCGCCGAGACGGCGCCCGCAGCCAGCCAGGAGTGCCTCCACCGTTCGGCGGTGCTCCGATCCCGAACGCTACACGTGCTCCACGTGGCCTCGTCATGACCACCCAAGGAGGGACATCCATGTTGCATGAAGCGTTCGAGGCGGTGGAGGAGCTCCGCCTCCTCCTGGAAGAGCAGCTCGAGCGGGCGGGCGATGGGAGGCTCCGCCTCCAGGCCCTCGATCCCGACGCCCTCTTCGACTGGGTCCGCGAGCGAGAAGATCGGACCGGCCGCGCCCTCGCGTTGGAGCGGCGGATCCTCGAGGTGCTGACCGCCGCCTGTGGCGACGAGCCCTCCCCCGATCTCGACACCCTGCGGCGCCTCCTCCCTGCCGACGCCGCCAGGCTCGACCTGGGGCTTCGGGCCCTGCGCGATCTCGGTGGCAGGCTCCGGGAGGAGGATCGGATCACCGCCGAGGCCATGAACCGCTCCCGCACTTTCGTCCACGCCTACCTCTCGCTGCTCTCCCCGAAGGCCGCGGGCTACGATCGGAGCGGCCACGCGCTCTTGGGCGAATCTCCCTCTACCCACAGCGTAAGTGTCTGACACCCCTCAAACCCGGTTCCGTCGAGGCGGCCCCCGCCCCATCCTCCCACCCATAGCGTGAGCGTCTAGTACATGTCCGGTCTCTTCGCCCTCCTCAGCCAGGCCGCCGCGAGCCTGAACGCCCACCGCGCCGCGGTCGCCACCGCCGGGCACAACATCCAAAACGTCGACACCCCCGGCTACGCCCGGCAGCGCGCCAACCTCTCGGCTGTCCTCCCCTCCGACCGGATCGGCAACAGCTACGTGGGCCGCGGCGTCCAGCTCCAGTCGATCAACCATCTCCGCGATCTCTTCTTCGAGGCGCAATATCCCCAGGCCGCCGCCACCGCGGCGCGCTCTCAGGCCGAGGCCGACGCGCTCCTCGGCGTCAGCGTCCTCAACCCGGAGCTCGCCGGCGGGATCGGCGACGCCATCACCCGCTTCTACTCCGACGTCCGGGCGGTTGCCTCCGACGCCGGGAACCCCGGCCTGCGGCAGGGGGCCGTGGCCTCGGCCCGGGCGCTGGCCCTCTCCTTCAACCGCTCCGCCGAGGGGATCCGCCAGGCCCGCCTCGGCATCGACGTGAGGCTCGAGAGCCTCGCGGATCGCGCCAACGTCCTCAGCCGGAACATCGCCGAGCTCAACCGGCAGATCCGCATCTCCACCCATGCCGCTGGGGGCGCGCCGCCCAACGATCTCCTCGACGCCCGCATCGCCGCCCGCGACGAGCTCGCCGCCCTCACGGGCGCCACCGCGGTGATGGACGGCGGCGGCAACCTCAACATGCTCCTCCCCAGCGGCGCCTCCCTGGTCGGCGGCGATCGCGCGGCCCAGCTCTCCACCTTCCCCGATCCCTCCAACGAGGGGCACCTCGCCTTGCGCCTGCAGAAGGCCGACGGCTCCACCGAGAACGCGAGCCACCTCGGCGGGACCATCGGCGGCAACCTGGCCGCCCGAGACGGCGCGCTCGCCGAGGCCGCCGCCCAGATCGACCGCCTCGCCTTCGAGTTCGCCGACACGGTCAACACCGTCCACCGCGGAGGCTTCGACCTCTCTGGAAACGCCGGCGTCGACCTCTTCGACGTCGGCGCGACGGTGGCGGGGGCCGCCCGCCGCATGGCCCTCGATCCGGACATCCTCCATGACCCCTCCCGCCTCGCCGCGGCGGACGCCCCCCTCGGGATCCCTGGCAGCGGGCTGAACTTCCTCGCCCTTGGCTCCACCGAAGATCAGGCGCTGCCCTCGGGATCTCCCCCGATCGCCACCATCGCCGGCATCGTCTCGGGCTTCGGCGCAGCCGCCAACAGGGTGAAGTCGCTGGCCGAGCACGACGGGATCCTCCTCTCGAGCCTCGGCACCCTGCGGCAGTCGGTGAGCGGGGTCTCGGTGGACGAGGAGCTAATCCAGATGACCCAATCGCAGCGGGCCTTCGACGCGGTGAGCAAGGTGATCAGCACCACCGACGAGATGCTCGATACCCTCATGAAGCTGATCTAGGTGGCTGGTGTCAAACTCGTCCCTACTGCGACGAACGCCCGTCCCCCCCTCGCCCGGCTCGCGCCGATCCCCTCTTGACGACAACCACCCAGGAGTGAAGCCATGCGCATCTCCGACAGAATGATCTACGAGCGGGCCACCCTGAGCACCCGCCGCACCGTGAGTGAGATGGACGACGCGGCCAGGCAGGCCGCCACCGGCGTCCGGATCACCCACCCATCGGACGACTCGGTCGCCGCCGGCGGGATCCTGGTGGGCCGGGCCCACGCCGAGCGCTTCGCCTCCATCGCCAGGAGCGCGGAGCGGGCCTTCGACGAGCTGGTCCAGGCCGACGTAGCCCTAGGCAGCTTGGGGGCGATCCTGGTGCGGGCCCAGCAGCTCGCCATCCAGGCCGCCAACGAGACCCACTCCGAAGCGGGCCGCGACGCCTCGGCCCTGGAGGTGGAGGCGATGATCCGCGGCGCCGCCGTGGCGCTGAACGCCAAGGTGGGCAACCGCTTCATCTTCGGCGGCAACCAGGACGCCAGCCCGCCCTTCGACGAGACCGGCGCCTACCTCGGAGACATCGGCGTGCGCTCCATCGAGGTCGCGCCGGGGATCCTCCTCGACACCTCGTTGCGCGCCGACCAGATCGCCAACGGCGTCGGCGGCGGCGTCGATCTCTTCGCCACCCTCCGCGAGCTGGCGGACGCCCTCGCAGCGAACGACGTCGCAGGGATCCAGGGCACCCTCGACGCCCTCACCCAAGGCGTCTCCCAGGTGGCCGCGGCCCGGGCCGACGTCGGCGGCATGATGAAGGTCCTCACCTCCAGCGTCGACGCGGCCAGGGCCGGGGAGAACGCCGCGGTGATCGAGGTCTCACGGCTGGCCGACGCGGATCCCATCGAGGCCGCCAGCCGCCTCGCTCTGGCGACCCACGCCCTCGACGCCGCCCTCACCGTGGCGGCTCGAAGCTTCCGTCTCACCCTCCTCGACAAGCTGCGGTGATGGGAGCGGAGGCCTACGCGATGAGCGACGCGCCTCCCGGCTCCGCCTACGAGAGGCGGCTCCTCCGGGCGCTGCTGCGCTGGAGGATGCGGCGGATCCTCGCGGGCCTCTCCTTCCGCGATCGGCTCGCCTTGCGGGTGCTCCCCTCTCTCCTCCACGCCAGCTTCCCGGCCCAGGATCTGCGGGGCGAGGCGCCTGGAATCGAAGGCGTCAGCTCGGGCCGCTCCTGGCTCACCGCCGGGCGCGCCTTCGGCCTGCCGCCGCCCTCCTCCACCCAACGCCATCGGCGGACGATCCGCGCCGTCGTCGCGCTGCCCTCCGAGCAGGGCCTCGCTCTCTCCATCCTCCCGATCCCCGGCATCCGCCCGCAGGAGCTCGAACAGATCGCGCAGCGCTGCAAGGTGGCCCAGAGCCTGGTGGAGCGACAGGGCGCCAAGATCTCGATCCGGATCGGGGAGCTCCTCGAGGAGCAGCCCAGCGGCAGTCTGCCGATCGTCCTCTTCGGCGGCCTCGTCGCCGGCGACCTCCCCCACCAGCCTTGGGAAACGCTGCGGGTGGAGGACGCCGCGTCCCTCGCCGCCCTGGTGGACGCCGCCCCCAGCCGCCTCGCTGCCGCCTCGCTCATGCTCCTCCACCCCGGGAGCCGGACCTCCGCCTGGTCCACCTTCCTGCAGGCCCATCAGCAGGGGCTCTCGGTGGCGCTCCTCTCCGACCCCGAGCTCTTCTGTGCCGCATGGGTCTCCCGCCGCAGGCCTCGGGGCATGCTCCCGCTCGAAGCCCTGCGGGTGGCGGGCAGCGCCGCCAGCAGCCGCCGGGCCGCAGCCTCGTGGCTGGGCGGCGACGAGACGGGACGCCCAGCGGGCACGGACCGCTCCTCCAGCGGTGCCGGACAGCCACCCCCCGCCCATCCGTCGGCGATGCCCGCTGTCCCATCATCTTCTGGCTTCGCCGGGCAGCCTCCCTCCGCCGGTACAGTTGCCGGTTGGGGCGGGCGTTCGGCCGCCGATACCCTTCACAAGACCGCGGAAGTTCGCGAAGCCAGGGCGATCGCCGAGCTGGGGCGGGCCCTCACCGTCGAGGTGAGCCGCGCCATACGCCGGCACCATCCCCTCGCCGCCAGCGCCGAGCTCCGGCGGCAATTTCGCCGGGACTTCCTCACCCGCAGCGGTCTCCCCACCCTGCTGCGTTCCACCCTCGACGCGCGCCTCGAAGGGATCGGCCCCCTTCGCCTCGCTGATCTGATCGCCCTCGGGGGTGGAGGCATCACCTCGTCTCATTTGGAGACCGAGCTGATCCGCGGCCTCGCTCTGCTGGGTCCCGCCGCCTTCCGAGCCGCCGCCAAGCTGGATCCGCCGTGGCCCCGGATCGCGCTCCGGCTGGAGACCCCTGTCGATCGCCCTACCATCCTCCTCTCCATCGGCGTCCAAGCGATCGACGGCCCCCCGATGGATCCGCTCAACCGCGGCCGAGCGCGGGAGAACAGCCTCCGCAATCCGCTCTTCGTCTGCCTCTCCCCGCACCGCCGCCCTACCGCCCATCGGCAGCTCCCCGATCACGCCGTGGCGCGGCTCCTCGCCGAGGCCTCCCGCGATCGCGATCTCGAGTTCATCGCCGAAGAGCCCACCGCGGAGCCCGCCGCCTCCCGACTGCAGCGGCTCGCGGTGCGGGTCGGCGCCGCCACGCGTCGCGGCATGCCCCTGGCCACTGAGGTCGGCGGGCAAGTGATGATGCCCACCGCCGACGGTCTCCGCGACTACGCCCTGCGCCGCTTCGCCGCCAGGCCCCGCCTCTACACCCCCGATCCCGAGGCGCCTGATCTCGGCGCCGTCGGCGGCCACATCGGCGCGGCCCCTCGAGGCACCCTAGACTGCCTCGTGCTGGAGGAGGGCCCAGCGCATGCGGTGCTGATCACCACCGACGCCTCCGGCCATCGCCTCCGCGAAGAGGTCCCCGCCCACCGCCTCGTCACCCATCTGGAGGAGGCGCGGGCCCATCTCCGCCGGGCGCCCGAGCCCCTCGTCCTCACCGTCCGCAAGGTAGGCGCCGAGCGCCCTCCCCTCCACCTGCCCCCCGAGGCCGATCCCATCGCCCTCGCGGCCGACGGCGAGCTCCTCCACGGCGTGCAGCTCACCCTCCTCGGCGAGCGCTACGGCAGCGGCAGCCCCCTCGGCTGGGAGGCCGCCGCCGCCTCCCTCCTCTCCGTCTGGCCCGCCACCTCCTACCCGAGCCTCGCCATCCGCCGCCTCGATCTCCGCCACCGTGGGCAGCCGCTCTCCGGCCTCGTCCTCCTCTACGCGCGCTCCGTCGTCCTCCGCCGCCTCGATCTCCACATGCGCAGAATGTCCTACACTTAAGCCTTCCTGCGACCGTGCCGAGTAGATGGCCAGCGGCATCAACGCTTGGCCGCAAAGGAGACTCAAGACCATGTCGATGACGATACGCACCAACGTCGGTTCGCTGAACGCACAGCGCAACCTCTACTCCACGCAGAACAACCTCAACACCGCCCTGGCGAAGCTCTCCTCGGGCTACCGCATCACCAAGGCAGGCGACGACGCCGCAGGCCTCGCCATCAGCGAGGTGCTCCGAGCGCAGATCACCGGCCTCAACCAGGCCTCGCGCAACGCCCAGGACGGCATCTCCTTCATCCAGACCGCGGAAGGCGCGCTGCAGGAGGTCCACTCCATGCTGCAGCGCATGAACCAGCTCGCCCTGCAGGCCTCCAACGCCACCCTCTCCGACGGCAACCGCAGCCTCATCGCCCTCGAGGTCGGACAGCTCAGCGAGGAGATCACCGCCATCGCGGGCCGGGTGAACTTCAACGGCGTGAAGATGCTCGGCGACGACGCCGGCACCATCGCGTTCCAGATCGGCACCGAGTCCGGGGACACGCTCGAAGTGGAATTCACCGACCTCACCACCATCAACGCCGCCGCCAGCGCGTTGGGGACCTCCATCGCGGCCTTCACCGCAGCGTCTGGCGCGACCGCCGACAACGCCTCCGACATGATCGAGGACATCACCGCGGCGATCGACACGATCAGCGAGATGCGCGCCAACCTGGGTGCGGCCCAGAACCGCCTCGATCACACCATCGAGAACATCAACGTGACGGCGGAGAACCTCTCGGCCTCCGAGAGCCGGATCCGCGACGCCGACATCGCCAAGGAGACGGCCGACATGACCAAGGCCCAGATCCTGATGCAGGCCGGCGTCTCCGTCCTCGCCCAGGCCAACCAGATGCCGCAGATGACCCTGAAGCTCCTCGGTTAATTCCCTCTCGTGAGCCGTGAACTCCGGCCTCGGCCGGCGCGATCTGCCACGCCCTAGACGGCGCGACCGAGATCGGTCGCTCTCGTCTTTTGGAGAACAACTCATGTCGATGACGATTCGCACCAACGTCGGTTCGCTGAACGCACAGCGCAACCTCTACTCTACTCAGAACAACCTCAACACCGCCCTGGCGAAGCTCTCCTCGGGCTACCGCATCACCAAGGCAGGCGACGACGCCGCAGGCCTCGCCATCAGCGAGGTGCTCCGAGCGCAGATCACCGGCCTCAACCAGGCCTCGCGCAACGCCCAGGACGGCATCTCCTTCATCCAGACCGCGGAAGGCGCGCTGCAGGAGGTCCACTCCATGCTGCAGCGCATGAACCAGCTCGCCCTGCAGGCCTCCAACGCCACCCTCTCCGACGGCAACCGTGAGCTGATCGCGCTGGAGATGACTCAGCTCCGAGACGAGATCGGCGCTATCGGCGGTCGGGTCAACTTCAACGGCGTGAAGATGCTCGGCACCGACTCCGGCACCGTGAGCTTCCAGATCGGCACGGAGAGCGGCGACACCCTCGACGTCGACTTCGAGGACATCGACGACACGATCTTCGGCGATGGATCGGCCGGCACCTTCGCGGAGGCCGTCGAGGACTTCGCCGTCCGAGGCGACCCCGACGCCACGCCTGCCGTGGTCACCGGCGCTACGGCTGATAACGCGTCCGCCCTGATCGCCTTCATCAACACGGCGATCGATCAGGTGAGCGAGATGCGCGCCAACCTGGGTGCAGCCCAGAACCGCCTCGATCACACCATCGAGAACATCAACGTCACCGCGGAGAACCTCTCGGCCTCCGAGAGCCGGATCCGCGACGCGGACATCGCCAAGGAGACGGCCGACATGACCAAGGCCCAGATCCTGATGCAGGCCGGCGTCTCCGTCCTCGCCCAGGCCAACCAGATGCCGCAGATGACGCTGAAGCTCCTCGGTTAATCGGCACCCAAGCACCTGAAGGAGCCGCTCCCGCCATTCGGAGGCGGCTCCTTCCCATCACGCTGCACGCGAGAGCTCGCGATCGCTTCATCGCTCTCGCTTCCAAGACGCGCCGGGGAAGACGCGGCCCGGCGGCTGACTTTTCGTAGAGAGGCGCTGCACCTATGGCTGACTTCGTTGGCGGACTGATCTCCGGGATCGACTCCGGGCTGATCATCGAGAAGATGGTGCAGCTCCAGTCGCGGCCCATCGCCCTCATCGAGCAGCGCCAGAAGGCGCTCACCACCCAGGTCTCGGCGCTCGGCGATCTCGCCTCGAAGCTCGCCGCCCTGGGCAAGGCCGCGGGCTCTCTCGCCAGCGATGGCGTACGCTCGGTGAAGGTATCTAGCTCCAACGCTTCTTTTGCGGCGACGTCCTCCTCCAGCGCCCTGCCCGGGAACTACGAGATCGCGGTGCAGCAGCTCGCGACCTCGGCGCGGACGCTCTCGTCGGGCTTTACGGATCCGAACGCGCAGGTCCGAGCGGGCACCCTGCAGATCGAGGTCCAGGGGGAGTCCTTCGAGGTCGAGATCGCCGAAGGCGCCTCCTTCGCCGACGTCGCCGCCGCCATCACCGCCTCCGGTGCCCCAGTGAGCGCCATGGTGATCTCGGACGGCAGGCAATCCTACCTCTCCATCACCAGCCGCAAGTCGGGCCACGCCCTCGACGCGGCCCCGGACTCCGCCCTGGTGATCACCCAGAGCACCACCGGCACCGAGGGCCAGACCCTCTTCGGCGAGGATCCTCTGAACCCTGCGGCGTCGGTGGAGGTCCGCGCCTCGGCGCAGAACGCCCTCTTCACCATCGACGGGCTGGCCATCGAGAGGACCTCGAACGAGATCGACGATCTGCTCCCCGGCGTCCACCTCAGCCTGAAGAGCGTCAGCGATCCTGCCGGTGAGAGCCTGGTGCTCTCCGAGGATCGCGAGGGGACCCAGGCCCGGATGAAGGAGTTCGTCGACGCCTTCAACGCCGTCGCCAGCCTGCTTCGACGCCAGACCTCCGCCAACGAGGTCTCCGCCGGCCCCCTCGCAGGCGACTCGGCCGCCCGCAGCCTCGAGCAGGATCTCCAGGCGCTCCTGATCCACGTGGTCCCGGGCGGGAGCCTCGGCAGCCTCGCCGACGCCGGCCTCAAGATTGAGCGCAACGGCACCCTGACCCTGGACGAGGCGACGCTGAACACCGCGCTCTCCCGGGATCCCACCGCCCTGGACGCCCTCTTCGCCGGCGAGGGCGGCATCGGCGCCGCCATCGACGCGGTGGTGGAGAAGTACAACCACAAGGATACGGGCATCCTCGTCGGAAGGCAGACCGGGCTCAACGACACCATCAAGCGCCTGGGCGACGACATCGAGGCCAAGAAGCTCCACATCGAGGCCTTTACCCGCAATCTGATCCGGCAATTCACCGCCCTCGAAGAGACGCTGGCCAGGCTCAACTCCACCAAGACCTACCTCGATCAGCTCGACATCGCCCGGGAGAAGAAATGAACGCAGCCGCACGCTATAGCCGCACCCAGGCCGAGACCGCCGATCCCGAGCGGATCATGCTCCTGCTCTTCGAGGGCGCCCTCGCCAGGATCCGCCGGGGCATCAGCGAGATGGAGAGCGGCGCGCAGCGCGAGGCCGGCGACTCCCTCGACAAGGCCAGCGAGATCGTCCTCCAGCTCCGGGCCTCCCTGGATCACGAGCGCGCCCCCGAGCTCTGCGAGCAGCTCTCCGGCCTCTACGTCTACGTGACCACCCGGCTGACCCGCGCCATCGCCTCCCGCGATCCCGCCTTCGCCCGTGAGGCGGAGGAGGCGCTGGCGCCCATCGCCGACGCCTTCAGCCAGGCGGTGGCCCAGACCCGGGCCGCCTCGCGATGATCCCCGGCCTCGCAGCGTCCCTCGACGCGACCCGCCTCGCCCTCGAGTCTGGCGACGCGGTCGGGGCCTCCCGGCTGGCCGCCGAGGCGGTGGCGATCTGCGAAGCCCATCGCGCCGAAGGCGGCCTCGCCGCCGACGCAGATCTCGATCGAACGAGGGCTCTGCTGGGAGCCTGCCTCCAGCAGGTAGAAGGGCTGAAGCGCGACCTCAGCCGCTCCCTCGAAGGCGCCGGCGCCTCCCGCCGCGCCCTCGACGCCTACGGCGCGTAGGTCCGGGACGATCTCGGCCCCCCGCGATTGTTGGCTCTTCTGCCGGGCCTCCCAACCACCCGCCCGTGTTAGATCGGCAGACATGAAAAAGCCCCTCAACCGAAGAGAGCTGACGGCCGGGATGATCATCGGCTTCCTGATCGGGATGCCGATCGCCGGCATGCTCGCCGGCTTCGTCGCCTGGGCCTCGCTGCAGCGGCGCGCCGCCGACCTCGCCGGTGAGTTCGGACTCTCGGAGGCGGTGATCGTCACCGAGACCATCGAGGCAGGCCAGCCCATCGATCTGAACAAGCTCGCGAAGCGCCCGGTACCCCGGCTGGTCACCAGCCCCAACAGCGTGGCGCCCGACGAGGTGGACGCCCTGATCGGCACCTCCCCGAGCATCGGCTTCGAGAAGGGCGATCTCCTCCTGCGATCAGCCTTCGGCCTGGCGCCCCGCCCTCCCCTGGAAGAGACGCCGGCCGAGTAGCTCGCCGACGCCTCCAGCGGCTCTGGGCGGACGGGCGACCGCGATTGGCCGAGGGCCCATCCGCTCGGCGACGACCAGATCGCCCGCGCGGGAAGGCACGGCCACCCTAAGTCAACCCCGCTCTTACTCGGGCAGCTCCTTGCTCGTATTCTTCTTGCCGAGGAGGAAGGCCTCGAGGAAGGGCTGGATCTCGCCGTCCAGGACCTTGTCCACCTGGGAGGACTCCTCGCCTGTGCGAGTATCCTTCACCAATCGGTAGGGGGCGAGGACGTAGGAGCGGATCTGGTTGCCCCAGCCGATGTCGGACTTCGACTCCTCCACCGCCTGCTTCTCGACGTTGCGTTTCTGCTGCTCGTGCTCGTAGAGGCGGCCCTTGAGGATCTTCCAGGCCAGGTCGCGGTTCTTATGCTGCGAGCGCTCGTTCTGCATCGCAACCACGATGCCGGTCTCGATGTGCGTGATCCGCACGGCGGAGGAGGTCTTGTTGACCTTCTGGCCGCCGGCGCCCGACGAGCGGTAGACGTCGATGCGGACGTCGGACTCCTTCACGTCGATCTCGATGTCATCCTCGATGTCGGGGTAGACGAAGACGCTGGCGAAGGAGGTCTGCCGCCGAGCCTGGGAGTCGAAAGGCGAGATCCGCACCAGACGGTGGACCCCTGCCTCGGCCTTGAGGAAGCCGTAGGCGTACTCACCGCGGACGACGAAGGAAGCGCTCTTCAGCCCGGCCTCTTCCCCCTCGGTGTAGTCGGCGAGCTCGACCTCCCAGCCTTGCCTCTCGCAGTAGCGCGTGTACATGCGCAGCAGCATCGCCGCCCAATCCATGGACTCGGTGCCGCCGGCCCCGGAGTTCACCTCGATGATGGCGTCGGCGCGATCGTGGGCGCCGGAGAGCATGCGCCGCATCTCCAGGCCGCGGACGGAGTCCTCGATGGGATCCAGGCTCTCCTCCGCCTCCTGCAACGAGGCCTCGTCCCCTGCCTCCTCGCCGAGCTCCACCAGGGTGGCGGCGTCGTCGAGCTGCTGCCAGGGCCGATCCCAGGCCTTCACCAGCTCCTCGGCCTTCGCCTTCTCCTTGTTCAGCGCCTGGGCCTTCTTCTGATCGTCCCAGAAGCCGGGCTCCAGGGAGAGCTGATCGATCTCCTCGGCGCGCAGCCTCATCGGATCGACTTCAAAGACCCCTCCGGAGCGAGACCAGCCGCTCCCTCAGACCATCCAACCTCTCGCGAATCTCTCCAGCCATGCCTTCCTCAATTCCTGTCGTTTCCCTGCTCCAAGTGCAACAGCCGGCGCGCCCCGGACCTGCCGGAAGACGCCTCTCCCCGGGGGGCTCTCGAAGAGAAGGCGACGCCATCGCGCCGTGCGATCGATCGCAGCCGGCAAGGAGCGGCTACGAACACCATATGCTTTGGACGCCAGTCTACGCAGGCACGCTCCCGGCCGACCGGGATGAGCCCCGCCTGCCGCAGCCGTCAGCCTCGAGACTCCGAGATACGCTCCGTCAGCCCCCGAACCAGCTGTCTCGGATCGTGGGATCCTCCGACTCGGCAGAGTCGGTCTCCGCCAACACCGCCTCGGCCAGCCGCTCGGCCACCTGGGCGAGTTGGGGCCTCTCGGTGGGCGCCAGCGGGATCAGGGACGGCGTGGCCTTGAGATCCTTGGTTGCCGCGACAGGGTTCGCCCGCGGGAGCACGGTGTTCGCGCCCATCGCCCCAGCGGAGCCTGAGGCGGTCGCAGCCGCGGTGGCCGACGCACGAGGCGCGATGGGGGCGTGCCCCTTGGCCCCGTCGCGCGCCGCCGAGACGTCGTCCGCCCGCTGGCCCCGGGCCTCGAAGGAGGGGATCGTGATCCCCCCCGTGTTGGAGGCGAGGCCCAGGAAGCCGCCCAGCGCCACCCGGAGCACCGAAGAGACCGTGCGCCCTTCACGGGCCGCCCGCGCCTCCACCGCCTCCGCGAGATCGGGCGGGACCCGCACGGCGAGGACCCGCGCCCCCGCCAGGGCCGCCTCCAACTTCTCGAGGACGGCGGAGGGGCGCGCCACGCGATAGTCGCCCTTGTCGATCATCGAGCGGATCAACCTCGCGAGATCCTGCCGGCCGCGCCAGCCGTTCTCGAAGAAGACCGCCTCCGCGTCGTAGTCGATCTCGTACCGCTCTTCGCTCATCGTCGTCTCCGTCTCGCCTCGGGCGGCTTCGTAGCCTGCTGTTCTACTCCGCTTCCGCCTCCGCTGGAAGCCCAGATAGTTTTCTCGATGGCCCAGAAACGAGCCACTCACGCGTAGCGCATTCAGGAAAATCGCCGCCGCCTCGCGCGAGGGCGGTTATCCCAGCGGCGCCGGGCGAGGTGGAGGCGAGCGAGCTCCACAAAGAGTCCTCACTCGCTCCCATCGAGCATCCCCGGCACACCGAGGAGCGCGGCCTCCCGCGACGCCATCCGCCGGGCTTCGGCCTCCGAGACCTCGTGGTCGTAGCCGATCAGATGGAGGAGGCCGTGGGCCAGGTAGCGCGCCAGCTCGAAGGCGAGGGTCCTGCCGTCGTCGGCGGCGCGCCGCCTGGCCGTATCCAGGGAGATCGCCAGATCGCCCAGGGGCCTGGGCACGCCTGGGGGCAGTGGGTCATCGTCCCCCGCCGGGAAGGAGAGGACGTCGGTGGCCCGATCCTTCTCCCGGAACCTGCGGTTCAACGAGCGGATCTCTTCATCGGTGGTGAGGAGGATCGAGAGCTCTCGATCGTCGAGATCCAGCGCCGCCAGAAACTCCGCGGCCCTGGCGCGGATCACGCGGGCGGCGTAGGCGCCCTTGGGATGGGCGACGTGGATCTCGATGTGCGGTGTGCTCAAGCCGAGCGCTCCCGCGGCGGCTGGAGGTCGACGAAGAGATCCGTGGAGAAGTAGCGCTCCATCCGATCGCAGAGGACGGTGGCCACGTCGTGTCCCGGCCCCAGCTCCAGGGCCAGCCGCCTGGCGCCGGCGACGTTGAGACCGCTGGAGGGCCCCACCGGAAAGCCCCGGGCACAGAGCTCCCGCGCCGCCGCGATGGCCTCGTGATCGGGGACGCAGATCGGCGCCTGTGCCTCGATGGCCCCGCAGTCGAGGATCGTCGAGAGGCCATCCACCACGCCAGGGATCCCGCCGCAGATCTCGGGCTGCCCCGCGAAGCAGATCCCCTTCTCCGGCCGCACCGGCGCGATCCGGGCGGGGTGGCCCGCCTCGCGCAGCGCCCGGCCGATCCCCATCAGCGTGCCGCCGGTCCCCACCCCGGCGACGAAGCCGTGGATCCTCCGCCCCACCTGGGCGATGAGCTCGGGGCCGGTCGCCCGCTGATGCGCCAGGGCGTTGAGCGGGTTCTCGAATTGGCGAGGAAGGAAGATCCGGGGATCCTCCTCCTCCATGGCGACACTCTTCGCGATGGCCCCCTCCACACCGCGCTCCCTCTCGGTGAGGATCACCTCGCCGCCATAGCGGCGGATGATCAGCACGCGCTCGCCGCTCACCCCCTCGGGCATCACCGCCACGAAGCGCACGCCCATGGTGGCGCAGGCGGCGGCGAAGGCGATGGAGGTCGATCCGCTGGACGCCTCCACCACCACCGAGTCGTCCCGCAGGGCGCCGCTCGCCGCGGCGTGGCCCAGGATGAAGCCGGCGATCCGATCCTTGGTGGAGCCGCTGGGGAGCAGATACTCCAGCTTCAGCCAGAGGGTGCAGCCGCTGGCCGGATCCGCCAGCGGGACGGTGGGGGTCGTGCTCGTGAACCGAGACAACACCGGCTGCAGGTCAGTTCTCATCATCTCTTGGGCTCCTCTCTCCCGCGCGCGTCTTGCGCCCTTGCCGAGCGGGACGCGGCCGCTCCGTGCATCTCCTCTCCCGCGCGGCTGGAGCGGGGAAAGGGGACGACCGTCCCGCTGCCGCCGCGCTCCTGCCCCGGGCCATGCTGTCGACCGGCTCGGCACGCTTCACCGCAACATGCGCACGGCGGCGGGCGGCCGGCCCGCCGCCTCCGGCAAGGGGAGGATCCCCTGGGCCACCCGCACCTCCTGCGCCCCGGGCGGATACTCGGGGCGGGCGTGGTAGATCCCCCCCAAGGTGCGGCAGAAACTCTCGGCGATCGTAGAGAGATCGCGAAGGGTCAGGTTGCACTCGTCGAGTTGGCCGTCTGAAGCGATGCCGCCGATCAGCTTGTCCACCAGCGTCCGCACCTTCTCGGGGCTGGGATCCGCCAACGAGCGTGAGGCGGCCTCCGCGGCGTCGGCCATCATCACCAGCGCCGTCTCCGCGGATTGCGGCTTGGGTCCGGCGTAGCGGAAGAGCGCGGGATCCACCGGCTGCGGATCCTCTGCGCCCTCCTGGGCCTTCAACGCCTTGTGATAAAAGAAGCCAACCATGCGTGTTCCATGGTGTTGGGGGATGGCGTCGGCCACCTTCTTCGGCAGCTTATGCTTGCGGGCGACCTCCAACCCCTTGGCGACATGCTCGATGATGAGCCGCGCCGACTCCTCGGGTGGCAGCTCGTCGTGGCGGTTCACGCCCCGCTGGTTCTCCCCGAAGTAGAGCGCGTTCCGGCCCTTGCCCAGGTCGTGATAGTAGGCGCAGACCTTCGCCAGCAGGGGGTTCGCGCCGATCGCTTCGGCGGCGCCCTCCACCAGGGTCCCCACGATGATCGAGTGGTGGTAGGTCCCCGGCGCCTGGACGATCAGCTCCTTCAGCGCCGGATGGTTGAGGTTCGCGAGCTCCAGCAGCCGCAGATCGGTGGTGTAGCCCAGCAACCCCTCGGCCATGGCGATCATCGCCATCAGCAGGATCGGCGCAAAGAGCGCGCCCCCGACCAACGCCGCCAGCGCGTTGAGGACCACGTCCCATGAGAGGAGCTGTCCAGCGAAGGCGGCGAAGCAGAAGACCGCCGCCGCCTGTACCAGCCCCGCCACCATGCCGGCCTTGAAGAGCCCGCCGCGATCCCTGGCGCTGGCCACCCGCGCGGCCCCGGCCAGCGAGCCCAACAAGGTGAAGACGCCGAAGGAGAGCGAGTTCCCGGTGAGGACGCCCATCAGCACCGCGAAGACCACCGCGAAGAGGATGGTCGCTTCGGCGCCGAGGACGAAGCGCACCAGCATCGCACCGGCAGCCAGCGGCATCGCGAAGGTCCAGGCCTCCGGCGGGATCTCCGGGGTCCGATCCCGCAGGAGATCCGCCACCGCGATCGCGAAGTGAGAGAGGAAGAGCATGCCCACCAGCAGCGCCGCCAGCAGGAAGCGATCCTTGCGCGAGAGGTGGAAGGAGGAGAAGCCCTGCCGGGCGAAGGCGAAGAGCCCCAGGACCAGGAGCACCGCGAAGAGGGCGCCACCCAGACGCACCTGGACGAGATCCGTCTCCTGCGATTGCGCGCGCATCCCTCGGAAGATCGCCAGGTGCCGGCCCTCGATCCGCTCGCCGTCGCCGATGATCTTCTCCCCCTTCTTGAGCTGGATCGCCACGGGCTTCACCGCGGTGACGGCGTCCTCCCGCCGCTTCCGAGTGAGATCCGAGTCGTACTTGAGGTTGGAGCGGACCTCGCGCCTGGCGAGGTTCACCGCCGCGGTCCGCAGCTCCTTGGGCAGGCCCACGAGGCCGTCGACGTTGCCCTCGATTCGGGCGCGGGCCGTGGCGAGATCGCGGATCCCGCCGATCTCCGAGAGGACCTCCTCGGTGACGACGCCCCCTCGGGCGATCCGGCGGATTGCGATGCCGCGGCTGCGATGCTGGGCCAGCTCCTCACGATCGCCGACCACCATCTCGCGCATCGCCTGGGTGACCAGCGCGATCACGCCGTCCTCCACCTCGGCTGGGAAGCCGGCCCGGGTCAGGGCGGCGAGCTCCTCCTCTTCGAGGCGCGCGCCGAGCCGACGCTCGATCTCATCCCGCGCGGCCTCCAGGGCGGGCGAGCGGATCGGCTCGGGGGGAGCCCTCTTGGCAGGCGCGGCGCCTTCGTCGGGCGCCGGCTCCCCGGACTCCGCCCGATCCTGTGCGATCAGCGCCCTGGCGTGGGCGAAGCCATCCTTGATCCGGGCGACGATCCCCTCCCCCGCCACCGCGTCGTATTCGTAGACGGCGCGCACGGCCGCCACCGCGTCTTCCCGCATCCGGCGGGTGGTCTCCTCGTCGGGGATGTCGTACGCGCGGTTGGCCTTGATGGTCGCCGTGGCGACGTTGCCCAGGTCCTTGTCCTCGTAGGGGATCCGCTGCGCGAGCAGCCCGGGAGAGAGCGCCGCCGCAGCGGCCGCCGCCACCGTCCCCACCAGCAGGACGCCCAGCAGCCTGTCCACCAGGCCGCCGCCAGACGCCGGTCTGGCGGTCGGGGCGGGCTTGGCGCTCGCCGCCGCAGCGGAGTCTTTCGAGGGGGCCTTGCTCATGGTCGAGCGGCGGATCCTTTCAGCTCCGCCGTGGCGCGTCAATTCGATCGAGCGGCGGCGTCCCGGGCCTCGTAGGCGAGGACCACTTGCTGCACCAGCGGATGCCGGACCACGTCCACCTCCGAGAAGGCGCAGAACTCGATCCCCGGCACCTTGTTCAGGACCTGCCTCGCGTCGGCGAGGCCCGAGGCCTTGCCGGTGGGGAGATCGACCTGGGTGACGTCGCCGGTGATCACCGCCTTGGAGCCGAAGCCCAGGCGGGTGAGGAACATCTTCATCTGCTCGGGGGTGGTGTTCTGCGCCTCGTCCAGGATCGTGAAGGAATCGTTGAGGGTGCGGCCGCGCATGAAGGCGAGGGGCGCCACCTCGATCGCCCCCTTCTCGATCAGCCCCTGGGCCTTCTCGAAGTCCATCATATCGTTGAGCGCGTCGTAGAGCGGGCGCAGGTAGGGGTTCACCTTCTCCGCGATGTCGCCGGGCAGAAAGCCCAGCTTCTCCCCGGCCTCCACCGCCGGCCGGCAGAGAACGATCCGCTTGAAGCGCCGCTCCGCCAGGGCCGCCACCGCCATCGCCATGGCGAGGTAGGTCTTGCCGGTGCCGGCCGGGCCGATGCCGAAGACGATGTCGTGGCTGCGGATGGCGTCGATGTAGCGCTTTTGCGCCAGTCCCTTGGGAGCGATCACCCGGTTGCGGTTCGAGATGAAGACCGTGTCCAGGAAGATCTCCTTCAAGGAGACGTCCTTCTTCGACGCGAGGATCTTCGCCGCTTGATCGATGTCCTCCGGGTAGAGGGGGTAGCCCGATCGCAGCAGGCCGTAGAGCTCGCGGATCACCCGCTCGGCGAGGAGCACCTTCGGCTCGTCGCCCACCAGGGTGAAGGTGGTCCCGCGGTTGCCGATCTTCACGCCGACGCGCCGCTCGAGGATCTTGAGGTGCTCGCTCTGGGCCCCGGCCAGCGATTGAGAGAGGGCGCTGTCGTCGAGTTCTACACGATGGGTGACTTCCGGCATGATCCCTCTTGGATGAGCCTCGCGCCACCTCCCACCTTTGAAGGGCGCTTCGATTTGGGTGGGCGGAGCCATGCTGTGATCCGGGCGGTCCCCGGGCAGCGAGCCGCCGCGAACATCCCCCCATACGCGATCCGCGCCTTGGGGGGCAATACGCTCAACCCCCGGCCTCCCTCGATCCCTCCCGTACGAGCGGGGCTCCTGCTGCGACCTCCGGCCGGCGCAGAAGGTCCCCAGTCAGCGGAGGGGCGGCAGCAGCACGTAGCCCGAACGATCCCCGAGGCGCCGATAGAAATAGGGCTCGCTCCACGGGTAGCGCAGATCGTCTTCGCGGAGCAGCCCCCTCTCGACCAGCTCCACGAGCGCCTCGGGGTGTCGCCCGGTCTCCAGCCGATGGACCTCGAGGGCGAAGCCGATCCGGGCGAGCTGCCCGTCGGCGATGGCCCGCTCCGCGGCGGAGTCCAGCACCAGCGCCTCCACCGACGTGCCGACTCCTGCGCCTCCCTGGGAGCGTCCGACGTGGACGAGGGCCGCCACCAGGACCGCGAGGGCCACGGTGAAGACCAGCCGCGTGGCCACCGTCACCACCTGATCGACGAAGCCCCCGGCCCCGCCGCGCTCGGCCTCCTCGTCTTCCGGCGACGGGGCGATCGCCGAGAGGTAGCCGCCGCTCACCAGATTCGCCAACGCCTTATGGGTCTCGAACTCTCCCAGCCGCGAGAGCTCCACCAGGCGCCGGGCCGTCCGCCCCGGCGCGACGAGCTTGAGGACCCGCTCGTCGGCGGGCGCCAGCCTCACCCTCTCGGGCTCCGCCTGCGCGACGCCATCGAAGGCGCGATCCAGGGCGGAGTCGAGGTCCACTTCCTGGCTCCTGGAGCGAGGGAGGGGCTGGAGCAGCTCGAAGGTCATCCGCGACGAGGGGATCTTCCGGCGGACGATGGGCCATTCGTCGACGAGGCGGAAGCCCTCCATCAGCACGGCCTCGCTGCGGATGGGCACGAACCAATCGCGATCCCACTTCACCTCGACCTGCTCGAAGCGATAGGTCCCGCTCTTCCAGCGGAAGAGGCGGAAGAGGGTCTCCGACGCCTGGAGCTGGGCCATCTCCTTGAGGCGATCGCGGCTGATGGCCCCGGCCTCGATCAGGATGTCGCCCAGCCGCTTCAGGGTCCGCTTCTGCTCTCCGAGCGCCTCATCGAGCTGCGCCTGGCTGACGAGCCCGGCCTTGACCAACATGCTCCCCAGGAAGTCGCGCTTGGTCCGCCCCACCTCTTCGGCCCGGACCACGTTGCCCTGGTAGAAGGAGACCTGGACCTCCTCGTCCTTTGCCTTGGACTCCAGGTGCAGCACGCCCGTCTTGGCCTGCTGGCCGATGAGCTGGAGGATCTCGGCGATCCCGAAGTCCTTGAGGGTACCGCGCAGGGCCATCGCTACCTCTCGCCCCGTAAGCCCATCCGCAGCCCCAGCAGATAGACGCTGATCATGGCGGGTAGGACGACCACGACCTTGCCGCCCGCCGCGTGAATGGCGAACGCCGGCCGGATCAGACCGTCGCCCAGGAGGAGCAGCGACGCGAGGAAGGCGAAGGCCGCCACGAGAAGCACGCCACGCGCCACCCGCCCCATGAGGATCGGCGCGGCGAGGACGAAGGCCGCCACCCGCATCCCCAGGGCAATGCGGAAACGATGGCGGCGCACGGCGGCCTCCTTACGGACGCGCGCCGCGGGATCGACCCGGGCCATGCGGCCGAAGACATACGCGCATTGGCCGCAGTCGATGCCGTCGAGAGTCTCCGGATCGCAGCGGCCACAGACCGAGCGGCCGCAGCGCTGGCAGGCGCGGGAGGGTCGCAGTCCGCCGCGGGCATAGGAGCCGAGGCCCAGCATGAACACGATCCCCACCGGCACCCAGAGGGCGAGGGGCGCCGGCAGCTTGGGGAGGAGGAAGCCGGCGAGCTGGCCGACGATCTGGCCGGGCTCCCCGGGACGGATCGCGGCCCTGGTGAGATCGTCTCGGCCGAGGCGCGGATCGACCAGGTAGCGATTGGCTCCGATCGCCGCCTCTTCTCCTCCGCCGTAGCGGGAGCCGAGGGAGCGATCGAGGGCCATGGCCTGCTCCCTCGTGGCCTGCCCCCTGGCGAAGTCGACGCGCTGGTACTGGACCCGCGAGAGGTTGAACCAGGCGGCGGCGAGGCCCGGATCCGCCTCGATCGCCTGCTGGTAGCGCCACTCGGCCTGCTCGAGATCGCCCAGGAGGAAGTCCAGGTTCCCCAGGCCGACCTGGACCTTTGCCCACCCCGGCCGCAGCGCGAGGGCCCGGCGGTAGAGGTCGGCGGCGCCATTCCAATCGCCGGCCCGCTTTCGGCTCCTGGCGGCTACGAAGAGCGCCTCGGGGCTGGCGTCGTCCCGATCCACGCTCGCTTCGAGGAGAGGCATCGCGGAGAGATCGCCGCCGCGATCGACGCGATCGTAGAGCGCTGCAGGGGTACCGCTCCAGGCCGTGCGCGCCGCGAGCCAGCCCGCCACCGGCGGCAGGAGGCCCAGGAGGATCAGCCAGCTGGCGGCGACGATCCGCTCCCTGCGCCCCAGGTAGAGCCAGAGCACCGCCACCATCGAGGCGGCGAAGATCAGCGGTCCCAGGCCGAAGACCAGCGGCAGCGCCAGCAGCATCGCCGCCAGGAGGGTGGACTGAATCCGGGCGGTGCGCTTGGGAAAAAGATGATGGAAGTCGTGGAGGATCTGGCGGCCGTGGCGGATCGCGAGGAGCCCCACGAAGAAGACGCCCGCCGCCGCCAGCGCCGCGCCGAAGGAGGCTCCCAGATCCGCCAGGAGAGGCCGCAGATGCCGCTCCTGGCTCAGGGTCATCTCCCCCGCTCGCAGGAGCGGGCGCCCCCAACCGGCGATCCCCCAGGGCTCGGCAGCGAAGCTGGCGGCGAAGTGGGCGTAGTGGGTCGCGGGCATGGTGGGGCCGAGGGCGACGGCGAACCTCGCACGGGCCAGCGCGAGCTTGGGATCGCTCCAGGTGAGGCGCTCGGCCTCCCGCACCACGGCGGCGGCAAATGTGTCGACTTCGGGCACATCCAGCACCTGCATCAGCTCGAGGAGGCGCGCCTCCTGTGCGGAGGCCTCCACCGCATCACCCTTCTCCAGCGCGAGGCGCCTCTCGACCCAGCGATCCTGCAGCGCTGCGAAAGACTCCCGCGGCGCCTCGAGGAGGCGGGCCAGCTCGTCGTTGGCGGCAGGCGCTGCGGCGGCCACCGGCTTGGCGCCCTGGGCGGCGTCGGTGGACTCGGCGACGAAGGGCGGCGGGCTCGGTCGCCGCTCGGTCCCAGCGCCGGAGCCTGCGGCCGGCAGGCCCAGGCGACTCCGCTCCTCACCGATCAGCTTTCGCTCCGCCTCCTCCGCCAGACGTCGCGACACCTCATCCGACCACTCGTCGCCCCAGCTCTCTTCCGAGGGCGTCGCGAGGCCGGAACCCGCCGACTCGCGGACCCGCGGCGCATCGGGGGACGAGATCGTGCGGATTCCATCGCCCGTGCCCTGTCGCGGCACGTCCCGAGGCGGGATCGCCGACGCGCCTCTGGGCCGCTCGCCCTCGGCTGCCCCCTGTGGCGCCGCGTGGGCGAGCCCCGCCGCTATCAGCAGCAGCAGGGACGGGAGATGGCGCATGATCCGTGGGAGGGCGTGCAATGGATCCCCTGGAGAGACATCCTGAGCTTGGCCGAGGCCGGGAATCCTAGCATGCCTCACGTGGATTCCCTGGTTTCCGCAACGCTCCTACCACGTCCGAATCGATTTTTTTCCGGATGGGATTCGTTTCATGGGATGGGCTCGATGCATCGAATGCTGCGCCGCAGCGTGTCTGCGGCGTCCACCAAAGAACCAAAGAGGAGTTCCGACTTGGAGACGAAGGCTTCCCCCGAGAACAGGCGCGCGCTCGACGCCACCACGCGGCATGCGAGCGCCGAGATCAGCCGGCTGATCGAGATCATGGCGAGGCTGCGGGCCCCCGACGGCTGCCCGTGGGATCGAGAGCAGGATCTGGTGTCGCTGCGCCCCTACCTGATCGAGGAGTGCTACGAAGTGCTGGAGGCACTCGAAAGTGGTGATAGCCGCGAGCACTGTGAGGAGTTGGGCGATCTCCTCTTCCAGATCGTCTTCCAGGCGGAGCTCGCCAGGGAGCAGGGCGAGTGGGATCTCGCCGACGTGGTCCAGGCCATCGCGGACAAGATCGAGTCGCGCCACCCGCATATCTTCGGCGGCGCGGCCCCGGCCGGCGATGACGCGCCCGCTACGGCGGACGAGCAGACCCGGAGCTGGGCCCGGCTCAAGGCGGTGGAGAAGGAGCGGAAGAAGGGGCGGAGGGTCTCGGTCCTGGACGGCGTCCCACGGGCGGCGCCCGCGCTGCTCCGCGCCGAGCGCACCACGGAGAAGGCCTCGCGGATCGGCTTCGACTGGCCCGACCTGGCGGGTGTCCGGGCGAAGGTGGATGAGGAGCTGGCTGAGCTCGACGAGGCCCTGGCCTCCGGCGATCGCGCCGCCATCGAGCACGAGCTCGGCGATCTCCTCTTCACCGTGGCGAACCTCGCTCGCCACCTGCAGACCCCGGCGGAGGACGCCCTCCGCGCCGCCATCTCCCGCTTCGAGACCCGCTTCCATTTCATGGAGCAGGCCCTCGCCGCGAGAGGCCTGCCCACCGGGGCCGAGGCCCCAGTCGACGAGTTGGAGTCCCTCTGGAAGGAGGCCAAGCGGCAGCCCGCCGAGCCTGCCAAGGGCTCCCTCTAGCGTTCGCTCGACCCAGGCTCGCTGCGTGTGGCCACTGCGGCGAGCCCCCAGGGGGAGCGCGCAGCCTTTCCCCACAACTTCTGTGGAAACCCTGTGGGCAGCTAGGTCCGAGGCGAGTCAAATTCAACGCTTTGGGGCCTCCTCCCGCCTATGCTGCATGATGCAGCAGGCGGATAACCAAAAGGAATTACGAGAGATTTTAGAAATCGGACCGGAGATGTCCACAAAGGGTAGCCCGTCTCCAGTCCAAATGTGGGGCCTGTGGGCAGCCAGGAGCGATCCGTCCTTGACTCCCCTCTTCGGCGACTGGTACAAGGCCCCGCTTTCCAAGGGGTATCAAGACGTGGCTAACACGAAGTCTGCATTGAAGCGCATCCGCCAGTCCGAGGCCGCTCGGGCTCGCAACGCCTCCATCCGCTCCACGGTCCGCACCGCGGTCAAGAAGTTCCGCGCCGCGGCGGCCTCCGCCGAACCAGGCGAGGCGCAGGAGCTGCTCCGCCTGGCGACGCGTGCCATCGACAGGGCCGCGACCAAGGGCGTTTACAAGGGACGCGCCGCGAGCCGCAAGATCTCGCGACTCGCGAAGTCCGTCTCGGCTGCTGCCGCGGCCAAGTAAGACCTCGAGCGATCGCCTCCGCGACGTGCGGGCGGCGCCTCCATCGCAACGAAGAGCGACGGCGGAGCGGGATCACCCCGACTCCGCCGTTCCTCGTCGCGCTGCCGTTGCTTCGTATGCGGATGGGAGCGCCCCGCCCGGAATGAGGGCGCTGCCTTGGCTCAGCTTCCGGACATGAGGGTGGGACAGAGCGAGCGGCTGGCGCTCCCCATCATCCGATCGGCGAGCCTGCGCACGGCCTCTCGACGCGAGGCGTCCAGCCCCAGCAGATCCTGGGAAGGGAGGAAGTCCTCCGAGGCGGCGAACTCCCGGCGGCAGAGCTCTGCGCCATCCTTGCGCAGCACCAGCCGGACCACGGCGGAGAGCCGATAGATCCCCACGCCGCTTCCGTCCTTCGTCGTGGCGGCGGGCGAGGCCACCAGGGAGAGGACCTCACCCTCGAGGCGCGCGGGAGATTGCGCCCCGGCGGCGCGCCCCTCCCGTGCCAGGCTCTCCGCCAGCGCACCGGCGAAGATCGCTCCAGCCTCCGCCTCGCTGGAGCGGTTGCCGAAGACGGGCACGTAGACCGCCCCCAGCTCATCGGGAAACCCCGGCCCTCCCACCGCGAAGCGATAGCCACACGCGCTGGAGGCGAGGAGCAGCACGGCCAGGGTGAGGGCGCGCATCAGCCGACCACGAAGTTCATGAGGCGGCCCTTGACGAAGATCGCCTTGCGGATCGTCTTGCCTTCCAGGTGGGCCCTCACCTTCTCGTCGGCCTCGGCGGCGGCGCGCACCTCGTCCTCCCCTGCCGAGGCCTCCACCTCCACCTCGCCGCGCAGCTTGCCGTTCACCTGCACCGCGTAGACGAGGGTCTGCGCCGCCACCAACGAGGGATCGTAGGCGGGCCACGTCCCGGCCTGCAGCGAGGTCTTCGCGCCATAGGCCTCGGCGACCTCCTCGGCGAGGTGGGGCGCGAACGGCGAGAGCATCGCCGCCAGCAGCCGCATCGCCTCGGCCATCGCCGCCCTCTCGGGATCGTTCGCCGGCTCGATCGGCGTGAGGAAATTCACCATCTCCATCGTCCGCGCGATGGCGGTGTTGAAGGAGAGGCGCTCGATGTCCTCGCTCACCCGCTTCAACGTCCTATGGGTGGAGCGTCGGATCTCCAGGGCGCGCCCCTCGGCCTCCCCTCCCTCCGGCAGCGCCGCGGCGGCCACGTTCTTCCAGGCCAACCTCCACACCCGCTGCAGGAAGCGGGCGGATCCCTCCACCTGCTCGTCCGACCATTGGATGTCCTTGTCTGGCGGCCCGGCGAACATGGTGAAGACCCGCGCCGCGTCGGCGCCGTAGCGCTCGATGATCGAAGCCGGCGCCACCACGTTGCCCCAACGCTTCGACATCTTCCGTCCGTCGGGCCCGTTGACGATGCCTTGGGTGATGAGCCTCTTCACTGGCTCCTCGTCGGCGCAGAGGCCCAGCTCCTCCATCACCATGGTCCAGAAGCGGAAGTAGAGCAGGTGCATCGTCGAGTGCTCGGGCCCGCCCACGTAGACGTCCACCGGCAGCCAGCGATCCGCCGCCTCTCGGGAGAACGGCAGGTCGTCGTTCTTCGGATCGAGGAAGCGGCCGAAGTACCAGCTCGAATCCACGAAGGTGTCCATCGTCTCCACCTCGCGCCGCGCCGGACCGCCGCAGCGAGGGCAGGTGGTGTTCACGAACGAGGGCACCTTCGCCAGGGGCGGCTCGCCTCGTCCGGTGAGGACGGCGGCCACGTCGATGGTCGGCAGCTCCACCGGGAGCTGATCGTAGGGCACCGGGATCCCCTCCCCTTCCGGATCGCATCCCTCGCAGTAGACGATCGGGATCGGCGTGCCCCAATAGCGCTGCCGGGAGATCCCCCAATCGCGCTGCCTGTAGGTCACCGCCGGGCCGCCGAAGCCGCCGCTCTTGGCAGCGCCGGCGATCACCGATCGCGCGTCCGCCGAGCTCATCCCCGCGAAGGTGCGGCTGCCGGCGTCGAGGATCCCATCCTCGGTGAAGGCCGCATCCAGCGGCGCCTGCAGCGGCTCGCCGCCTGCCGGCTGGATCACCGGGACGATCGGCAGACCGTAGGCGGTGGCGAACTCGAAGTCGCGCTGGTCATGCGCCGGGACGCCCATCACCGCGCCGGTGCCGTAATCCGAGACCACGAAGTTGGCCGCCCAGATCGGCAGCGCAGCCCCGGTGAAGGGATGGATCGCCCGGGCGCCGGTGTCGATGCCCTCCTTCGGCAGCTCCTCGTCCCGCCCCTTGGTCGCCGCCTTCCGCGCCTGATCGGCGGCGAAGGCCTGCATCGCCTCCCTTTGCTCCGCTGGGACGATCGTCTCCAGGAGGGGATGGTCCGGCGCCACCGCCAGATAGGTGCAGCCGAAGATCGTATCCGCCCGGGTGGTGAAGATCCCAATCGTCTCGCCGGCGCCCTCCACCGCGAAGTCGATCTCCGCCCCCTCGCTCTTTCCGATCCAATTGCGCTGCTTCTTCACCACCTCCTCCGGCCACTCCTTCAGCCCGTCGAGGTTCTGCAGCAGCCGCTCCGAATAGCGCGTGATCCGGAACGCCCACTCCGCCATCTGCTTGATCACCACGGGATCGCTGGAGCGCTCGCAGAGCCCGTCCTTCACCTGCTCGTTGGCGATCACCGTCTGGCAGCCCGGGCACCAATTCACGTGGGCCGTCCGCCGGTACACCAACCCCATCTCCCGGAACTTCAGGAAGAACCACTGACTCCACCTGTAGTAGGCCGGATCGTCGGTGGAGATCTCCCGGGACCAATCGTAGGAGAAGCCCACCCGCTTCATCTCGGCCTTGAAGGAGACCACGTTCTCCCGGGTGCGCTCCGCCGGATGGCGCTTGTCCTTGATCGCCGCGTTCTCCGCCGGCAGCCCCAGCGCGTCCCAGCCCATCGGATGGAGGACGTCGAAGCCCTTCATCCGGGCGTGCCGCGCGATCACGTCACCGATCAGGTAGTTGCGCACGTGGCCCATGTGCAGCGCACCCGAGGGATACGGGAACATCTCGAGCACGTACTTCTTCGGCCCGTCGCCGCGCCCCCCTGCGGCAAAGAGCCCCTCCGCCTCCCAGCGGTCCTGCCACTTCGGCTCGATGGCCTGCGGCTCGTAGCGTTCCTGCATCGTCCATGTCTCCTCGACGGCGTAGATCTCCCGCGGAATCTAACAAAACGCCCGGCAAGGCGGGGCCTTTCCCTACGGGCCGGGCGACGGATCGGACGAAGTCGGGAAGCTCAGAACGTGGAGGGCGGTCCCTCCATCGGCTGGCTTGGGATGGGTTCCGCCCTACCCGGATCCGTACGAGGATCGCGGCTGATGATGAAGCCCCTTCCCCACGAGGCATGGTCTCGACCGGAAACGCCCTGGAACTCCATCACCACCAAGTCCCCCCCGGCGGCGGCGGCCAAGCGCCTGGCATTCTCGATGAGTTCGACCTTTTCCGTCGAATATGAACCGTGGCAAGGCCAATTGAGCGGAGAAAATATGTTCCAGATGGTCAGAGTCACCCAGCCCAACGGCACCTGCGGGTAGCAGTATCCCTTTCTCCAGCCTGATTTATAGTCGAGGAACTGAATAGGAAAGCCTTGGGTGGCCAAGCTGAACTGCGCGATCAACTTATGATCGTAGCCATCCTGCACCGAAACGGTCGTCCCGTCGACACGAATCCCCGCAGGGAAGGAGTTCACCAAAACCGTCACTTCCTCTGGTGAGACGCGAATCTCCTCGGCGGCGGCTTCCTGGAACTTGCGAACAATCTCCTTCTCGCCCTCGCCGTCGTAGGGACCGAGCTTCGAGACCTCGGGCGTCATATGGATTGTCGCGCATCCCGCGCTCCCCACCAAAAGTGCGAGCGCAGCCCCTAGGGCGATTCGATTCATGAAGTACCTCCCCTGCCAAGCGAACCGCCAGCGTCATCCTGAACGATACGCCGACGATGAGTGAAGGCGAATCGCACCACCTCAGCGCGTCGAGGTCAAGTACCGATTTGCCTCGTCCCGCTTGCCTTGGAGGCCGTCCACCTTTAGCATCCCGGCCCTTTCCTCGGAGCTTCCTGATGAGTCTTCCCCGCGCGTGGATCAACGAAATTGGCAAATTTGAGGGCCAGGAGGTCGAGCTCCGTGGCTGGCTGGACAATCGGCGCTCGTCGGGCAAGCTCCACTTCCTCCAGGTGCGCGACGGCACCGGCGTGATCCAATGCGTGATGTTCAAGGGGGACGTGTCGGAGGCGAGCTTCGTCGAGGCGGACCATCTGCCGCAGGAGTCGGCGATCAAGGTGCGGGGCACGGTCCGGGCCGATGCCCGCTCGCCCCTGGGCTTCGAGCTCTCGGTGCGCGAACTCGAGATCGTGTCGCGGGCGGCGCCCGATTATCCGATCAGCCCCAAGGAGCACGGAGTGGCCTTCCTCATGGATCGGCGGCACCTCTGGCTGCGGAGCGCCAGGCAGCGGGTGGTGATGGGCGTGCGCCACACCATCGTGAAGGCGATCCGCGACTACTTCGACGGCCACGGCTTCCGCCTGATGGACGCGCCGATCTTTACGCCTGCCGCCTGTGAGGGGACCTCCACCCTCTTCGAGGTCCCCTACTTCGAGATGGGCAAGGCGTACCTCACCCAGAGCGGCCAGCTCTATGGCGAGGCCGGGGCCATGGCCTACGGCAAGGTCTACACCTTCGGTCCCACCTTCCGCGCCGAGAAGTCCAAGACCCGCCGACACCTCACCGAGTTCTGGATGGTCGAGCCCGAGGTGGCCTTCATGGAACTCGACGAGAACATGGATCTCGCTGAGGACTTCCTCTGCTTCATCGCCCAGCGGGTCCTCGAGGGTCATGCCAAGGAGCTGGCCGAGATCCTGGAGCGCGACGTCTCCAAGCTGGAGGCGGTGCAGAAGCCCTTCCCGCGGATCACCTACGACGAGGCGGTGAAGGTCCTGCAGGCCGCCGGCAATCCGATCCAATGGGGCGAGGACTTCGGAGGCGACGAGGAGACGATCCTCTGCTCCCAATACGACCGCCCGCTTATGGTCCATCGCTACCCGGCGGAGCTCAAGGCCTTCTACTTCAAGCACGATCCCGAGAACCCGAAGTTGGCCCTCGGCCTGGACGTGCTCGCCCCCGAGGGCTACGGCGAGATCATCGGCGGCGGCCAGCGTGAAGAGAGCTACGAGACCCTGGTGAAGCGGCTCGAGGAGCACAACCTCCCCCGCGAGGCCTTCGAGTGGTACCTCGATCTGCGCCGCTGGGGCTCTGTGCCCCACGCCGGCTTCGGCCTCGGCCTGGAGCGGACCGTCGCCTGGATGTGCGGCCTTCACCATGTGCGCGAGACGATCCCCTTCCCGCGGATGATGGAGCGCCTCTCACCGTAGGGTCGTCCGTCTCTCCGCCTGAAGCTCAGGGCGCAAACAATTTCAGGCTTTTTAAGGACCCCCTCCCCACACTGACCTCGGGATCCCTCCTATCATCAGTCTTGTGATTGGAGGCGTCATGATTTCAGGGTTCACGCTGTCGCGTGCGACGTGGAATGCGGTCATCGCCGCTTCCATGCTCTCCTTGATCGCTGGCTGTGGCAGCGATGGTTCTACGGATCCCTTGGGGACCGGAGGCACAGGCGGTTCGGGAGGACAGGGCACCGGTGGAGCCGGCGGCGATCCAATCGGCACCGGCGGGACGGGCGGCGACCCGGGCACCGGTGGAAACGGCGGCGATCCCGGCACCGGTGGAAACGGCGGCGATCCCGGCACCGGCGGAAACGGCGGCGATCCCGGCACCGGTGGAAACGGCGGCGATCCCGGCACCGGTGGAAACGGCGGCGATCCCGGCACCGGCGGAAACGGCGGCGATCCCGGCACCGGTGGAAACGGCGGTGATCCCGGCACCGGCGGCGTGGGCGGCAGCCCGGGCCCTTATTGTGGCGACGGCAACCTCGACCCCGGCGAAGAATGCGACGACGGCAACAACGTCGACGGCGATGGCTGCAGCGCCACCTGCACGGAGGAGGCCGACCCTCCCTTCTGTGGCGACGGCAACCGCGATCCCGGCGAGGAATGCGACGACGGCAACAACGTCGACGGCGACGGCTGCAGCGCCACCTGCAGAGTCGAGACCGACCCTTCCCTCTGCGGCGACGGCAGCCTCGATCCCGGCGAGGAATGCGACGACGGCAACAACGACGACGGCGACGGCTGTAGCGCCTCCTGCATCATCGAGATTCCGGATCCATTTTGCGGTGACGGCAACCTCGATCCCGGCGAGGAATGCGACGACGGCAACAACGTCGACGGCGACGGCTGCAGCGCCTCCTGCACGATCGAGATCCTCGCCTGCACCGTGCCGGTCACCGATCTCAACGCGGTCGCGACCTTCGTCGGCACCAGCTTCACCTACACGACCGACAACTTCTCCACCAATGACAACCTGATCGGGAGCTGCAGGACGGATAGCACCAACGACGTCACCTTCAGCCTCTATGTCGCCTCCAACTCCGACGTCTCCCTCTCCGTGGATCGCGATCCTCTCTTCCTCGGAGGCAACCCGAGGTTCTCGCTCTACGCCCGCACCGACTGCGCCAATCCGTTGACTGAGCTCGCCTGTGATCCCGGCGACGCCAGCCGCGCGTCCTCCTTCACCCTGCACAACGTCGCCGCCGGCACCACGCTCTTCATCACCGTCGATAGCTGGGACCCCGGCTTCGGCTTCGGCAACGGGACCGGTCCATTCATCCTCGAAGGAACCATCACGCCGTCCGCTGGCGGTGGTGTCTGCGGCGACGGGATCCTCGACCCCGGTGAAGCCTGCGACGACGGGAACACCGTCAGCGGGGGCGGCTGCAGCGCGAGCTGCCAGCTCGAGCCCAACGTCTGCGGCGCCGGCATGGTCAGCCTGAACCTCGTGGCGAACCAGACCAGCACCGGCTTCACCTACAACGGCACGAATCGTGGAGCCCTGGACAACGCCCGTGGAAGCTGTGGCCCGAACCCGAGCTCGGGCGACATCACTCTGGCCTATTGGGCGTCACACGATTCGCAGGTCGAGCTCCACGTCGGGGCCGACCCCGACGTGTTCACCATCGATTCGCCGCGCTTCTACCTCCACGTCCGCACGGAATGCGACTCTCCCTCCACCCAGCTCTGGTGCGACGCGGGTGGCATCGACTCGACCGTCACGATGCAGCTCAGCGCCGGGGATCAGCTCTACATCATCGTAGACAGCATCGACCCTGGCTTCGGCTTCGGCGACGGAACGGGGGAGTTCCTCCTCACCGCTACCGTCACGAACCATTGAGCTCGGTCGGCGCGGGATCGGATCGCCCCCAGGCGCCCTATCCCGCGCGTGGCTCCGTGCCGATCATCCGATCAGTCTGAAGCAGCGCGGCTCGGCCCCTCCTTGGCCATTCGCAGCCAGGAGAGGGATCCGAGCGCCGCCTCGAGGGCCTTCTGCGCCCCTCGCGTATCGATGGCCAGGAGCGTGAGCCCCTCGAGGCCCGCCTGATGCGCCGCCCGGAGCGGGGCATCGATCGCAGTCCCCACCCAAGCGATGGCCGCGCGCTTGCCGCCGGCCAGCCGCACCCGCAGGAGCGCCGACTCGAGCAGCTTCGTCGAAGGAGGATCGAGGCCCCTGCCGACGAGGAAGAGCCTGCCGATGGGCAGCCGCCCTCCCGCGATGGTGAGGAGCGTCTCGCCGCTGGCCCCCAGGAAGATCCCGTCCCGCAGCCGGCGGGTGAGCTCGCCGCACATCCGCCAATCCACGAGGCCCGCCAGCCCTCGCAGCGGCCTCTCGTCCGCACCGGCGAAGGCGACGAGATCCTCGCCAGCCAGGCGGTCCAGCCCTTCGAGGCTCGCGGCCCCGATCTTCACCTGAAGCTGGCGCGGCTCGGCCATCGTCGCTACAGCCGCCCGGCGGACTTGGCGAGCCGGTCGAGGATGCCGTTGACGAAGGCGGGGGAGCCCTCGGCGCCGAAGGTCCGGGCCAACTCGATCGCCTCGTTGATCACGACCTTGCCAGGGGTCTCCGTCCGCAGCAGCTCGAAGGCGCCGAGGCGGAGCACGTTGCGATCCACCCGGGCCATGCGCTCCACCTTCCAATTCTCCGACTGGGTCTGGATGGCCTCGTCCACCTCGTCCCGATGCTCGACCACCCCGCGGACCAGCTCCTCCGCGAAGACCTTGGCGTCGCCGGGGACGGCGTCGTCCAGGCTCGACCAGAAGCGGGCCAGGCCCTGTTGTAGATCGGCGAAGCCTTCGTTCTCCAAGGAGAAGAGCGCCTGGATCGCGCGCTCCCGTCCCAGATGCCGCAGCGGCAACACGGCCATCTAGGACTCCTGCCCCAGGGCTCGGAAGAGGTTCGCCTGCTCGATGGCGGCCAGCGCGGCCTCCGCGCCCTTGTTCCCGGCCTTGGTGCCGGCCCTCTCGATGGCCTGCGCCACGTCGTCGGTGGTGAGCACCCCGAAGGCCACCGCACACGACGCCTCCATCGACACCTGCCCGATCCCCTTGGCGCACTCCCCCGCCACATACTCGAAGTGCGGCGTCCCGCCACGGATCACCGCGCCCAAGGCCACCACCGCGTCGTATCGTCCGCCCAGGGCCACCCGCTTCACCGCAGGCGCCAGCTCGAAGGTCCCGGGGCAGCGCACCACGTCGATCTGCCCCTCGTCCACGCCATGGCGCCGCAGGGTGTCCAACGCCCCTTCCAGCAGCCGCTCGGTGATGAAGGCGTTGAAGCGGGCGACGCAGATCGCCACCCGCAAGCCCGTCCCGACCATCGATCCTTCGTAGGTGCGCATCTAGCTCTTTTCCTTCCTGGAGGTCCGCCGGGCCCGAGCCGCCACGCTCGGCTTCGCGGCGCCAAGGGCCGGACCAGCTGTGTCCAAGCTCCCCTGCGTCTTGTCCTGCCTCCCCGCTGAAGCGCGCTTCGCCCGGGGCTTGGTGGCACGCAGCGCCGCCACCCCCACCCGTGCCACGGTCCGCGCCCCTGCTGCAACGTCAATCGCTACCCCCTCCACCACCTCCAGGCCGTAGCCCTCCAAACCGATCAGCTTCTTATGGTTGTTGGAGAGGAGCCGCAGCTTGCGGATCCCCAGATCCGCGAGGATCTGCGCGCCGAGCCCGTAGTCGCGAAAAGGTCCGTCGCTCTTCTTGCCCACGGTCTCTTCGACTTCTGGTGCCATCCTCGTGCACTTGAGTGCCTGCGCGCCCCCCTTGCGATCCTGCTGCAGGTAGACCAGCGCCCCCTGTCCCTCCGCCGCGATCCGCTCCAGGGATCGCCGAAAGTTCGAGCCACAGGCACAGCCCGCTGAGCCGAAGACGTCTCCGACGATACACGCTCCGTGCATGCGCACCAGCACAGGCTCCAGCCCTCGCACCTCGCCGAGCACCAGCGCGATGTGCGTCCGCGGATCGCCATCGGCCTGATATGCGATCGAGCGGAAGCTCCCCAGCCCGGCGATCTCGAGGGCCTCTTCCGCCACCCTCCGGACCAGCCGCTCCCGCTCCAGCCGGTAGCGGATCAGATCCGCGATCGAGACGATCACCATCTCATGACGCGCGGCGAAGACCTCGAGCTCCGGCATCCGCGCCATGGTCCCGTCGTCGTTCATGATCTCGCAGATCACTCCCGCAGGTTCGAGCCCAGCCAGCCGGGCCAGATCCACCGAGCCCTCCGTCTGCCCGGTGCGGACCAGCACGCCGCCGCTCCGTGCCCGCAGCGGGAAGATATGCCCTGGCCGCACCAGATCCTCCGCCCTGGCGTCCGGCGCGACCGCCGCCTGGATCGTCCGGGCTCGATCGTGCGCCGAGATCCCCGTGGTCACCCCGCGGGCCGCCTCGATGCTCACCGTGAAGCCCGTCTGGAAGGGCGACTCGTTGTCCACCACCATCATCGGCAGGGCCAGCCGGCGGATCCGCTCCTCCTCCAGCGTGAGGCAGATCAGCCCGCGCGCCTCCTTCGCCATGAAGTTCACGTCATCGGGGGTGACCTTCTCCGCCGCCATGCAGAGATCGCCCTCGTTCTCGCGATCCTCGTCGTCGACCAGGACGATCATCCGCCCGTCGCGGATCTCCGCGATGGCCCGCTCGACCCGCTCCACGTAATCGCCGCGCCAGGCACCCTTGCCCGCCTTCGCCGCAGCGCGCTTCCGACCGATCTTCTCGTTCATGTGAATCCATGCTCTCTCAGGAAGGATTCGTCGAGCTTGCCCCCGCTCCCTCGTTTGGCGAGGAGCCGCGCGACATACTTCCCGATCAGATCCCCCTCCAGGTTGACCTTCCCCCCGACCTCTTTCGCCGCCAACGTCGTCGCCTGCTGCGTCTCGGGGATCAGCATCAACGAGAACCGCGGATCTTCCAGCGCGTTCACCGTCAACGAGATCCCGTCCACCGCCACCGATCCCTTCTCGATCAGCCAGGGCTCCATCTCCTTCGGCACCTCGATCCACAACTCCAGGAACCCGCCGGCCTGCCGCTTCGAAGCGATCCTCCCTACCCCGTCCACGTGGCCCAGCACCAGATGCCCCCCGAGCCGATCCCCCATGGCGAGGGCACGCTCCAGGTTCACCCGGGTGCCGCTCTTGTAACCGCCCAACGACGTCCGCGCGAGGGTCTCCGGCGAGACCTCCACCAAAAAGCTCCCGGCCCCCTGCCCCACCACGCTGAGGCAGCAGCCATCCACCGCGATCGACTCGCCATGGACCAGCCCGCCACCGGCCATCCCCGGCGCTCGAATCGTCAGCGCCGCCCCCCCGGCCCGCTGCACGATCGACGCGACCTCCCCCACTTCCTGGATCAACCCGGTGAACATCTCGTCTCCCGCCGCCAAGCGCAGCCAAGCCTGCGCAGGCACGCCAGCCCGGCCTGGACCAACGCCGAGCCGCGCCGAAGCGCGGGCACACTACCCGATCTCCCCCCAATCGCCCACTTCGCCATCAAAGCCTGTAGGGAGCACCGCAGATGTCCGGGTCATGAGCAGTCGTAGATGTCCGGGTCATGAGCAGTCGTAGATGTCCGGCTTCCGGGCTGGCCGTGAGAAGGACGGGGAATGATCCGTCCGACGAAGCGGCTGTGGGCGCACCCGATGCCGACGTGGATCGACCGCTTGCCATCGACGATGGTTCCGGTCCCCTCGATCAGCGTGGGAGCGACCTCGACCGCGATTCAAGCGTCTCCTCCCGGAGGGAGAGCCCGCCGCAGTCCCGCTCCATCCCAGCTCCACGAGCCTGGCGGAGAACGGAGGCACGCGCCGCGTCCCGAGACTCCTACCGCCTGGGTTTTGCGGAGAGCGGCGCTCAGAGGCGCTGGGCTCGCCGCGGGCTCGGCCTCGCGTCCACCAGCAGATCGCCGCCGACCAGCTCCGCCTGTCGCAGCTCGAAGCCCAGGGCGTCGGCGACCGAGACAGCCGCTGGCGCGTCGGTCCAGGCCGGTCCGCCGCCGAAGACCTTGGGGCCGTAGTGGAGGAGGAGGCGGTCGACGAGGCCCGCCTCGAGGAAGGCGCCAAAGACCTGGGCCCCCCCCTCCACCAGCACCTGCACCACACCGCGGGCGGCAAGCTTGGCGAGGAGGGCCTCGAGATCGACGCGGCCCGCGCGATCGGGGCATTCCAGGATCTCGGCGCCGGCCCCCCGGAGGCGCTCGGCGCGGGAGGGATCCGCCGGCCCGGCACAGGCGACGAGGGTCCTGGCGGGAGACGAGCTATGGAAGAGCCGGGCCTCGGAGGCGATCTGCAGCCGGCTGTCGAGGATCACGCGGATTGGATCCCGTCCCCCCGGCAGGCGGGTGGTCAGGAGGGGATCGTCCAACTCGACGGTGCCGCGGCCGACGATCACCGCGTCGACCTCGTCCCGGAGGCGATGCACCCGCTCGCGGGCCGCCTCTCCCGTGATCCAGCGGGAGCCGCCGCTGCGGGTGGCGATGCGGCCGTCGAGGGTGGAGGCGACCTTGGCCACGACCCAGGGGCGGCCCTCCCGGATGAAGAGACTCCAGGGCTCGATCAGCGCGTCGCATTCGCTGCCGAGGAGCCCGACCTCTACCGGTATCCCGGCCCCTTCCAGCCGGCGCAGGCCGCGGCCGGAGACGATCGGGTTGGGATCGAGGGAGCCGATGAAGACCCGGGCCACGCCGGCCTGGACGATGGCCGGGGCACAGGGCGGCGCGCGGCCCACGTGATCGCAGGGCTCGAGGGTGACGTAGAGGTCGGCCCCTGCCGCTGCGGCCCCGGCGTCGGCGAGGGCCACGGCCTCTGCGTGGGGGACGCCGCCGTGCCCCGTATGTCCCACGCCGACGACCCTGCCGTCGCGGACGAGGATCGCACCGACAGAGGGGTTGGGGCTGGTGCGCCCCAGGCCCTTGGATGCCTCGGCCAGGGCCAGGCGCATGGAGGCTTCGCTCGCCACCGGGATCAAGGTCTCTTGGTCTCGCGCTCGGAGCGGAGTCGGGCGAGCTCCTCCAGGAACTCGCTGACGTCCCGGAACTCCCGGTAGACCGAGGCGAAGCGGACGTACGCCACGTCGTCCAAGGGCTGGAGCCTCTCCAGGACGGCCTCGCCGATGGCGGTGGAGGGGAGCTCCTTCTCGCCGCTCTCCTGCAGCAGGCGCTCGACGTCGGAGACCAGCTCGTCCAGCATCTCACCGGTGATGGGGCGCTTCACACACGCGCGCTGCAGGCCGGCCAGGAGCTTCTGTCTGTCGAAGGGCTGGCGCCTGCCGTCCTTCTTCACCACCAGCGGAAGCACCTCCTCCACCCGCTCGTAGGTGGTGAAGCGACGGGCGCAGACCACGCACTCGCGGCGGCGGCGGATGGTCGCGCCCTCCTGCGAGAGGCGACTGTCGATCACCTTGTCTTCGAGTTCGCCGCAGTACGGGCACTTCATCCTAGTGACCGTAGAGGGGGAAGCGCCTGGCGAGGTCCAGCACCTTGCCGCGGATCCGGCTCAGGTGGGCGTCGTCGCCGGGCGCGTCGAGGACCTCGCCGATGAAGCCTGCGATCTCGGCCATCTCCTTCGGTCCCATCCCCCGGGTGGAGACGGCGGGGGTCCCGATCCGTACGCCGCTGGTGACCATGGGCTTCTCGGGATCGTTGGGGATCATGTTCTTGTTCACCGTGATCCCCGCCTTGCCCAGGGCCTCTTCGGCCACATTGCCGGTGGTCCGCTTGGGGCGCAGATCCACCAGCATCAGGTGGTTGTCGGTGCCGCCCGAGACCAGGCGCAGCCCCGCCTCCACCAACCCCTTGGCCAGGGCCTGGGCGTTGTCGATGATCCGCTGCTGGTAGGTCCTGAAGTCGGGCTGCAACGCCTCGAGGAAGGCCACCGCCTTGCCGGCGATGACGTGCTCGAGGGGACCGCCCTGGATCCCCGGGAAGATCTGCGAGTTCACCGAGCGGGCGTAGGCCTCCTTGCAGAGGATCAGCCCACCCCTGGGACCGCGCAGGGTCTTGTGGGTCGTGGAGGTGACGATCTCGGCGAGGGGGAAGGGCGAGGGATGCAACCCCGTGGCGACGAGGCCGGCGATGTGGGCCATGTCCACCAGCATCACCGCGCCGCTGGCGTCGGCCGCCTTGCGAAAGCGCGCGAAGTCGATGGTCCGCGGATAGGCCGAGCCGCCGACGACGATCACCTTGGGGCGATGCTCCACCGCCAGGCGCTCCACCTGATCGTAGTCGATCGTCTCGTCGGCCTGGAGGCCATAGGCGATCACCTCGAAGAGCTTGCCCGAGAAGTTGGGCTTGGCCCCGTGGGTGAGGTGGCCCCCGGAGTTCAGGTCCAGGGCCAGGATCTTGTCGCCGGGCCTGGCCACCGCGAAGTAGGCGGCCATGTTTGCGCCGGATCCCGAATGGGGCTGCACGTTGGCGTGCTCGGCACCGAAGAGCTGCTTCGCCCGATCGATGGCGAGCTGCTCGACGCCGTCCACGATCTCGCAGCCACCGTAGTAGCGCTTGCCGGGGTAGCCCTCCGCGTATTTATTGGTGAGGACGCTCCCCACCGCTTCGAGGACGGCGCGGGAGACGAAGTTCTCGCTGGCGATCAGCTCCAGCCCATCGGCCTGGCGCGCCGTCTCCTGGCGGATCAGATCGGCGATCGCGGGATCGACCTCGTGCAGGGGGCGATCGATGGGCGTGGTCATCTTGGAAACTCCTTGGCCAGGCTCGCCAGCTCAGCCGGCGATCGGTTAGCGCGCGTTCTCTGCTTCCGCGTCCGCGATCTTCTGGACCCGGCGCTGATGCCGTCCACCTTCGAACTCCGTGCCGAAGAAGGCCTCGGCGATGGCGGCGCCCAGCCCCAGCCCCACCACGCGCTCGCCGAGGCAGAGGACGTTGGCGTCGTTGTGCGCGCGAGTGGCCCGGGCCTCGAACTCCGAGGTGCAGACCGCCGCACGGACACCGCGATATTTGTTGGCGACGATGGACATGCCCAGGCCGGTGCCGCAGACCAGCAGGCCGAAGCGCGCCTCCCCCGAGCCGACCTTGCGGGAGACCTGCGAGGCGAAGTCGGGGTAGTCCACCGAGTCGTTGCCGAAGGTGCCGACGTCCTCGACCTCGAAGCCCCGATCGGCCAGGATCTTCGCGACCGCGTCCTTGAGCTCGACCCCTGCGTGATCGCAGCCGACCGCTACCTTCATCTCTCGCGCCTATCCCTTCCAGCGTCGCAGGGCGACGACCACGTTGGTGCCGCCGAAGCCGAAGGAGTTGGAGATCGCCGCGTCCACCCGGACCTCGCGGGCCTCGTTGGGCACGTAGTCCAGATCGCACTCCGGATCGGGGGTGGTGTAGTTGGTGGTCGGCGGAATCACGCCCCGTGAGAGGACCAGAGCGGAGATCACCGCCTCGATCCCGCCGGCGGCCCCGAGGGTATGCCCGGTCATCGACTTGGTGGAGGAGACCGCGAGCTTGCGGGCGTGGTCGCCGAAGACCTCCTTGATCGCCGCCGTCTCGTTGGCGTCGTTAAGCGGAGTGGAGGTGCCGTGGGCGTTGATGTAGCCCACCTCCCCCGGCGCCAGGCCGGCGTCGGCGAGGCAGACCCTCATGCACTTGGGGGCGCCGTCCGGCGCCGGCGCCGTGATGTGCGAGGCGTCGGCGGTGGTGCCGTAGCCGACCAACTCACAGATGATGTGGGCGCCGCGCTTCTTGGCGTGCTCGAGCTCCTCGATCACCATCACGCCGGCGCCCTCTCCCTGAACGAAGCCGTCGCGATCCTTGTCGAAGGGACGCGAGGCGGTCTCTGGAGAGTCGTTGCGGGTGGACATGGCGCGCATGGCGTTGAAGCCGCCGATGCCCAGAGGCGTGATCGCGGCCTCGGCGCCGCCGCAGAGGGCGATGTCCGCGTCCCCGCGCTGGATGGTCTTCATCGCCTCGCCGATGGCGTGTCCGCCGGTGGCACAGGCGCTCACCGGAGACCACGACGGCCCGCGGGCGCCCCAGCGGATCGAGGCCTGCCCCGGGAAGAGGTTCACGATCATCATGGGGATGAAGAAGGGGGAGAGGCGCTTGGGCCCCTTGGCGAGGAGGGTCTTATGCTCCTCTTCCAGGGTGAGGAGGCCGCCGATCCCCGAACCGAGGATGGTGGCGAAGCGATCCGCCAGGGGACCGTCCACCGGAGCGTCGAAGCCCGCCTGCCGCATCGCCTGATCACAGGCCGCCATGCCAAGCTGGACGAAGCGGTCCATCCGGCGGGCTTCCTTCTTGTCGACGAAGGCCTCGGGCACGAAGCCCTTCACCTCGCCGGCGATCTGCGAGACGTAGTCGCTGGGATCGAAGTGCGTGATCCTGGCGATGCCGCTCTTTCCGGCGAGGAGGGACTGCCAACTCTCCTCCACCCCGATCCCGACGGCGGAGACCAAGCCCATTCCGGTGACGACGACGCGGCGCTTCATACTTGCCATCCCTCGAAAGCAGGGGCGCGGGCCCGATCGGCTCGTACCCGCCTTTGGCAGGTAACCGCCGTCCTCGTCCGGTTCATCCGGGCGCGAACGCCTGTCTCAATCGCTCGAGGGCCCGACGAGCGGGCCCTCGAGTTCGAGCCGCCTTCGGCGACTACTTCTTGTGTGTGCTGATGAAGTTGATGGCGTCCGCGACGGTCTTGATGTTCTCCGCCTCCTCGTCGGGGATCTCCACCTCGAACTCCTCCTCCATCGCCATGACCAGCTCGACGATGTCGAGGCTGTCCGCGCCGAGATCCTCGACGAAGGACGACTCGATCTTGATCTCGTCCTCTCCGACGCCGAGCTGCTCGGCGATGATTCCTCTGACCTTCGTCTCGATCTGGGTAGCCGCCATGAAATGGCCCTCCAAAAAACCTGCCCGCCAATAGGGGGCGATGGGAAATGAGCTTACTGCGACTTCGCTACGCTTCGTCCGGCGTGTGGAGAGCTGTCTATCACAACAGACCCTCCGGGGAGCCGATCCCCTGCCCGCCGGGCAGCCGGCGAGGGTAATAGCATGAGATGCGGTGATTGGCAGCCAGGAACTGACCGGCCCGGTCACGAAAACGGCCGCTACATGTACATGCCGCCGTTGATCCGGATCACCTCGCCGGTGACGTAGGACGAGTGGTCCGACGCGAGGAAGGCGACGGCGTTCGCCACCTCGTCCGCGCTGCCCAGGCGCCCCAGGGGAATCGCCTCCAGCATCTTGGCGCGGACGTCCTCGGGGAGGTCCCGGGTCATGTCGGTGTCGATGAAGCCCGGGGACACCAGGTTGGCCCGAACCCCACGGCTGGCCAGCTCCCGGGCCAGGCTCTTGGTGAAGCCGATCAGCCCGGCCTTGGTGGCGGCGTAGGCGGTCTGCCCGCCGTTGCCCATCTCTCCCACCACCGAGGTGAGGTTCACGATGGCGCCGCTCCGCTGCTTCATCATCGGGCGAGCTGCGGCGCGGCAGAGGAAGAATGCGGACTTCAGGTTCACCTCGAGCTGGCGATCCAGATCCCCGTCCTTCAGGCGCAGGAGCAGGCCGTCGATGGCGATCCCGGCGTTGTTTACCAGAATGTGGAGGCCGCCGTGGGTCGCCACGATCTCCTCGATGGCGCCCTGGCAGGCGGTCGAATCCGCCACGTCGAAGCGGCGGGCGATGGCCTTGCCGCCGGCGGACTCGATGGCGCCGCAGGTCTCCAGCGCCGCCGCCTCGTTGCCCGCGTAGTTCACCACCACCGTGGCGCCCCCCTGGGCGAGGCGCAGCGAGATGGCGCGGCCGATCCCGCGAGAGCCGCCGGTGACCAGGGCCACCTTGTCCTTGAAGTCGAACACCTTCACACTCCTTCCAGCGCCGCGAGGGCCTTCTCCAGCGACTCAGGATCCTCGACGTTGACCATCTCGATGGAGCGGTCGATCCGCCGCCCCAGGCCGCAGAGCACCCTGGAGGGGCCGAGCTCCACCATGTGGGTGACCCCTGCCGCGGCCATCGCCTGCATGCACTCCACCCATCGTACCGGCGCGACCACCTGCTGCACCAGCAGCTCCTTCACCCGGGCTGCGTCCGCGTTGGGCGCGGCCTCGACGTTGGTGATCACGGGAGCCGACGGCGCCCGGACCGCGATCCCAGCCAGGACCTCGGCGAGCCTCCCCTGCACCGGCTCCATCAGCGAGCAATGAAAGGGCGCGCTCACCGGCAGCGGCAGCGCGCGCTTGGCGCCGGCCTCCTTGCAGCGGAGCTGGGCCCTCTCCACCGCCGCGGCGTGGCCGGCGATGACGGTCTGCTCCGGAGAGTTGTAGTTGGCTGGCGCCAAGACCTCGCCGTTCGCCTCCTCTTCGCAGATCGCCCGGACCTGCGCCGCCTCCAGGCCGAGGATGGCGGCCATGGCCCCCACCCCTTCAGGCACCGCCTCCTGCATGAACTGGCCGCGGAGCCGGACCGCGCGCACAGCGTCCTCGAGATCGATGGCGCCGGCCGCCGTCAGCGCCGACCACTCCCCCAACGAATGTCCGGCGGCGAAGCGGGGCGCCTGGGCCAGACGCCTGGAGAGGACGGCGTGGGCCGCCGCGCTCACGGTGAGGATCGCGGGCTGGGTGTTGGCGGTGCGCCTCTGCTCTTCTTCGGATCCCTCGAAGCAGAGGGTGGAGAGCTTCTCGCCCAAGGCCTCGTCGGCCCTGTCGAAGACTTCGCGGGCCTCGGGGAAGGCGTCGTAGAGCGCCTTGCCCATTCCGACAAATTGACTCCCCTGCCCCGGGAAGAGAAACGCGATCTGTCCGGACATCAGGATTCCTCGCTCTTCGACGATGCAATAGGGGGCGCGTGATACCCAAAGCGGGCGCCGCCGTAAAGCTCTGCGAATGCCGCAGCGCGTCGCCGCGTCCGAAGCCTATCGATGGCGTCGCCCGCACACGACGGGGGGCGATCCTTTCACGCGCGCTGCGCGCTGCGGCTCCGGACAGCGTTCGCTCGCCTCCCGGCTCGCACGATCGCTCACGGCTGGAGCGCCATCACCCGCGTACAAACATCGGTGAACTCGGCTCTCACATCGATGGAGGCGGCCCGATCGGCGGCGCGGATCCCGTTGCGGATCGCCCGCGCGCCCGAGTCGCCATGGGCGAGGAAGACCGTGCCGTCGCAGCCCACCAGGGGGGCGCCGCCGTATTCCGCCGGATCGAACTCCCGCCGCGCGCCCTCCAGCGTCGGATACACCAAGCGTGCGCCAAGCCTCGACAGCATCGAGGATCCGAGCCGCTCGCGGAGGGAACGATCGAAGGCCAGGGCCGTCCCCTCCGCGGCCTTCAGCGCGACGTTCCCGGTGAAGCCGTCGGTGGCGATCACGTCGAAGTCGCCGCTGAAGATCTGGTTGGCCTCCGCGTAGCCCTCGAGGGCCAGCTCGGGGATCTGTCCCAGGATCTCCATGGCGCTGCGGGTGAGGATCGTCCCCTTCGTGGTCTCCCCGCCGTTGGAGAGGATCCCCACCCGAGGACGCGGCACACGCAGGATCCGCCGAGCATAGACCTCGCCGAGGAGCGCGAACTGCGCCAGATGGAGGGGCTTGCCGTCGACGTTGGCGCCAGCGTCCAACAGGACCGTTGGCGCGGGCTGGCTCGGCACCAGCGCCAGGATGGCCGGACGCTCCACCGAGGGGAGCCGGCCCAGGACCAGCAGCGCGGCGGCCAGCACCGCGCCCGAGTGGCCGGCAGAGAGCGCCGCATCCGCTTCGCCCGCCTTCATCAGCTCCAGGGCGACCCGGATCGAGGCGTCCTTCTTCTTGCGGATCGCCTGGCTTGGCGCCTCGTCGGCGCCCACCGCCTGCGACGCGTGCCGGACCTCGACGCCCCGCTGCTCCGCGGCCCCGAGACGCAAGAGCGCATCGCGGATCCTCACCTCGTCTCCGACGAGGATCACCTCGATGCCCAGCTCTCTACAGGCTTGGACCGCGCCGTCGACCACGACCTCGGGGCCGTGATCCCCCCCCATCGCGTCGACGGCAACGCATCCCATTTCAGATCAATCGGCGACCTGCACGACCTGCTTGCCCTTGTAGGTCCCGCAGGAGAGGCAGACGCGATGGCTGAGGACCGGCGCGGCGCAAGAGGCGCAGCGGGTCACGTTCGGCGGGGTGATCTTCCAATTCGCGCGGCGCTGATCGCGCTTCATCTTTGACGTACGCTTCTTCGGGACAGCCACGACTGCTCCTCTTCTTCAACCTGCGACCGGGGCGCGACAACTGGTCTGCGCGGTCGTCTGGAACGACGGAACGCGCCTTCTACACGGCTCGGCCCCAGGAATCAACGCCTCTGCGCTTTTTCAGCGCGCAGGCTCTCTACACCTTGATGTTCTTCAAGCCGGCCCAGCGGGGATCGGGGATGTGCCGATCACAGCCGCAGCTCCCCTCGTTCAGGTTCTGACCGCAGATCTGGCAGAGCCCCTTGCATTCCGCCCCGCAGACGGCGGCCAGCGGCATCGCCAGGAGGATCTGCTCCCGGATCATGGGGGCGAGGTCGACCTCCTTGCCGGTGTAGTAGATCCGGTCGGCCTCCTCGGGGAGGAAGGAGCCGGCGACCTCGCCGTCGCCCTCGTCGACCGCCGAGACGAAGGCGCTCTCCTCGCGCTCTCCCTCCACCAGATGGAGGAAGATCTGGACAGGCAACGTGATCGCAGCGGCCGCCAGGCAGCGACGACACTCGGTGGCCAGCTCCATCTCCACGTCGCCCTCGAAGAGGATGTCCTTCTCCCGCACCCGGGAGAGCTGCGAGCGCAAGGTAGCCGGGCCGGTGGGCCGATAGCCCGACGGCGGATCGACCCGGAGGAGCTCCTCGAGCTCCGTCCCTGTGAACTCGCGCTCCAGGGGGAAGCCCCTCTCCTTGATTCGATCGACGTTGATCCTGATTTCCATGGCGTTTGGCTCAACAAAAAGCGTGGACGTTAGATGCCCGCTTCGCAAGGTGTCAAGGCGCAGCGACTGACGAACTTGGCCGCCTCTCCCTAACACCAAGGGGGGTGGTTTTGCGCACCATGCTCCCTATCTCAAAGATGTCATGCAATTCTTTCGCGACCGGATCGACGCGGGCGAGCAGACCGCCGCCCGCCTCCTCGACGAGCTTCCCGAGCTCACGGACCAGTCCCCCATCGTCTTCGCCCTCCCCCGCGGCGGTGTCCCCCTCGGCGCGATCGTCGCCAGGGCCCTCATGGCCCCGATGGAGCTGCTGGTCTCTCGCAAGCTCGGTGCCCCCTCACAGCCCGAGCTGGGCTTCGGCGCCGTGGCCGAAGGTGGCGGGCGTTACGTCGACGAAGACACGGTACGTCTCCTGGCCCTGAGCGAGGCAGAGGTGGACGCCGTGGCCGACGCCGAGGGGAGAGAGGTCGCGCGGCGGGTCGCCCGCTATCGGGGGCGGCGCCCGCTGCCGGAGCTGCCGGGACACGCCGCGGTGCTGGTGGACGATGGGATCGCCACCGGCGGCACCTGCCGGGCCGCGATCCTCTCCTTGCGGGCGCTGCGGCCCGATCGCCTCGTCCTCGCGGTCCCCGTCGCCGCGGCGCAGACCTTGCGGGAGCTGCGCCCCCTGGTGGACGAGCTGGTCTGCGTCGAGAGACCTGAGAGTCTCTGGGCCATCGGCGCCTGGTACCAGGACTTCTCCCAGCTCTCCGACGACGAGGTCCTCGCCTGGGTCCATTCGCCTGGGCCGGAGGCCCACGCACCCGAATGAGAGGCGCGACGTCCAGCGGCGGATGCCTCCCCACGATCGGGGGCTGCTCCAACATCCCCCGCCCCCGCCAGGCCGAGCTCGAACGCTACCTCTCCGATCTTCGGGGCCAGGAGGTGCACGTCACCTCGATCGAAGACATCGGCGGTCCGGCGGGAGGGAAGTCCTACGGCTACGGCGCCCTCTACCGGGTCGAGCTGGAGGGGGAGGCGGACGGGCTGGTGGTCCACGCCACCGGCACGCGCGGCTTCGGCCACGAGCTCCTGGCGGACCATGCCTTCGACGCCCTACTCGCCTTCGAGACCTACGGCCGCCTGCCCCTCCATGTCCAGGCGATCGACGTAGGCGCGATCCACGCAGACGGCCACCTCTCCACCCTGGCGGACGCCAGGGACTTCTTCCTGATCACCGAGTTTGCCCATGGAGCCCCCTACTTCCGGGAGCTCGAGTTCGCCGCGGTGCGCGATCACCCGCTGCCGGTGGAGATCGATCACGTGGACCAGCTCGCGAGCTACCTCGCGAAGATCCACGACGACAGACGCACGGCCCCTGAGCTCTACCGCCGGCGCCTGCGGGATCTCTTTGGCGGCGACGAGTGTCTCGCTGGCCTGATCGACAGCTTCGAGGGACTCCCTTCGGGCGGCTTCGTCGGGCCCCGGCGACTGCAGGCGATCGAGCGGCGCCTCGTCGACTGGCACCAGCGGATGCGACGCTTCGTCGACCGCCTCTGCCCGGTACACGGCGACTTCCATCCCTGGAACATCCTCTTTCAGGACGACGAGCCCGTGCTCCTCGATCGGAGTCGCGGCGAATGGGGCGAGGCCGCCGACGACGTGGCGGCCCTGGCGATCAACTTCATCGGCTTCGCCCTGCCGATCCGGGGGCGCTTCGAAGGTGCCATGGAGGCGCTGTGGATGCGCTTCTTCGACCACTACCTCGAAGAGTCCGGCGATCGGGATCTCGGCAAGCTGATCCAACCCTACTTCGTCTGGCGGGCCATGGTCCTCGCCTCCCCCGTCTGGTATCCCGACCTCTCCAACGACGTGCGCAGGATCCTCTTTCGCTTCATCGGCCGGATCCTCGAGGTCGATCGCTTCGACCATCGCGAGGTGGGCGCGCTCCTCGCCGGCCCCGAATGAGAGTCCGTCCAGCCGGGGTGCTCTGGGTCGCCGGCCGCCCCGCCGCGGGCAAGACCAGCCTCGCCGAACGGATCCTCGCGGTCCTCGACGCCCGGGAGATCCCCGCCACCCTCCTCGACTCCGACGAGGCCCGCGCGGCGATCACCCCCCGGCCGCTCTACACCGCGGAGGAGCGCCGCCTCTTCTACCGTGCCCTCGCCTACGCCGCCCGCAAGCTCTCCGATGCAGGGAGCGTCGCGGTGGTGGCCGCGACGCTCCACGATAAGGTCCTGCGGCGGGCCATCCGGACGATCTGCCCGGAGGTCTTCCTGGTACACGCAAAGTGCAGCTTCGCTACGGCGGCGGCGCGGGATCCGAAGGGCCTCTACGCCGACGCCCGGGAGGATCTCGCATCCACCCTCCCGGGCGTCGGCGTGCCGTACGACGAGCCGGCCGATGCGGCGTGGGAGGTGGAGACCGACGAGCCCGTGCCCCCTGCGCTCGTTCGAGCGCTCACCGACGCCTTCCTTGCCCGGATGAAGTGAGTCCCCGAGGCGAATGCCCCCCGAACGGACCCGACTTCTGCTCGTCTCGGAGCCTGTGAAACGCGCGCTCCGCGCTACGGCTCCTTGTTTCGTTCGCTCGCGTCCCGCTCGCAGGGTCCCGACGCAGTTCGTACTTCACGAGTTCCGAATCACGACTGGATCGGGATCGACTTCCCCTTGGCGCCCTCGCGCTTGGGGACGTGGACCTCCAGGATCCCGTCCTTCATCTCCGCCCGGATCCGATCTCGATCGATGGTGCCTGGGAGCGCGAAGGATCGGGTGAAGTGACCAGAGACCGACTCCACCCGCTGGTAGTTCTCCTTCTTCTCTTCCTTGAAGAGACGCCGATGTCCCTGGAGGGTGAGGGTCGAGTCCTCCAGGCGGACGTCCACGTCCTTGAGCTCCATCCCCGGAACCTCCGCCCTGCAGACGATCTCCTCTTTGTCCTCGTAGATGTCGACCGCGGGCCACATCCCGTCGTCCCGCATCGGGAGCGCCTCCCGGCTGAAGAGATAGCCCGCCCCAAGCGGCTCCATCGCCCGCTCGAAACGGCGGGTCATCGAGCGGAGGTCATTCATCGGATCCCATCGGGTGATAGCCATAGTCTCGTCCCTTCCACGGCGGCGCCATTGCCGACGGCGAGGAGGTAACCGCAACGGAGGGCGATCGAACATCCCCTTGGCGGGGCTCCTCGGAAGGGCGAGTCAGAGAGGTTGTGAGGAGGTCGGCTCGCGAACCGACATACCTGAGAGATTGTGAATCAATTCACAAAGTCCACGAGCCCAAGGCGAGCGAACGCTAGAAGGAGCCGTAGCGCGCAGCGCGCGTGAAAAAACCGCCCCCATCTTGCACGAGGGCGATTTTTTCACAGGCTCCGAGACGCCGGGAAGAGGCACACCGCCTCGCCTGTCCTCCCCACCGACCTGGAGCGACGAGAGAGGAGGAACGTTCAGGGATGATGAGCGTGGCTGCCCGCTTGCTGAACCCTGCGCTGAATCTCCTCCGAGAGGACCACCGCCTGGTTATGCTCCTCGTCCTTGGCGCCGTAGACCAGGGTCACGGTCTCATGGGCCGCCCGATGGGCCAGCTCCTCCAGGAGCGGGTGGGCAGGCGGCTGGCCCAGCTCCGCCAGGTAGCGCGTGCGGAACTCCGGGTAGCGCGAGGGCACGTGCCCGAACCATTTGCGCAGCCCGTCACTCGGCGCGACCTCGCGCATCCAGGTGTCGATGGCGAGGCTCTCCTTGCTCTTGCCTCGGGGCCAGATCCGGTCCACCAGCACCCGATACCCATCCGTGGGGGCGACCGCTTCGTAGGCTCTCTTGATGCGAATGCTCATACCAAAGACGATAGTCCCGATCGTGGTGGGATGCTCTCCCGCGCGTCGGAAGCGGCGCGGCGAAGGAGCGGCGTCCGATGGAGCCGATCGGGATGAGAGAGCGCAGGCAGACCATCGTGCGCAGCTTCGCCTGTGCCCTCCGCGGCGTCGGGAAGAGCGTCGTCACGGAGCGTAATATAAAAATCCACGCATCCGCGGCGGCGCTGGCGTCGATCGCTGCCGTGGCCCTCGACCTCGACCGCGTCGAGATCCTCTTCGTCCTGGGCGCCATCGCCCTCGTCGTCGCCGCGGAGCTCGTCAACACCGCGGTGGAGGCCGCGGTCGACCTCGCCACCAGCGAGCTGCATCCGCTGGCCGGCGTCGCCAAGGACGCCGCCGCCGGCGCGGTCCTCGTCTGCTCCGGCTTCGCCCTCGCCGTCGCGGCCCTGGTCTTCGGCGACAAGCTCGCCCCCCTGCGGCTGCGCCCCGGTGGCCTCCCCTGGGCCATGGCCCTGGGCGCCTTCGCCTGCTGCGTCGCCGCCCTCGTCGCCAGAGCCATGCAGCTCCGCGCCCGAGAGGCCCGGCTGCCGCATCCACCCCCTGGCGAACCGGAGACCACCGCCCTCGAATGAGGATCGCTCGCCGCGGCGGTGATCCCTGAACAGGGTCGGCCTCTGCGAGCCGGGCGCGCCCGTTCCCGGGACGAACCCTTCGCGCCCGACGAGCGTGAGAGCCTCGCCTTCGGCTCACCCGAGCTTGCGCGACCGGGCGTCCGCTGTTCGCTCGCAGACGATCTTCGACAGGCGCTGGAGACGTCACGTGGGGATGTACGTCACCGCGTCACCCGCCCCCACATTGTCTCGCTTCCAACGCGAAGTGTTCGCCAAAAAGGCGCGCTCTCCGGGATTCCATGCCATTCTCCCGGGCGAATTTCTCCGGGGAGGAAGAGAGCGTCACGTGGTCTTCACGACAATCGCCATTCGCGACCGGCGGCGGATCGTCGCCCTCATGGCGCCCATCTTCCTCGCGACCGGGATCACGGACGTCATCCTCTTCGGCGGACTGGCCCCTGAGCCCCTCATCCTCCGACTGATCTGGGCCGCCGTCTTCCTCGCCGTCGCCTGGATCATGCCCCGCCTGGAGCCGGAGCGGCTGGATCACGTCGTGACGCTGACGGCCCTGATCTGTGCGCTCTTCTGGTACCGCCTCGCCTGGCTCACGGGCGGCACCTCCAGCCCCTACTTCTACCTGACCCCCGCCCTGCCCCTGGTCTACGCCGTGCTGGCGCCGGACAATCCTACGGCAAGCCTCGGCGCCGCTGCGGCGATCCTGGCCGGCGGCGTGCTGCTTTTTTGGCTGGAGGGCGCGGCCGCCGGGGCGATCGTCGTCTACCTCGTCATCGCCTCCCTCATGTGCGGCCTCGCCGTGGTCGGGACGCTGGTCTACCGGCGGCTGAGACACGCCGAGCTCGCCATCGCCCAGGCCCATGAGCGGGCGCTCGAAGAGCTCGCGATCAGCGAGAACCGGCGGTTGAAGGCCGAGAAGCTGGCGCTCATCGGCAGGCTCTCGTCCCGCATCGCCCACGAGCTCAACAACCCGCTCGCCTTCGTGAAGTCCAACATCGACTTCCTCGACGCCGCGCCTGCTTGCACCTGCCACGACACCATCGGTCCCGTGATCGAAGACAGCCTGATCGGCATCGATCGCATCGAGAAGATCGTCTCCGCCCTCGACTCCTTCGCACGCATGGACGACGCGACCACGGAGGCCTGCGACCTCTCCGACATGGTCGCCGAGGCGGCCAAGCTCGCCAACCTCCGGACCCGAACGGTCGCCCGCCTGCGGATCGACGTCCCCCGCGACCTCCCTCCCGTGCAGGCCAACGCCGCCCAGCTCGTGCAGGTCCTCGTGATCCTCCTCCTGAACGCCGCCGACTCCATGGTGGAGAATCACATCACGATGGGTAATATCGACATCCGTGGCAGCTCGCAGGGAGACAAGCTCACGATCACCGTGGAGAACGACGGCCCCGGCATCGCCGCGGAGATCCGTCCGTATATCTTCGAGCCCTTCTTCACCACCAAGTTGCTGGGCAAGGGCACCGGCCTGGGGCTCGCCCTCGCCCGCGAGTACCTCCAGCGGATCGACGCGACCATCACCCTCGACGACTCCACCGGGGGCCCCTGCTTCCGGCTGATCCTCCCGGTCGCCGCCATGCGATCCGCCCCCATGGACGATCGCCCGCCCTCACACGCCGCCGCCTGAGAAGGTCGGGCCACGGCCTCTCGACTCTCTACAGGCGAAGGCCCGTTCTCTTACGGGCTCTGGCGTAGCCCGGGGGCCTCGTAGCCGCTCGCGGCCACGTACTCGGTGTAGCCGGCGGGGAAGGAGCGTACGTCGCCGCCGTCCAACTCCAACACCCGGTTCGAGAGCGCGGCGAGAAAGTGCCGGTCGTGGGAGACGATCAGCATCGTCCCTTCGAATTGGCGGAGGGCCTCTACCAACATCTCCTTCGTCGCCATGTCCAGGTGGTTGGTAGGCTCGTCCAGGACCAGGAAGTTGGGCGGATCGTAAAGCATCTGCGCCAGCACCAGGCGGGCCTTCTCCCCGCCCGACAGGACCCGGCAGGGCTTGTCGATCTCATCCCCCGAGAAGCCGAAGCAGCCCGCCAGCGATCGCAACGATCCTTGCGATGCGCGGGGGAAGGAGTCCTGCAGCGTCTCGAAGACGCTGCGCTCGGGATCGAGGATCTCCATGGCGTGCTGGGCGAAGTAGCCGAGCTTCACGCTCGCCCCCACCACCACCTTGCCCTCATCCGGCGCGGCTGCGTCGGCCACCAGCTTCAGCAGCGTCGACTTTCCGGCGCCGTTCACCCCCATCACGCACCAACGCTCCCCGCGCCGGATCAGCAGATCGAGGCCGTCGTAGATCCGCCGGTCTCCGTAGCCCTTATGAACTCCCTCGAAGCGGACCACGTCGTCGCCCGAGCGAGGCCCCGGCTGAAAGTCGAAGTGCTGCACCTTGCGGCGTTTAGGCGGCTCGATCTTCTCGATCTTGTCGAGCTTCTTCACACGCGACTGCACCTGCGAGGCCTTGGCCGCCTGCGCCTTGAAGCGTTCGATGAAGCGGAGCTCCTTGGCCAGCATGGCCTGCTGCCGCTCGTAGGCCGCCTGCGCCTGGCTCTCGTTCAGCGCCCGCTGCTGCTCGTAGAAGCCGTATCCACCCGAGTAGGTGGTGAGGGTGCCGCCGTCGATCTCCACGATCTTCGAGACGATCCGATCCATGAACTCTCGATCGTGCGACGTCATCAGGAGGGCGCCCTGGTAGCTCTTGAGAAATCCCTCCAGCCAGATCAACGACTCCAGATCCAGGTGGTTCGACGGCTCGTCCAGGAGCATCGCGTCGGGGCGCATCAGGAGGATCTGCGCCAGCGCCACCCTCATCTTCCAGCCTCCGGAGAGCTCGGCTACGTCGCCGTCCATCATCGCCTCCGAGAAGCCGAGGCCCGCGAGGATCTCCCGCGCGCTCCCCTCCAGCGCGTAGCCCCCCAACTCCTCGAAGCGCGCCTGCACCTCTCCGAAGCGATCGATCAACCACTCCATCTCGTCGGCCCGCGCCGGATCGGCGAGGGCGTGCTCGAGCGAACCCAGCTCCGCCATCACCACCGAGACCTCCCCCGCCCCCGACATCGCCTCAGCCAGCGCGCTGCGGCCCTGCATCTCTCCCACCTCCTGGCTGAAGTAGCCGACGGTCACCCCGCGATCGATCGCGACCTGGCCCTCGTCCGGCGTCTCCTGCCGCATCACCATCCGGAAGAGCGTGGACTTCCCAGCGCCGTTCGGCCCCACCAGCCCCACCTTCTCGCCCCGATTCAGGGTGGCCGACGCCTCCACGAAGAGGATCTGGTTGCCGTGCTGCTTGCTGATCGAGTCGAAGCGGATCAAGGAGACCTCATCGCCGGAAGGTTCGTGGTGGCGTGGTCCCCCTTTCGCTTTCGATCGCCCCTCCCGTCAAGGGCATCCGCCCGATCCCCCCAACCCGCTCCCCCCGGGCGACACGCGCAGAGTCCCCTCTCCGGGCGCGACCTCGCGACGGGCTCGCAAGCGTGCTTGCTCGCCACCCAAGTGGTTGCCACCTCTTCCAGGTGCGCGAGTTCTCCTGGAGCAGCATGTGGGCCCCCGTGGTGCCACCTTGGGAGGTCGTCCTCCGCGCGGGGATCATCTACCTCTTCCTCGTGATCGTCCTGCGGATCGTGCCCCGCAAGGAGCTCGCCCGCTACTCGATCAGCGACATCATCGTCCTCTTCCTCATCACCGTGACCGTGCGCCGTAGCATCGTGCTGAGCGACGACAGCCTCACCACGGCCTTCGTCGGCCTGATCACGATCTTCGCCATCGATCAGATCCTCAACTTCCTCTCCCAGCTTAGCCCCCGCTGGTCCGACCTCCTCAAGGGTCGACGGATCGTCCTGATCGAGGACGGCAGGCCGATCCCGGCCGGCCTCGCCAGCGCCAAGATGTCGGTGGACGAGATCCTCTCCCGGCTCCGGGCCTTCGGCACCCAGGATCTCGAGAAGGTCTCGATCGCCTACCTGGAGCGCGACGGCAAGGTCACCTTCGTCTTCCGCCAGCCGCGCGAAGGCGCGCCCTCCTGAACCCGCCACAGAGGCCCGCCCTCCACGTGTGAAGATCCCCCGTGCCGAAGACCCCTGGGGGATAGCTGGGGGACGAGGCCGGGCCCCCCCCCGGCCCCCCGATGATGCAAAACCCAGCATTCTATGTGGTACCCGGGGAGGGAATCGAACCCTCACGCCCGCGAGGACAAGGGATTTTAAGTCCCGTGCGTCTACCGTTCCGCCACCCGGGCCGACCATGAGCGCGCGCGACTCTAGCACGTGCGCTTTCGCCCGAAAGATCGCTTGCCATGAAAGGCCGGCCAACGCTACATAGGCCGGGCCTCAAGTGATGGGCGATTAGCTCAGCTGGATAGAGCGTTGGCCTCCGACGCCAAAGGCCGCAGGTTCGAATCCTGCATCGCCCGCCAAAACCCGCCCCGCAAGGTCCCGATCTTGCGGGGCTTTTTCATGCCCGCGCTCCGGGTGTGCCAGAGTCGAACCTGATCCCCCGCCAACGAAGGCCCCGATTCCACCCCATCGTTCCAGCCGAGATCGGGGCTTTCTCCCTTTCCGCCACGAGCGCCGGGCCCTCGAACGCGTTGAAGGGGCGGAATTCGCGTGGTAGAGAGGCGCGTTTCACCAAGAATCCGGGCCTTTTCGTCCCGTTTGGGGAGTCCAACCGATGCTCGACGTAGTCTCCAGAGGCTTCAAGGCCGCCAAGAACCGCCTGGGCGGCAAGGCGGAGATCACCGCCGAGGTGGTGGACGAGGCCCTGCGGGACATCCGGGTGGCGCTCCTCGAAGCGGACGTCGACTTCGGCGTGGTGAAGCGCTTCGTGGCCGACGTCCGCGAGAAGGCCATCGGCGAGGTGGTCGAGACCAAGGCCCCCACGAAGAAGGGGATGATGCGGGTCACCCCCGCCGACCACTTCGTGAAGATCTGCCACGACGAGCTCGAGGCCCTGATGGGCCCGGTGGATACATCGCTGCAGTTCAAAGCCAAGGGGCAGACCGGCATCATGATGGTGGGTCTGCAGGGGTCGGGTAAGACCACCACCGCCGCCAAGCTCGCCAACAAGCTCCTGGCCGAGGGCAAGAGGCCGATGCTCGTCGCGGCGGACGTCTACCGCCCCGCCGCCGTGGAGCAGCTCAAGGTCCTGGGCGAGCGCCTGGGCGTGCCCGTCTACCACGATCCCGACGCCGCCCCGCCCCAGATGTGCAAGGCGGCCTTCGACTACGCCCGCAAGGAGCACCGCGACGTGGTGATCCTCGACACCGCCGGCCGGCTGGCGGTGGACGAGGAGATGATGAAGGAGCTCGAGGCGATCAAGGCCGGCACCCAGCCCGAGAACATCCTCCTGGTGGCCGACTCCATGATCGGCCAGGACGCGGTGAAGACGGCGGCGGAATTCGACCGCCGTCTCTCGATCGACGGCTTCATCCTCACCAAGCTCGACGGCGACGCCCGCGGCGGCGCGGCCCTCTCGATCAAGGAGGTCACCGGCAAGCCCATCAAGTTCCTGGGCATGGGCGAGAGCCTGGACAAGCTCGAGGAGTTCCGTCCGGAGGGCCTCGCCAGCCGGATCCTGGGCTTCGGCGACATCGTCGGCCTGATGCAGGACTTCGAGAAGGTCGTCGACGAGGAGAAGGCCCAGGAGGACGCGGAGAAGCTCCTCTCGGGTAACTTCACGCTCCAGGACTTCGTCGATCAGATCCGGGTCGTGAAGAAGATGGGATCGCTCTCCGACCTGATGGAGAAGTTCCCTCTCTTCGGCGAGATGCCCGAGGGCGTCACCATCGACGATAAGGAGCTGGGGCGCATCGAGGCCATGGTCGACTCCATGACCCCGGGCGAGCGCAAGGATCCGTCGATCTTCAACGACTCGCGGCTCCAGCGGGTGGCCCGCGGCGCCGGCAGGAAGAAGAAGGACGTCCAGGAGCTGCTCACCAAGTACAACGGAATGCGCGGTATGATGAAGCAGCTCGGCGGCGACGCCGGCGGCCTGCTCTCCCGCCTGCCCGGCTTCCGCCAGATGGCCCAGCTCCGCCAGATGAAGGGGATGGATCTCTCGGACATCTTCGGCGACGGTGGCATGGCCGCTGCCGCCCCCCAGGGTGGCCAGCAGCGGGTCCCCGGTCTCCCCGCCGGCTACACCCCGCCGATGGATCCGGTGGCCCGCGCCCGGGCCCGCGCGATGGGCTATCCGATGGGACCGGCCACGAGCCCCGGCACCTTCGTCTCCGACGCCGAGAAGAAGAAGCTCAAGGACAAGCGCAAGCGCGAGCGCCAGGCCCGCAAGAACAACCGCAAGAAGGGCCGCTGAGAAGAACCGCAGTCAGGCAGGGCCGGCGGAGTCGCGCTTGGCCGTGGTGGGCTTCTTCGGGACCACCAGCCCCCGGGAGAGCCGGCGCAGCACGCGCAGGCTCTGCCGGCGCTTGTAGCGCTCGTGGGAGTTCTCCCCCTCTTCGTTGGCCCGGGCGGTCTGCTCGTCGATGATCTGGAACTCCACCGGGGCGAAGGCGATCTCGGGGCGGGTGGGGATCCGCCGGGGGCCTTCGATCATGCAGAGGTGCTCGTCCAGGCGCACGGGGACGTCGGCGATCAGGTTCAGCACCCGATACCCCCCGCCGGAGAACTCGTTCACCGCGTGGCTCCGCCGCCTCTCGTGGAAGACCGAGCCCTCGCCGTTGAGGTGGGTCTGCATCCGGGCGGCGTGAGGCGCCAGCGAGGGCGTCTCGTCCACCAGCCGCTGCAATGAGACCAGGTTGTTCTGTGTCTGGGCCGGCACCACGAAGTTGAAGGGGAAGAGGTGGCGGGTGAGGTAGTGCAGCACCGGCAGGATGTCGGCCTTCTCCCGGGTGATGATCCGATAGCGCACCTTGTCGAAGATCTGCGCGGCCACCGACTCCCGCTTGGCCAGGAGCTTGGTGATCATCGATTCCCGGCTCTTCACGCTCCCCACGAAGTCCACGATGGGCGCGTCGATCGCCCGGAGCTGCGTGGCCACGGCCTGCACCCGCCTGTCGATCAGCGAGGCGAACTCCGCCGAGGAGATCGGCGTTCGAAAGAGCATCTCCCGTGACTCGGTGTGGAAGATGGTGTGCATCACCTTGAGGACGATGCAGGCGATCCGGCGGAGCCGGCGCTGCTCCCCCACCCCCGAGGCGATGAGGAAGATGTCGTGGATCTCGGCGGGGTTGGCGATGGCCTCCGCCACCCGATAGCGGAACTCCGACCGCAGATAGGCCACCGCCTCCGCCAGGATCTCCCGCATCCGCGCGTCGTCCGCGGGATGCTCCGGACGAAAGAGGCAGAGGCGGATGAAGGCATCCGCCTCGTCGCGATCCTGAAAGTGCAGCCGGCGCCAGTCGATCACCGAGTCGCCCCGGAGGATCAGCCGCATCTCCTCGAGCTCCCGCACCCCAAATCGGGCCGAGGGCAAGAGCCCCTCCATGCTGGCTACGACGTTGTGCACCTGGATGGCCAAGGATCCTCCCGCCCTCTGATTCGACTCGCCGGCGACCCTAAACGGCGCTCCTTGGCCCGTCAAGGAACCGGCCTGAGAGAGCTTCTCCTATGAAGCGTTCGCCGTCTTCGGGCTTCGATGTGCCCCGCCGCCCTTCGTCTCGCAAGGCCGCAAGCCCCCGGAAACAGGCCCCCTCCCAGTTCAGAGCCTGTGAAAAAAACGCCCGCCCGCAAGGGAGGGGGCGGCTTTCTTCACGCGCGCTGCGCGCTACGGCTCTTTGTAGCGATCGCTCGCCTTCGGAGCTCCCAAACGACGATGGCCGCGCCCATGCCTGACATGAACGCGTCCGCTCGATGGAAGGGGCTGGTGAGCGGCCCCTGGGCTCTGCGTCGTTACTTGGTGCCGATGGTGCAGAGGGTATTCGACCGACCCGAGGTCGGTGCCATCCCACCCGTGAAGGGGTTGGAAGCCGACGTCAAGAACGCGGCCGTCGAGGCCGTGGACCCACCCTCGGCGAAGCAAGCGCGGAAGCTGAAGGTGGTGAGGCCGTCCTTGGAGCCCCGCTTGACGCCGAAGGTCGTCGAGAACCTGCCGCTGCTGCTCACCACACCGACGTGGTTGCTCAGGTTGGTGGAGGGCAGCGCCGCATCGTCCGGATCGAAGGCGAAGAAGCCGAACTCGCAGACGAGGGGGGCGTCCGGCGCGCAGGCGATCAGATCCACCGGACAATTCTTGCCGCCGGCTCCACCGCTCGCCGGGTCCTGGAAGGCCTCGAAGATCTGAGGCGCGCCCGTGTCGCGATCGCCGCCGTTTGGCCCCGAGGTGCAACGGGAGCAGGAGTTGAAGGACACCCCGCAGGAGGTGTCCTGGCAGCTCATCGTGGCCCCGGCGCAGAACTCATTGCCCCGGTCGTAGCAGGTCTGCTGATCCGAGCAGAAGTCGCTCGGCCGCGGAGCGCAGACGCCATCGTCGCAGACGCGGCTCTCACCGCAATCCTCGTTCTCCACACAGCCAGCGCCGAGGGCGATGCAGTGGCCGGTGGCCACGTTGCAGGCCTCGCTCGCCCCGCAGCCATCGTTGGAGATGCACTTCTCGACGCAGATCGAGTCGGCGCAGATGGAGTTGACATCGCATTGATCGTCGGAGGTGCAGTTCGACGCGGGGATGCAGAGGCCCTCGCTGCCGCAGAAGCTCAGGTCGCAGACGAGAGTGCCGTCGGTGCTGCAGTCGCCATCGCCCAAACAGGCCTGGAAGCAGAAGGCGTGCCCATCCGACCCGGCGCAGCCAGCCGAACAGGAGGTGCCCCATTCACAATCGTCCGCGGTCCTGCAGGCGCCCTCGCAGACGCCACTGCTCGTATCGCAGCTCTCTCCTGCGTCTTCGTCGCAGTCGGAATCGGTCGTACACGACAGCTCGCAGATGCCGATATCCGCCCTGCAGCTCTCACCTGCGTCTTCGTCACAGTCGGCGTCGGTCCTGCATCCCGAGTCGCAGATGCCGATGTCCGCCCTGCAGATTTCACCTGCGTCTTCGTCACAGTCGGAGTTGTTCGTACAAGTGGTCACGCAGACGCCGATGCAGATCTCACCTGCGTCTTTGTTGCAGTCGGAGTGGGTCGAACAGGCCGGCCTCTCTTCATCCCCGCAGCCGATCATGCCGATCGAAGCGGCAGCGACAAGGCCAAGCGAGATCAGGAGCCATTTCCAATGATTCACGGGTGTTTCCTCTCCTTCGAGAGCGCCGTCGATGATCGATGCCTGCGAGCGCCCGGAGCCTGTCGACGTCCATGAGACAGCGATCCTCTACATCGACGTCCCAGCTTCCAACTTGTCTGCCGCTGAGGCCAGCTATTTGATCCGCGCGGCTGCTGCTCTCGGGTCGCGAAACCCATCTCTATCGTCTCGGAAGGCCCTATCGCCCCGACCGACGGGCTCCGTGCCGCTGCCCCCTACCAGGAGGCGAGGCTCGCGCGTTGTTGAAACGACAGCGGCCGCGCCCATGCCTTGCATGAACGCGGCCGCTCAAAGGCAGGGGCCGGCGAGCGGCCCCTCACCTCTGCGTCGCTACTTGGTGCCGATGGTGCAGAGGGTGTTCGACCGGCCCGTGGTCGGCGCGTTCCCGTTCGCGAAGGGATTGGCCGTCGCCGTCAGGAAGGCGGCCGTCCCAGCCGTGGTCCCACCCTCGGCGAAGCAAGCGCGGAAAGTGAAGGTGGCGAGGCCGTTGTTGGTGCTCCGCTTGACGCCGAAGGGCGTCGAGAACCTGCCGCTGCTGCTGACGACGCCGACATGGTTGTTCAGGCCGGTGGAGGGCAGCGCCGCATCGTCCGGATCGAAGGCAAAGAAGCCGAACTCGCAGACGAGGGGGGCGTCCGGCTGGCAGACCTTGAGATCCACCGCGCAGTTCTTACCGCTGCTCACCGAGTTCTGGAAGGCGGCGAAGATCTGGGGCGCGCCCGCATCGCGATCCCCACCGTTGGGTCCCGAGTTGCATCGCGAGCAGGAGTTGAATGCCACCCCGCAGGAAGTGTCCTGGCAGGTCATCGGCGAGGTGGTCCCGGCGCAGTACTCATTGCCCCGGTCGTAGCAGGTCAGCTGCTCCGTGCAGACGTCGTCCGCCTGGGGAGCGCAGACGCCAGCGTCGCAGACGTTGCCCTCGCCGCAATCCTCGTTCTCCACACAGGCGGCGCCGAGGGCGATGCAGTGGCCGGTCGCCACGTTGCAGGCCTCCTGCGCGCCGCAGGAATCGTTGTCGGTGCACTTCTCGATGCAGACGGAGTCCACGCAGATGGAATCTCCATCGCATTGGTCGTCGGAGGTGCAGCTCGGCGCGGGGATGCAGAGGCCCTTGCTGCCGCAGAAGCTCAGATCGCAGATGTCCGTCTCGGCGCAATCGCCATCGACCGAGCAGGGCTGGAAGCAGAAGTCGCGCTCGTCCGATCCGGCGCAGCCGGCGGAGCAGGAGTCCTCCCCTTCACAATCGTCCGCGTTGCTGCAAGCGGTCTCGCACTTGCCGGTCTTCGCGATGCAGATCTCGCCTGCGTCTTCGTCGCAGTCCGAGTCCTCCGTACAAGCCGTCTTCTCATCGTCTCCGCAGCCGACCATGCCCACCGAAGCGGCGGCGACGAGGCCGAGCGAGATCAGGAGCCATTTCCACTGATTCATGGGTGTTTCCTCCAAGTTCGAACAGCGCCGTCCTGGACCGCTGTTTCCAAGCGGGTCCATAGCATGGAGCCCGGGGAGTGTCGAATAGATGAGCACCCTGTAGATCGACCGAATGTGGATGAATCGATCGGGAGCACTCACGGGGGGCCGGGAGCGCCCCGAAAGGGGGATGCTCGCCTCGCTTTCGACCCGCGTCAGAACTGGAAGGGGAAGTCGATGGGCTGCATCTTGGGGCCGGAGTAGGCCGGGAAGCGCCAGCTCTTGACCAGGCCGCCGATGCAGGTGGCGAGCTGGGTGTGCTCGCCTCCCTTGATCGGGGCCACGGCGGAGGTCTTGCCGCTGGGCTCGATGTTCCAGCGCATCACCACCGTCCCGGAGGCGGCGCCGCCCGCTCCCTTGTAGTCGGTGACGCAGCGCTTGATCTCACCCTTCTTGCCGAAGACCACCGCGGTGATGTCGCCCTGCGAGAGCTGGGCCGGAAGATCTCCTCCCCTCCCAGGCGCTGGCGGGATGTAGGTCCCGCCCCGAGTCGACGACGCGGGAGCGGGCGCCCCGGAGAACTCCTTCTCGAAGAGATCGTCGATCGAGCTGTTCCTTCCAGCGGCCAGCAGATCGTCGGAGGCCCCGCTGCGTCGGGGCGCCGGAGCGGGGCTCGGCGTCGCGGGTGCCGGTGCGGTCGATCGCGTCGAGGCCCGGGGGGGCCTCGCCTCGGCCTCGCGCCTGGGGCGGGGGGCCGGTGCAGGCTTGGCGGCGGAGGACTCCTTAGGGACTGGCGCCACGACGGCGGCGACCTCGGCAGGCACCTCGGCCCCCTTGGGATCCTCGGCCTCGGCGACGGCCTTCGTCTCCTCGGCAGCCTCTTTCGCATCGGCAGGCGCAGCGGCCTCCTTGCCCTCCGGGATCTCCGCGACGGCTTCAGGCGCTGGCGGCGGAGCCGCAGGGGGCTCCGATGGCGCAGGGGGCTCCGATGGCGCAGGCGGCGCTTCGACAGGGGCCTGGGCCACCGGGAGCGGCGCCGCCCCCTTGGTCTCGAAGACGCCGCTGAACCATGCGCCGACCGCGAGGGCCGGCACCACCAACAAGACCACCGATGCCGCGACGAGGATGCCCTTGCGGCTGCCTCCCTCCCGAGGCGACGCGGCAGCGGGAGGGGCAGCGGCTCCCGCGGTGGCGGCTGGCGTCTGATGGAGGGGGATGAACTTGGAGGCCTCGCTCTGCGGCGCCTCGGGGAGGTTTCGCAGGAGCATCCGGATCCCGGTGGTCTCCAGGGCCGACTGCTCCTGCTGCGGTTCGTCCTGGGCCCGCGTCGCCACGGCGGGCTCGCGTCTGGCGGCCTCGGCCTCCTTCTCCACCAACGAGGCCAGGGCGCTGGCGGCGGCAGGGCGCCAGCCCCCGTCTGAGGCGTCCGCGGGCTTCGGGGCGGAAGCGGCAGGCTCCCAGGGCTCCGGGCTCCGGGCCACCTCACCGGCCGGGGCGCCCGCCTCCGGCGCGGAGGCGACGGCGCCGCCCCCAGCCGCGCGCCGGGGCAACGGCGCGAGGACGCTGGCGAGCTCGGCCAGCTGGGAGAGCGGCGTCCAATCCATGAGACCGGAGCGCCAGCAGAGGGTGTCGGGGCCGATCTCCGATCGATCCCATTTGGCCCGCAGATCGTCCAGGGCCAGCGGCCCGACCTGCTCCTCTTTGATGGCTAGGAACCAATCCGCCGACTCCGCCAGGGTGGGTCCGTCGGCAGACTCGGCGACGCTGGGCGTAGAGGCCTCGGGCGCTCGAGTCGCCTCGGCGGTAGCCTGTGGCGCGGGATGCGTTGGATCGACGCGCCCCCCTGCAGGCTCATCCGGCCAACCGGCCTCGTCGGCGCCTGTCGGCACATGCCCGGAGGGATGCGACGGTCCGGAGCTCCCTTGCAGGTCGCCGGGCCATCCGCTCTCGTCGGCGCCGGTCGTCGCAGGTCCGGACGCTGCCGCCGGGCGGCCTATGACCATGGTGTCAAAAGCTGCGCCGAGCTCTTCGTCGAGGCTGCCACCTGGACTGCTCTGCGGGGCAGGGGCAGAGGAAGAGGCAGGCGCCCGCTCCACCACCGGCGGCTCCTTGCCAGGGCGCCGCACCACGATCACGTGTCCGCACTTCTTACATCGGACCTTGACCCCGCCGGGCCGGAGCTTTTCGTCCGAGATCATGTACTGCGCGCGGCAGCGATCGCAGGAGAACTTCATCGCGTGGGGGGCCCTATGGCTTGCGGCGGCGTCGTTCCGGCCGGTGTCGAGGGGTGAGGGGCCACTCTCGCAGCGGGGGATGGGCCGGTCAAGATCACCGCACGCAGAAAGGCCCGCTCCATGAAGCGGGCCCCGCTTGGTTCCAATGATCGCGCGCGGCTCGGTTCGCGGTGCCGGCGCTGGCTCGAGCCGGTCACCGGCGAGCGTCAGTTGAGCTGCATCACCACCACCTTCGTGCCCACCGTCGGGGTGAGCGTCTGGCAGTTCCCATCATTCGCCGTAAGTTGGAAGCTGTGGTTGCCGGCCGAGACCCCGGCCTTCACCAGGAAGGTCGAGCGGCTGTTCACCTCGCCGTTCACGAAGCCGGCGGTGACCGTCGCGGGCAGGATGTCGATGTCGTCCATGCGGAGGTTGAACCTCGCCGTGCAGGCGGTCTCCCTCTCGAAGGAACTGCTCCCAAGCCGAAACTTCGTCGTCGCCGTGGCGGCGAACTCCACGATGATGAGCAGGTCGCTGCGCTGTCCGACGGTGACGGTCTTCGGCGAGCCCAGCTTGTAAGACCCGTTGCCGATGGAGGTCCGAGTGGTCGACTCCATGCTCAGGGTGTCGATCCCATGGAGGGCCTTCTCGCCAGCAGCGCCCTTCGGTCCCTGTGCCCCCTTGACGCCCTCGGGCCCCCTGACGCCCTGAGGCCCGGGAGCCCCAGGCGCGCCCTTGGGACCTGTGGAACCCATGGGCCCCTGGGCGCCGGTCGCGCCACGCTCGCCCTTCTCGCCCACGGCACCGGCCTCCCCCCGGGGGCCCTGGGGTCCCGGCTCTCCCTTCTCGCCCTGGAGGATCCAGAGGTTCCGCTCGGCGCTCTCCTCCATGCTTCGGATCACCAGAGTGGTCTCGCCAGCCTCCGCCTCCTCGGGGATGGCCACCCGGAGCCGGCCCTCGGCCGCCTCGAGGATCTCGAGGGGGAGCTCCCTCCCCTGCTGCCGCAGCGAGGCCTCGGCCTCAAGCAGACCGCTGCCCCGGATGATCAGCGCCTCGCGAAAGCGACGGACGCCCTCGCCCGCCGGCGCATCGCCGTCCGCATCGATCGAGTCGATCCGAAGGCGACCTGCCTTGACGTCGTCCTCGTCCCTGGGCTGATCTTCCACCGGAGTCGTCGGCAGCTGTTGCACGATCACCGGGGTCTCGGGGCCCCCGCACGCCGCCATGAAACCATTCACCACACATGCCACGAGAAGGTTCCGCATCGCCGACTCCCTGGGCGACGACACCGCCGCCTCGTCTCACGCATCGGACTCCATCGTCCGATGTATGAAGGGAGGGAGAGCGAAGCGCGTGCCCTCGGAGAGAGTCCGTGATTCCAATGGCTTAGACGATCGACACGGGGCCCGAGCCTTGGGCCGGGCCTCCCCCGCGGAGCCCAGCGAGGGCGGTGGGTGAACGGCCTCAGCCTGGGACTTCGACGGCGGTGCCGAGCTCCTTGCGCAGGCGGATCCAGGCGTCGGAGAGGCAGAAGATGGCGAGGTCGCGGAGGCGCCTGGCCTCGAGCTCCGGATCCTTGCCGGCGCCGTCGCTGAGGCATCGCGCCACCACCCGCAGGTCGCCGGCCAGGAGGGCGCCGGCCCGGGTGGCGGTGAACTCTGCAGCCTCCAGGTAGGCGCCGAGGTCGGGGCGTTGGGTGGCGTAGGCGGCAGCCAGGGTCTTGAGCCGCTGCCGGCCGGCAGGTGAGATGGCCTTGCCGAGCTGCCGGCGGACGCGCTCGACCGTCTTGGGATCGTAGCGGGTGGGGATCGAGGGATCGCCCAGGGCGGCGGCGCTCTCCACGATGAGCTGGAGCTGATCGCGGGGGCGGAGGAGGACCATGGAGAGCTCGGGGCGGGACCACGCGAGGATCCTGCCGATCTGGAAGTAGAGCTCCTTCTTCGGTCGCTGATCGGTGAAGAGCTCCTCGCCGGCCACCAGGCAATGGGGCCAGGTGTCTGCCAGGGTGAGCCCCGCGATCCCCGCGACCTTGTAGAGCTCCATCGCCTCCATGCCGAGGGTGTTGGCCACGTAGCGATAGGCGTTGACGAAGAAGAGCATCGAGGTCGCGACGTCGACCCGATCGCGCTTGCGATCGATCCGCACGTCCCTGCCCTGGATGTGGAGGGAGCCGGGATCACGGGCGAAGATCGCGCCGGCCTCGGTCTGGACGATGGCGAGGATGCCGCCGATGGGGCCGCGCTGCTCGGGGTGGTAGACCAGCTCCCGCCAGAGCTTGTCGGTGAGGGCGCCTGTGGCCGAGTCCTTGCCGAAGGCCTGGAGCCTGTCGAGGATCGCCTGCTCGTCGGCGCCCCCCGACTTGAGGAGGAAGCTGGTCACCTGGGCGGTGGCGAAGGCGGCGTCGTAGGATTTGCGCCTGGCGTGGAGGCGCATCATCGACTTGGCGGCGGGGAGGAGATCGGCCGAGAGCGGGAGGGCGTGGCGCCAGGCGGCGATGGCCTCTTCTTCCGAGCCGCGGACCTGGGCGACGAGGCCGGCGTAGGTCTGGGCCGCGTCGGCGTCCTCCGGCGCGAGGAGGGTCACGCCCTTGTAGGCCTCGATGGCGGCGGCGGAGTCTGCGAGGGCCTCCAGATAGAGATCGCCAAGGGTGCGGTAGAGCACCGCCCGCACCTTGCCCGTGCCCTCGACCTTGCCCAGGCGCTCGAGCATCCGCAGGTAGTTGGCTTCGAGGAGGCGCCAATCCTTCGCCTCGACCAGCATGGCCTCCAGCGCCTGGAAGGCGGGGGTCTGTCGCCAGTCGAGATCGAGGGCGGCGTTGAAGTGCGCCGCCGCCCGCTCCCGCGCCTCGGGATCCTGGACCGCCTCCTCGCGGAAGCTGGCGCCTAGCAGGGAGTGGAAGCGGATGGCCTTCTCGGGATCGGCCTGCACCGCCGGTCGGGCGACGAGCTCCTCGAGGAGCTCGACAAGCCTCAGGCCCTGGCGGGTCTCGCGATAGAGATCGATGAGACCCTCGGTGATATCGAAATCGTCGGGGCGGAGCCGCTGGGCCGCCGCCAGGCTGTCGATGGCGAGGTAGTGATCGCCGAGCTGCTTCGACGCGGCTTCGGCGATGGCCCGAAGCTGCGCGACCTTCTCGTCCTCCTCGACGATCTCCACCAGCTTCTGCCGGTGGGAGATGGCGAGCTCGGCGTCGCCCTCCTCCTCCGCCAGCGCGATCATCGCGCGGTGGGAGTCCAGGTGCCAGGCGTCGAGGCCGAGGGCGTTCTTCAGGCTGGTCTGCGCCGCCTTGCCGTCGCCGAGCTTGCGGCGCAGGTCACCAATGGTGAAATAGACCTCCACCACCTCGGGATCGGTGAGGTCGCCGCGGTGGTGGATCAAGATGGCCTGGTAGACCTTGAGCGCTCGGGCATGATCGCCGATGCGGGCGAGGATGGCCCCGAGCCCTTCGGCCGCCGGGAGGAAGGTGGGGTCGAGCTCGTAGGCCCGCTCGAAGCTCTGCCGCGCCTTCTCGTCCTTGCCCAGCCGGGCGGCGACGAAGCCGAGGCGATAGACCTTGTGGGTGAGGAGCTCGGGTGACTCGCCGGCCTCGGCGAGGTGGGAGCAGACCACGTCCAGGACGACCTCGGCCTCGGCCCAGCGCTCGCGCTCCACGTAGAGATCGGAGAGCGCCAGGGCGGCGGGTAGATCGCCAGGGCTATGGCGCCGCGCCTCCTCGAAGGCGCGGATCGCCTCCTCGGGCTCCTGGCGCACCTCCAGGTGGTGGCGGCCGATCTCGTCGTAGAGCCGGGTCTTCTCGGCAGGATCCTCGGTGTAGCTCGCCTCCTGCTCGAGGGAGCGCAGCGCCCCCTCCTCGTCGTCGCCGCTCTCGAAGATGGTGCGCAGACCGCGGATGGAGGGGAGGTGCCCCGGATCGATCTCGAGGACCCGCTCGTAGGCGGCGCGGGCCGCGTCCTTGTCTCCCAGGATCTCGCCGTGGATCCTGGCCACCCTCGCGTGGATCGCCACGGCCTCGGAGACCTCGTCCACCAGCCGCGACTCTCGCTCGAGCATCGCCAGGGCCTGGGTCCAATTGCCGCTCGCCTCGTAGATCGTCGCCAGCCCTCGGATGGCCGGGCGGCAGCGCTCGTCCAGATCGAGGGTGGCGGCAAAGACCTCCTCGGCCTCGAGGGATTGGCGCAGCTCCCCCAGCAGCAGCTCTCCCAGCCGCACCCGGATCTCGAGGCGCTCCTGGGCATGGCTGGGGTTGGCGGCGAGGACCTCGTCGAGGCGCCGCAAGATCGCGGCGAGGCGCTCCCAGGATCGCTGCTCCACCAGGAGTCGATCCAGCTTGCGCAGGGCGCGGACGTTGTCGGGCTCCAGGGCGAGAACGCCGTCGAAGCAGGCGATGGCGTTGACGGGGTTCTGGAGCTTCTCCTCCCAGATGCCGCCAGCCTTGACGAAGATCCGCGATCGCTCGGCGGCGTCGTCGGTGAGCCGCAGCTTGCGATCGTAGAGCCCCAGCAGCTCGGCGTAGCGATCGTCCTTGGTGTAGAGGCGCTCCAACGCCTCCATCGCCTCCTCGCTGGCAGGCTCGAGCTCCAGCGCGGCGCCGTAGGAGTCGATGGCGGCGGCGGCGTCGCCCAGATCGTTCTCCTGCACCGCGGCGAGGCGGAGCTGCAAAGCGATCCGCTGGTCGGGCGTTCGGGCGAGGTCGCGGCTCCGGGCCAGGAGCGCGGCCAGGTCTGCGAAGCGCTCCTCCCGGCGGAAGAGCGCGACGAGGGATTCGAGGATCTCGGCATCGCCGGGATCGAGCTCGAAGGCCCGGCGCAGGGAGTAGATCGCCTCCCCCGGATCGCCGAGCTTCTCATCGTGGATGGCGGCGATGGCTTGGAGCAGCGCGCGCTTCTCCTCGGGCTCACAGGCCTCGAGCTGCTGCTCCAGCACCGCCACCCTGGCGCGGTCGTCGCCGCCTCGGGCGAGGAGGGCGCCGAGGGCGTCGAGCGCCCCGCGATCGCGGGGATCGACCTCGAGGATCCGGCGGTAGCTCGCCTCGGCTCCCTCCACGTCGTCGAGCTCGCCCTCCAGGAGCCGGCCCCTGGCGAACCAGAAGGGCGCGGCGTCCGGGCGGCCGGCGCGGGCCTCGGCGACGCTCTCGTAGATCATGGCGAGCTCTTCGCGCATCTCGCAGGCGGCGGCCAAGCGCTCGAGATCGGCCCTGAGCGACTCGTCGTCCGGCGTGATCTCGAAGGCGGCGGAGAGCTTGGCGAAGGCGAACTCCTTCTGCCCCAGTCGCGACTCATGGACCTCGGAGAGCTCCCGCAGCAAGGAGACCCGCTCGGCCTCGTCGCGGATCAGGGTGCCGAAGCGCTCGGTGGCCGCGGCGTAGCGACGCCAATCAGCCGCGCCTCGATAGAGCTCGCGGAGGCGATCGAAGGCCCCGCGATCGTCAGGCTTCTTCTCGAGGATCTTCTCCAGCGACGGCGCCCCGGCCTCGCGGCGGCCCAGCTCCTCATCGTAGATCCTGGCCACCTCGGCCCAGCGCTCCACGGCCTGCTCGTCCGGCTCGAGGCCCGCGCGCAGCTCCAGGGTGCGGATCACCTCGGGCCAGGCAGAGAGCACGCGGAAGAGGGACTCGGCCTTCTCCAGCTCGGCGGGATCGTGGGGCTCCAGATCGAGGATCCGCTTGAGGCTGTCGATGGCTTCGCCGCCGCGATCGAGGCCGATGAAGGCGCCGGCGAGCTCGAGGCGCACGGCCTTGACGCCGGCGGTGGCCTCCTGCAGCGGGATCAGCCGGCGCAGGACGCCGGCGAGGGCCTCGGCGTCGCCGCTCTGCCCGTGGAGCTCGCGTAGGGCCTCGAGGGCCTTGCGGTTGCGGGGATCGCGATCGAGGACCGCGCGGTAGCTCGCCGCGGCGGCGTCGGGATCGGCCATCTGCTCCCGAAGGAGGGCGCCGAGCCTCTCATGGAGCCGGCCCAGCTCACGGGGGTCGAGGGTGTGGGCGATCCGCTCGCGCAGGAGCGAGGCGAGATCGTCCCAGCGCCCGGCCTCCTCGAAGAGGGCCTCGAGGCGTTGGTGGGCGAGGTCGTTCCGAGGATCGCGGCCGAGGATCTCTCGCGAGGTCTCGATGGCGAGGTCGATTCGCCCCAGCGGCGCCGCCAGATCCGCCACGCGCTGGAGGAGGCGGTTCGGGGCGGTGTCCGGCGTGGCGAGGGCGCGCTGGGCCACGAGGATGTCGAGGAGCTTCTCATTGGCGCCGGCCCCTTCATAGAGCGGCTCGAGGGCGTTCAGGGCCACGCGATCGTCCGGGTCGAGGGCGAGGGCGGCCTCGTAGGCCACCATCGCTCGATCGGGATCGCCGAGCTTCTCGACGGCGAGCTGGCCCAGCCTGACGAGGATCGCACCGCGGCTGCGGGGATCGGCCCGATCGGCCTGACGCTCCAGCACTCCGGCCAGCGACCGCCAGCGCTCCAGCCGCGGATAGAGGCGCTCCAGCGCCGGGAGGACGTCTGCCGCCTTGCCGGCGTCGAGCTCGTCGGCGCGCTCGAACCATCGCGAGGCGGATTCGTCGTCGTGAAGGATCGTCTCACCGATGGAGGCGAGATGGAGGGCCAGGTCGGCGGCGACGGCGGGATCCTGGATCCGGGGCAGCTCCCCCTCCGCGATCGCCACCCACTCTTCGTCCAGGTCGGCGCCGTGGGCGGCGCTCGCCACCTGGGGCCAGACGGCGGGATCGGAGGGCTCTTCCCGGAACGCGCGCTCGAAGGCGAGGAAGGCGAGATCCGCCCTGCCCTGCCGATCGCGGCGCAGACCGCCCAGCTCCAGCAGGGCCTCCTTGCGCGCCTCGGGATCGGGGATGATCGCGATCCGCTGCTCGATGAGCTCGGCCACCCGCTGCCAGTCGCCGCTGGCGCGGCAGGCCGCCTCCAGCAGGGCGGCGGCGTCGAGCGCCCCGGGGGAGGCCTCGACGATGGCCTCGAGGGTCTCTCGGGCCGGGAGGTGGGCCGGATCCTCCGCCGACACCTGCTGCAGAAGATCCAGCGCGCCTTCGCGGTCGCCCAGGTGGGACTCCCGCAGATCGGCGAGGCGGACCAGGATCCGATGCCTCGCGGCGACGTCGTCGCGGCTGGCCTCGGCCTTCTTCGTCAGCACGCCGTCGAGCTCGGCCCAGCGCTCGGTGACGAGGCAGAGGCGATCCAGCCCCTCCAACGCCGCCAGATGGGAGGGCTCGATCTCCAGGACCCGCTGCAGGGTCTCCATCGCCCCGATGGGATCTTCGAGGCGCTCCTCCTGCACGCTGGCGATCTCCAGGAGCCTGGCGGCGCGGTCGGCGGGATCCTTCTCCTTGGCGAGGAGCGCCCGCAGCACCTCGAGCCGCTCCAGCGGATCGCCACCCGAGCCCTCGAGGCGGGCCAGGGAGCGCAGGGCCTCCAGATCCTGCGGCGCCAGCGAGCGGAGCTGACGCCAGGCCTCCAGCGCCGCGGCCTCGTCGCCCTCGGCCTCGAGGAGCGTCGCCCGCATCCGGGCCAGCGCGAGGCGGGCCTCCAGGGTGCGGGCGCCGTCGGCGCACTCGGCCAGCAACCCCGCCAGCTCCTCATCGAGGCCGGCGGCGGAGGAGGAGGATCGCGCGAGCTCCAGGTGGGCCGGATCGTCGGGATCGGCCCGGAGCGCGCGGCCGGCGGCGAAGAAGGCCAGCTCCTTCGCCTCCAGGGGCCCGGCGTAGATCGCCGCCACCGCGGCGTAGGTCGCGGCGCGCTGCGAGGGATCGGTCTGCGAGGCGGCCAGCGACTCCAGGGCCTCCACCTGCCTGCGATGATCGCCGGCGGCGGCGAAGAGGGGGGCCAGCAGCGCCGCCGCCGCCGCCCGACGGATGGGATCGGGATCGGCCGCCAGCTCCTCGACGGCCTGCAGGGTCTGGGCGTGGCCGGGATCGTCCGCGAGGATGGCGCGGTAGAGCGCGAGGGCGCCGTCGGGATCGCCGAGCCGCCCCTGGCGCAGGCGGCCCAGCTCGAACTCCAGCGCCCGCCGCTCCTCGGCGGCGTCCTCCATCCGCTCGATCCGGAGGGCGAGGAGCCCGGCGAGATCCTCCCAGCGATGGGTCTCGGAGAAGAGCCAGCCCAGGAGATCGAGGGAGCGTGGATCGGCCTCGTCGAGGGCGAAGGCCCGGCGGGCCGCCTCGATGGCATGGTCGGGATCGCCCAGGGGATCCGCCAGGAGGCGGGCCATTTCGATATAGATGCCCTTTCGACTTTCAGTGTCAGCCTCGAGATCAGCCTTGCGCTCCAGGGTGGTGACGAGCTCCCGATGCCGGCCCTCGGCGCGGTAAAGGCGCTCGAGGGCGTCCAGGGCCTGGGGATCGTCCGGCGTCTCGGCGGCGATGGCGCGCCAGAGGGCGATGGCGCCGGCGGCGTCCCGCAGCTCGCCCTCGCGGAGCTCGGCGGCCCGTCGCCGCAGGGCGGAGGGCGCCTCGGGATCCCTGCGGAGGGTGGCCTCATAGAGCTCCGCCAGATCGGCGAAGCGCCCCGACTTCTGTGCGAGGCGCTCGAGGTGGGCGGTGTCTTTCTCTACCCCCTCGGCGAAGGCCTTGGCGCAGACGGCGTAGGCCATGTCGGGACGCTGTAGATCGTCCTCGCAGATCAGGCGCAGCTCCTCGAAGCGCCTGGCCCGCTCGTCGGCGCCGACGGCAGCGGCGAGGCGCGCGTCTCGTAGCTCGAGGCGACGCTCGTGCTGCCCCGCCGCCCGCAGGACGCGATCGAGGAGGTCGAGGGCCTGGGCGGAGCCGGCCTCGCTGCTCCGGGCCCAGCGATCCAGAGCAGCGCGCGCGTCCGCGTGATCCGGCGCCGCGGCCAGCACCTCGCGGTAGAGATCCAGGGCGCCATGGGCGTCGCCGTTCGTCTGGCGCAGCTCGGCGAGACGATGGGCGAGCTCGGTGGCGGCGAAGCCCTCGCCGGCGTGGAGGGCCAGGGCGCGACGCTTCTCCACGGTCCAGGCCAGATCGCCCCAGCGCTCCTGTGCGACATAGAGGCCGTCGAGTTGGACCAGGGCCTCGCCGTCGGTGGGATCGGCGTCGGCGATCAGCCGCCAGCAGGTGGCGGCGCGGACGGGATCGCGGAGCTGCTCGTCGCCGATCTTGGCCGCCTCCCGCCAGAGGGAGACCCGCTCCCGCAGATCGTTCACCGCCGAGGCGAGGGCCAGGGCCACGTCGTAGAGCCCCTGCCACTCGCCGCTCTCCCGGTAGAGGCGATGCAAGCCCCGCAGGGCGTCCAGGCTGGACGGATCGAGGCGCTGCATCCGCACGTAGCGGGTGATGGCGGCTCCGGGATCCCGCAGCCGCTTCTCGTATAGCTCGGCGATCTCGCGCTCGAGGGCCAGGAGCTGGGGCACGGGCACCGAGCCGGAGCGCTGCTCCGCCACCTCGCCCATCAGCGCGGCCAGCTCCTCGAGGCAGTCGGCCTCGTCCGCCGCCACCCGAAGCTCCGAGCGGAGGAGCGGATCGCCGGGGGCCTCCTCGAAGGCCCGCGCCAGCGCGCCGAAGGCCAGGGCGGGGCTCTGCAGCTCGCGGGCGGAGAGCTGGGCCAGCCGCCGCAGCTCCCGTGCGCGATACGCGGGATCCGCGGAGCCCTGGATCTGGATCTCGAGGACGCCATGCAGCTTTCGCCACTCCGATCCGGCGACGTAGGACTTCTCCAGCGCCCGGGCCGCGGCGACCCGCGCCTCCGGATCGGAGAGCAAGGACTCCAGGCCGAGGATCGCGTCGGGATCGAAGGGGCGCTCCTTGAGGATGGCGGCGTAATCCGCCACGGCGGCGACCTTGCTGCCCAGCTCTTCCAGGATCCTGGCGCGGTGCAGGCCGAGGCGGGCGGCGACGTCGCCCTCCCCCGCCGCGGTGGCCCGCTCGATCTGCCGGCTGAGCACCTCGGCCAGCTCGGGGTGGAGGCCGGCGCGCTCGAGGGAATCCGCGAGGGTTGGCAGCACCTCTTCTTCGTCGGCGCCCGCGCCGAGGGCGGCCTGCATGGCCCGGGCTGCGTCGGCGTGCTGGCCCAATCGGCGCAGATAGCCCGAGAGGCGCAGCTCGCGGGTGGCGCGTTGCTCCGGCGCCGACTCCACGGCGAGGAGGCGCTCCACCATGCCGGTGGCCTCGGCCCAACGCCCCGCCGCGGCGGCGATCGCCTCGAGGGAGGCCAGGGCCCTGGCGTCGGTGGGATCCAGCTCGAGGAGCCGCTGGTGGGCGGCCGCTTCGATCTCCGGATCGCCGCCCACCCCCTCGGCGAGGGAGACGGCGCAGCTGGCGAACTCGCGATCGAGGGCGGCGTCGCCGCTGCGCCACGCCGCTGCCAGGAGTCCGCAGAGCTCGAGCTGCGCGGAGAGCTCGCCCGCCAGGCGCCGCAGCCCGACGAGGAGCTCGCCGCTGGCAGGCGCCTCGGCGAAGGCCCGGGAGAGGGCCGTGAAGGCGCCCCGAAGATCGCCGAGATGATCGGCCTGGACCCGGGCCAGCGAGAGGAAGATGGCCTGCCGCCTGACGGGATCGGTCTCGGCCCCCAGCCGTGCGTCGAGGAGGCCTGCGAAGCGATGCCACTCGCCGCGCGCTTCGAAGATCGGCGCGAGGGCGTCGCCGATGGGGCCGACGGCGTTGCCTCCCTGTAGCAGCGCCTCCAGGGCAAGGACCGTCGGCTCCGAGTCGGGGCGCTCTTTGAGGACGCCGAGGTGGAGCTCGGCGGCGACGGCCGGCTCTCCCAGCCTCGTCGCGAGGAGGGTGGCCAGCTCGCTGCGGGCGTCGAGGCCCGTGGCGCCCGGGGCCTTGGCGAGCTCGACGAGGATCGCGCGCTGCTCGGACCAGCGGGAGAGGCTCCCCAAGGCGGCGGCGAGCTTCCGCTGCAGCTCCGGATCCGGCTCCTCCTCGAGGAGCTCCCGATAGACATCGACGAGGGCGGCGGGGTCGTGGCCCCGCTCCTCGTGGTGAGCGGCGAGCTTCAGGAGGAGGGGCCGGCGCCTGGCGGGATCCCGGGTGGTCTCGAGGGTCTGCAGATAGCCTGCGACCAGGGCGGCGTGCTCGCCCGCGAGGCCCATGGTCCGCTCGAGGTCCGCGGCGAGGTCGGCGTCGTCCGGTGCCAGGGCCACGGCCTGTCGCAGGCAGGCGGCGGCCTCGGAGGCGCGGCCCAGGTCCACCTCGAAGACATGGGCGAGGCGGATCAGGAGCCGGAGGCGCAGGGCGTGATCGTCCGCCGAGGCCAGGGCGGCCTGGTAGAGGCGGACCACGGTCTCGGAGGCGGCGGACTCCCTGCCGATGGCCTCCAGCTCAGAGTAAATCTTGCCATCACCAGGAGGGAGCAGGAGGATCCGGCCCAGGAGGCGCAGCCGTTCGGCGGGGGCGTCTCGTAGCAGCGCAGCTGCGCGGACGAGGAGCTCGCGCCGGGCGACGGGATCGCGGAGGCGATCGCTGCGGCGCTCCAGGAGCCTGGCGAGGGAGGCGGCGCGGTCGGGGGTGTCCAGCAGCGGCTCCAGGAGGTGCTCGGCCTTCTCGAGCCTGGGGTCCTGACGGAGCGCTGACTCCAGCTGCCCTCTCGCGCGATCGCGATCGCCCTGCTCCAGGTAGATCTCCGCCAGACGCAGCCGCAGATCGTTGGTCCTGCCGGAGCGCGGCGCTGCGGCGAGGTGGCGCTCGAGGAGCTCGGCGGCTGCCTCGAGCTGGCCCTCGTCCTCCAGATGCTCCAGGAGCGGGACCACCGCCTCACTCCTCGCGGGATCGAGGGCGGCGGCCTGCTCCAGGGCCGCGACGCTGCGCTCCTTGTCGTCGAAGCGGACGCTCCACAGCGAGGCCAGCCGGGCATGAAGCTCGGCCTGGCCGCTGCGCTCGGGGGTGACGCCCACCAGGGCTTCGTACGCGCTGGCGAGGCCGGCGAAGTCGCCGTTGGCTACGTGGCGATGCTCCAGGAACTCGAGCGCCTCGGGGTTGCCCGGCCAGAGCAGGAAGGCGCGCTCCAGGTTCTCACGGCTCTGGGCCTCGGCGTCGTCGCCGCGATCGAAGGCGGCGTGCAGCGCCGCGGCCTTGAGGTAGAGGCCGGAGGCGACCTTGCGATCCCGCTCGTCGAGGGCGGCGGCGCGCAGGGCGCGGACCTCGCTCATCCAATCGTCGCGGAGCCTCTGGAGATCGGCCACCAGGGAGGCGGCAGCCGACGAAGTGGGATCCGCCGCCAGGGCCGCCTCGGCACAGGCGGCGGCCAGCTCGTGGCTGAAAGGCTGCTCCAACGCGATCCTGCCCAGCTCGGCGTAGCGCAGGGCGTGGGCCGCGGCCTCCTCCGGCCTGGCGGCGAGCTCACGATCGAGGATCCCCTTGGCGGCGTCCAGGCGACCCAGGGCCACATAACCTTCCCGCGACAGGCGCAGGGCCTCGGGATGATCTTCCACCAACCGCAGCGCGCGCTGCCACATCACCAGGGCGCGGGGCTTGCGATCCAACTCCTCGTCCAGGAGCTTGCCCAGCTCCAGGTAGGCTTCGGCGGCGAGCTCCGGCGTGGGGGCCCGCGCCGCCTCCCGCTCGAGGAGGTCGCTGAGCGCCTCGTGGTCTCCCCGCTCTTCGAAGAGCTGCTGCAGGCCTTCGCGGCCCACCACGTTCTCGGGATCCCGCTCGAGGAGCCGGCGCAGCCAGCCCTCCGCCCGGACAGGATCCTCCAGCTTCTCCAGGAGGAGGCTGGCGGCCCGGGCCATGATCAGCGCGGCCTGGGGGCCCTCGAGATCGCGCTCGAGGCGCCCCTCGTACAGGTGGAGCAGCTCGTCCCAACGTGCCTCGTTGGTGAGGGCCTGCTCGAGGTCCTCGAACGATACCGTTGCCGGGATGGTGTTTGCAGGGAGCACGTGGGCGATGACCTCGCTCAGAACGTGTATTTCACATGGGGTAGCACGGCCACGCCCATCGCGGTGCCGACGTCGCCCATCAGCGCCATCCCATCGACCTCGAGGCCGACGGAGAAATGACGCAGCCTCGTGAAGTACTCGACGCCGAGGCCCGCCGACGCGAAGGTGCCCTGCTCGTCCAGGATCCCCACGGGGCGGGAGAGGGTCGCGCCACCGGCGAGGCGGGCGTAGAGGAAGGTGCGATCCAGGCCGTTGTCGTCCTGCCAGCGCAGGAAGGCGAGGCGCAGGGTGCCGCCGAGCATCAGGGATTGGAAGTCGCCCCTGGCGCGCTTGGGATCGAGGGAGTCGTCGGTGATCCCCTTGTAGTCGGCGGGGGCCCCGACCGATTGGCCCCAGGCCACCACGCCGAGTTGGACGAAGCGGCCCAGATCGAAGCCGGCCTCGATCCCCATCAGGCTGCCGGTCGCGGAGGACGAGCCCTCGCCCGGGAGATCGAAGAAGAAGATGGCGCCGGCGTTGGAGCCGATCCACACGCCGCGCTCGATCTCCTGGTAGGCCACCGCGGTGGTCTGCCGCTGCTGGGCCTTCGCCGGCGCTGGCGCCAGGGCGAGGGGCGCCAGCAGAGGCAGCAGCCGCAGCGCGCGGGGCCACCCGAGAAGGCGCAGCAGGCGCGGTGCGCGGCCCAAGGCCAGCGCGAACGAACGTCCCATGGGAGCTCCTCCAGCACAGATCCGAAAGATGAAAAGGCTACCACAGAGGCCCGGAGGGACGAAGGAAACTGCCGCGTCTTCGGGCGAAGCGGCAGGGCTCCCTCTCCCGTGGCCGGGCTGTCGCCCTCCACGGCGATGGGGCGGAGGCGCCGCCGGCGGGGATCGCCCGGGCGGAGGTCCTCGAGAGTCGAGGAGGCGAGCGCCTGCGCCTGCTACTCGAGGAGGGGAGAGCTGACGATGGCGAAGGCGATGGAGGCCGCGACGATCGCCACGGCGAGGGCGCCGGCGGCGGCGGCGATGGATCCATTGACCTGATGACGAGGCTTGAGCATCCAGCCCACCGAGAGGCCTCCGGCGAAGCCGCCCAGGTGACCGAGCCAATCGATCCCGGGGACGGCGAGGCTGAAGACCATCATGAAGGCCGACCAGACCAGGAGCTGTTTGAGGAGGCCGCGGCCATCCGGCGTGAGCCTGTCGCGATGGCGGAGAAAGAAGGCGACCAGCGCGCCCTCGAGGCCGAAGAGCGCCCCGGAGGCGCCGGCGCTGAGCTTCACCGTGATCAGGGTGAGGAGGGAGCCGGTGATCCCAGTGAAGACGAAGAGCGCCAGGGTGGCCCCGGCGCCGAAGGTGATCTCGCTGAGCCTGCCGAGCTGCCAGAGGGCCCAGCCGTTCATGGCCAGGTGGAGCAGGCCGATGTGCAGGAGGGTGGAGGTGACCAGCCGCCACCACTGGCCCCCCTCTATGACGAAGGGCGGGAAGTTGGCGCCAAGCCGGGCCAGGACGAGGTTGTTCTGGGAGCCGCCCGCCAGCTCTTCGAGGACGAAGATCATGACGAGGAGGGCGAGGATGCCGACGGTCGCCGGGAAGGCCCGGAGGATCGACGGTCGAGTGCGAGATAAATCCATCGGGAGGAGAGTATAAGCTCCGGCTCTCGTCGGCTCCTGGAATAGGCATGGGATGCCGACGGTCTCCAGGGCGGCTGCGCCCCGGTGTCTGGGAAGGCGAGGAGTGATGCTGGAGTGGTTGAGTCGCCATCTGGCGGAGGCTTGGGAGCTACACGCGGTGAAGCTCCTTGTCACGGGTCTGTCCGTGATCGCGATCCTCGTCGCCGCCAAGGTGATCCAGAAGATCCTGGCTCGGCTGACCGCCTGGCTGCTCCGGCCCAGGAACGGCAATCGCGACATGGCCCTGCAGCAGCGCCGGGCGCAGACCTTGTTGCCGCTGATGATCGAGATCGAGCGCTACCTGATCTACACCCTGGTGGCGGTGGTGATCCTCGCGCGCTTCGGCGTCGACACCGCGGCGATCTTCGCCTCGGTGGGCGTCCTCGGCATCGCCCTCGGCTTCGGCGCGCAGAACCTCGTGAAGGATATGATCGCGGGTTTCTTCCTCCTCTTCGATGGGATCGTCGCGGTGGGTGACGTGATCAAGATCGACGACAACACCGTGGGCACCGTGGAGGCGGTGGGACTGCGAAATGCCCAGGTGCGGGACTTCAGCGGTCTGCTCTGGATGATCCCCAACGGCGATCTGCGCCAATTCGGCAACTTCAACCGTGACTGGATGCGCGCCGTGGTGCTCCTGGAGGTGGCCTACGACGCCGACGTGCCCAAGGCGATGCAGCTCGCCCGAGAGGCGGGCGAGGCCTGGGCCGCCGCCAACCAGGAGAAGGTGATCGAACCGCCGGAGGTACAGTCGCTCCTCGGGATGAGCCAGGCGAGCGTGACCCTGAGGCTGGTGATCAAGGTCCGGCCCGGCGAGCAATGGCCCGCCGAGCGGGCGCTACGACTGATGGTGCGAGATCGCTTCACTGCCGCAGGGATCGAGGCGCCCTACCCCCGCCACGTCCTGCTGGACCGGGCGAGGCGGGCGGAGGCCGGGGCCCCGCTGCCGGTGGAGCCGGCCGAGCCCGAGGCGCCGGCCCTCGATGGCTCGCCGAAGCAGACTGCCTGATCGAGCGCGCCAAGATGGCCAGCGGCGCGGCGAAGCTCGAGGCGGGGAGGCTCTCGCAGGATCAAGGGCATAGGCTGGCCGAGGCCGCGGCGCGGATCGGAGCCTCGAGGCGGAGGCTCCCGCTCGATCAAGCGCGCAGGATGGCCAGGGCGGCGGCGAAGTCGTTCGGGATCGGGGCCTCGACGCTGAGGTGCTCGCCGGTGGTGGGGTGGTCGAAGGCCAGCAGCCTCGCGTGGAGCGCCTGCCTGCCGATGGCGCCGGCGGCGCGCCTCACGGGATCGGCGGCGGGGAGCCGGCCCTCGCGGCGTCCGCCGCCGTACTCGCGATCGCCCAGGAGGGGATGGCCGGATTCCGAGAGGTGGACCCGGATCTGATGGGTCCTGCCGGTCTCGAGGCGGACCTCGATCAGAGACGCGCCGGGGTAGCGCTCCACCACCTCCAGATGGGAGATGGCCCGCCGCTCGGCGCCCACGGGGTCGCGGGTGGTGAAGCGGGTGCGCTGGGTGGGATGGCGGCCGTAGGGGGTGTCCAGGGTCCAGACGTCCCGCTCCGGGGCGCCGTGGACCAGGGCGAGGTAGCGCTTCTCCACCTCCCTGCTGCGAAAGCTCTCCTGCAGCTGCACCAGGCTCCGCTGGTTCTTCGCCACCACCAGGCAGCCCGAGGTGTCCCGATCGAGGCGGTGGACGATCCCCGGACGGAGCTCGCCGCCGATCCCCTCCAGATCGTCCAAGTGGAAGAGGAGCGCGTTGACCAAGGTGCGATCGGGCACCCCCGCGGCAGGATGCACCACCATCCCGGCGGCCTTGTCTACGACGAGCAGATCGGAGTCGTCGTGGAGGATCGTCAGCGGGAGATCCTGGGGCTGGGCCTGTGCCGGCAGGGGATCGGGGACGATCAACTCGATCCGCTCCCCACCCCGCAGGCGCAGCGAAGCCTTGGCGGGCCGGCCGTCGACCTGGACGTTGCCCTCGTCGATCAGCGCCTGCAGCCGGGATCGCGAGAGCTCCCGATGGTGTTCGCTGAGGAAGCGATCGAGGCGGCTGCCGCTGCTCTCGGCGGGGACGACGAGGTGGGCGCGCTCGCTCATCTTCGTCGCCTGAGACGCTGGGAGACGCTCATCTTCCCGCGAGGCGGAGGCGAGCTCTCATCGGCTGCGCACAATCTGGTACGAGGTACCCTACAGCCAGAGCTTGGAGCGGATGTGGCCGCGGCTGCGGACGATGATGTCGACCACCGCGCGATCGTAATAATTCGAGGTGCGGAAGAGGTCGGGGGAGACCCGGCTCCGATAGAGGTCGCGGCCCTCCTCGAGCTCGGCCTCCAACGCCTCGAAGAAGTTGTCCGCCTCGATGCCCTTGACGATCTTCTCCTCGTTGTAGAGGGAGATGTCCGACGCGATGGCCCGGGCGAGCCGGTTGGCCTTCTTCTTCTCTTCATCGGTGGCCATGCACGCGCCTCCACGCCGCAAAACACGAGGTTGTCGAGGCCTGGAGTCTAAGGTGACACCGGGGGTCCGTCAACGAATCGACCGGCTTTCCCTGCGGCGCAGATAGGTCTCCGCCACCCGGGCTGGGTCGAGCCTGAGCTCCCGCGCGTAGGTTTGGAGGAAGCCCCGGAGGAAGACCCGCTCGGGCAGGAGCTCGAAGGACTCCGCCTCGATGCTCTGCAGGTGGTTCATCCCGACCCGGGTCCGCTCGGAGACCTCCTTGAGGGAGATCCCCCGGGCCTCGCGCACGGCCTGCAACAGCGCCCCGGTGAACTCGGTCTCCCCGTCGATCGCTTCGAGGATGGAGGGCGCGGCCAGCGGCTGGGCGATCAGCGCCCCGCCGGACTCGACGATCTCGATCACGTCCTCGTCGCCCAGGACCATGACCTCCTCATCGTCGAGAGGCGCCGCCTGGGTCTCGGCCAGCGATGAGTCCGCGTGGAGTCCGTCAGCAGCGGATCCCGCTCGGAGCTCTGGGGCCGGCGGAGATTCCTCGTGGCCCCCGTCCGACTGAGAATCCGCGTGGACCTCGTCCGACGGGGACTTCGCGTGGAGTCCGGCAGCCGAATGCTCTACGTGAGATTCGACCGCCGGGATCGCCTGGAGTCCGGCGGCCGGAGGCGCCGATTCGATCGCGTTCGGAGCGGCGCCTATGTCATCTTCGACCACGCCTGGGCTCCCGGCCTCCACCACCCCGATGGAGTAATCGTACGCTGCACGCGCCTCGGGGTCCGAGAGGATCCGATACGCCTCGCGGATCCGCTGGAGCGCCCGCCCCTGCTCCTCCGGCGTGACCAGGGTGTAGAGCGCGAGGGAATCCAGGTCGAAGACGGAGGAGAGGCGCTCGTAGGCCTGGCGGATCTCCGCCGGGGTGGCGGAGCCGCCGAGCTCGAGGGCCTGATAATGCGTCTCGCGGCTCATTCGCTTGGCCCTCCCCTCCGCACCGGGATGGCCAGGAGCTTGTCGGCGATGTCGGCGATGTCCTCGGCGATGGGCTGATCCTGCCGCTCGAGGAGCAGGGGGCGCCGTGCCCTCCCCGCCCGCCACGCCTCTGTGTCGTAGCGCAGATAGCCGAGGTAGGTGAGATCGAGGCCGAAGAAGCGGCGCCAAGCCGTGCAGATCCCATCCCCCAGGGTGAGATCTGCCGCCTCGCGCACCGCGTTCACCAGGACCAGCGGGCGGAAGGCGCGCATCTCGCTCTCGAGCTGCTTGCCCAGGGCGGGATCCCGCGAAGAGGCCTCCTCCAGGAGCTGCATCGGGCTCACGCTCCGTCCGGAGCGGACGAGCTCGTCGATCCCCCAGGAGACCCCGCGCACTGCCTGCGCCGCCCGGAGGCGCCGAAAGAGCGCGGCCTTGAGGAAGCGGTAGGCGTTCTCCACCGAGGTGGGCTCCGGTACCAGGGTGACGATCCCGTTGTCCGCCAGCAGGAAGAAGTCCAACACGTTGAAGTGGCTGCCCGCGCCTAGATCGAGGATCGCGACGTCCGCGTCCAACTCGTGCACCGCCCGCATCAGGCGAAGCTTCTGTTGGTGCATGGGGTTCGCCGCTCCCAGCGCGTCGAGGGCGCCGGAGATCAGTCGGAGCCCCTGGACGCCTGCTGGGATGGCGATCTCCTCCAGCCCCTCCACCCGTCGCTGGACGAAGTCCGAGAGGGTCGCCTCCGGATGGTCGACGCCCAGGCAGGTATGAAGGTTGGCGCCGCCCAGATCCAGATCGAGGAGGACCACCGACTGGCCGCGCCTGGCCAGCTCGATCCCCAGGTTGGCGGAGATCAGCGACTTGCCGATGCCGCCCTTGCCGCCGCCTACGGCGACGATCCGGCGGACCTTGACGGGCTTCGCCGTGAAGCGACCATCGACTTGATTTCGTCGGGCCCCCCCCGCGGTCTCGGCGTCAGCCATGGGGGCCGCGTCCTGCGCAGCGGGTGCTCTGCGGTTCTCAGCGTCCATCGGCAGCCAAGCTACCACGATCCACCCGAGGGGCCTGCCGGTAACTGGATACAAAGGAGGGGATCCCGGGCGGGCGCACCCGCTACTCCTCCTTCAGCTCCGTATTCCAATAGGAGGCGTCGACCATGGTGAGGAAGGGCAGCCAAGCTCGATGGCCGCCGCCGCGCCCAGGCGGCCGGAAGAGCGGGCTCCACCGCGGACGTACGGGCGCGGTCCGGAGCTTCATCCCGGCCTGCTCCGGCGTCCCGTTGGCCTTCTTCAGGTTGCAGGGGATGCAGGAGCAGACCACGTTCTCCCACGAGGTGTTCCCTCCCCGCGACCGCGGGATCACGTGGTCCAGGTTCAGCTCCGCCCGCGGCAGCTTGCGACAGCAGTACTGGCAGGTGTTGTCGTCGCGCAGGTAGATGTTGTGGCGGGAGAAGCGGACCCTGGTGCGGGGAAATCGATCGAAGGCGATGAGGACGAGCACGCGGGGAACCCGGATGCGGCGGCTGGAGGTGCCGATGGAGTCCGCCCCCACCTCGGCGGCGAGCGAGGCCCAGGAGTCGAAGTCGAAGAGGCGGAACTCCTCGTCCACCGCCTGGGCGATGCCCTGATAGAGGAGCGAGAAGGCGCGCCGGACCGTGGTCACCTGAATCGGCTGGAACGAGCGATTGAGCACAAGTACGTTCGTGTCGGTCACCAAGACGAGGCCTCCTATTCGACCCTCGCGCCAGCCCCATTCGAGCCCGGCACTCGCACCATCCTATGCCAAACGGCCGCGACGCCCCATCCGGCCCCTGCGAACGAGCGAAGGGCCGCATGAAGGATTGAACAATCGGGCAGCCGGATCCATCCCGGGGGGCCTTCCGTCGAGTGTCGGTCCCATCAGGGCGTCGCTCGTGCCCTGCGCAGCCGATCGCTCTCGCGAGGCGGTCGCGACCGCCCGCACAAAACTGCCCACTCTCCCGGCAGGGGCGAACGCTTCACGTACGCTGTGCGCTGTCGTTCCTTCCGGCCTTCGCTCACCACCCGACTCACGGAGGTCGTGGTCTCTTCACGAACTCAGGGCTTCGCGGGTTTCGGGGCCAGGGCGAGGAAGCGCGCGTCGCCCTTGCCGTAGGTGAGGCGGTAGGCGTTGAAGCTCTTGAGCACGCGCTTCACGTAGTTGCGGGTCTCCTCTATGGGGATCTCCTCGACGAACTCGTCGATCTCCAGGTCGCCGCGATCCTTGAGCCAGCGGGCGACGGCCCCGGGACCGGCGTTGTAGCTGGCACAAGCCAGCGCCGGATTGCCGCCCCAGCGCTCCAGGAGCGAGCCCAGATAAGCGCTCCCCAGCCTGACGTTCAGCTCGGGCTCCCGGAGGCGGGAGCGGGGGATCGTGCCGAGCTTGAGACGGGTGGCCACGTGTTGGGCCGTGGCGGGCATGAGCTGGGTAAGGCCGATGGCCCCCGCCCAGGAGACAACGTCGGGATCGAGGCTGGACTCCTCGCGCATCAGCGCCTGGAGGAGATCCGGCGGGACCTTCGCCGCCTTGGAGTGGCGCTCCACCATCTCGCGATAGGCCAGCGGATAGGCGATGCGAAAGTGGAGAGCGTCGTCCGCCTCGGGGCGCCCGCGGACCAGCTCCTGCAATTCGGTCCGCGCGATCTGGTGGGCGGGGCGCCTGGCGTCCGCGCGATCGAGGAGCCAGGCCACCAGGAGCACCGGCTCCGCGGAGCCGTCCGCCCGAGACCGGACGGCCTTGCGATCGATCCGCAGCAGCTCGTCGGTGGCCGCTCTCCGGAAGCCGAGGCGCAGCAGCTCCAGGGCGCTGGCGTAGTGGGGATCCGCCCGCAGGGCGCCATCGGGGATCTCGAAGGCGGGGAGCGCCAGCGACGGCTCCGGGAGCTGGGCCTCGATCTCTGCGGCCAGCGCAGGGTGCAAGGCGGCGAGCCTCCCCCGGGCGAGCATCGAGTAGTAGCTCGCGGGATGCTGCCGGAGCAGGCGCTCGTAGGCGACGATCGCCTCGACCTTCCGATCCAGGCTGGTGAGGGTGCGGGCCTGCCAATAGAGGGAGCGCTCGCGATCGATGGAGTCGGCGGCGTCGCCGTAGTCCGCCTCGAGCCGCTGCAGAAAGCCGAGGCCGCTGGTGAGCCTGCCGTGGGCGCGGTCGAGCCAGAAGAGGCGGAAGAGCGCGTCGGCGCGGAAGTCGCCGTCGGCGTAGGTGTCCACCAACTTCACCAGGCTCCTGCGGGCGCCCTGATCGTTGCCCGCGCGGAGCTGGAGATCGGCGGCGTAGACCAAGGCGTCGTCGGCGTAGGAGTGGTCCGGAAAGTCCCGGGCCAGGGTGAGGTAGACCTCGATCCCGCGGGCGGGGGCCACGATGGATGTGCTGGACCCGAGCACATAGAGAGCCCTCACCCGCAGCGCTGGATCCTTACACTTTTCCGCCACCGGCTCGAGGGTGGCGATCGCCTTGGTGTGGGAGCGAAGCTTGCGATAGCCGCGCCCCAGCGCGTAGCGGGCTTCACAGGCCAGGGGATCCGGCAGGGCGAGGCGCGGGAGGAGCTTCTCGATCTGCTCGACCCCCTCCTGGTTGCGCTGGGCGTCCAGAAAGCCCTGGGCCCGGCGGACCGCCTGGGCCAGGCTGGGCGGCTCTCGCAGGATGGCCTCCGCCCGCTGCCTGGCGTCCTCGGCCTGGGGGGCGAGCGGATGCTCGCTCCAGATCCGCAGATAGGCGGCCCGGGCCTCGCTTCGATCGCCGAGGCCGGCGTGGAGCTCCGCCGCCAGGAAGAGCGCGGCGGCGCCGATGTCGTTGCCCCAGGCCGGCGCCTTCCGCTCCCGCAGCTCCGCCAGGGCTGCGAGGGCCCCCTTGGGATCGCCGCTGCGACGCAGCGCCTGGGCCAGGGAGAGGCTCGCGCTGTCCTCGAGGACCGAGCCAGCCGGGATCTGCCGGTAGGCCTTCGCCGCCCCAGCGAAGTCGTCGAGGCGCTCCCTGGCCAGAGCCAGATGCCAGGCGATGCGATGAGCGAGCGCCGGATAGGCGGAGCCCAGCTTCTCCAGGAGGCGGGCGGCCTCGGCCACCTTGCCGCTCTCGAGGGCGGCGAGCGCCCGCATATAGGCCACCTGAGGCGAGCCGTCGTCCGCCTCGGTGAAGAGGCGCAGGGCCTCGTCGTAGCGCGCCGCCTCGAAGCGCTGCCGCGCGGTCTGCAGCTTGCCCGTGGCGAAGTAGGGGTCGATCCGCGACTCGCGGAAGACCGCCGCGGGCTCGCCCGCCTCCCCCCCGGCCGGCCCAGCGAGGGCAGCGAGCACGAGCCCGGGGACGAGGGCGATGAGCTTCGAGTAGCGGAGGAGGGTCGGGAGGGAGTTTTTCACGTCTTCGTCCACGCTCGCCCTTTCGCCTTCGCGAAGTCAACTTCCCCCTCTACCGCGGGCAACGTTCTACCGGCGGAGGAGGCCTCCCCGTTGCGTCGTTCCCACCCCACGTGACCCGCGTGAGCACGGGATAGGGCCGGCAGCCGCTCGAATCCGTTGGTTCGTCCTGGTATGCGTAGTCGTATTCGATGGAGTTCCCGCTGGGATCCGCCTCCTTGACCAGGAGCCAGGCGTGGATCCCGAGTTCGTTGGCGATGAGGCCGGTTTGGTTCGAGGCAGGAAAGCGGGATGCTCCGTAGTAGCGCTTGACCCCGTTGGGGAGGTGCTCGATCCAGTACGACTGATTGAGCGATTGGAATTGATACGAGCGAAGTTCGTAGCGGATCGGGGAGGTCTCCCGCTCGGGCATGTAGAGCTTGCCCGCGGCTCCAGCGGGGCCGTCCGGCGCCGGCACGAGCTCTCCGGCTGGGCCGGTGAAGGCGGCTCCGTCGGAGAGGTAGCGATCCGTACCTCCAGCGTCGACCACGAGCGGAAACCCGTTCCGGACCGAGCGGCTGATCGCCGGGATCGAGAGGCTCCAACCCGCTCCGAGGACCGTGGCCGTGCGAGACATTCCGCTGTCGTAGGAGAGCGCGAGCTTCGGGCTCATCCCGCTGCGCCCGGGCGGGAGGTCGAGGGGGATCTCCGTGAGGTAGGCGCCGGAGTTCGATACGGGCGCCGACCGCTCAGCGGGTGCCGCGTTCGCTCGGGCTCCGGCGTGTGCCGCCGCTTGAGGCGACGGCGCCTTCTCCGAGAACTCGTAGACATCGGCGGGAGGCGCCATCTCGGTCGTGGCCCATGCGGTGGGCACCGGCCCAATTCCGGCCATCGCGCCACAGAGAAACGCCACCAAGAGCTGCCGGACGAAGCTTGCACTCGACATCGGACCCTCCTCCCAGATGATTGAGCGTGCACGAAGAGGCTCCCAGCGGTGTACGCATAATGTCAAGGGCAAAACTTTATGGAGGGTCGGTGCAAGTGTTTACGATTGAACACGACCAGGACCGAAGGCTCGGGTTGCCGTTCCCAAGAGACGGCTTCGGGATCCTGTGACGGGTAGGCGCGAGGACCTCCCTTCGTCGGGATGGACTACTTGCCTTGCCCCGCAGGCCGTCTTCCATGCCTGAGTCGATGTTCACCTACGGGTCGAGCGCATGCGCGAGCGTCTGCAGATCGGCCTCGATCGGCGGCATTCGGGCGCTCGATCGCCCGGATGCTCGATCGACGCTGCGCTTCGTCCGGCGCGCATTGGGGGATAGAATGCGCGGCAGTGGATATCCGCACCCAGAGCTCGCTCCTCGCGGCGATCGTCTCGCTGGCCCTGGCGATCTCGATGCTGCTCCGGCCGCAGCGCGCCAAGTCGCTCACCCTCTTTGCCGCGCTCTGCCTCTCGCTCACCGCCTGGTACGTCGGCGACTTCCTCTTTGCCCTCAGCGATCGTGAGGTCTGGCTGCGAGCGGCCATCGCCGCCGGCGGCGCGATCCCTGCGACCACCCTCGCCTTCTTCCTCGAGTTCCTCGGGGTCTCCCGACGCTCCGCCAAGCGGGCCCGGCTGATCACCTGGGCGGGCGGGATCGGCGGCCTGGTGGTGGCCGCGACGCCGCTGGTCCGGCTGGAGACGGCGCGGATCCTGGTTGGGACGTGGATCTTCGGGGCCCTGGCCTTCACCCTCTCGCTGCTCTACCGGCGGATGCGGAGCAGCGGACCACGGATCGAGCGCGCCCGCCTCGCCTACCTCTTCCTCGGCGCCGGCGTCACCGTCGCCGCCTCGGCGCTGGACCTCCTCCCTCGCGTGGGCGTCCCCTTCCCCGCCGTGGGCCCGGTGGTGGCCAGCCTCTATCTCTTCTTCCTGGCCCAGACCCTCCAGGTCTACCGCCTCCTCGATCTGCAGGAGCTGCTGGGGAAGTTCGCCGCCCTCACCCTCCACGCCCTGATCCTCTCGGCGATCTACGCGAGCCTGGTGATCTGGGCGGGCGGCACCACCCAGCTCTTCCTCTTCAACACCCTCATCGCCTCCTTCGTGATCCTTAACCTGGTGGAGCCGCTGCGCGCCAAGGTGGAGGGGTGGGTGGTCGCCACGCTCTTTCGCGAGCGCTTCGAGCTGCTGCAGACCCTGGCGCGGCTGAAGACGCGGCTCTCCAGCGTGATCGATCCCCTGGAGCTCGCGCGGATCTCGTTGGACACCTTCCAGGACTCCCGGCGCGTGACCCACGCCTCGCTCTACCTCATCGCCGACGCCAGGCCGGGCTTCTCCATCGTCGACTACATCGGCCCCTCGCCTATCTCCTTTCTCGACGCCAGCGCCGCCCATTGCCTGCTGGACGTGGTCCGCAAGGGCCAGAAGGCCGTGCTCCTCGAGAACGTCGAGCGGCGCCTCCACGAGCTGCAGCGCCTGCTCGGGAAGCCTGGCGCGGCCGGACGCGTGGCCCGGGTGGCGATCGCCCCGGAGGAGCGGCCGAAGCTGGTGGAGGAGCAGAACCGCCTCGGCGATCTCCGCTCCGCGCTTGCGGCGATGAAGTCGGGGATCTGCATCCCCCTCCTCGGCGGAGATCGGGTGATCGGCTTCCTCAACCTCTGGGACGAGCGGGTGCCGGAGGCCTACTCCTCCGACGAGATCGCGCTGATGCTCGAGATCGCCGATCAGATCGCCACCGTGGTGGAGAACTCCAAGCTCTTCGAGCGGATGAAGGAGCGCGATCGCCTCGCCGCCCTGGGAGAGATGGCGGCGGGCCTCGCCCACGAGATCCGCAACCCGCTGGGCGCGATCAAGGGCGCGGCCCAATTCCTCCACCCCGAGGGCTTCCACGGCGAGGACGGCGAGTTCCTCCAGGTGATCGTCGAAGAGGTCGATCGGCTGAACGGGGTGGTGACCCAATTCCTGGACTACGCCAGGCCGCTGAAGGCCGCCGTGGCTCCCATCGACGTGAACGACGTGGTGGATCGTACCCTGCGCCTGCTGCAGACCACCCTCCCGGAGTCGGTCTCCTTGGAGAGCGAGCTGGATCCGTCGACGCCCCTCGCGGCGAGCGACGCCGAGCAGCTCAAGCAGGTCCTCTTCAACCTGGTGCAGAACGCGTTGCAGGCCCTGCCGGAGGGCGGCAGGGTCACGGTCTCGACCAGCGCGCCTCCCGAGGACGCCAGCGGCTTCCACCTCACCTCACGTGGCGCCGAGTTCGTGGAGCTGCGGGTGCGCGACGACGGCCCCGGGATCCCCGAGGAGCAGCGGGAGCACGTCTTCGTGCCCTTCTACACCACCAAGGAGAAGGGCACCGGCCTGGGCCTCGCCATCTCGCAGCGGATCATCCGCTCCCACGGCGGGAACATCACCCTCCAGGGGCGGCCCGGCGAAGGCACCGAGTTCCTGATCCGCCTGCCCGCCGTACCCGAGCCCCGGGTGGATCTGCCGGCGGAGGCGGCGCCGATCGTCGTCGCGTCTGCCGCCGCAGGGCGGGGATCCCGCGGCGGCAGGCGCTCGTCGCGCAATCGGGCCCGCAGCCGCTAATGGCCCTCTCGTCGTGAGACCAACGACGCCGAGAGGGAGGCCTGAGGCCGTCGGCCACTTTCCCGCATCGCTCGTCGCTGCAGGGACTCCACCTGGCACCCATCACCTGCTCCGCCCCGGAGGTCGGGCTCAGGCCGATGCCCTGCTGTTCGCGCCGCGCATATGGTAGATCCGCAGTCGGGAAGGGGCAGGGAACTGCATGGCCGCTGCTTCGATCCTCATCGTCGACGACGAGTTCAACCTCCGGAAGGTCCTGGCTGCCACCCTCAGGCGCGAGGGCTACGACGTGATCCAGGCCTCCGACGGCGAGCAGGCCATCGAGCTCTTCGATCGCGGCGGCATCGACATCGTCGTCTCCGACCTGGTGATGCCGAAGGTCGGGGGCTTCGAGGTGCTCCAGCACGTCCTGGACAAGGCGCCCGAGGTGCCGGTGATCCTGATCACCGCCCACGGCACGGTGGACTCCGCGGTCCAGGCGATCAAGACCGGCGCCTTCGACTACGTGACCAAGCCCTTCGAGCAGAGCGAGCTGCGGCAGGTCATCGCCAAGGCCGCGCGGACCCGGGACCTCACCCGAGGCAACATCTCCACCCACGTCGGCGGAGAGCGGATCACCGCCAAGATCATCGGCGAGTCCGCGCCGATCCAGGACATCTTCCGGATCGTCGAGAAGGTGGCGGACACCCCTTCGACGGTGCTGATCACCGGCGAGAGCGGCACAGGCAAGGAGCTCGTGGCCCAGGCGCTGCACAGCGGATCGGCCAGGGAGAGCCAGCCGTTGATCAAGATCAACTGCGCCGCGATCCCGAAGGATCTGATGGAGTCGGAGCTCTTCGGCTACGAGAGGGGGGCGTTCACCGGCGCGGTCACCGCCAAGCCGGGCCGCTTCGAGCTCGCCGATGGCGGCACCCTCTTCCTCGACGAGATCGGCGAGATCCCCATCGAGATGCAGGTGAAGCTGCTGCGCGCGCTGCAGGAGAGCGAGTTCGAGCGGGTCGGAGGCGTGAAGACGATCAAGGTGGACGTCCGCCTGATCGCCGCCACGAACCGAGACCTGCAGAAGGACATCCAGGCCGGACGCTTTCGCGAAGATCTCTTCTACCGCCTCAACGTGGTGCCCATCGCCCTGCCCCCGCTGCGGGAGCGGCGCACCGACATCCCGCTGCTGATCGAGTTCTTCCTGGAGAAGTACAACCGCAAGCTGAACAAGGCGATCGAGCGGGTGGAGCCCGAGGCCATGAGCGTGCTGAAGCATTACGCTTGGCCGGGGAACATCCGCGAGCTCGAGAACATGGTCGAGCGCACCCTCCTCTTCGCCGACGGGCCCACGATCCAACTCGACGATCTCCCGGAGCTGCTCCGCGAACAGGCGGCGCCGGTGATGACGCCTCCCGCGTCATTGGCGCCGCCCGGGGCCGCCTCGCTCCCGATCCCTGTCCCGATTCCGGCGGACGCCGACGCGTCGATGAGGGACATCGTGAAGGGAGCGGCGGCGGCCCTCGAGCGGGATCTGATCACCCGGGCGCTGGACGAGACCGGCGGAAACGTCACCCAGGCCGCGAAGAAGCTGAAGATCTCCCGCAAGTCTCTGCAGAACAAGATGAAGGAGTTTGGCCTGCGGGATCCCGACGAGCGGCCGGCGTAGCGCGCGGAGGAGCTCGCCTCCTCGTCTCGAAGGCGAGCCACCCCAACGCAGCTCAGAAGAGGATGCGCTGTGGGATGCGTACGGTGACCAGCGTGCTGTCGCCTCCGACCTCACCGTTCGTATTCGATCCCCAGCACCACCCCGTATCACCGGTGGAAGCGCAGCTGTGGTAGGCGCCTGCGGTGAGCGCCTGGATCCCGCTCAGATTCAGGACGGCAACCGGGGTGACGGACGATGCGTAGTTCCCGTCCCCGAGCTGACCGGAGGTGTTGTCCCCCCAGCAGGTGGCGGTGCCGTCGGCGAGGAGCGCACAGCTGTGGCCGAAGCCCGCGGCGACGCGGGTGGCGCCCATGACGCCAGCGACATCCGTGGGCGTGCTGCTGGCGCCACCGCTGCTGCCGAGTTGCAAGAACTGATTCCAGCCCCAGCAGGCGACGGTGCCGGCAGGCCGGACCGCGCAGGCGTGACCGAAGCCCGCCGCGATGTGGGCCGCCGCCGTCACCCCGGTGGCGACCGGCACCCTGGACCCGAGGTTGTCCCCTGTGCCGAGCTGGCCCCAGTTGTTCTGCCCCCAGCAGGAGACGCTATCATCGGCCATGATGGCGCAGGCGTGCATGCCTCCCGCCACCACCTGCTTGGCGCCGGCGGAGTCCACGACGTCCACGGCGGTGGGCTGCGGCCCGCCGGGTAGCCCGCAGCCGAGTTGGCCGTTCACGTTGTTGCCCCAGCACTTGATCCCGCTCGGCCCGAGGGCACAGGTGAAGTCCGAGTTGGCGGCGATCTGGCTGGCCCCTGCGACGCCGGGGACGACGGTCGGGACCAGGTTGGCCACGTAGCCGCCGTCTCCGAGCTGCCCCGCGTCGTTCCCGCCCCAGCAGCTGACGGTGCCGTCGATCAGCAGGGCGCAGCTATGTCTGCCTCCCGTCACCTGGCTCGCCGCCAGCGGAAGCACGACCTCTACCGGCACATGACGGTTGTTCCCCGTGGTGCCGGTGCCGACCTGGCCGTGGGTGTCGTCTCCCCAGCAGAAGACCCGCCCGTCATCGATGACTCCACAGCTATGCCGCTCGTTGGATCCGAAGACGTCGACCAGCTGAAGGCAGCTCGCCCCCCCGCAGCCGATCGGGCAGCTGTTCCCGCACGCCCCACAGTTGGCGCCCTCGGTGAGATCCGCTTCGCAGCCGTTGGAGACGACGCCGTCGCAGTCGTCGAAGCCAGGCATGCACGCGGAGAACTCGCACGCTCCATCGATGCAGAACTGCCAGTCGGTCTGGAAGAGCGCGGTGCAGTCGACCGCGCAGCTCCCACATGCCTCCACTCGGCTCAAGTCCTTCTCGCAACCATTCGCGGGCTGAAGGTCGCAGTCGCCCCAGCCTTCGGCGCAGCTGATCGCACAGCCTCCGTCGGTGCATTGCGAGGTCGCCGTGTTGGGGAGGTCCTCGCAGGAGGTCCCGCAGGTGCCGCAGTGGGCGTTCGACGTGCGCAGATCCGACTCACAACCCGCGGAGCCCTCCTCACAGGTCGCGAAGTCCGGGAGACATCGATGGACGCACGAGCCGTCCTCGCAAGAGGCAGCGGAAGCCCCTCCCCCCGCGGTGCAGACAGCGCCGCAGCCGCCGCAGTGGTCGCCGTCGCTGAGGGTGTCCACACACTCTCCGCCACAGAGCGTCAGGCCCTCCGCACAGGCACACGCGCTGTCGGAGCAGACCTGCCTGCGACCGCACATATTGCCGCAGCCGCCGCAGTTCGCCAGATCGCTGGTGGTGTCGATGCAGGCTCCATCGCAGAGTGACGTCCCAGCCGGGCAGCCGCAGGCGCCGGCCTCGCAGATCATCTCCCCGGGGCAGCTCGTCCCGCAGCCGCCGCAATTCGACGGATCGGCGTCCGTATCGACGCAGGCGCCGTCACAGAGGACCAAATCCTCGCCACAGGCGCAGCTGCCGCCCGCGCACACCATCCGCTCCCCACAGGCGCTCGAGCAACCGCCGCAATGGGCCGCGTCGGTGTCTATGTCTACGCAACTGCCTTCACAGGCCTGCAAGCCGTCGGGGCAGTCGCCGCCGCAGGCTCCGTCGACACAGACCTCCCCCGCTCCGCACGCGGCGCCGCAATCACCGCAATGGGCCGGGTCGCGCCCCGTGTCTACACATGAGTCACCACACAGCCTCTGACCACCTGGGCAAGCGCACTCTGAGTCCATGCAGATCCTCCCCGCGTCACAGGTGACGCCGCAGCCGCCGCAGTTCTCTGGGTCGGAGGCGGGATCGACGCAGGCGTCCCCGCAGGCCCGGAGGCCGTCCTCGCAAGCGCAGCCCGTCGGCGTGCACACGTGCCCGGGCCCGCACTCGATCCCGCAAGCGCCGCAGTGGGACGGATCGGAGTCGAGGTCGACGCAGACATCCCCGCACTCGGAGAGCCCCTCCGAGCACGCTTCGGCGCAGACGCCTTCGACGCAGTCCCGCCCGACGCCGCAGGCGTCGCCGCAGGCCCCGCAATGCGCTGCGTCGGTGTCGAGGGAGACGCAGGCACCGTCGCAGCGGACGCGGCCCCCACCGCACGAATCGTCTGTGCTGTCCGCACAGCCGGACCAGATGACCGCCGCCAACAAAGCGACGAATGACAACCTCAAGCTCCGAGTACCCATCGACGATACCTCCTCATGCGACCATGGAACCATCGATCAGCAGGTATGGCGATTGACAAGATCGGACATCGCCGCTCATGCTCGCGTCGGTCTTCGCTCCCAAGGAAGGCGAGATGCTACTATCACACAGGGTACGAGACGTCGCACCGCTCGGCGTCAGGATGGCGGACTATCACGTCCTCCACTCTCAGTATCGAATCGGCATCGAGGTTCGCCGCGGAGTCGTCCGGGATTGGGCCATGTGGCCGCAGCACCTCCAGCGAGGTGGCCTCTCCAACCGCTCCAACCTCTTCGTGCAGCTCAGCGGGGAGATCCAGGTCCGCTCCAAGGGGCAGGAGCGAACCCTCGGCTTGGGCGAGTGCATGGTCGAGCACCGCAGCAGGAGCTGGGGCTTTCGAGTGGAGCGAGCGTCGGCGACCCTCATCGTCGAGTGGGCGCCCGGGGAGTTGGGGCGGGAGGTCCGCGATCCCTTCTCTGCCCTGACGCTCCCGGCGTCGACCCTGGAGGCCTGCCGCAGAGCGGCGATGGAGCTCACCCACCCTGGCGTCACCCGCGAGGAGGCCGCTCGCGCGATACGGACCATCTTCTCGAGCCTGCGGGTCCAAGGCGCGCCGCTCCACGATGTCGATCCGGCGCGGCTGGTGGAGCCGGTCGATCCGACGCTGGCGGCGATCTCCCGCGCCCTCGATCGCTCCCTCTCTTTGGGGGAGGAGCGGCCCATGCTGGTGGACCTCGAGGAGAGCCTCGGGATCTCCGCGCGCCACCTCCGGCGGCGAGCGGGCGACTACCTCGCCACCTATCAATCGAACGCCCTCGGCTGGAGAGAGCTCACCCACCGCTGGCGGCTCTCCACCGGCCTGGCCCTGATGAGCGCCCGCAACGCCACCACCGAGAGCGTCGCAGGGATCCTCGGCTACTCGTCCCCGACCGCCTTCTGCCGAGCCTTCGCCGCGGCCGGCCTCCCTTCTCCCGGCGCGATCCGCTCGCTGATCTCGGCAGGGTGAGCGGCGCGCTCCCGACGAGAGTCGAGCACTCGCGAGTGATGCACGAGTCGAAGGAGCGACCCGCCTTCCCGTTGAGACGATCTCTTCACGCGACGCCAGCTGGTCGGCGTCGCTCCATTCGACGCCTCCCGCCTAGCGAGCGCAGAGCTCCAGGGCCCGGCGATAGACCTCCTTGCGTGGGAGGCCGTAGGCCTCGGCCAGCTCGCGGGCGGCGTCCTTCACGGAGACGCCGGCGTCGAGGCGCGCCCGGAGGAGCTGGTCGAGATCGACGCCGGCCTCCGGCGCCTCGCGCCTGCCGCCTTCGACCACGAGGGTGATCTCGCCGAGGACCTCGCCGTCGAAGTGCGCCGCCAACTCGCTGAGGCGGCCGCGGGCCAACTCCTCGAAGCGCTTGGTCAGCTCTCGCGCGACACAGGCCCGTCGATCGCCCAGAGCCTCCTGCAGATCGAGGAGGGTCTGATGCAGACGCCTCGGCGACTCGAAGAGGAGCAGGGTCCCGACGGCGCCCTCCAACTCCTCGATCGCCGCCGCCCGGGCGCCGCCCTTGCGTGGGAGGAAGCCGAAGAAGGTGAAGCGCTCGGTCGGGAGGCCGCTGGCTGCGAGCGCCGCGAGCGGTGCCGAGGGGCCGGGGATCGGGACCACCCGGATCCCGGCCTCCACGGCGAGGCGGACCACCTCGGTGCCGGGGTCGGAGATCCCGGGCATCCCCGCGTCGGTGACCAGGGCCACGTCGTCGCCGGAGGCGAGGCGCTCCACCAGGCCGGCGGCCCTTCGCTTCTCGTCGAATGCCGGCAGCGAGGTGACGGCGGTGGAGATCCCGTAGTGATCCAGGAGGATCCTGGTGTGTCGTGTGTCTTCACAGGCTATGAGCCGGACCGCGCCCAGGCATTCGATGGCGCGGCGGCTGATGTCGCCCAGGTTTCCGATGGGGGTCCCCACCAGGTAGAGCGTGCCGGCGCCCTCCATCAGATCCCGCCCTCGCCGTCGAAGGCGCCCTCGATCCACTCGATCGTCTCTTCTCCCTCGCCGCGATCGAAGACGACGATCACGTCGAAGCGGATGGCCCGCCTCTCGAGGAGCCCCGCCTTACGAGCCCAATCGATGGACGCGGCGATGATGCTGCGGCGCTTTCTCCAGGTGAGGGTCTCCAGGGGATGCACCGCGCTCGACGAGGTGCGGCTGCGCACCTCCACGAAGACGAGGGTCTCGCCCATGGACGCCACGATGTCTACCTCACCCCGGCGATAGAGGTGGTTGCGCGCCAGGATCTCCCAGCCCTTGGCAGCGAGCCAGGAGGCGGCGCGATCTTCGGCGGCGAGGCCCCTGGCACGGCGCTGGGAGGGACGGGCGGGGGGGCGACTCATTCGACGGAGATCCGGGTGGCCCCGCCCATCGCCGTGGGTAGGGAGGTTCGATGGAGGATCTGAATCCTGGCGCCGAGGCCCTCGAGCATCCGGCCGATCAGGGGGAGGCTGCCGGGATCCAGCCCGGCGAAGGGATCGTCCAGGAAGAGCGGCAGCGGCGCGTGGGCGACGTGGCGCTCCACCACACAGAGGCGAAGGGCGAGCCAGGCGAGATCCCGATCCTGCGGTGTGAGCTCGTGGGAGGCGAGGCGCATGCCTGCGCCGATCCATCGGAGACCGCCGCCCGCCGTCCATTCGACGGCCTCGATGCGCGCAGCGGTCAAGGCCCTCAGGTACTTCGAGAGCCGAGGGCCCAGCGCAGCGATCGATGCCTCCGGCGCCTCATGAAAGAGGTCGGCGGCCCGCTCGATCGTCTGCGCCGCAGGGTCGCGGGAACCGATCACACCGTGCAGGAGGCCGCCGGCCTCGAACCCGAGGCCGCTCTCGAGGCCGCCGCCGTGGCCGCTCTCGAGGCCGCTCTCGAGTCCGCCACCGAGTCCGCCACCGAGTCCGCCACCGAGTCCGCCACCGAGTCCGCCACCGAGTCC